>CACCZQ010000001.1 GCA_902550485.1 uncultured Prochlorococcus sp.
TTCCCCATTGTAGTAATTCATATTTTCGCCAAAGTTTTCTTTGAAAGAAAAATACCTCATGATAAAAAAATCTTGGAGCGATTAGCCAAATTGGACCAAAAGTACTGACAATATGATCTGGATCATTTTTTGGGTGATTAACGTGAATATGATGCTGTAAATGGACTCTCGTAAAAACTGGGAAGCTGAATCCTAACAGAATTGCTGACCCATGACCCATAGCTTGATTTATCCAAGGAATTGGATGAGCGGCTTTATGACAAGCATCATGAATTACAGTACCTTCAATATGTAAGGCTAAAAAAGCAGTGGCTACAAGTAAAGGTAAAGGCCAAACACCTCTATACCACTGCCATATGCTAAGAAAAGCCAGAAAATAACCACCAAAAAATAAACCTAATGTTGGATTCCAAAAATTTGGCGGATCTACATAATTTTTAATCTCTTTTTGCCAATTAAGTATTTTCGAAGAATTAGAAGTTTTCGTTGTATTTTTAATAGTTAAGTTTGAAATCGGTTCCTGTATTCTTTAATTAATATAACTAATAATTTAAGAAGATTGCATGCACAAATATAAAAAATTTCTTCTAAAAGATTATTAATTTAATTTAATGTGTCAAATTAATCATCTTAAGAAAAAAAATTGTTCAAATAAACTTCTTTCAATTATTATTTTATTTGAGCGGTCGTGGCGGAATTGGTAGACGCGCGAGTTTTAGGTACTCGTATCTTCGGGTGTGGGAGTTCAAGTCTCCCCGACCGCACTTAAGGGAATTCTGATAGATAGTTTGTTTATCTATATCAACTTCTTATAATTTTATTAATTAGTTAATTTAATGAATAGTTTGATATTTTATTTGGGAACTTTTTATATAGTAATTGGGACCATTTTTTTATCTGTACCGATAATTTATCTTGAGCTCGGCAAACCAAAAGACTTAATAAAAGCTTTTTTAAATCTGTTAATAGGTTTTATTTTAATACTTAAAAATAAAACAATAGATGAATCATTTTTTATAATTTTGCTCTTGTTCACAGTACTAGTTATTTTTTATTTAGTAGAGCTTTTTTTGTCTAGATGGTACCAATTGACGGATATCGAAAAGAAAAAAATAACTACCTTTTTGGAATTTAAAAATAATTTTTCGAAAATATTAGAAGCTATGAATCTGGGGTTTGGTAATTTTGCGAATCCTTCAAATTTTTTTAATTTTGATAGCAATAATAAAAATACAACCCAAAAAAAGTGGGTAAGAAATGATAAAAATGATAATATAAAAGTCTGAATTCAACTAAATTGGTTATTTGAAACTTCCCAAAAAAACTACAGGTCAATTAAGAAAGAATATAATAGATTAGATTTATATAAAAATTTCATTTGATCACCAATATTTCTTATATCTTCGTATGAAATCTCAAAATAGCAAAGAACAAAAAACTGAATTTTCTTATAAAGAAACCTTAAATTTACTTAAGACTGACTTCTCAATGCGTGCCAACTCAGTTGTAAGAGAACCTGAGATTCAGAGTTTTTGGGCTAACAATAATATTGATTTTCAATTAGGTTCAAGTAACTCAGGAGAAATATTTACGCTACATGATGGTCCTCCTTATGCCAATGGAGCGCTTCATATGGGTCATGCCCTTAACAAGGTTTTAAAAGACATAATCAATAAATACAAAACCCTAAGAGGATTTAGGGTGCATTACGTCCCTGGCTGGGATTGTCATGGATTACCTATTGAATTAAAAGTTCTTCAGAATTTAAAAGCTGATGAAAGAAAGAATCTTGACACTCTAAATCTAAGAAAAAAAGCAACAGATTATGCCCATATCCAAATTAATAATCAAATGGAGGGCTTCAAAAGGTGGGGAATATGGGGAGATTGGGATAATCCTTACTTAACTCTTAAGAAAAGTTATGAATCTGCTCAGATTGGAGTATTTGGGAAAATGTTTTTAAATGGCTATATATATCGAGGTCTTAAACCTGTGCATTGGAGTCCAAGTTCCAGGACTGCGCTTGCAGAAGCAGAATTAGAATATCCTGATGAACATTTTTCAAAAAGTATTTATGTTTCTTTAAAAATCACTAAATTATCTGAGGAAATTCTATTAAATTTAGTCCAACAAAATCCAAATACCAAAAAAGAATTTTTTCAAGGTAATTCCTTTATAACTATTTGGACTACTACTCCTTGGACAATACCTGCAAATGAAGCAGTTGCAGTAAATCCAAAAATAAAATACGTTTTTGCTATCGACGAAGAAAAACGAATTTACCTTTTTGCAAAAGATTTATCTTCTGAATTAAGTAAGAAATTTAATAAAGAGTTCAAGGTGCTTTTAGAGGTTAAGGGCTCTAAATTAGAATATATTGAATATCAACATCCCTCTAAGAATAAAAATTGTAGGATTTTAATTGGAGGTGACTATATCACGACAGAATCAGGTACTGGAATTGTTCATACAGCCCCTGGTCACGGGATAGATGATTTTAATGTGGGTCAAAAATATGATTTACCAATAACATGTGTTGTTGATGAAAAAGGTAATTTAAATGAATATTCTGGTCAATTCAAAGGATCGAATGTCCTGAAAGACGCAAATGATTTAATTATTGAGTATCTAAAAGGAAATAATTTTCTTCTATTACAAGAAAATTATAAGCATAGATATCCATATGATTGGAGAACAAAAAAACCAACTATTTTTAGGGCAACTGAACAATGGTTTGCATCTGTAAATGGCTTTAGATCATCTGCATTAAAGGCAATTGAAGATGTTGAATGGATGCCAGCAACTGGAAAGAAAAGAATTTATTCTATGGTTGTCGGTAGAGGAGATTGGTGTATTTCTAGACAAAGATCATGGGGAGTCCCAATTCCAGTTTTTTATAAAAAAAATGGTAATGAAATTCTCCTTAACAGGGAGATAATTAATCATATTCAAAAACTTTTTAGTGAATATGGAGCTGATATTTGGTGGGATTGGGATGTTAAGAATCTATTGCCAGAAAATTATGCAAAAGAATCGGATCAATGGAAAAAAGGTACAGATACAATGGATGTTTGGTTCGATTCGGGATCTAGCTGGGCGGCGGTATGTGAACTTAGAAGTGAATTAAAATATCCTGCCGATCTTTATTTAGAGGGCTCAGATCAACATAGAGGATGGTTCCAGTCTTCTTTGCTAACATCCGTTGCAGTTAATAATAAACCTCCATATAAGAAAGTTTTAACTCACGGTTTTGCACTTGATGAAAACGGAAGAAAAATGAGCAAATCTTTAGGTAATGTTGTTGATCCAAATATAATTATTAATGGAGGTAACAATAAAAAAACTGAACCTGCTTATGGCGCTGATGTTTTAAGGCTATGGGTAAGCTCTGTAGATTATTCAGTAGATGTTCCAATTGGTTCAAATATACTCAAGCAACTTTCAGACGTTTACAGAAAAGTTCGTAATACTGCAAGATATCTTTTAGGAAATATTCATGATTTTAATCCTACAATTGAAAGTTTTGAAATTGATCAATTACCACTCTTAGATCAATGGATGTTGGGCAGATTAGTTGAGGTTACAGATCAAATATCAAATGCTTATGAAAATTATGAATTTTCAAAATTTTTCCAAATCTTACAAAGTTTTTGCGTTGTAGATCTATCAAATTTTTATTTGGATATTGCAAAGGATAGGTTATATGTAAGTTCTAAATCACAATTTAGGAGAAGATCATGTCAGTTTGTAATGTCAAAAGTTGTTGAAAATTTAGCCGTACTTATTTCTCCAGTGCTTTGTCATATGGCTGAAGATATTTGGCAAAATATTCCATATTCAACAAATGAAAAATCAGTATTTCAAAGAGGATGGCCAATATTTCCGAAGTTATGGAAAAATCAAATTCTTAATGATCACATTGCAAATTTAAGAAATTTGAGAGTTGAAATTAATAAAGCCATAGAAGGATGTAGGAATAAACAAATAATTGGAGCAGCTTTAGAAACTGAAGTTAATTATTTGCCTGAAGATAAAGTAGTAAAAGATTCACTGACTTGGCTAAAAGAATTTGGCAATC
Organism: uncultured Prochlorococcus sp.; assembly: GCA_902550485.1. GTDB lineage: Bacteria > Cyanobacteriota > Cyanobacteriia > PCC-6307 > Cyanobiaceae > Prochlorococcus_A. The sequence continues at coordinate 4,079 of CACCZQ010000001.1, forward strand.
AAGATGTAGATTTATTTAGGGATTGGCTTATAGTTTCAAACTTCCAAGTGGTATCCAATTTGGTCGAGAATTCTCTAATTACCGATAACAATGCACTTGGGAAAATCCAAATAATAAAAGCTCATGGTCAAAAATGTGATAGATGTTGGCATTATCAAAAAGAAACTTTTAATGGAATCCAAAATACAAAATTATGCAAACGATGTTCAAATATTATTAATATTTAATTTACTTAAATCCAGTTTTTTTGATTTAAAAAGAAAAATGTGTCTTGATTTTCTCTAATCAAATTATTTTTGTTTTCTGTGAATGGTGCCTTATAAAGTTTAAAATTGTTAATTACATAGCATAGTTCTATAACTTTCTTTTCTAAATCTATCTCAATTGGGTGAGTGGTAGAGCTACTGAAACCTTTGAAAATAAGTATTTCTAAATTTTCCTTGTAGTTTTCTTTTAGAATGAAACCTTCTAGTTTAAGTATCCTATTAGGTATCTTGGAACTTATTTTTTCAAGATTATTTATTAAATTAATTTCTATCATTTTCGGAGAAGTAAGAGTTTCTTCCATTTTTAGGAAATTTGATTATTGACCATTGAATAAGGCCTAAAGTATAGATTAATAACGAAAATAATCCTAAAAATTTTGCTATCGGCTGAGTAAAGTTAGTTCCGAAGAAAAAATTAAATAAATTTTTTATAAAAATATGTAAATTTGAAGAAGGCAGAAGCCATGCTGCGCATGAATCAGAATTAATAAAAGAAAAGCAGTCTAAGTTTTGTAAGCTCTGAATCAAGAAATTGAGAGATATAAAAGTTAGCGTCCATCTCCATATTTTTGTCGTTGTGGTAAGAGAGTAAGAAAAATCATATTCTTTTAATTCATCATTAATATCGTTCCAAAACCAAACTGAAACTGTCATTAATAGTGTTGATATATTTGTTATCAAAAGAGCATAATTATATTTGCCTATTAAAAGTAATAGGCTTATAAAAAATAAAAGGGATACTTTCCAATATATTGAAAGAAGTTTATAAACTGCTTTATTTCTTTTTTTAATTGACCAAAATGATAAAGTAACAGGTATACCAATCAGGAAAATTATTGAAAGTTGAAAGGATAGCCAAATAGAAAGTTGATTAAAAACGTTCAAAACTTTTTCTTTTTAAACACATAATAATTAAACATCAAACTTTTACTTTTGAACTTACTATTGTCATAGTTATGAATATTATGCATCCTTATATTATTGCCTAAATATATATATAAATTGTATGAGACAGCATGTTAATCCTCTTAGTAGTAATTTCAATCAAATTAAAAGAATACCTTCTTTGAGTGAAATGTTTGGAGATTCTAAATTGAATCTTCATTTGGATATAGGTTGTGCTGCTGGTGAGTTTCTATTCGATTTAGCTTTAGTTAACACCAGTTGGAATTATTTGGGAATTGAAATCCGTGAGAAATTAGTTAAAAATGCCAAATTAAAAGTTCTTAAAAGAGAAATCAATAATCTATATTTTGTTTTTGGAAATGCTAATAATATTTTTAATGATAAACAAAGTAAATTTATTATCGAAAATCTAAAAAGTATTTCTTTTAATTTTCCTGATCCATGGTTTAAAAAAAAACATCATAAAAGGCGTGTAATTCAGCCAAAATTTATTAATATTCTTTCAAATTCATTACAGAAAGGAACCCTAATCTTTGTAAAAACAGATGTAAAGGATTTATTCGATTATATGGATTGCACTATATTGAGTAATTTTTATTTTAAAACGATAGATAAAACAGATTTTAATTTATCCGACAGTTTTAATCCAAATAAAATTAAAACTAATCGGGAAAAGTATGTGATGCTTAATCGACTTGATATTTTTGAAAGAATTTATATAAAAATTTGATTCATCGTTAATTTATTATTTTATTAATTTCTAAAAGGAGTTTGTTTTTTATTTCATTTGATAGAGAACGAACTTCATTATGATTTTTGGCTTCAACTAAAACTCTCATTACGGGTTCTGTGCCGCTAGGCCTTATGTAAACTCTACAATGATCCGAATATATTTCCTGAAAATTTTCTATAGTTTGATCAATTAAGATTTTGTTTTTTGGATTTAATTTATTAATATTAAAATCTAAATTGATATTGGTTAGTTTTTGAGGAAAAGGTTCGAAACTACTTTTTAGCCATTCATTTAAATTAATATTTTTCTTTTTACAATATTTAGAAATTTGAAGTGCTGTCAATATCCCATCTCCGGAAAAGTTATTAATTTTTGAAAGTATATGACCTGACTGCTCACCTCCTAAAACGGCTCTTTTTTTCTTGATTGCGTCAAAAACATATTTATCTCCTACATCAGTTCTATATAAAATTCCTCCAATTTTCTTCCAGGCATTTTCAAAACCTAGGTTTGCCATTTGTGTTGATATAAGTACATTATTTGTGAGAATTTTTTGTTCCATAAGTTCTCTACCCCAAAGAAAAAGAATGTGATCTCCATCTAACACATTGCCTCTTGAATCTATTCCAATTACTCTATCGGCATCTCCATCGAAGCTAAATCCCATATCTGCAGGACTCTCTAGTAATGCTTTTTTTAATGGATTTAGGTTAGTAGAGCCACAATTCATGTTAATTTTTAATCCATTTTTAGTGTTATTGATCACTCTTACATCAGCACCAAGAGACTGAAAAATTTGTTCTGCGCAGGTTGTCGCTGATCCGTAGCATGTGTCTAATATTATTTTCAAACCGCTTAAATTTTCTCCACCCATTGTTTGGATTAGACTTTTAAAATAAACATCCAAAAGATCTTTATTTGTATTTACGGGACTCACTTTTGTAGGAAGTAATATATTTTGATTGGACTCTTCAATTAATTTTTGAATTTTATTTTCAAAATATTTTGTAATTTTCTGACCATTATGATCAAAAATTTTTATCCCATTATATTCTGGTGGATTATGACTTGCTGATATCATGATCCCACTACTCAGGTTCTCGTGTTTGATTAAAAAAGGTATAGCTGGGGTAGGGCAGATTCCAAGATTTATAAATTTTTTGCCACTTTCATTTATACCTTGTGTTATAGCTTTAAGTAGAATATCTCCACTAATTCTTGTATCTCTTCCAATTAATATTGGATTTTTATTTTCTAAAGTCGAACCTAGATAATATCCTACTTTGTAGGCTAAAGAATAAGTTATCTCTTTATTAAATCTTCCTCTTATTCCATCAGTTCCAAAGATTGACTGCATAATTAGATTTCAGGAATCAAAGAAATTTTTGATAATTATTTAGTTCTTATTTTATCAGTTAATTAAAAGCTTATAGATTTCAATTCTCTTTATTTATTTAACTTATCTAAGATGTCTTTAGTTAGTAATACCCTAATAGTGCAATCTGAAAGGCGAGTATCAATTTTAAAGACAAATTTAAAAGCAATACTTATTGCGATCATATCTATTGTTATTATTTTATCCGTTTTGTTTAGAAATCCCTTTTTAAAATCAACTTATCTTCTGAGGAGTTTTGGAGAATTATCTGTTGATCCTAATATAGCTTTTACAAATAATAAACCTACATTCTTGGAATTTTATGCTGAATGGTGCGAAGTTTGCAAAGAAATGGCTCCACAAGTTTCTGCCTTAAAAGATGAATACGAAAAAGATATTAATTTTGTTTTTTTAAATGTTGATAATCAAAAGTGGGGTAATTATATCCAGCAGTTTGCAGTTAACGGAATACCTCAAGTTAATCTTTTGGATAAGAAGGGTAATTTAATATCTACATTTATTGGTAAACAAGATGAAATAAAAATAAGAGAATCCATTAAGAATTTACAAAAAGAAGAAAAACCCTATGAGGAAATTATTAATGCTGAATTTTCAAAAATTCAAGAAAATAATAGGGATGTTAGTCCTCGTAGTCATGGATAATTGTTACCATTCTAAAGATTTTGATACGATCGGGAAACTTTCTTTAAAAATAGACTTGCAATTTTGAGCGATAGACTTATGTTCTTTTTGGGTACCGTGAGCTGATCTTAAATTAATGTAATGGATCCACGATCTGCATGATCCAGACATATAGATTCTTGTTGGAGTTGCTAATGGTAAAACAAATCTCGCACATTCTTTGGCTACCCCTTCAGCAAGTAAATCTTCATATAATTCTGAAGCAGCCTGAAAATGTAAACCAATTTTTTCATTGAATCTTTTTTTTAACTCAAAAGGTAGATCAGGGATTGAATTTTGCCTATTTTTAAAATCTTGACGCCTCAATTCTGGTAAGGGGATATTACCTAATTGAGAACTATCTGCATATCTCTGTGAAAATTCCTGAAAAGTAAATGATCTGTGTCTTAATATCTGGGCAGCGATGCCTCTGTTGGTTTCTATTTGTAAGGTCATGAATGACTGTTCAAAAACACTCCAATGTTCATTTTTAATGCAATAACTCAATAATTTCGAATAGTCTGCATTTTCCTGATTTTTTGGATTACTAACTCTTGCAATGTAAGCCATTGTTTTTTCTGCATCAGGAGTTAGCGAAATTAGCTCAACTTTACTCATTTCAGATCTTTGCTAGAGTCACTTTTTCTGGTTGGTTTTGATATTTACCTCTTCTATCTTCATATGTTGTAGAACATGGATCACCCTCAAAAAAGAGCAGTTGGCAAATACCCTCTTCAGCATAAATTCTGCAATCTGCACCTGAACTATTACTAAACTCTAAAGTTAGATGTCCTTCCCAACCTGCCTCTGCGGGCGTTGTGTTAACAATTATTCCTAGTCTTGCGTAAGTACTTTTGCCTATACAGATTACAGTTATATTTTCAGGTACTTTCATCTTTTCTAAAGCCACTCCTAAACCATAGGAGTGAGCAGGGAGAATAAAAAAGTCTCCATCTTTATCGTGGTGCAGAACAGTTTTTTCTAAATTATTAGGATTAAAATTTTTGGGATTCATCACAGTCCCAGGGATATGCCTGAAAATTAGGAATTCTTTTGATGAAAGTCTTAAATCATAGCCATATGATGAACATCCGTAACTCAAAACTGGCTTTTGTTTATTGTGAGGTTCAAGATGCCTTACAAGATTTGATTGAAAGGGATTTATCATTCCTTCCGCGGCTTTTTGATTTATCCAGAGATCATTTTTTAGCATTGTTTTATGAGCGAAGTTCGGTAATTTGGTTGGCCATTAATAATAAATCTTTAGGAATATCTGTACCAGTAAGGATTACATCTCCTGATATAAATCGGTTTTCAAGTGTTGAAATCAAATCATCTTTATCAATGATTTTCATGTCAATAGCTAAAAAAATTTCATCAAGTATTACTTGGTCATTCTCGCCAGACTGTAGTTCTTTTTTACAAAAATTCCATAATTCAATAGTAGATTCATGAATAGCTTTTTTTAAATTTTTATTATTTTCAATAGCTCCAGTATTATATTGATCAAAGGAATGTGATGATCTTACCCAGGTTAAATTACCGCATAGCTTTACTGCATTATCTACTCCTTGCTTGACCCCGCCTTTCATAAATTGTATTAATAGCACTTTCCTGCCAAGAGCAGCATTTCTTAGAGAGTCTCTAATGATAGATGGGTAGCTGCCTCGATATGAAGATTGATAGATTTGAATTTGTCCGTTTTGTGTAAATCTTTTAGAGTTGATTTTGTTAGCATTATTTGTATCTACAACATCAAGACTTCTTTTGGAATAAATATGGGATGAACTAATTACCATTATTTAGATTCTTTCTACATGCAGTATAATTAGATTCTATTGACACTGCATATAGTGTAATTTTACTTAAAAAAGGGTTAAGCAAGTTGAAACTGACTGAAAAGGTCTTGTTAATTATATGAGAAGAATTGAAAATTGTTACTGTTGATACAAGATATTTTATGGTGCCTCCTTAAATTTTTTAATAGTCAAGATATTTATGATACCTGCTTCACGAGGATTAAACCGCTTTAATTCGCAACAGTCCGGACAAAGTAAAATTAACACTGTTGGGGAACGTTTCCCAATTAATAGAACTTTAATGGAAGTTATTAAAGGTCTAGATGGCGCAAGCACAGAAATGATTGAGAGATCTAAAACAATATTTTTCCCTGGGGACCCTGCTGAGAGGGTTTATCTTATAAGAAGAGGAGCAGTAAGACTGTCAAGAGTTTATGAGTCAGGTGAAGAAATAACTGTGGCTCTTTTAAGAGAAAATAGTCTCTTTGGTGTCTTATCTCTTCTAACAGGCCACAGATCTGATCGTTTTTACCATGCTGTAGCATTTACAAGAGTTGAAATGATAACAGCACCTGCAAATTCTGTTTTAAGAGCTATAGAGGAAGACGCATCAGTAGGACTCTTACTTTTACAGGGGCTTTCAAGTAGAATCTTGCAAACTGAAACAATGATAGAAACTCTTACACATAGAGATATGTCTTCTCGTCTAGTAAGTTTTTTAATGGTTCTTTGTAGAGACTTTGGAGTTGCAGGTGAAAAAGGTATTACAATAGACCTAAGACTTTCACATCAGGCAATTGCTGAAGCTATTGGTTCTACAAGAGTAACCATTACAAGATTATTAGGCGATTTAAAGGATTCAGGACTTTTAAATATTGAGAGAAAAAAAATCACAGTGTTCGATCCAATTGCTCTTGCAAAAAGATTTAATTGATTCATTATAAATTATGATGTATGAGATATATGCAAAAGTGTGGCTTGGATTTTAATTGTTTTTTTAATATTACTAGGGGGATTAATTGCACCATTTGGGGATATTCTTGGAACAAAGATTGGTAAAGCAAGATTAAGTATTTTAAAATTAAGACCAAAAAAAACAGCGACAATAATAACGATAATAACTGGTGGGTTTATTAGTTCGGTATCAATAGGCTTATTGATTTTAGTTAGTGACGAATTCAGACAAAGGCTTTTTGTTGATATTCCTTTTTTGCAAAAAACTTTAGATGAAAGTAAAAAGGCCTTAATCCCTTTACAGGAAGAACAAAAGGAACTTGAAGGTAAAATTATTCAAAAAGAAAAGGAGTTAAATCAATTAAAAAATAATATTAAAGAATTTAGGAGAGGAAATATTGTTATTAAAAGAGGACAAACTTTATTTATTGCTGAGGTCAATTCCAGCTCAAATATAAAACGCGACTTGACAAAAATCTATAATGAAGCTGATAAATTTGTTAGGAAAATTGTTATCCCAACCAATAAAGAGGCAAAAAATATTCTTTTGTGGAAACCTAGTGATATTGCAAAAATTGAGGCAATAGTTGCTAAAGGTGGTGACTGGATTTTATTAATTAAATCAGCAACAAATGTTTTAAAAGGTGATAATTATGTTTTTGTATCTCCTGATTTATTACAGAATAAATTAATAGTTGAAAAAGGGGATGTTATTACAAGTTTAATTCTGGGAGAAAGTGATTTAAATATTAAATCTATTAATTTAAAAATTAAATCATTGCTTAGAGAAACATTAGATGAAATTAAGTTAAAAGGGTCACAAGTTAGTGAAATTAAAACAAGTGGTAATTTTATAAAAAAAATTAAAGACTTTCTTCAAGAAAATCAAAAAATCAAATTTAAGTTAGAAGTAGTATCTTTAAGAGATAGTAAGACCATAGAACCTATAGTCGTTGAAATTAATATTTTCAAAATTGCACCTTAAATGCCAAGAGTAATAACTATCGATCCCGGCAAAAGTAAATGCGGCTTAGTCTTAGCTGAAATAAGTGAAAAAAAAGTTTATAAAGCGATCATTCTTAAAAGTGAATTCCTTGAGAATTATGTAAGAAATTTAATTACCGCTGAGGACATAGCACAAATTATTATTGGTAATGGTACCACCAGTAGAGAGATTAGAGAAAAACTATATTTTTTTAAAAAAGAAATAATAACTTTTGAAGAAAAAAATACTACCTATAGGGCTAAAGCAAGATATTTTGAACTTTTCCCAATTACTGGTCTGAAGTTTTTAATACCCAGGGAGGTTTTTATTCTTAATAAAAACCTTGATGCTATATCAGCTTTGATAATTTTAGAAGATTATTGCAAAATGAAGTTTACTTTGAATCAAAATATAGATTTTAAAACTTGGCTGAAATAGTGAACTTATAGTCATTTCCTGCTTCTAGTTCATAATCTTTTTTCAATAAAAATCTCAATAATGCATCTTCAATTAATGCTCTTCCCAAAGGTGGATTTACTTTTAATAAACCCTTATTAAAGGACCATGTAAAAGTCCATTTAAATTGACTAGCTTCAACAACCCCCTGAATTTGCTTTTTTGAGAAGCAATATTCCTTAACACTTACATTGGCAATCGTTTCGGGTTTTGAACGCATTTCTTAAGGTTGGTCTTTATTAAAAGAATTTAATTCATTAATTATGTGTTCTTCTTTTTTAATATTTAGTTGTTCGAGAGATTTTATTACTCTCGTATACACTTTATCCAATATTGATTTTTCTTCTATAGAAATATTTCCTAATACATGTGAAATAGTATTGGAATTATTTTTTCCCTTTATTAAAGGAGGTGAACCAATACCAATTCTTATCCTCTTAAAGTTTTGCGTTTGTAATTGTTCAATGATACTTTTGAGACCATTATGTCCACCTGAGCTCCCTTTTTTTCTAAATCTTATTTTTCCAAGGGGAAGATCTTTATCATCGACTATTATGAAAATCTGATCTAAATTTATTTTGTACCAATCAACTATTGCCCGTACAGCATCACCACTGTTATTCATATAGGTATTTGGTAAAAATAACCTGAAAGTAGAATCATTAATTTGAAATTCTGAACAGGAACTTTTAAGCTTGTCTTTTAATAAAAAATTTGAATTATATTTCTTTGAAAGGCTTTCAAGCAGTAGAAAACCAATGTTATGTCTACTTTTTGAATACTTTTTACCAGGATTTCCTAATCCAATTAAAAATATTTCATTCATGATGTATTTCTCAATCTCTTTTCATTGAGAATTATAAATTTATAAGCAAACTATAACCCAGTAAATTAAAACAAAAGTTCTAAAAAAGGTTATTCAGCAATATGCAAATAATTAGAACAACTTCTTGCTAGAGTTTTAGAAACCTAGTTTCCGTTCCAATCTACTGAGAAACCCTGTAGTAAAAGCGATTGGTTATAAATTTGTAGAAGAATAACTAAAAAAACCAAAAGTAGTAGACCAATTACCGTCATGACAGGAACTGCTCCCCAACCGGGTACAACTTTTCCTTGACCTGAATTGCCAATTGCTTTTAAAAGACTTCCTAAGGCTGTTTTTTGACCCATGTTAAATTCACAAAATCGAATATTATTTCGCTATTGTATAAGAACTTCTACATAAATTGTTTACAAACTTAGCAAAATTGATGCAAACTTTATCATCTGCTCCAGATCCTGCAGTTTCCATAGCAGTTACAATCCTGGCGTTACTTCTGGCTTTAACCGGTTTTGGCCTTTGGACTGCATTTGGTCCTAAAGCAGCAAAGCTTACAGATCCTTGGGATGACCATGACGATTAATCTCCCTTAAAGTATTTCAAAATTTTCCAAAAATACAAAAAGTAAACATTTAACCATAGTTTAATTATAAATTTAATAAGATATAATTCTGTCAGCACTCGTCATTCCATGCTCGCCTTAAAAATCTCTGTTTACACTATTGTTTTCTTCTTTGTTGGAATATTTCTTTTTGGATTTTTAGCAAGTGATCCAACAAGAACCCCAAACAGAAAAGATCTAGAAAGTCCTCAAGATTAATCTTTTAATTAAATTCTTAAATTGATTTCTGGAATTTCAAAAAAAGTAATATTTTTATCTTTTCTTTTTATTAATTTTCTACAGCCATCTAAACCAGCTGAATTATCAAAAATTAATAAAAATATTAATAATAGGAATATAAAATTAACCTTATCAAATTTATCGAATGTAGAAATTCCATTAAATTCTCATAATAATATCCTTAGTAATAATTTTTACCTTGATAATGTTTATGTAAATTTTTTAAAGAAAAAAATAGATTCACTTTTTGTCGCTAAAGCTGAAAATCAAAATGAGTTAATAATCCAATCAGATAAACAGTCCGAAATAAAAGATGTTATTTATGCTGAAGGCAATGTATCTGTTTCTTACAGAGGTAAACTGCTTAAGGCTGATAATTTAATATACGACAAGTTAAATAAAAAAATTGAAGCCAAGGGAAATATAACCTTCATATTAGGCGATCAAATTTTTAGAGTTGCAGAACTTGAATACAGCTTTATTAGTGACAAAGGTTATCTATTAAATGTCAAGGGTGTTATCAATACCAATACCTTAATTGATGACATAGCTTCAAATTTCAGTTTATCAGATTCTAAAAAGTTAGAATCTTTAATTGATTTTAAAAAAAATGAAGTTATAAATACTCCTAACAATGTACAGAATTGGTTCTTTTTTACGGATAAAGTGAACATAGATGGGGATAAATGGAAAAGTAAAAAGGCTATTTTTACTAATGATTTACTCGAATTAAAACAAGTAAAATTAGCAATTAATTCATTAGAAGTTTTTCCTATTAATAAAAAACTCAGATTTAAATCTTCATTAAATTATTTAATACTTGAGGAAAAAGTATCAATCCCTTTTTGGTTAGGTAGTAGAGATTTTAATTTTAAAAATTTCCAATCTGCAAATAAATGGAACTTTGGATATGACAATTTAGATAAGGATGGGTATTTTATCGGTAGGAAAATTAACTCAATAGACATAAATGATGATTTTGTTCTTGATTTAGAGCCTCAATTCTTGATTCAACGTTCACTAAAAGGCTATACAAAAAGTTTTGTGAATAAGGGGGATTCAATAACTTCAGAGAAAGTTAAAAGAAATACAAGTTTTCAAGACTATTTTGCTCTTAAATCTCAGATAAAAGGAAGAATAAATAATTGGGGTTTAGAAATAGATAAGAATCTAAATTCTTTTAATTTTGATAATTTTTCAGATGCATTCAGATTGAAAACAACATTGAATAAAGAGATTAATTTTTTAGGTACAAAATGGGATAAAACATTTTATGGAATGTATAGAGAGATAGTTTGGAATGGCTCATTGGGGGAAGCGGAAATTTACTCTGGTTATGGTTCAAAACTACAGAAAGAAAATAATTGGGTTGTCAATGGCATCAAAAAGAAAGAATTTTTATCTTTAGGTTTGGCAAATATTACAGCAGAGGCTTTAAATACAAAAAATCTTGTAACCAACCTAAAAGGTAACTTTTTTTATTCTCTGGACCAGAAATTTCCGATAAGTATTCAAGAGCCTAAAAATAAATCTATAGATATATCATATAAATATATTTCTCAACCAATCACTAAAGGATTGAGTCTTGATACAAGATTAGAAGCATCATATTCTTTCTATGAAAATGGTGATCATCAAGAATATTTAGGATTAGGCATTGGACCAGAATTAGTATTAGGAAATTTTAAAAATAAAACTTTTGACTATACACGTATTAGTCTTTTGCCATTCTATAAATTTGATAGTGGAAAAAGTGTTTTTAAATTTGACCACAATTATGATAAGTTTACTCTAAACATTGCTTTTGATCAGCAAATATTTGGACCTGTTATTCTCAAAACTGATGGGACTTTAAACTTAACGAATGATTCAGATGATTATGGTGAATTTATAGATTCTAAAATCTCATTAAATTGGAAAAAAAGATCCTATGAAGTTGGTATTTTTTATCAGCCTCATAATCAAGCAGGAGGAATTTCTTTCAGTTTATTTGGATTTGAATAGCTAAGAAAAATAATTATTAAATTCTAAATAAGGTAAATATTTGCATTTATTTTCAATTAGACTTTCATTCTCAAGTAGTGTTGCAGTTGCATCCCATTCTCCTAATAAAAACATTTTTCTTGAGCTTTCCTTAATCTCAAGTTTTAAACTCAAATTTTTTGATTTTGCTAATGAATTTTTAAGATCAATTTCTAAGAATAAAAATTTATTATCCTTATTTTTTTGAATTTCTAGTATTGATTTTTTTGGAAGCGTAAGACATGGGATACCTATTGCAATACAGTTACTATAAAAAATATCGGCGAAACTCTCTCCTATGATTGCTTTTATGCCCCATCTCATCAGTGCTTGGGGGGCATGTTCTCTGCTGGAACCACATCCAAAATTGCTATTAACAATTAGTATTGTGGCATTTTTGTTTTCTTCTAGATCGAAAGGATGCTTTCCCTTTAAAGTTTCTCTATCATCTTTAAAAACAGATTCACCCAATGAATCAAAGTTAACACACTTCAAGAAACGCGCTGGAATTATTCGATCTGTATCAATGTCGTTACCAATCAAGGAGATACATTGCCCTTTTATTTGTGTAATTTTTCCAATTGGTGGGATAAATTTGGATTTCATTATTTGATAAATTCTCTAACGTCACTGACTTTGCCATTAATTGCAGCAGCAGCAACCATTGCTGGACTCATAAGTAATGTTCTCCCGCTAGGAGAACCCTGTCTGCCCTTAAAATTTCTATTACTAGAACTAGCACTAACTTGATTACCTATAAGCTTATCTGAATTCATTGCTAAACACATCGAGCAGCCTGGTTCTCGCCATTGAAATCCAGAATCCTTAAATATCTGATCAAGACCTTCTCGTTTTGCTTCATTGGCTACTTTTTCTGAACCAGGAACTACAAATGCTTTTACATTCTTAGATACTTTTTTGTCTTTTAAAACTTTAGCTGCAATTCTCAAGTCACTGATTCGCCCATTGGTGCAACTGCCTATGAAACAAACTTCTACCGGTATATCTTTTATTGATTGTCCTGGCTCGAAACTCATATATTCAAAAGCCTCTTCAGCAACTAATTTGTCATTTGGAGATAATTCTTCTAAAAGAGGGATCTGTTGATTGATTCCTACACTCTGACCGGGAGTAATTCCCCAGGTTACGGTTGGTTCTACTTTAGAAGCATCTAATTTTATTACATCATCATATATTGAATTTTCATCGCTTTTTAATGATTTCCACCATTTGAGAGCTTTATCCCAATGCTTATTTTTTGGGGCACATAATTTATTTTTAATGTAACTAAAGGTCTTTTCATCGGGGTTAATGTAGCCGCATCTTGCTCCTCCTTCAATAGACATATTGCATATAGTCATCCTTTCTTCCATTGATAATTCTTCTATCGCAGGCCCTCCAAATTCATATGCGAAACCCACTCCTGCCTTTACACCAAGTTCATTAATGATATGAAGTACTAAATCCTTGGCATAAACACCCTTAGATAATTTATTGTCACACCAAATCTGCCTCACTTTCAATTTGTTCATGGCTATTGTTTGGGTAGCCAGAACATCTCTTACTTGACTTGTACCTATCCCAAAAGCAATTGACCCAAAAGCTCCATGAGTTGAAGTATGTGAATCTCCGCAAGCGATAGTCATTCCTGGCTGAGTTAGCCCTAATTCTGGTGCTACTACGTGAACTATTCCTTGATTACCACTTCCAATATTAAAAAATCTTATTTTATGTTCTAAGCAATTCTTTTCAAGTGTTTCAATCATTTGTTCAGCGAGATTATCTTTGAAAGGCCTGCTCTGATTGTCTGTTGGCACAATATGATCAACGGTAGCAACAGTTCTGTCAGGGAATTTAACTTTTAATTTTTTGTCTTTTAAAGCGCCAAATGCTTGAGGACTTGTAACTTCATGGATAAGGTGAAGACCAATAAATATTTGATCAGATCCACCTGGAAGTTTTGAAACTTTGTGTAAATCCCAAACTTTATCAAATAAGGTATCTTGACTCAATTTGTAAAAATAGTTACTTACTATTCGATAATAGGATTAATCTGAGGCTGTTCAAACACACATTTACACTTAGTGTTTGAATTTCTACTCTATTTCGGTTCGAGTTAAATAGTTTTTTTATATTAGTTATATGATTATTCGGTCCAGAAATTGATATATAGACAAGTCCTACCGGTTTATCTTGACTGCCTCCGTTAGGACCAGCTATTCCACTAATGGCTATTGCCCAATCTGCTCCTAATTTCTCTTTTACATTAATTGCCATGGACTCACAAACTTCTTCAGAAACAGCACCATATTTTATAAGCTTCTTTTCAGAAATATTTAATAATGAATTTTTTAGCTCATTACTGTAAGAAACTATACTACCTTTGAAAACTTTAGATGAGCCAGATATTGATGTTAGTGATGAAGATAGAAGGCCTCCGGTGCAGGATTCAGCAAAAACAATAGTTTGGTTCCTCTCGGTTAATTCTTTTATTAAAATGCTAGGAAGAGTATCATTATCCTCTCCAAAAATAAATTTCGAAAAATCTTTTTTTAATTTTTCTTTTACTGGTTTAATTATATTTTTTGCTTCTAGATGATTCTTTGCTCGCGCTGTGATTCTTAGTTTAACTTCTCCTAAGTTTGCATATGGAGCAACAGTTGGGTTTTTAAGATTTAATAGATCATTAATTTTTTCTGCAACACTAGATTCTCCAATACCTGCAAATTTAAGAGTATTTGAATAAAAGGAATAATTATCTGAGAATTTGGTTTTAATGAAATCCCACGCTGTCTCTTCCCACATAGTTTTCATTTCACTTGGTACTCCAGGGAAAGTAAGAATAGTAAATCCTTTTATTGGTTCCCATATCATTCCTGGGGCAGTGCCCCTAGGGTTATTAATTATTTGAGCATTTTTTGGGAAGAGACATTGTTTCCTTAAGCTAGATGAATCGTCCTGTAGTTTTGAGTTTGACAGTTTTTGTTTAATTTCATCCCATAAGTGCGGTCTTTCAAAAAGAGTTGCATTAAAAGATTTCGCTATTGCTTCAGTAGTTAAGTCATCTGGGGTGGGTCCCAAGCCACCAGTGGTAATTAGAAGATTACTTCTTTTCGATATTTCATGAATTACTTTTATAATTCGATCAAAATTATCACCTACAGTTGATTGCCTAAAGTGATTCAAGCCTAATTGAGATAACTGTTCAGAAATCCATTGAGCATTTGTATTTATAATATTTCCTAAGAGTAGCTCTGTTCCAATAGAAAGAATTTCAACACCTTTGGAGTTAGGACTCATTTAATTGACGCTTCAAGTTTGCCTTCATACAGAGGAAAACGATTACATAATGTTAATACTCTTTCTTTACATTGACTTTCAATTAGTGAATCGTCTGGGTTAAGTAATCTATCAGCAATAATTTCGCCAACTTCAGCAAAAGCATTCTCATTAAAGCCTCTAGTAGTTAAAGCAGCAGTTCCCAACCTTAGTCCGCTGGTTACAAAAGGTGATTCAGGGTCAAATGGAACGGTATTTTTATTTGCAGTTATATTCACTTCACTTACAAGCAAGTCAGCAATTTTACCAGTCATATTGATACTTCTTAAATCGAGTAAAACAATATGGTTATCAGTGCCTCCACTCACGATATTGATACCTCTATTTATTAAAGTTGAAGCTAGAACTTTTGCATTTTTTATTACTTGTTGGGAATAATTAACGAAATCTGACTGCAAGGCTTCTCCAAATGCGACTGCTTTAGCTGCAATTATATGTTCGAGGGGGCCACCCTGAGTTCCAGGGAAAACAGATTTATCAAATTTCTTTCCAAATTCTGCATCTTTACATAAGATAAGTCCCCCTCTAGGCCCTCTTAATGTTTTATGAGTAGTTGTAGTTACTACATCACAATAAGGTATTGGATTTGGGTGAAGTTTACTTGCTACAAGACCGGCAATATGTGCAATATCAGCCATTAAGAAAGCACCAACTTCATCTGCAATATTTCTAAACGATTCAAAATCGATTGTTCTTGGATAAGCTGAATATCCGCATATAATCAATTTTGGTTTTTTTTCAAGTGCTATCTCTCTTATTTCATCAAAATTTAATTCACTAGTTTCTTTATTTACTCCATAGTGAACTGCATTGAACCACTTACCACTCATATTTACTGGAGACCCATGAGTTAGGTGTCCACCATGAGACAAATCCATCCCCATGATTGTGTCGCCAGGTTTAAGTAGACTTAGGAAAACAGCAGCATTTGCCTGAGCTCCACTATGGGGTTGAACATTAGCCCAATTTGCATTAAATAATTTTTTCGCTCTCTGAATAGCTAATTCTTCGATTTCATCAACAAACTCACATCCTCCGTAATATCTTTTTTGAGGTAATCCCTCGGCGTATTTATTTGTAAGGACGGAACCTTGAGCCTGCATAACGGCAATTGATGCGAAATTTTCGCTTGCGATTAACTCAAGATGAGTTTCCTGCCTATTTTTTTCAGAGTTGATAAAATTTGATATTACTGGATCACTTTCTTTAAGATTTTGAAGGATATTCATAGAATTTGATAAGTAATACCCATAATATAAACGATATTTTTTAGAAAAATATAAAAAGAATATTTCAGAATTTTAAACGCGCCTGGAGAGATTCGAACTCCCGACACCCTGATCCGTAGTCAGGTGCTCTAATCCACTGAGCTACAGGCGCATAATTATGTAATATCTCTGTTTCAGGGGCTCTTAGTCAACTAGATTTCGGGTAAAATGTCTATTATTAACAATCTTATTATTAATATGCCTATAAAGTGGTACGGAAATGGCGATTTAGAAGATCCTATCTATAAACATTTTTCTCGAATAGTAAATTTTGTTATTCACTGCATGATATTTACTGCGATTGTAAGTGGCACGTGGCTTTTAAAAGAGATTAAATATGAAATCGGCTATTTTAATAATTTTGCAATTGTCTGGTCAGTTCTTTTGGCCTCCCATTTACTTTTCGTCATCATAAAAAAACCTAAAGATACTTCAAAACAATCAACTTAAATCAATTTATATTTATGGAATCTCAGATAAGTATAAGTGATCTAGAAAATGTTATTTCTGAAAAGGTTTTTATTAAAATAGAAAAGTGGAATTTGTATCTTGGAGACGCTGGCCTAGCCAGGCATCTTGCTATTGAATGTATCAGCAATAAAGATCAAGGCCCAATGGAGGCTGCAAAATTAAGTTTGAAAGCAATAAATGTAAAAGTAGGGGATGGTGTTAATAGTATTCCACTGATTAATTTAATCACTAAATCACAAATTCTAGAATTAGAGGAGATTTTGGAAAGTTTTTTTTAATAACTAAATCTCTTTTTTTGAAACTTTAAATTTATTTACTTTCAAGCATTTTGTAAGTATAAAATAAATCCCAAAAAAAGTTGGAGTTCCAAATATCAATAATAAAAATTCCGCGAGATTTGAATTGAAGTTATTCGTAGTTCGGAGAATAGTAAAACAAATTGTGCTGTCTATAAATGCTGCTAATGACATGAGGCTAATTTTCCTCAATAATTTAAAGTTAGGCAAAATGATATTTTCATTACGCAGATTGAAAGAAAGAAAAATGCAAACTATAAAGTTGACTATTACTGAAGATAAAATTATTCCTATGACTCCAAAATCATAAGGAGAAAGATTCCCAAAATTCTCAATTGGGGCACCAATTAAAAACCAATCAAAAAAAATATTAAATATTATCCCTGCAAATGAAGACTTAAAAGGGAGGTTTGTTTTTTCTATTGAGTAGTAAGTTCTTACTAATAAATCTCTATAAACATAAAAGGGTATGCCAACTGCATAAGCAATTAATATACTCTTTACTTGTAAAGTTGCTGAATAATCAAAAGATCCTCTTTGAAAAACTAATTGTACGATTTGATTATTGAATGTTATGAAAAATCCGGTTAAAAAAATAGCTGTCAAGAAAGAGTACTCTATCCCAGATATCAATTTTTTTTGGAGACCTCTTTCGTTTTTTTCACTTCTCAATTTAGAGAATTTTGGAAGTAATGGCAGAATCAAGGAGTTAGATAATATGCCTAAGGGGGCTTGTATAAGAAAGTTTCCATAAGCTAGTCCAGATGCTGCGCCTTGAAAATTTGAAGCGAAAAACATATCGATAAAAACATTAATTTGACCTAAACCTGATGAAATAGATGCTGGAATAATTAGTTTGAAAATCCTCCTCTCTTCATCTTTAAATAAATTGAAGGTGGACTCTAATCTCAAGAGACCAATTCTATTTATTTCCCAAATTTGAACAACAAACTGAATTAAAGTTCCTGTCAAAGTTGCAAATGCCAGTAATCCCGTGTAGGTAAAGAAATTAGAAGATGTATTTTCTTGTTTGACAATCCAACTAAATAAAATAAAAAAAATAATAGTTACGCTTGTTATTGCTGGACTTATACTTGATAAAAAGAATTTTCTTTGGGAATTTAAGGCACCAAAGCTTAAACCTATGAAGCCGGATAAAGGGATGCAAGGTGTAAGTATTTGTAATTGGTAAGTGGCAATAGATTTGGCTTCGTAACTTAAATTCGGGGCCAATAAATCAATTAATAAACTAGAATTCGAGTAAATCAATATGGCTAAAATTAATAGTAATATTGAAAGTTTTATGCTTACTTGTGTTAAAACAACCCCTCCATTTTTTTTGTTAAGCGGAGTTAAAACTGCAACGACTGCGTTATGCAATGGACCATTAATACCCCCAATGATTATTAGCAAAAAACCAGGAATTATATATGCATAATTAAATGCGTCGTATGTTAAACCAACCCCAAAAGCAGCAGCTATAAATATTTGTCTTATACATCCAGCTAATTTACTTAGACTAGTACCAAACGAAATTGAAAAAACATTATTTTTAAAATATGAATTCATTTACTGGTTTTTTTCAAACATTCTTCAATAAGATTCAATTATATTTGTTTTTTAGCTAATTACAATTTCATGAAAGAGAGGATAATTGAATTTGATCCATTAATCGAAGGGGTTTTAATTAAAAGATACAAAAGGTTTCTTGCAGACATCAAATTAGAAACTGGAGAGATAGTTACTGCCCATTGTGCTAATACAGGTCCTATGAAGGGACTTTTATCCGAAGGAGCAAAAGTAAGAATGAGTATATCCCCTTCCCCTTCAAGAAAATTGCCTTTCACTTGGGAACAAGTATGTGTTTTAGATACAAATAAAGAGGAAGTCTGGGTTGGAATAAATACATTATTTGCAAATAAGTTGATCAAAAAGGTAATTGAGAAAAACTTGTTAAAAGAAATACTTGGAGAAATAGAGACAATTAAATCTGAAGTTCCTTACGGAAAAGACAAAAAAAGTAGAATTGACTTTTTTTTAACCCCAAAATCTTCAAATCCTGATAAACGTAACATTTACATAGAGGTAAAAAATACTACTTGGATTACAAAAAATATTGCTCTATTCCCAGATACAGTAACGAAAAGAGGACAAAAACATCTTATAGAATTAAAAGAATTAATTCCTGAAAGTAAAAGTGTTTTAGTTCCTTGTATTACCAGAAAAGACGCTGATTTTTTTGCTCCTGGAGATGAAGCAGATCCCTTATATGGCAGGCTTTTTAGAGAATCTTCGAGTGAAGGTATGATTACTATCCCCTGTTCGTTTGTATTTCATAAAGATCACGTATCATGGAATGGAATTAAACCTTTGAAATAAATAAATAACTTGATTTTGTGAAATCCCAAAAAAAAAGTTTTTTAATTTAACAGACATAGTTTTGAAGCGCAACTATAAAATTGGTAACAACGACTACTAGACACTAATAAGTTTTTTGAGCAAAATTGAATATGAAAGGAAACAGAACAAACTGTTTTTTTGCAGATCTAATTTTTTTTTATGACCACTGCTTTGCAAACGCCTCAAAGGCGCTCTAGGTCCAAACTACAAGATGCAAGTCTTGTAAATGGACCTATGCTCCTTTTGAGGAGTATTCGAGGATTTAGTTCAAACCGCTCTATGTTGTGGCTTGCAACTGTCCCTGTAGCTCTGTTTGGTTTAGGTATTTTTAATCTTTCTGCTCATGCAGGCGATCTACCTGAGTTGAATGCAGCTTTTCTTGCCAATAATTTATGGCTATTGGTCGCTACTATTTTAGTGATCTTCATGAACGCCGGCTTCGCTATGGTAGAAGCAGGTATGTGTCGTTCTAAGAACGCCGTCAACATTCTTGCTAAAAACCTATTCGTATTTGCTCTTGCTGTTACCTCATATTGGGTAATAGGATACTCGCTAATGTACGGAGACAGTATTGCTGGTGGATGGCTATATTTTATGGGCCTCTTTTTTGATCCAACAGTTACAGCAGAAACAGTTGCTGATGCTGGATTAGTCCCAACAGTTGATTTCTTATTCCAGTCTGCTTTTGCAGGAACTGCCGCTACTATCGTTTCCGGTCTTGTAGCTGAAAGAGTTAAATTCGGAGAATTTGTTGTTTTTGCGATTGTATTAACAGCATTTATTTATCCGATTGCTGGTAGTTGGAAATGGAACGGTGGTTGGCTAGATGCATTAGGTTTTGTTGATTTTGCTGGTTCTTCAATTGTTCACTCAGTTGGAGCATGGGCAGGTCTTGTAGGAGCTATGCTTCTTGGGCCAAGAATTGGCAAATATGCTGATGGTAAACCACAAGCTATGCCAGGACACAATATGGCTATAGCTACTCTAGGTGCACTGGTTCTATGGATAGGTTGGTATGGATTTAACCCCGGTTCTCAACTTGCTATGGACCAATGGGTTCCATATGTTGCTGTAACAACTACTTTGGCAGCAGCAGCTGGTGCAATCGGAGCAACTGTTGTTTCCACATTAACTTCTGGTAAGCCTGATCTTACAATGATTATTAATGGAATCCTAGCTGGTTTGGTTAGTATTACTGCTGGTTGTGGTGATATGACTCTTGCTGGAGCCTGGTTTGCAGGACTAGTAGGTGGAATTATCGTTGTATTTTCTGTTGCAGCTCTTGATGCCGCTGAGATTGATGATCCCGTTGGTGCATTCTCTGTTCACGGAGTTTGTGGTGTATGGGGTACTGTTGTGATCGGTCTTTGGGGAACAGCTGTACAAGGAGATGGTGCTGGTATGGGATTGTTCAATGGTGGAGGTATTAACCTTCTTTTAGTTCAAGCTCTTGGTGCCGCAGCTTATGCTATCTGGACACTAGTTACTTGCTGGATTGCTTGGTCTGTAATCGGAGGATTATTCGGTGGAATACGAGTATCTGAAGAGGAAGAGACTCAAGGTTTAGATATAGGAGAGCATGGAATGGAAGCATATCCAGACTTTGCATCTGCTAAGTAATCTAACTTAAAATTGATTATAGAAACCTGACATTAGTCAGGTTTCTTTTTTTTTACGAAAAATTATTAAAAATGTAGTAATATCTAAAGATGGATACTCAAGCTTTTAGAAGATCCCTTCATCATTCTGACAGATACAATAGAAGGGGGTTCGATTCTCCAACAAAAAGAGCTCAAGCATTAGAAGAAGCTTACCAAAGTGATTTGATAACTTCTATTAGGGATAATGGTTTTACTTATACTAAAGGTAGACTAAACATTAAGTTGGCTCAAGCCTTTGGCTTCTGTTGGGGAGTCGAGAGAGCTGTAGCAATGGCTTATGAAACTAGAAGACATTACCCTAATGAGAATATTTGGATAACAAACGAAATAATTCATAATCCCTCGGTCAATGATCATTTAAGAAAAATGAATGTAAAATTCATTTCAGCTAAAAATGGAATTAAAGATTTTTCATCAGTTTCTAATGGGGATGTAGTTATACTTCCCGCTTTCGGAGCCACTGTTCAAGAAATGAAACTCCTTCATGAGAAAGGTTGTCATATCATTGATACAACTTGTCCATGGGTTTCTAAGGTTTGGCATACGGTCGAGAAACATAAAAAACATGTTTTTACATCTATTATTCATGGGAAATTTAAGCATGAAGAAACTCTCGCTACTAGTTCATTTGCAGATAAATATTTAGTTGTACTTGATTTAGAAGAAGCAAATTATGTATCTGAATACATTATGGGTAGAGGTAATAAAAATGAATTTATGAATAAATTTGCTAAAGCTTGTTCTAATGGATTTGATCCGGATAAAGATTTAGATAGAGTCGGAGTTGCTAATCAAACAACTATGCTTAAAAGTGAAACCGAAGAAATTGGAAAAGTTTTTGAAAGAACGATGTTAAAAAAATTTGGGCCAGAAAATTTAAATAGTCACTTTCTAGCTTTTAATACTATTTGTGATGCGACTGAAGAAAGACAGGATGCAATGTTCTCTTTGGTTGATGAAGACCTTGATATTCTTGTTGTTATAGGAGGCTTCAATTCTTCCAATACTACTCACTTACAAGAAATAGCTATTACTAAAAATATTTCTTCTTTTCACATAGATACGCCAGAAAGGATATCAGCTGAAGAAAACTCAATATTACATAAACCACTGGGATCAGATTTAGAACTTAAAAATAATTTTTTACCTAGTGGAAAAATTAATGTTGGAATTACTTCAGGTGCATCTACTCCTGATAAGGTTGTTGCAGATGTTATTGAAAAGTTAATTGATATTGCTTCCTGATTTATAGTCACATTTATAACTTTGCTTAATTTTTTTAATTTATTAATCAGATAATTCCAAAAGAACTACTTTATTAACTAGAATAATGAAAAATTAATGTTGTATGGAAGACAAAGCTCAAACTAATCAGGTTCAAACTGCAAGTATGAATAGAACTAAAGCTCCCCAGAAAGTTGAAGTTGTAGTTGCTAACTCATCTTCAGGTTCTGAAGTAAATATCCTTGGAGAACTTTCAATCTTTGTTTTAAGAATAGGTTTTTGCGCTTTGATGATTCATCATGGCTTAGAGAAACTTCAGGATCCTCAGGGTTTTGCTGAATTTGTAGTTGGTAAATACTTCCCATTTTTACCAGGTGATCCTGTTATTTGGACTTTTGGAGCTGCAATTACTCAATTAGTCTGCCCATTAGGATTGGCTACAGGGATTTTTGCAAGGCTTTCTTCTCTTGGTTTATTCTCCACAATGGCATTTGCTGTTTATTTTCATCTCCTAGATACTGGACTAGAAGGTTTTCCTTTGGCAGTGGTTGAAGGTCATAATTATGCTTTCGAATTGTCATTTATATATGGGGCTATTTCTCTCTACTTTCTTTGCGCAGGTCCAGGCAGGCTTTCTTTATTCAGAAAAACTAATAAGATTACATATTATCCAAAATCAACCTAACTTAATGCAAAAAATGCCTTTTTTGGGTAAATACCATCGAGATTCCCTTCGAATTACACATTTCAATACTTTCTTGGTCTCTTAGACTTCCTCCAGGTTGGATAATAGCTTTTATACCGTATTCACTTGCCAGTTCTACAGTATCTGCAAATGGGAAAAACCCATCGCTGGCTAAGACAGCATCAGAACATAATTTCCCAGCTGCTTTTAATGCAATTTTTGCTGCTCCAACTCTATTCATTTGTCCAGCTCCAATTCCAATAGTTTTTTGGTCTTTTGCAATAACAATTGCATTTGATTTCACATGTTTACAAATTTTCCATGCAAAATTTAGATCTAAGTTAATTTGATTACTCGGATTTTTATTAGTTACTGAAATCCAATTTTCAGTTTTATCTTCACTATCGTCAGTATCTTGAACTAGTAATCCTCCCATTATTGATTTAGTGGAATTTTGATTGTTTTTTGGAAGTTGATCTTTTGAAAACTTTAAAATTCTTAAATTCTTTTTAACTTTTAAAATTTCTAATGCTTCCTCATCGAAAGATGGAGCGACGACGCACTCTAAGAAAATATCTTTGAGTTGAATTGCGGTCTCACTATCAACATTTGAATTAAAAGCAACTATTCCTCCAAATGCACTAACAGAGTCGCATTCCAAAGCATTCAAAAATGCTTTAGAAGCTGAATTACTTATAGAGGCACCACAAGGATTATTGTGTTTTAAAATAACAGAGGCAAACATATCGGTTGTAAGTTCCTCTCTTTCTTTGTAGCCAAATTCTAAAACTGTTGAAAGTGCCGACTCTAGATCTAACAGATTGTTATAACTTAATTCTTTTCCTTGTAATTGTTCTGCTGAGTTCCATCCAATGTTGCTTAAACCATACCAGAAAGCTTTTTGATGTGGATTCTCTCCATATCTTAAGGTTTTGATTAGTGGATAAGATTCAATATATTTTGAAGATTGTAAATCTCTCTCTTTTCTTATCCAATTAGATATTGCAGCATCATAATCTGCTGTATGTTGAAAAGCCTCAAGGGCTAATTTTGCTTTATATGAGTCTTTCAATTCACCTTTTTTACTTTCTTCAAGAAAATTTTGATACTGACTAGGATCTACTAAAACAGAAACATCTTTATGATTTTTCGCTGCAGAACGAATCATAGATGGCCCTCCGATATCGATATTTTCAATAGCATCTTCCCATTTAGCTCCCTGATCTACCGTTTTTTTAAAAGGATATAAATTTACAACTACTAAGTCAATTAACTCAAGATTGTTAGCTTCTATATCTTTTTTATGTTCCTCATCAGTTCTTTTAGCTAATATTCCCCCGTGTATTTTTGGATGTAAAGTTTTAACTCTTCCTCCAAGAATTTCTGGAGAATTAGTAAAATCAGCAACCTTAATTACTGGAATTTTAGCCTCTATAAGATGTTTGGCAGTTCCTCCACTTGATAGAATTTTATAATTAAAGTGCTCTACCAATTCCTTACAAAATGGGATTATATTTTTTTTATCAGAGACACTTACTAAAGCTAATGGAGACATTATGGGAAAGTTTACTTACTTAAGAATATAAACATGAAATATGCTATCAATCATGAATTTGTCTCGATTACCTCTCAAACTGCAACTCATAGAATTATTTTGATGCATGGATGGGGAGCTGATTCAGATGACCTTTTAACATTTGGAAAGGAGATGACTGAAAAAATAAATCTTGATTTTGAGGTAATTTCTTTGAGGGCTCCTGGATTACACCCAAGCGGTCAGGGAAGACAGTGGTATGGATTATATCCACATGATTGGAATGGAGCTGAAGTTGAAGTAAATAAACTTTTAGTTACATTAAAAAATTTTGATATTGATAAGATTCCACTAAGAAAAACAATTTTGTTGGGGTTCTCTCAGGGAGCGGCGATGGCAATTGATGCGGGATTTAAGTTAAATTTTGGATTAATTGTTGCTTGTAGTGGTTATCCTCATCCCAACTGGTCCCCAGGAGAAAAATTCTCGCCATTAATTATTAGTCATGGTTTATTTGATGACGTTGTGCCTATAGATGCCTCTAGGACTATTTATGAAAAGGTAAAGAGTAAGTCTTCTAAATTTTGTGAATTATTAGAATTTGATGGATTTCATCAAATTGATTCAAATTTAATTAATTTTATAAGTTCAAATATAAGTAATATTTTTTAAACAAAAGCGTATTCATATTCTTCAATCTCTTCCCAATCATCTGCAGTCAGTTCTAGACCCTCAAATATTTTTTCTTCACCAATTCCTTCGACTACAACTTTTAGTGATGGAAATAGAAAATGATTTTCTTCAGCATATTGGGCGCTAAATAATCCTTTTTCACCCCAAAAAAATCTATCGGTGGTGTGTTCATTTCTTCTTACATTAAAAACTGAAGGCGCAGAGAGACCATTTTCAGCTATAAATCTTCTTGCTGCTGTAACTGGTTTATGTTTGCCAGTTTCGATATGATAAATAGGTACATGTGCCATTACTCTTTGGCCAGCCAATCTTCTTCTGCTGATTCTTTTTCTTTTTTTTGACATTGATTGGTACTCCTGAAATTATTAATGAGATTAGTCTTATTTATTTTTACTAATCTTATATATGTGATTTTGAATTCACTTCAAATTACATAGAGGACCCATCAACCCCTGATGTAGCTTAAAATATGATTAAATATTCATATTTAAGGCTGGCTAAAGTCAGACCTCTTTATATATCTTAATACTTTTTTCATATTTTACAAGCCCTTTTTCAAGTTTTTTTTAAAAAAAATTTCTCAAAATTTCATTAATCATGAATCTTTCAAAAAAATTTGAAGAATTAATTTTAAAACAGCTAGAGAGTTTTGGTTGCTCAATGGGCGTGACTAATTTAGTTATGTATCTTGCTTCAGCTAAGCAAGGAACTAAAGCATCTTTTGAAATGATTGGTCAATGGCCGCAAATTGATCGGCTACTTACTTCAATAGAAGATGATCCTTCTCTAAAGGTTTCATCGCCTAATAGAAGATGGTACCCGTTACAAGAAAACGATATTCTACTTGGTGTCCTTCGGGTAGAAACTGATTTGAAAGGGGGGAATTGGCCAGTATCTCTCGATTCCAGATTAAAAGCTCTATCAATATCTTTAGCTAAATGTGTCTCTATCGAATTAGAACGTCAAAATAAAAATGAAGAAGTCAATTATTTAAAAAATCAGGTCAATGTCATAATTCATCAATTAAGGAATCCATTAGCTGCTATTAGAACATACGCAAAATTATTAATAAAAAGACTTGGTTCAGATGATGATTCTATAGAAATAGTCGAACGCATGATAATAGAGCAAAAACAAATTAATCAATATATGGATTCTTTTGCTCAATTAAATTCACCTATTCAACTTCCTCTGGAAATTGGAGAGGAAAGATTATTATTACCACCAAATTTAGATAATAAAAAGGTAATAACTGTTCAGAGTTTATTAAGGCCAATATTAGAAAGGGGTAAAGCTAATGCGGACTTAGAGAATAGAGATTGGACTGAACCGTCTCTTTGGCCAGATTGGACTATTTCGCCATTACAAGCAAAATATGCTGTAATTGCTGAAATTGTGGCAAATCTATTAGAAAATGCGTTTAAATATGCCCAAAAAGATGCTGAAATTGGGCTCGCAATTACGAGTAATGGACTCTGTATATTTGATGGTGGTAAAAAAATAACCAAAAATGAAAACGAGAAAATTTTTGAAAAAGGTTTTAGAGGATCTGCTGCTAAAAAGAAGGACGGCACTGGTGTGGGACTTTTTTTGGCGAGGAAATTAGCAAAACAAATTGGAGGAGATTTGAGATTGCTGGAAAATAACTCGGTAGATAATACTGATAAATCAAAAAATCTTAAGAAGAAAAATATTTTTTATTTAGAACTACCTATAAAAGAATTGCATGCATAAATAACATTGCAGTTTCTACTAGAACAACACTTGCACCGCAGGCATCTCCGTTAAAGCCTCCAATTTTATTACCCAGTATATTTGGGATACAATAGCTTAGAAAAATACCAATCAAAATAAGAATTAAAAATTTAATTAAAATTGCTTTGGATGTAATTGAAACAAATTGGTATGTAATGAAAATTAAAAGAAAAATAATGGAGATCAAAGATTCTTTTTTAAATCCATTCCAAAACTTTTTGTGACTAACAGATTTTTTCTTATAACTCATATATTTAAACTTTTCTATAAAAAATAAATTTGAAAATCTTCCCCAAAATAAGCATATAGGTAAAACAAAAATTACTAGGTTTTGAATTTTCAGTATGCAAGCAATTTGAATTAAAGTTATAAAAACTAAAGCTTGCACGCCAAAGGAACCAACTTTACTGTCTTTCATGGCTTTTAAACGTTTCTTTTTACCCGCAAAAATACCATCGAAAGTATCCATTAAACCATCAATATGTAGACCACCAGTAATTAAATATCCTGAAGCCAAACAAATTAATGCAGATGCATAAATTGACCAAGAGTTTGTTGTTAAAAAAAGAAAAATATAACTCTGTATTGTTCCAATCAAAAATCCTAAAGGCGGGGCAAATTGTGCAATATTTTTAAATTCGGGATTAATTAAAGGTATCTTTGGAAATGTTGTATAGAAAATCCAAGATCCTGCCAAATTTTTTATTAAATATTTTTTGATGAGATAAAAAATAGATTCAATTTTAAATAATAGGGTAAATTAATGAAAAAGGATCAAAAAATTTTATAAATTATCGTGTTTGAATTTGAAATTACATCGAATTGCAGTAATACAGCGGCAAGAACTGGGATATTTCATACACCAAATGGTCAGGTAAACACACCAAAATTTATGCCTGTGGGTACTTTGGCAACGGTTAAAGGAATTTCATCTAAGCAGTTAACCTCTACAGGATCAGAAATGATTCTTTCAAATACCTTTCATCTTCATTTACAACCTGGAGAAAAACTAGTTAAAGAATCTGGCGGAATACATAAGTTCATGAATTGGCCGAAGCCTATTCTTACTGATTCAGGAGGATATCAAGTTTTTAGTTTGGCCAAATTAAATAATATTTCTGATAAAGGCGTGGAATTTAAAAATCCAAGAGATGGTAGTCATGTTTTTTTATCACCTGAAAAAGTAATACAGATTCAAATGGATCTTGGATCGGATGTTGCGATGGCTTTTGACCATTGTCCTCCGCATACAGCTAACGAAAATGATATTGAGGACTCTTTACAAAGAACTCATTCATGGTTGCAAAAATGTGTTGAGACTCATCGGAAATCCAATCAAGCATTATTCGGTATAGTTCAAGGTGGAAAGTATCCCAGATTGAGAGAATATAGTGCAAAATATACAAGTTCTTTTGATCTTCCTGGAATAGCAGTGGGAGGTGTAAGTGTTGGCGAGGCAGTCGAAGAAATACATAGTGTAATTAATTACGTCCCGAAATTCTTACCAATAAATAAACCAAGATATTTAATGGGAATTGGCTCCTTAAGAGAAATTTCTCTAGCTGTTGCTAATGGATTCGATATATTTGACTGTGTTTTGCCTACAAGACTAGGGAGGCATGGGACTGCATTTTTTAATGATGAAAGATTGAATTTGCGAAATGCTCGATTTAAAAATGACTTTTCTCCGATTGACAAAACTTGTAAATGCGAAACCTGTAAATCCTATTCTCGAGCATATTTGCATCATCTAATTAGAAATGACGAAATATTAGGCCTAACTCTCATAAGTTTGCATAATATTGCTCACTTAATAAGATTTACCAATGCAATTTCTACTGCAATTAGAGATAATTGTTTTACAAATGATTTCGCTCCTTGGAAAACATCCTCTATTGCTCACCATACGTGGTAACGTCTTATCATAATTAATTAAATTATCAAAAAGGTGCTCATTCTATTTAATACATTCGCTGAATTGCCCGAGGCTTATAAGGCCTTTGCTCCAACCGTTGATGTTCTTCCACTGATTCCTTTATTTTTCTTTTTATTAGTGTTTGTTTGGCAAGCTGCTGTTGGATTTAAATAAAATTCTTTTAGTTTAGATTGTTAGTATTAGACTGGATTTTCAAGTAAAATCGCATCTCCGGAATTTTCTACTGCACTCTCTATAAAATCAGCAATTTTTAATGCTCTTGAGGCTTGCTCACCATCCACCTCAGGTATTTCTTTGCCCTGAACGCACTTAAGAAAATGCTCCAATTCTGCATAAAGAGGCTCAATGGAGGTTGTGCTAACTTCTTCAACATATCCGTCATTTCTATAAACTAATTCTCCATGTTCTGCAGTGTATGATTCATGAGACTTTCTATGGATTTGAAGAGAGTGATTTAAAAAATCAGTTTCTACAAGTCCATTTTGGCAGTGAGCACTTAAACTCCTAATTTTTTTGTGACTCATTTTACTGGCAGTCAAACTTGCAATAACATTATTTTTAAAAACTAAAGTAGCATTGACATAATCTATTAATCCTTCACTATTTCTGCCTCCAACTGCCGCTAATTTTTGTATTTTGGAGTTGACGAGTTCTAAAATTAGATCAATATCATGGATCATTAAATCCATGACTACAGATACATCATTTGCTCTATCTGCATGAGGACTATGTCTTCTTGCTTCCAAAACAACAATTTCTTCATTATGCACTATTTTATTTAATTCTCTAAAAGCAGGATTAAATCTTTCAATATGCCCAACTTGTAATAGACAGTTACTTGCATTAGCAGCCTCTATTAAAGATTTTGCTTCTAACTCGTTAGCCGCAATTGGTTTTTCAATGAGAACGTTAGTACCTCCATTAAGACAATCTAGTCCTACTTTTTGATGAAGTAGTGTTGGGACAGCGACACAGATAGCATCAACTTTTGGAATTAAGTCTTTATAGTCTTTGAACCATTCACATTGGAATTGCTCAATAGCTAATTTGCCTCTCTCTTCATTTGGATCTGCAACTCCAATGAGATTTGCATCTTTGAGCAAACTTAGTACTCGTGCATGATGCCAACCCATATTCCCTATACCTATGACTCCAACCTTTACTGGTGATGAGGTTGGCTGCATAATTTCAAATCCATATATTAATTATCATTATCCTCTATGGGAAGCCACATTTAGCTTTTGGGAAAGATAATTTTAACACGATCAATTTTTGGACCTGACATAGAAATAACTTCAAATTTAATGTTACTAAAATCTAAAACATCGCCAATCTTTGGAACCATTTGAAATTTTTCTAGCAGAAATCCAGCAAGGGTATGATAATCTGCCCCTTCTGGAATAGAACATCCTAACTTTTTATTGATATCTATAATTTCTGATTTTCCCGCTATTGACCATTTTCTAGAGAAATTATCTAACATTCTCATATCTGAATAAATTCTATTATTAAGCATTTCCTCTCCAACTATTTCCCCATTAAGATCAGCTGCAGTTATGAGTCCCTCTGTCCCACCGTGTTCATCAACTACTAGTAAGAAGGGATTGTAGTCTCTTACTATTGGAAATATTTCTGCTAGTGAACATGTTTCTATTATTTTTGTTACTGGTAAAAGGAATGGCTCTAATAATGTATCGGCTTCCATTTCACCTTTTGATATTGGCTTAGCTAGATAACGCAAATCTAATACACCTAATACATCATCTAAAGACTCACCAATCACAAAGAAGCGAGCATGTCGAGTTTTATCGACTTGTTTCATAAGTTCTGAAAAGGTTATATTTTTTGGCAAAGTTACCATTTCAGATCTTGGAATCATCACTTCTTTAACCTGTGTATCTTTTAAAGCAAAAACTCCCTCAAGAATATTCTTCTCATCTGGTTTTAAACCTGTTACATTATCTGTTTCTATGAGAGTTTCTAATTCTCCAGCAGATAAACCCGAGTTTAAAGAATCCCATTTGTTATTTAAATTAAACAAGCCTAAACAGGCGCTAGCAAAGAATTCTATTGTTTTCACAATAGGATTCATGGCTTTTCTTACGGCATCGAATATTGTAGTTAACTTTAATGCAGCAGATTCTGGATTATTAATTACTAAAGCTTTTGGAATTAGTCCAGAAACAAGAGTAACAACTAAAACAACAAATAAAAATAGTAGAAGATCATAAAATCTATTTGATAAAATATTTCTTTTCCAATAATCGTTAGCCAGGTTATTGCTTAGCCATCCAATTGCAATTAATGAAATTGTCACTCCAAATTGAGAAGCAATTAATGAAGATCTAAAGCGTTTTTGAATTTTTAAAATTGCAAATGCTCCCTTCTTTTTTTCTTCTATTAACCTTAAAACTTTACTTGGCCTTATTAATAAAAAAGAGAGTTCACTCGCTGCGAAAAAGGCTGGTAAAAATAAAAGAAATAAAAGTAGAGTTATTTTCATTCAATGACAAATGAATAATGGGGGTGGCGAGGATCGAACTCGCCTTAGCCAAATTATGAGTTTGGTGCATTCACCAGATTGCTACACCCCCAAGGGAATTTATGTAATTTTAATTACATTGAATTTCAATATACAATATAAAAATAATATTTCAAAAAACACCTCATTAGGAAGTTTTTGTGAGATTTCTTTTTTTTCTTCTAATCTTTAAATATAAATTTAACTTTTACTAATGGGCAAATTTTCAGATAAGTATGATTTAAATAAAGCAAAATTGTTAAAACAGTTAATTGAAAAATCTTACAAAAAAGGAAACTTTACTTTATCTTCAGGAAAACAAAGCAGTCATTACTTGAACTGTAAACCAGTGTCATTAAATGGTGAAGGCTTAAACTTAATAAGTGAATTATTTTTAGATTTAAAGGACTCAAGGTCAAAAGCTGTAGCAGGATTGACATTAGGTGCAGACCCTATAGTAAGTGGATTAATTGTTAAAGCAGCTTTGAATGGACTAGACCTTGATGGTTTAATAATTAGGAAAGAAATCAAAAAATACGGTACCAAAGCTGGAATAGAGGGTCCTATATTAGAAGAAGGAACTTTGGTAACTGTCTTAGAGGATGTGGTTACGACTGCTGGTTCAGTAATAAAAGCTATAAAAAAATTACGAGAAAACAATTATGTTGTTGAGGAAGTTTTGTCTATAGTTGATAGGCAAGAAGGGGGATTAGAAGCACTTGAAGATGAAAATGTTAAATTAAAGAGTCTTTTTACAATTAAAGACTTTTTATAATTATTTCAAAATGCAAGATATAAAAAAAAAGTTTTGGCTTGAAAAATTTGATTATTTTTCAATTACTGGAAAAGATGCCAGAAAATTTTTGAATGGAATAACAACTGGTAATATTCTTAATTCAGAAAATAAAGTTATCAAAACTTGTTGGTTAACTCCAAATGGAGTTCTAAGGTCATTAATTGAAATTATTTTTTTAGAAAGAAGCTTAGAAGTAATTATCTTGGCGGGTAACACAAATGAAATAATTGATTACTTTAATCAAATTATTTTTCCAGCGGACGATGTACTTCTGAGTGAACCTTCCTTGATAAATAGAATTCAGGAAATTGATGAATCTAGTTCATGGAGAAGCTACCAGCCTATTTTCTTCAAAACAGAAGATAAAGAATTTGAAATGTATAAAAATAAACTAAATTTACTAAATCCCAATGATTTAAAACTTTGGAAGATTAATCAGGCAATACCATCATTAGAAATGGAAATAAATGGAAAAAATAATCCTCTTGAGCTTGGATTAAAAGATCTTATAGATTTTAATAAAGGTTGTTATTTAGGACAAGAAACAATTTCAAAAATAAAAAATGTTTCTTCCTTAAAACAGGAAATAAGAATTTGGAAATCAATTGAATCTAATTTGAATTTAGACTTAGAAGATAAAAATTTATATATAAATTCTGCCAAGGATATTTCTGTAGGCAAAATCACTAGTTTTTTAAAATTAGATTCTCAAATAAAAGGATTAGCTATGATAAAAAGAAAATATTTAGAGGAAGGAAGTTATTTTTTTTCAGAAATTTTTGGAAAAATTATTATAAATAAATCTGTAGGATCAATTTTTCTTTAATCGATTTTTTATTAAATATTCTGCAATTTGTAGAGTAGCAAAACAATCATCTTTGTTATATTGGATAATTTTCTTTAAAAATATTTGGTTTTCTGTAATTTGATATTGAATCCACCAATAAAGTGCCTTAGAGCCACTTACATTTTTCTGAGACCATTCAAATCCAAGCCAATTAGAAACATTTTTTAAGCCATATTTTTTTAGTGGTAATATCCAAGACTTTCTTATTAAGGTATGTAGGTCAATAAATCTGGAGGAAAGTGAATGAATTTCTTCAAAACTAAAATTTAGTTCTTTAGCAATATTAATTATTGATATTTTTTCAGTTTCTCCGTAATGTAAGACTGGCCACTCCTTGTGTGAAAAAAGTATTTCAATAATTTGTCTGTAAGATTCTCCTTTATTGTTTTTAAGATTTAAGATTGGTTCATAAATAAGATCTTCTTTTTTTATAGACAAATTATTTACTTTTAAAAATCCATATAAAAAATCATGCTTTTCATCTGGATTTGACTCAATATCAAATATATAAAATCCCGAACATATTTTTTCAAATAGATCTTCCGTATTATTTTTATTAGAAATTAAATATGGTTCTCCAGAGATATATGCTTGTGCTTGCTTTACAAATATGGATGCTTTTTCATACTTCTGATCTTTGAATTTAGACAATTTCTCTCCAAGTTGTTTTTCGCTGTACGAAGCTAATGCTTGGGTATTAGTTATTCCATTTTCTTTAAGTAACGAGGCCGTTTTGGAACCTATTCCATCTATATCTGTTAGATATCCATTTTCTTTTGCTTCTTTGTCACAAAATTTTTGCCAGGAACAAATAGTACATTTTTTTCTATCTTGAGTTATTTCTGGTATAAATCCCTCCAAGCATTCATTCAAATCTAATAAAACATTTAAAACTTTTTTTCTTAATTTTTTATTTATATAAATTTCTTCAACTTTAACTTTTTTATAAAAAGTTGAAATTACTAATCCTTTCTCAATTTTAGATTCTTGGAAAGATTCCAAAAGCATAGAACAAAAAGCTAAGTCGAATAAATGTTCTTTAGTTGTTTTGTGGCCTAACTTGTAAACAGCAGGTAAATATTTATATTGTCCCCATTTACTTTTACCTTTAGTCTTTAAAAGTAATTGTGGAAGTATCTCTGCGTTTATATTTTGGAAAAGATTTCCTTTGATTTTTAATCCAATTACCCCTTGATAACCATTCTCACAGGCTTTTAATCCTGTATATATTTCACCATTACAAAATTCAGAGAAAATTTGAAACTGATTAATTTTATCTATAGCTTTATGGGGAGACCAAACTTCATAAGATTTTTTACCCTTAAAATCGAGCCATGCTTTTCTTTTGCATCTTGTAAAACTTTTTAAATGAAGAGAATTCAAATTATTTTTTAATGGCGGTTTTAAAATTTACTCATATAAAATAGTATAGATAATTAAAAGAAATCAAGGAAATTTGAAATTTGACAGCTGACAAATTAGATAAGATAAAATTTGGAACTGATGGTTGGAGAGGAATTATTGGTTTTGACTTTAACCTGTCCAATCTTTCAAGAGTTGTTGTCGCTGCATGTCAGGAGTTGCATTATCAATACTATAAAGAAGTTAATTCAAAGAAAATTATTATTGGATATGATCGTAGATTTATGGCTTGTGAATTCGCCAAGCAAATAGTGCCTTTTGTAAGAGGATGTGGTTTCGAACCGATCTTATCTGATAGCTTTGTAACAACACCCTCTTGTAGTTTCTATGCCAAAGAAGTCGGTTGTCTTGGGGCGTTAGTAATTACAGCAAGTCATAATCCATATAATTGGCTAGGTCTGAAAATAAAGAGCTTTAATGGATGTTCTGTTGACGAATCTTTTACAAGTGAAGTTGAAAAAAGATTAATCCTTGGAAATTCAATTGAAAAAATAGATGGTATTAATCAATTGGTAGATATTAAGAAATTTCATTTAGATAGAATTAAATCCCTTTTTGATATTGACTATATTTCCAAGAGATTAAAAAAAATGAAATTGAGAATTTTTGTAGATTCTATGCATGGTTCAGCTGCAAATTGCGTGGCTGAAATTTTTGCTTCTAATGATTTAGAAGTTATTTCAGAAATCAGGAAAGATGCTGATCCTTTTTTTGGAGGAAACCCTCCTGAACCTCTTTTGAATTATGCAGATAATCTAAAACAAACACTAATGAAAAATTCAACAAATGAAGTGAAAACTTTAGGAATTATATTTGATGGTGATGGTGATAGAATTGCGGCAATTGATGAAAAAGGAAGATACTCTAGTACCCAAGATTTATTTCCATACTTTATTAGCTATTTAGGCGAAATTAAAAATAATTCTTATCCAGTTTTAAAGACTGTTAGTGGTTCAGATATTATTAAAAATGTATCAGAGAGTCAAAATAGAGATGTTTTTGAACTTCCAGTTGGCTTTAAATATATTGCTGAAAAAATGATTAAAGAAAAAATATTTATTGGAGGAGAGGAATCTGGGGGAGTTGGTTTTGGTGACTTTATGCCTGAAAGAGATGCTCTATATGCAGCGATGGTTTTATTAAATGGAATTGCTGAAAAATCTCAATATTTATATGAAACCTTAGATGAAATTCAAGAAGATTTTGGGCCAAGTTTTTATAAAAGAATTGATATTAAATTTCCAAATCAGTCAGAAAAAAATAACGTAAAAGAATTTATCATAGATAATATTCCTGAGAATATTAATAATCACAAGTTAAAAAGTATCTCAAAGATCGATGGAATAAAGTTAAGAATTGATAAAAATTTTTGGCTTCTTTTTAGGTTTTCAGGCACGGAACCTCTCTTAAGATTATATTGTGAAGCACCAAAAGAATCTTATCTAATTGAGGTATTAGAGTGGGGTCAAGAATTTATAAATTTGGCAGGAAAATAAGGATGAAAAATTTATTTTTAGCAAGTAAGAATAAAGGTAAAATTGAAGAATATAAGAAATTGCTTGCTGGAGTTAATTGTAAATTGTTACTCCAGCCAGAATCATTAGAAGTTGAAGAGGATGGACTCACATTTAGAGATAATGCAATTAAAAAAGCGAGTGAGGTTTCGCGAAAAACGAATAATTTTTCAATAGCAGATGACTCAGGAATTTGTATTGAAGCGCTAGGTGGTAAGCC
Organism: uncultured Prochlorococcus sp.; assembly: GCA_902550485.1. Lineage (GTDB taxonomy): Bacteria > Cyanobacteriota > Cyanobacteriia > PCC-6307 > Cyanobiaceae > Prochlorococcus_A. The sequence goes on from CACCZQ010000001.1 coordinate 40,499, forward strand.
TGGCATTTACTCATCTAGATATGCAGAAAATGATCAGAAGAGAATTGAACGAGTTTTAAGAGAACTTGATGGAGTTCAAAATAGAAGTGCTTTCTTTATTGCAAATATTTGTGTTTGTTCCCCAAATGGTGAAGTGATTATTGAATCTGAGGCCAAATGTCACGGCAATATCATTTTAAACCCCAGAGGAAAAAGTGGTTTTGGGTATGACCCAATTTTTGAGGAGAGTTCTACCAGATTAACTTTCGCAGAAATGAATAATGATATTAAAGACTCTTGTAGTCATAGAGGTAAAGCATTAAAAAAAATTATTCCAGATTTAATTGAAATTTTTTCTTAAATTCAATTAACCCAAGATCCATGAAGGCCATGAGGAATTGAAATGGGTAATTCATAAACAGCTAATTCTTTTAAGTCTTTTGCGTCTAATATCACTAAATCGCTTCCTCTTCTTTTTCCGTTCCATAGAAGTATAAATAAAAATCCCTCATCTTCTTTTGAAGAGTTATCTGATGGAACCATAATTGGTTCACTAACAAATCCACTTGGACCTGCTGACCAATAAATTTCTTCTTTAGAAGTTAAATTTATTTTTTTTATTGCTTGAAGTGGAGCGTTCCCCAGTTTTTGAGATGTGCTTGCCATCCAACTAAAAGTTGCTTTTAATCCTAAGTTTTTAGGATTAACAACAGCAAATTCACAACATTGTTCACTGAAAGTTTCAAGTTCACAAGTTTTTGTCTTTAGATCGATAATTGATCTTTTCAGTTTTCCTTCTGGATATTTATCAAAGTCAATATCCCTAAAATTCTCGTCTGGACCAACTGATGGGAAATCATCATAAAAAATACTATCCAATACGATTTTGGAATCTTTTTCAAATGCGTTTACATGATGAAAAACGAATCCTTCTGGAGCATTTATTGTTAAAGGAGGCTGTCCTCTAAATAATCCACTTTCTCTGGGGATGATAAAAAACTTTGCCTTTTTATTTGGGTTTGACTTTAGACATTGTGCTGCTCCTCTTTGACCCATTACAAATGGAAGAGGATTGAAATCAATAGCATTCTGTAAAAATATTGCCCAATTTGTTGTTATTGCGAAATCATGAAGGAATGCAAAGCCATTAAAGGTATCTTTTCTGTCAAAGATGAGCTCTCCAGAATTTGTACCAGCATTGTCAAATTCCATTAATCTAATAGTACTTTTTGGCCCAGTTTGTACTCCAAAAGTGACTAAAAGTTCTGAAGATGCATTTGAGTTTAGGTCTGTTTTGGGATGAGCACTAAATGCTTCGTTAGGCTTGAGAACTCCTCTTAATGATGTTAAACCAATAGTGTCAAGACTATCAGGATCCATTGCATGTGGACCAGCTGCTTCCCATAATGCGAGAATTTCATCTCCTAATTTAATGACATGTGTATTAGCGATATTCTTGAATTTTAGATCTAATGCATTATTTAAAATTCCTCCATTTTTTTGTGTTCCAAAAACACCTCTATAAATAAATTTATCTATTTTTTCTTCTTCCAAATAGCCTTTAGTTTTAACAAATCTATTTGTTAAGAATGGCTGACCGTTTTTGAATTTTATGGATGTTATCATCCCATCACCATCAAATGGATGATGAACCCATTGTCCACCTCTCTCTAGTATTCCTGGCCCATTTCTTAATAATGTTCCATTTAAATTTTTAATATTATTACCTTTGCTAATTTTTAGAGGCTCTTTAGTTAGCTCCTTTTCTACATTTTGATAAGCACTTGACCAATCTTCTTTTTTAAAAATATTAAATTTATCAATTTTTTTATCTTGTAAATTAGTCACAACAAAATAATCACTTAATATATCTTCGCCAAAATTCAACTGAATTGTGGCTGATTCGAAAAAATTCCTATTTTATTGTTTTTCTAACATTCCTTTACTGCTTGGAATTGAATTAGATCTTCTTGGATCTATCTCGGTAGCCATTCTCATTGCTCTTGAAAAAGATTTAAAGCACGCCTCAACTATGTGATGTGAATTACTTCCTCGTATTTGGTTAATATGCAGTGTAATACCGCTGTTATTTACAAAGGCAATAAAAAATTCTCTTACTAGTTCAGTATCATAATTTCCTATTCTAGGGGCTTTTAATTGAAGATCATAAGATAGATGGGGTCTACCAGAGCAGTCTAAAGTGACTTGAACTAATGCTTCATCTAATGGGGCAAAGAAATGTCCAAATCTGCTTATTCCTTTTCTTTCTCCCAAGGCTTTTGAAAATGCTTTGCCTAGTGCGATTCCTACATCTTCATTTGTATGATGATCATCAATATGAGTATCTCCAATTGCTTTTATTTTTAAATCGAACAAACCATGACTCGATATTTGATGAAGCATATGATCTAAGAATGGTATCCCGGTATCGATCTCAGAAATACCATTGCCATCTAAGTTTATAAATACAGAAATATCTGTTTCATTCGTTTTTCTTTTTATTTCAGATTGCCTTAGAGATGACATTTTTATGCAAAAAACTTAGTTTACATTCCATTAATGCAGTAACCCGCATCAACATAAATTGTTTGGCCTGAAATGCCGCTAGAGAGATCACTTAATAAAAAAGCAGCTGTATTACCTACTTCTGTTTGAGTGACTGTTCTGCGTAAAGGAGCCTTTTCTTCAACATTGTGGATCATATCTAAAATGCCACCTATAGCAGAACTAGCAAGTGTTCTTATGGGCCCAGCACTTATTGCGTTAACTCTGACTTGTTTTTCGGGTCCAAGTTCTGCAGAAAGATATCTTACTGAAGCTTCTAAAGCTGCTTTAGCAACTCCCATCACGTTATAGTTAGGAATCGCCCTTTCTGAACCTAAATAAGTTAATGAGACAACTCCAGCACCATCACTAAAAAGTGGTTTTGCTGCTTTACATAAAGGTGCTAACGAATACGCACTTATATTAAGAGCCCTATCAAAACCCTCTGAAGTGGTTGCACTATAATCTCCAATCAATTCATCGCGTCCTGCAAATGCTAAGCAGTGAACTAATCCGTCAATTTGCCCCCAATTGTCTTTTATATTTTTAAAGATTTCTTCAATTTGAGCTGGATTTTGAACATCAAGAGGCAAAAATAATGATGGGTTTAAAGGTTCAGTTAGTTCTCTAACTTTAGACTCGAATCTTCCCTTATCATCAGGCAAATATGTGATTCCAAGTTCTGCGCCAGCTTTTGAAAGTTGTTGAGCGATACCCCATGCTATTGAACGATTGTTGGCAATTCCCGTAACAAGAATTTTTTTGCCAGTTAGATTTAGAAGCATTTTGTTTATTATTTCTATTATTCTCCTATATAAAAGTACCTATCTTTACGGATTACTGCAAAATATACAATAATTTTCAAATATCAAAGAATTTTTAACTTAAACATGGTCAGGACAAATTCTATGGTTTTGGAACTAGGTTTTCAATTACCTAATTTCGAAATGTTAAATGCTAATTCTTCAAAAAATGAATATTTTAATTCTCATAATCTAGATAATCGGCATTTACTTTTAATGTTTATTTGTGCCCACTGCCCATTTGTTAAATATATTGAGAATCAAATTTTCACCCTAAGTAAAGAAATTGAAAATACAGTTCAAACAGTGGCAATTTCTAGTAATGATATTGTCACTCATCCTTCAGATTCTCCTAAAAATTTGAGATTACAAGCACAAACACAGGGATGGAGTTTTCCTTATTTACATGATGAAAATCAAAATTTTGCTAAGAAATTAAAAGCGGCTTGCACTCCAGATTTTTATCTTTTTTCAAATGAAGGAGATGGTGATTTTTTATTGTATTATCATGGCCAATTAGACGATAGTAGACCAGGTAATAATATCCCTCTATCTGGAAAAGATTTGCGCTCTGCCGTAAAAGATTTGAATCAAGATAATTCTTATCCTTCAAATCAGATGCCTTCTTTAGGTTGCAATATAAAATGGACTCCTGGTAAAGAACCAAGTTGGTTTAAATGAATTAAAAAATTTTTTTACCCATAGAAATGTGGTTTATGGTTAATATATTTACTATGCAGATACCTCCATTTACTTTAGATAGGCAGTTCCAAGAAATTGGCTCTGAAATTGAGAGTGAGGTTTCTAAAATTTTAAAAGGGGGCCAGTATATTGGAGGACAAGAAATTGCCAAATTTGAGGAGAGTTTTTCAAATCTGATTGGTGTTGAAAATACTATTGGATGTAATAGCGGAACTGATGCTTTAGTATTGGCTTTGCGCGCTTTAGATATTGGTGTGGGTGATGAAGTTATTACCTCATCTTTTAGCTTTTTTGCAACTGCAGAGGCTATTAGTGCAGTTGGTGCTAATCCTGTTTTGGTAGATATAGATCCAGAAACTTATCTCATTAATACTGAACTAATAGAACAAGAAATAAATTCTAATACCAAGGCAATTATGCCAGTTCATCTATTTGGTAATGCAGTGAATATGACCTTAATAAAATCTTTGGCCAAGAAATATGACTTAAAAGTAATTGAAGATTGTGCTCAGGCAACATGCACAATTTGGGAAACTTCCAAAGTTGGAAGTATCGGGGATATAGGCTGTTTTAGCTTTTTCCCCACTAAAAATTTAGGAGCTGCTGGAGATGGTGGAGCAGTAACGACTTCAGATCAGAAGATTGCAAAAAAAATTAGAGAACTGGCTGTCCATGGCAGCCCAATAAGATATCATCATACCCAAATTGGATATAACAGCAGACTGGATACCATTCAAGCTGCCATATTAAACATTAAAATTAAATATATTTCTAATTGGATTAATAATCGCCAAAAAATTGCTAATAATTACCTTGATTTATTAGAAAAAAATCCATTTATTAGTTTTCCAAAAATTAGCTCTGATTTGATTACCCATTCTTGGAATCAATTTGTAATCAAACTAAGAAACGATAACTATTGTTTAAATGAAGATTTTTCAAATTTATTTGATACTGATTGCAAAAAATACTATTCCTTAAGGAATTTGGTAAAACAACAACTTTTTGAAAAAGGTATTAATTCAATTATTTATTATCCAATTCCAATACACGCACAAATAGCTTACAAAAATAAAAATTTTTCTAGAACAAAACTCATTAATACAGAGAGAATTTGTACAGAAGTTCTTAGTCTTCCAATGTTTCCTGAAATTTCTTATGAAGAGCAAGTTTATGTAGCAGAAAATTTAAATAAAGTTTTAAAGAATTGTATAGAGGAAATTCAAATTTCAGTATAAAGTGATTTAAATAATCTTTGTTGTATATTGTGATTGACAATAGGGCTTGAATAATTATTTTTTTCTAAATTAGATATCTCCCCATTTAATAATTCAGAATTTGACACTTTAGATAATTCAGGAATCCAATATTTTATATATTCGCAAATAGGATCAAATTTTTTTGCTTGGGTATATGGATTAAAAATTCTAAGTGGTTTTGGATCCATACCGCTACTGGCGCTCCACTGCCATCCCCCATTATTGGCAGCTAAGTCTCCATCAACCAAAGTCTCCATAAATTTTTTCTCGCCCATTTGCCAATTGCATATAAGATCTTTTACAAGAAATGAAGCCACTATCATCCTACATCTGTTATGCATCCAGCCAGTGCTATTTAATTGACGCATTGCAGCATCAACTATAGGTACTCCGGTCTCTGCGTTGCTCCAATGCTGAAACCATTCATTATTGTTTTGCCATGGAAAGTGATCCCATTTTTTTCTATATGGACCTTTCTCTAGCTCTGGGAAATGGAATAAGCAATGTTGATAAAACTCACGCCAAACAAGTTCTTTTTGCCAAGTTTCAATTGATAAATAATTTCCTTGATTTGCAAAATCTAAATTTAAATCTAACGTGGCGTTCCAAATTTTTCTAATGCTAATGGTGCCGAATCTGAGAGATGCACTTAGAAAAGATGTCCCATTATGGGAAGGAAAATCTCGTGCAGAATTATAAGAATATATTTTTTTTTCGTTAATGAAGTTTTCTAATAATTTTTCTGCAGCATTCTCTCCAGGTCTACATGGACAAATATTGGAACCAGGAAATTTGATATTTTTGATAAATTTCTCTAGAACCGAATCAGATGAATTTATTGTCTTATTTTCTTTGAGTTTATTATCTATATCTTTAAACTGGAAAACAACTTTATCTTGGTCATATGGACCTAATAAATTTATTTTTGATTTAAGGTTTTTATAAAAAGGCCCATAAACAGAATAAGGTTTGTTACTTCCTGAAGATATTTTTAAAGGTTCTATTAATAAGTGATCCCAAGATTCAATAACTTGAATATCTTTTTCTTTTAAGAATTTTTTTATTTGTAAATCTCGATTAATCTCATAAGGTTCAATTGATCTATTCCAAAAAACAAATTTAGCATCTATTTTCTTCGCTAATTGAGGAATTATTAATACCGGATCTCCTTCTTCCATGATTAATCTACTACCCATTTTTTTCCAATTATTTCCTAATTCTTGAAGCGAATTTCCTAAAAACCAAGCTCTTGAACTTGCATTGAAATCGTGTGGGTAATTTTTATCAAATATGTAAGTTGAAGTAATAGCATTTGATAATGAAAATGCTTTGATTAAAGCTTGATTGTCAAATATTCTTAAATCCTTTCTATGCCAAAAAAGTATTCTAGGTTTATTCATAATTTATCTAAAAATTGTTTAGCTCTGAACCAAGCTGTTACAGTTTTTGCGTCAAGAATCTCATCCCCACTAGAAATAAGATTATCTAGTTCATTCGGATCTAAAATTAACACTTCTATATCTTCATCTAAATCTCCTTTAACCTCGGAATTTAGTTTGCTCAAATCACGCGCTAAAAATAAATAAATTTCCTCATCTGCATAACCAGGAGCAGGGACAAGAGTTCCAAGTTCATCCCATTTGTTTGCACTAAATCCAGTTTCTTCTTGTATTTCTCTTTTAATTGAATTAATAGGTGTTTCACCTATTTCTAATGTACCTGCTGGAAATTCTAGTAAATACCTTGAAACAGCAAATCTATATTGCCGAAGAATGATAACTTTATTGTCTGTTGTAATAGGTACGGCTAATGCTGCCCCAGGATGCTTAATGTATCCATATTCACCTTCATGTCCATTTGGAAGCTCAATTCTATTTATTTCGAAACTAAATTTTTTTGACTTTAACTCAGATATTTTTTCTTTAAAAATGGATCTTTTTATAAGGTTTTTGTTGCCCATAATTTTTAAATAAAAATAGCCTAACAGTTATTTTTTGGTTTTGTAAATCATTTAAATTGACCATTTTGGGACATCACACTTTGTGATTTTTTGGCTTCTACTTAAGATTTCAGATAGTGGTGTAATAACGAAATTACGATTCATGAATCTAGGGTGAGGTAATGTTAATTCCTCGTCAACCGTATGAAAATCTTCCCACCAAAGAATATCTAAATCGAGACATCTTGATAGCCATTTCTTACCCTTTGGCGTCTCTTCTCGTCCGAAAAAACTCTCTAACTTTTTTAACTTTTTTAAAAGTAATTTCGCCTTTTTAATTGATGGTTTAGGAAAAGAATTACTTTTTATAAGTAAGAGAGTATTTAAATAATTTGGCTGCTCATTTTCAACACCATGGGGTAATGTCTCATAAATTGAAGACCAAAAAAAGCTTGCATGAAATTTGCTTTTCTCTTCTTTTTTTTTGTTGAAACTATCTCCCCACTCATTTATTATTTCCTCTATTTTGGGTTTGCAAATTAATAGTGACTCAAGAGGGCTTCCGAATTTACTATCAATATTTGCTCCGAGGGATATACATAGTCCATTTTTGATATTAAGATTTGATAATTCCACTACAAAAAACAAAGTTATTGGGTAAATTCTATATCAGGCATTTTTAAAGTGATTTTGAACCCCGAGTTAAAAGAAAAAGGAGAAATAAAAGATTTAATGAACTCAAAGGATTCTTTTAGAGCTTTTCCTTTGGCGGCAATTACGGGTCATAGCTTATTGAAATTATCTTTGCTTTTGGCAGCAGTTGATCCGAGTTTAGGAGGAGTGATTATCGCTGGCGGAAGAGGTACTGGCAAGTCAGTATTAGCAAGGGGTTTGCATACTTTACTCCCTCCTGTAGAAGTATTAGATAATGAATCAATACTGGAAACACTATCTAAGAGAAATAGTAATACTTCATTAAGACCTATTGGTAGGAACCTAGATCCAGATAAACCAGAGGAATGGGATATTAGTACTAATAAATTGTTAGAGGAGGCAATTGGAAGTGATTATTTGAATCAAATTGATGAAATTCCAAAAAAAGTAAAAGAGGCACCATTTGTTCAAGTTCCCATTGGTATAACTGAAGATAGACTTGTTGGATCAATTGATGTCGCTGCCTCATTAAGTACGGGAGAACAAGTGTTTCAGCCTGGAATTTTAGCAGAAGCTCATAGAGGTGTTCTGTATGTAGACGATATAAATTTATTAGATGATGGAATTGTAAATTTAATTCTTGAAGCTATAGGAAGAGAGCAAAATAATATTGAAAGAGATGGCTTGAGCCTCTCTCATCCTTGTAAGTCTCTTTTAATAGCAACTTATAATCCTGAAGAAGGTGCTTTACGAGATCATGTTTTAGATCGTTTTGCTATTGTGCTGTCCGCAGATCAATCTATTGATAATGCTCAAAGAGTTGAGATTACAAAATCTGTTTTATCACACGCAGAAAATAATATTAAATTTTCAGAAAAATGGTCCGAAGAATCCGATAATTTATCTACTCAATTAATTTTGGCAAGACAATGGTTAAAGGATGTCAAGATAACAAAAGAGCAAATAACCTATTTAGTGAATGAAGCTCTTAGGGGAGGAGTAGAAGGGCATAGGTCAGAACTATTTGCTGTAAAAGTAGCAAAGGCTAATGCAGCTCTTCGAGGCGATGAAAATGTAAATTCTGAAGATCTTAAAGTCGCAGTAAGGTTAGTTATTCTTCCACGAGCAATGCAAATTCCTCCAGAAGAAGATGATATTCAACCACCCCCTCCAGAGGATCAGAGTCCCCCACCTCCACCTCAATCAAACAATGAAGAGTCTGAACCTGATACTAATGAAAATGATAATGAGCAAGACCAAGAACAAGAAGAAGATAATTCTGATGGAGAAGAAGAATCTACTCCTGAAATACCTGAAGAATTCATATTAGATCCCGAGGCGTGTATGGTTGATCCTGATTTATTGCTTTTTTCATCAGCTAAAGCTAAAGCAGGAAATAGCGGGAGTAGATCAGTCATATTTAGTGATAGTAGAGGGAGATATGTAAAACCTATTATTCCAAGAGGTAAAGTAAAAAGAATTGCTGTAGATGCTACTCTTCGAGCTGCTGCTCCCTATCAAAAATCAAGAAGATTAAGGAACCCGAATAAATCGATAGTTATTGAAGAAAATGATTTTAGAGCAAAGCTTCTTCAAAAAAAAGCAGGAGCTTTAGTAATTTTTCTGGTTGATGCTAGTGGCTCTATGGCTTTAAATAGAATGCAAAGTGCCAAAGGTGCTGTAATAAGACTTTTAACAGAGGCATATGAGAATAGAGATGAAGTAGCTCTTATTCCTTTTAGAGGGAATCAGGCCGAAGTGCTTTTACCTCCAACGAGATCAATAACTGCTGCAAAAAGAAGATTGGAAACAATGCCTTGTGGTGGAGGATCCCCTTTAGCACATGGATTAACACAATCAGCAAAAGTAGCAAAAAACGCTCTTTCAACAGGAGATATCGGTCAAGTTATTGTTGTTGGAATTACTGATGGCAGAGGAAATGTACCATTAGGATTATCTCTAGGACAAAATGAGGTTGAGGGAAATGATAATGAAAATGAAAATATCAATTTAAAACAGGAGGTTTTAGATATCGCTGCAAAATATCCTATGCTTGGGATAAAACTATTAGTAATTGATACAGAGAGAAAATTTATAGCGAGCGGATTTGGTAAAGAATTAGCAGAGGCGGCTCAAGGGAAATATGTCCAACTGCCAAAAGCTACTGATAAAGCAATTGCAGCTATGGCTTTAAATGCTATCAATGAATTCTAAATAATTCTTAGGGATAAATTTCATTAAGGAATTTTGAAAGTCCAATCGTTAAATCTCTTATAGATTTAGTTAATTCTTTATCTTTCGTTAATTTTTCAAAATCATCGCTCATATCATCTATTTTGGTTGAGATTGACCTAGCAGCACTAAGTGTCAATTTAATGTCATTAAGGGTTTCTTTATCATCAATAGTAGACAAAATGTTATTTAAATGATTAGCAGCGATTGTAATTTCTTTTATTAGAGGTTCAACTCTTTGTAGTTCTTGTTTAGATAAATAAATTAATTCATCAAGATTTTCTTGTGTTCTGTCAAATGTGTCAATTGAGTTAACGATGTTTTCAATTAAGTTTTCTTGATTTGTGTCTTTTAAAAGTTGACTTATTTTATTAGTTATATTTGAAAGACTTGATAGTTGTTTACCTGTGATAGTGTCTCCCTGACAAATAATTAATTTGGCATCGCATTTTTCAGATATAGGCTTTGCAATGTTTTTTGGAATTGTCTTTTCACTAGTTTCTAAAGCAACTTGTACATCTCCTCCAAGGAAAGAATTTGTAACTACCCTTGCAAATGTTGGCCTTGGAAGAATAATTTCAGGATTATTTAAAACTATTTTTGCTTTAATTGATTCATTCGTGAACAAGATATCTTCTACCGATCCAACTAAGATTCCTCTGTAAGTAACTGGAGATTTTTTTGATAAACCGCTTGCGTTATTGAATTCAGCAAAGAGGTACCAATTTTTTGAAGATAATCTCACTCCTCTTAGCCAAACAGAAAAAAATGTGAATATTAATATTCCTCCTAATAAGGAAAAACCAACTATTGAATCTCGTAAGCTTCTACGCATAATTTCTAAATGTCTTTCGGTTGCATTGGACCATCCAGTTTCCCATTCCTAAATTGAAAAACATAGGGATCTTTACTCTTTTTAAATTCATCAATGGAGCCTGCCCATCTGAATTTGCCTCCATAAAGCATTAAAACTTTGTCTGAAGTCCTTTCTATAGTACTAAGAACATGGCTAACTACAATAGATGATCCGCTGGCTTTATGATTTGTCTTATTAATTAAATCTTCAATTCTCGAAGAGGCAATGGGATCAAGCCCGGCAGTTGGTTCATCAAAAAGTAATAAAGGTTTAGAGTTTGCATTAAGAGTTTGATCAGTAATTAATGCCCTCGCAAAACTTACTCTTTTTTGCATGCCTCCACTTAATTCATTTGGAAGTTTATTCTCAACATTAAATAACCCTACCTCAGCTAAGCATTCACGTACTACTTCATGAATTGACTTTTTCGATAGATTTTTATTTCTCTTGAGGAGAAAACCTACATTTTCTTCAATAGTTAGAGATCCTAATAAAGCCGGATTCTGAAAAACTAGTCTTACATCAGGAGGATTATTTTGATCTAATCTCAAATATGTTTGCTTCTCACCAAATATTCTTAATTCGCCTTTGGTAGGTAAAATTAATCCTGCTAATATTTTTAATATGGTTGATTTACCAGAACCTGAAGGGCCAACAATAGCTAATTTCTCTCCATCATTAAGTTCAAAATTTATCTGATTAAGCACATTAACTTCCCCCCAGCTTATTGAGAGGTTTTTTGTTTCAACTGCATGCTTTGATTTTTTCAAAACTTATATAAAAAACATCTATATATTCCATTTTGCCTATTTTTAGAAATAAAAAAAGGATGTGTGAATTTGATTTATAATGATTTTATGTAGTTTTTAAATTTGAGAAAAATAATTTAAGAGGTTTTTTAATGAATAAGCGTAAAAGAAGTGTAAGAGGCCATTATAAAAGTTTTAAAAAGTCTAAGTTCGTCTTTTTGACCAAAATCTTAAGATTTTTGAGTTGGCTTCTGCCAGGATTGGTTATAAAAAGATGGATGTTTACATCTGCAATAGGATTTTTGACTACATTATTAGGCTTTGCAATTTGGACAAATTTTAGACCGCTTTATTGGCTTATTGAAATCTTTGTTTGGGTAATGACCGGTGTAACTAGTATTTTGCCTCTATCATTAATGGGACCATTGATTTTTGTTTTTGGACTATTATTAATCGGGATTGGTCAAAATAGAAGCATTAATTCTATTCAAAAAGCGCTTGTTCCAGAAAAAAACACATTTTTAGTTGATGCATTAAGAGTTAAAAGTAAATTAAACAGAGGCCCAAATATTGTTGCAATTGGGGGAGGTACAGGCCTTTCTACTTTGCTAAAAGGCTTGAAAAATTATAGTAGTAATATTACAGCAATCGTAACCGTATCCGATGATGGTGGAAGTAGTGGAATTCTCAGAAAACAATTAGGTGTGCAACCTCCAGGAGATATTCGAAATTGTTTAGCAGCATTATCAAACGAAGAACCTACTTTAACTAGATTATTTCAGTATAGATTTTCAGAAGGAAGTGGTCTGGAAGGTCATAGTTTTGGAAATCTATTCTTGTCAGCTTTAACAACAATTACAGGCAGTTTAGAAAAAGCAGTTCAAGCCTCTAGTAAGGTTTTGGCAGTTCAAGGTCAAGTTTTACCTGCAACAAATATTGATGTTATGTTATGGGCAGAATTAGAAGACGGTGAAAAAATATTTGGTGAAAGCAAGATCAGCAAATCTAAAAAATTAATTTCGAGGATTGGTTACCTACCAGAAAATCCTTCAGCTCTTCCTAGTGCTCTTGAATCTATAAAAGAAGCTGATTTAATTGTTCTTGGCCCAGGAAGTCTTTACACTTCGTTACTGCCTAATCTTTTAGTACCAGAGATAGTAGATGCCTTATTGCAAAGTAATGCTCCCAAAATTTATGTCAGTAATTTGATGACCCAGCCAGGAGAAACAGATGGACTTGATGTTTATCAACATATCAAAGCAATAGAAAAACAATTATTAAATTTTGGAGTTAATGCTCGAATTTTTAACTCAATTTTATCTCAGATTCAATTTGAAAAGTCTCCATTAGTAGACTATTACGAAAGTAGAGGGGCAGAGCCAGTTCAATGTAACAAAGAAAAATTATTATCTGAGGGTTATTATGTTTTGCAAGCACCACTATATTCAAGAAGAATAACTCCAACTCTTAGACATGATCCAAGGAGACTGGCGAGAGCAGTAATGTTTGTATACCGCAAATTAAAAAAATTAAACTAAAAAGCATCTTGAAGTTCATAAAAATCTGGCTGAATGTAATCTTTCCGCAATGGCCATCCTCTCCAGTCTTCAGGCATTAAGAGTCTTTTGGGATTTGGATGATTAATAAAATTTATACCAAACATGTCATATGTTTCTCTTTCTTGCCAATCGCTTCCTTTGAAAATTTTATACAAACTAGGAATTGTTAAATCTGATTCTCTTTTTAGAAAAACTTTTAATCTGACCTCTTTAATCTTTTCGATCTTTTGTAAGTCATCAACAGTTATAAAGTGATAGAAGCTTACAAGATTTTTTCCTGGCCCTTCATCATAACCACCTTGACATTGAAGATAGTTGAAACCGTAGCTTCTTAAAGATGATACTGCCTCATATAATTTGCTAGGTTCTACAGCAATATTTTCTATTCCTAATTGATCATTAGTTAATGATTGATTTGGAATTCCTTCTTTAGATAAAAATTTACTTATCAATCCTTCTCTTTCAATTGAAATTTCTGAGGATTCGGCTAGAGGGTCTTTTTCCATTAATCTTTTTCAGTATTGATAATTTCAGTTTTTTCAGGTTCTTCTGGCAATTCAGTTATTTTTTCTTTTTTCGATGCAGAAATGATGTTCTCTGATTTTTTGTTTAGATATTCACCTGTATTTTCTGAGAAAACAAGATTCATTTCATGATCAGATGTTATATACCTGTGGGTTTGCTCTGTTTTTGTACGCTCTAAAATTGATTCATTACCAACTTTTTTTCTCAATTTTATTACTGCATCAAAAATTGCTTCTGGCCTTGGTGGGCACCCTGGAAGATATAAATCAACTGGTATTAGTTTATCAACTCCTCTTACAGCAGTGGTAGAGTCTGCGCTAAACATGCCTCCTGTAATTGTGCAAGCACCCATAGCGATAACATACTTTGGTTCAGGCATCTGTTCATAAAGTCTAACCAAGGCGGGAGCCATCTTCATCGTTACTGTTCCAGCAACTATGAGTAAGTCTGCTTGCCTTGGTGAGCTTCTAGGAACTAATCCAAATCTATCAAAATCAAATCTAGACCCGATTAAGGCAGCAAATTCTATAAAACAACAAGCTGTTCCATAAAGAAGAGGCCATAGACTACTTAATCTAGCCCAATTGTGTAGATCATCTAGGCTGGTTAATATTATATTTTCACTTAAATCAGTGGTAACTTGTGGGGCACCAAGTGGATTGCAAGTCCCTTCTCTGATTTCTCTTATTGCTTTTGGGGATAATTGTGGGTTCAATTTTTTAACTCCATTCTAAAGCACCTTTTCTCCATGCGTATGCCAGAGCGATAACAAGTATTGCAATGAAAATTAAAGCCTCAATAAATGCTAATAAGCCTAATCTATTGAAGGCAACAGCCCAAGGATAGAGGAATACGGTCTCAACATCAAATATAACGAAAACCAAGGCAAACATGTAATAACGAATATTAAATTGAATCCATGCTCCTCCGATAGGCTCCATTCCAGATTCATATGTAAGTTTTCGTTCCCCTGTTCTGCCTTTCGGGGCAACGATGAGATTAGTAACTAGAGCTAATACTGGTACAGCTGAGGCAATTAGAAGGAAACCCAAAAAATATTCATAGCCAGTTAATAAAAACATCTTAAAAAATTAATTTTGAATAAAAGTCGCTTAATTAAGCAAAATCTTTTAAAGTTCTTAAAGAACAATAATAAACCGTGAGTGAAAACATTCAACCAGCCTCTGAGGAAAACAAAATAGTTGACGGCTTAGAGAAAGAGAAACTTTCTGAAAACCCCTTAGCAGTAAATGTTGAACAACCTGTCCTTAATCTAGAACAAAATAGATTCGAATGTAGAAGTTGTGGATATATTTATGATCCGTCTGAAGGAAATAAAAAATTAAACATACCTAAAAATACGCCTTTTTCAGAGTTGGATGGCAACACCTTCGCTTGTCCTGTTTGTCGAGCGGGTAAAAATTTTTATAAAGATATAGGTCCTAAATCAAAACCTAGTGGGTTTGAAGAAAATTTAGTTTATGGGTTTGGTTTTAACAGTTTACCTCCTGGACAAAAAAATATATTGATTTTTGGAGGTCTGGCTTTTGCTGCTGCTATGTTCCTTTCTTTGTACTCTTTGCATTAATATATAGAAATGAAAAAAATTATCACTAGTACTCCCAATCTCCTTTTAACTATTATTCTTTGTTTTGTGTTGAGCAGTTGTTCTTCTACAGGTGTAAAGATGAGTGATAGCAGCCCTTGGAAAACAATTCAGTTTGAGGACCAGTCTAATGCTTTAGATGTCGATTTTATAGATGATAAAAATGGATTTTTAGTAGGTTCTAATAGGCTAATTATGGAATCTAATGATGGAGGAGAAACTTGGGAGAAAAGAAATTTAGATTTACCAAGTGAAGAGAACTTTCGTCTTTTAGACATTGACTTTAAAGGTGTAGAGGGATGGTTAATAGGTCAGCCCTCTTTAGTGATGCATACACTTGATGCGGGAAAGAATTGGACTCGCTTATCTCTAGGTAACAAGTTACCAGGCCAACCATTTTTAATAACAACTGTTGATGACGGTGTTGCAGAATTGGCTACCACAGCAGGTGCAATTTACGAAACATCAGATAGCGGTGAATCATGGAATGCAAAAGTTGTAGACGCATCTGGTTCTGGAGGTGTAAGAGATTTAAGAAGAACTAACAAAGGAGATTATGTTAGCGTAAGTAGTCTGGGTAATTTCTTTTCTACTTTGGAAAAGGATAGTGATGCATGGATAGCTCATCAAAGAGCCAGTAGCAAAAGAGTTCAAAGTATCGGTTTTAATCCAGAAGGAAGTTTATGGATGCTTTCTAGAGGAGCAGAAATTAGATTTAATGAAGATACTAATGACCTAGAAAATTGGTCAAAGCCTATTATACCTATTCTTAATGGATACAATTATCTAGACATGGGATGGGATCCTAATGGTGATATATGGGCTGGCGGGGGTAATGGAACTTTAATTGTAAGTAAAGATCAAGGTAAAACTTGGAATAAAGATCCTATTGCTTCTGAATTGCCAACAAACTACATTAAAATAGTTTTTCTTGATAAGGAATTTTTAGATAGTCAAAAAGGATTTGTACTTGGAGAGCGTGGTTACATCCTTAAATGGAATAGCTAACTTTAAATAACTTTAGTAAATAGTAAAAAAAAAATAAATTTTTGACAGATTTAGCAACTGTCTGTAACCAACCTGTTAATTTCTTCGCGAACTTATGATTTTACACTGTAAGATCATAGGGTAAACATTTGTGATTATGGCCGCAGGTTCAACGGGTGAACGCCCATTCTTTGAAATAATCACCAGTATTAGGTACTGGATTATTCATGCAGTAACATTACCAGCTATTTTTATAGCAGGCTTCTTATTCGTATATACAGGCTTAGCCTATGATGCTTTCGGAACTCCTCGTCCGGATAGTTATTTCCAATCATCTGAATCTAAAGCACCTGTTGTAACACAAAGATATGAAGCTAAATCTCAACTAGATTTAAGAACAAAATAACAATGACTAATTCTCAAGCTCCAATGCAGGCTGCGGAAGTCCGCGTTTATCCTATATTTACTGTTCGTTGGCTAGCAGTTCACGCTCTAGCTATTCCATCGGTATTCTTTTTAGGTTCTATTGCTGCTATGCAATTCGTAGCCCGATAAATTTAACCATCATGCAAGTTAACGAAAATCCTAACAAAGTTCCAGTTGAACTTAATCGTACAAGCCTCTATTTAGGCTTATTGTCAGTCTTTGTATTGGGAATTTTATTTTCCAGTTACTTTTTCAATTAAATTAAAATTATGAGTAAATTAAAAGGACCTGATGGAAGAATTCCAGATAGACTTCCCGACGGTAGACCAGCAGTTGCATGGGAAAGAAGATGGACTGAAGGAACTCTTCCTCTATGGCTTGTTGCTACAGCAGGTGGAATTGCAGTTATCTTCGTTTTAGGAATATTCTTCTATGGCTCATACCAAGGTGTTGGAGGTGGAGGCTAATAAATCCTTACCTTGACCTGACAATCACTTATATCTAATAAGGCTAATAAGAATCTGTAAATATCCTTAGCTTCTCTTTTGTGGAGCTGGGGATATTTTCTTTTTGGGTTATCAATCCATCTTTTAATGAAAAATGTGACTTACTTTTTGGTCTCTCTTTTTCAATTAATTTAGCTACTTCAAATATTATTTTATTAGCCACTTCAGTATTAGATCTAAGATTATCCAAAACCATTTCTACAGAAACTTCTTGATGAGTTTGATGCCAGCAATCATAATCAGTAACCATAGATAATGAAGAGTAAGCTATTTCAGCTTCTTTAGCTAATCTTGCTTCTGTATGGTTCGTCATTCCAATTATTGAACATCCCCAACTTCTATATAAATTAGATTCTGCTCTAGTTGAGAAAGCGGGACCTTCCATTGCTAGATAGGTACCCCCTCTATGCAATTGTCTACCTCCAGGAATATTTTTTTCTCCGATTTCACTTAATATACGTGATAAATTTGTGCAGAAGGGATCTCCCATAGTTACATGTGCTACTGCTCCTTCATTAAAGAAGGTTGCAGGTCTATTTTTTGTTCGGTCTATAAATTGATCTGGAACCACTATATCAAGTGGCCTTATCTGTTCTTGTAATGAACCAACTGCTGATGGAGCTATAATCCATCTTACTCCTATTGATCTTAGAGCCCAAATATTAGCTTTGTATGGGATTTCAGAAGGATTTAATCTATGTGTTCTGCCATGTCTAGGAATGAATGCTATCTCTAGATTTCCAAGATTATATACTTTTATTGAATCAGAAGGTTTACCATAGGGGGTGTTGATTTCTAGTTCTCTTAAGTACTCTATTTGATCCATTGAATAAAATCCACTCCCACCAATCACTCCCAATCTTGATTTTTCAATAGGTAATAAATGTTCTTTATTCATAGTGATGTAAATGACTTTTAATCATCTGGTACTAATTGGAGGAGGACACACAAATGTTCTTTTATTGAACAAATGGTTTATGTGTCCGAAATTAATGCCAGAAATTCCTGTTTCAATTATATCTAGAGATTCTCATTTGGTTTATTCCGCGATGTTCCCATCGGTGCTTTCAAAATCAATTACTTTAGAAGAGAGTTTAATTGATATAAAATCTTTAGCAAAAAATTCAAAAGTATCTTTTATAGAAGAAGAAGTAAAGGATATTGATTTCAATTTAAAGGAAATTGTATTAAGTAATAGACCTTCAGTTAATTATTCAAAGTTAGTGCTTAATTATGGAAGTCAAACAATAATTCCAAAAGAATTTGAGTCACTAGTTAAAAATCGTAATGCTTTTTCAATTAAACCTTTTTTGAAGGCTTATGACTTTATACAAAAAGAGGACATTTTTGATTCAGTTAATGAATATCCATTTGTAATTGTTGGGAGTGGTCTTGCTGCAATTGAAGTATCATATGCTTTGAGAAAAAGATGGAGAGATAGACCTTTAAAACTATTATGTGATTCAAGAAAAATTAATAATACAATTCTAAAAAGTTTACGGAATTCCAATATTGATTTAGTTGAAAATCTTAATTTCGATTATGGAAAGATTCTTTTATGTACTGGAAATACATATCCTTCATGGGCACAAAAAAAATTATTAGATTCTGATTCTCAAGGCAGAATAATTACAAATCAGAATTTGCAGTTGAAACGTTTTTCCGGAATTTTTGCAGTGGGTGATTGTGCAGTTTTAGATTCAGCAAGAAGACCAGCATCGGGCGTTTTTGCAGTAAAAGTTGTAAATACATTAGTCCAAAATCTAAAAAAGGATGTAGAAGGTGGATCATTAAAAAAGTGGTTTCCTCAAAGGATCGGATTGCAAATAGTTAATACATTTCCAAGCCATCATTCAAAGGCTTTTGCAATTTATCGCAATTTTGTTTTTGGCCCTTCTTATCTTTTTTGGATGTTAAAACACAAAATTGATCTGAAATTTGTAAACAAATTTAGATTAAAAAAGCAAATTATGAAAAGTAGTGAAAAAAATATTTCATTAAATGATTGCAGGGGATGTGCAGCTAAACTTCCTCAGTTTGTTTTGAATAAATCATTAATAAAATCTAATTTAGATTCTTTTGCCTCATCCCCTGAAGATTCAGTTGAAATATATCAAAATGGTGAAGATATTATCTTGCAAAGTGTAGATGGATTTCCTTCTTTGTTAAGTGATCCTTGGCTTAATGCAAAAATTACTACTTTGCATGCTTGCTCAGATTTGTGGGCATGCGGAGCAAAACTTTCATCCGCGCAGGCTTTAATTTCATTACCAAAAGTTGAAAGGGAATTTCAGAGTTACCTCTTTTCTCAATCACTTCAAGGTATTAAATCAACAGTTGAGGATCATGGAGGTGAATTACTTGGAGGCCATACTTTCGAGGCAAGAAGTTTAGTAAATAAACCTTATTCATTAGGAATAGATATTTCTTTAACGGTTCAAGGTATTTTAAAAAATGGAGCAAAACCATGGCTTAAATCTGGAATGAATATTGGAGATATTCTCATGATGTCTAGACCTCTTGGCGTTGGAATTTACTTTGCTGGTCAAATGCAAAATATTAATATGCTAGGTAGTTCTTCTGAAATAATTAATAATTTAGTAAAGAGTCAGCAATATTTGCTTGATGAAATTTATCTTTTTCAACATCAATTTAAAGAATCATTAGTCAATGCTGCGACTGACATCACTGGATATGGATTTATTGGACATCTTAAAGAAATGGTTGAATCATCTAATTTATATAGGCATAGCAATAATCTTGAGCCACTAAAAGTTTTATTAGATTTATTTGCATTTAAAGCTTATCCTGGAGTATTTGATTTAATAAGAAAAGATGTTAAAAGTACTTTCTTTGAATCTAATAAAGAAATTTTTGACAAAATTTATAAAGTAAATAAGCAAAAAAGAATAATTAATTTTTTAAACGAATATTCATTAGATCAAGAGACTTTTAACGAGAGAATATCATTACTATTAGACCCTCAAACATGTGGACCCTTGTTGATTAGTTGCAATCGTAAATATGAAAATGTTTTAAAGGATAAATGGTACAAGATTGGAGAGGTTGTAAAAATGTAATTAATTTTTATTTAATTTGTCAATTTCCAAATATCTTAATCTTTTTATTTCCTTTCCCATCTCCTTCCCTGGGTCCCATCCTTCTTTTTTTAATGTTTCTCCGTCTTTTTTTGATTTTATGAATTTGTAAATAAATAACCACTTAAACAAGTTACGCCAGTATGGTCCTCCATCGCAAATTAATAATTTGACTGTCTCATCATTAAGGTTTCTGTCCTCAATAAATTCTGTCCAACTTGATGGAGAAAAATGATTGAAATTTTTTTGGTTTGCATTAAATATTTTTTTGATATTTATATAATCTTCTAATATTTTTATTTCACTGTTATTTACCAAAAATCTTTGACATGCTTTTTCTAAATCTTCTGAATCTTTTAATAAGTAAAGCATATGATTTCCCTTTAACTTCTTAATCCAATTTAGTCCTCTTAAAAATCTTTTATCGACTTTAATATTTTTATTTAAGATTGAGATAATTTCCCATTTATGAATTATCGAAATTACATTAGTCAAATTATCGTGTTTGCATATTTCAGCTAGTTCCATCCTTATTCGTATGCCTAGTGCAGGAGGGTAAATCATTTTCTGATGAGTTTCTGAACTTTTCCATGGCCATTGTCTAACTGTTTCTTGAGATTGTTTGAGGGAATTATTTGAAATATTGAAATCTAACCTTGAAGCATATTTTGCACATCTAATTAATCTACTTGGATCATCTGAAATGCTATTACTGTGAAGTAAGTTCAATCTTTTACTTTTTATATCAGAAATTCCTCCATAAAGATCATAGATTTTCCTTGTCGAGACCTCGAAGGCTATTGAATTTATAGTGAAATCTCTCCTCTTAAGATCCTCCTCAATAGTAGTTTTATTTACTGTGGGATTTAAGCCTGGAGCAGAATAAATTTCTTTTCTTGCAGAAGCAATATCAATTTTATAGTCATTAATATTTATTTCTACTGTGTTGTATAAATTAAATTCCTTGATTAAACATAAATCTACACTTACAATGTTTTTTTTTATAAATTTTGCAAGAGAAATAGAGGATCCTTCAATGACAAGATCAATATCTACAGGTTTAGAAAAGGATTTTTTGTGGAATTTACTAATTAATAAATCTCTTAAATAACCGCCAACAAAAGCTACTTTAGTATTGTTATTAGATTCTATATATTTAGCAATTAGGTTATATAGATTAAATGGAGTTTTGATTAATTCCCCTTGGATGTAATCAGAGATATCGTTCATGAGTTTTAACTAACATAACGAATTGGAGCTAATCTGGGATCTAGAATTTTACTTCCTTTATCACCAAATTTTACTGCTAAAGATATTTTTTCCCCACTCCCAAAAATATGTATGATTTCACCTTTCCCAAACTTTGAGTGAATAAGCATATCTCCAACTATCCAGCTTTTCCCTTTACTAGGACCTGAATATAATTTCCTTACTGCATTTATTGGTTTGTTAACAAATTCATTTGGATTGTTTCGATCAACTCTAGTTAAACGATCAAGATGCCAATCTCTTCTAATTGAAGCACCACCAGTTTGTGGTAATTCGCCATCCATTAAATCTTCAGGTATTTCCGAAAGGAATATTGAAGGAATTGTTGCTTCACGCATGCCACCCCATAATCTTCTTTCTCTGGCATGACTTAAGAAAACTCTTTCTTTAGCTCTAGTAATACCTACATAGCATAATCTTCTTTCCTCTTCAAGAAGTGAGGGAGTATCTATTGATCTATGGCTAGGGAAGAGACCTTGTTCTAGCCCAGTGATAAAAACATTTTGAAATTCTAAACCTTTACTATTATGAAGAGTCATGAGAGTTACAGAGTTAGGATTATTTTTCTTTGTATCATTATCAGTTGTTAAGGCTGCTGTAGAAAGAAATCCCTCCACATCTCCACTTTCTGTTTCTTCTTCATATTGAGTAGCTGCATTAATTAGTTCTTGTAAATTATTTCTTCTATCTTCAGATTCTTCAGTCCCACTAGAGAGCAAGTCACTTAAATAACCACTTTTTTCTAATATAAGTTGTAGTAGTTGAGCAGGACCTGAATTTTCTAGGTAACACAGTAGATCATTCATAATTTCAGTAAATTTATTAATTCCTTTTGATGATCTGCCTATTGTTTCTTCAAGACTTTGCTTATCATTAAGGACCTCCCACAATGGGATATTTAACCTATTAGATAGTTCATTAAGTTTTTGGATAGTAGTCTTACCAATCCCTCTTCTAGGAACATTTATGATTCGTAAAAGACTAACGTTATCTGAAGAATTAACCAGAACTTTCAAATATGCTATTGCATCTTTAATTTCTCTTCTATCATAAAAACGCAATCCTCCAAAAATTGTATAAGGAATGCGCCACCTTACAAGAGATTCTTCTAGTACTCTCGACTGAGCTCTGGTTCGATATAAAATTGCAAAATTTTTCCAAATTGGGTTTTGATTATAGTTATTGAGTGATTTTATTTTATTGGTAATTGCTTCTGCTTCGGAAATTTCATCATCACAGCTGAGTAACGTTAAAAGTTCCCCTTTTTCTTTAGTAGCCTTTAAAACTTTGTCAATTCTTTCAGAGTTGTTTTCAATTAGTGAGTTTGCAGCATCAAGGATATTGGAAGATGACCTATAATTTTCTTCTAATTTAATTAAAGATGATTTTGTATCGTCGTTGATTGAAGTTTTAAAATCTTCTTGAAAACCAATTAAAATTCTGAAGTCAGCTGCTCTGAAACTATAAATACTTTGATCAGCATCCCCAACTACAAAAATTGATCTATCTTGCCAATTGAAGAATTTTTTTGGTTCAGTATTTCCAGCTGTAATTAATTTTATAAGTTCATATTGTGTTCTATTTGTATCTTGATATTCGTCAACTAAAATATGTTTAAATCTTTTGTGCCAGTAATCTCTAACTATATCATTTTGCCTCAATAAGAAAACAGGCAAAAGTAGAAGATCATCAAAGTCTAAAGAATTATTTTTTGAGAGCGAAATCCTATATCTCTTGTAGGCTTCTGCAACTGTTTTATCAAAATTATTATCTGCTTTTTCTAAAAGATCATTAGAAGTTAAGCATTGATTTTTAGCATTACTTATTAATCTTTTAATCTTTTTGGGATCATATCTTTTTGGGTCAAGATTCATATCTTGACTGATAATTTCTTTTACTAATGTTTGAGAATCTGTTTCATCATAAATTGAAAATTGTCTTGTCCATTTTAGGCCCTCTGGATCAGTATATTTTTCAATATCGTATCTCAGAAGTCTTGAAAATAAGGAATGGAAAGTACCGATCCAAAGGTCCTGAAGCCTTTCTTGGTGAACGCTTGTTCTTAATTGATTTTGATCAATTTCTTTGAGAGTTGTCCAAGGCTGACCATATTGATTAAAAGCTAAATCTTGGGCTAGAAGAACCTCTAATCGTGCTTTCATTTCTTTAGCAGCTTTGTTAGTAAAAGTTACTGCGAGAATGTTATAGGGATCTATAGAGTTATTTTCAATAAGATTTGCAATTCTGTGTGTAAGAGCTTTAGTTTTCCCGCTACCTGCACCTGCTACAACTAATAGTGGTCCATAAACATGTTTTACTGCTTGAAGTTGTTGGTTGTTTAGGGACTTAAAAAGGAAATTGTTGGTTTGAGGCACTTTTGGAAGGGTTTTTCAAAAATCAGACTTTACTATGAGATTCAGATTCCGTTTCTAAATCTTCTAACGCTTTTTTTAAATTTATAAGTTCATTATTGTTATTAATTATTTCTTCAAATTTATTTTGAGGCATCTTTAATTTCATACTTCTGTCTAGAATTTCTTTTTCCAATCTCTTTTTATATAAGGAAATAAGTTTCTTTGATAATTTTAAATCCTGTTGATCCAAAACTTTATTAAAAATGTAGCTTTATATTAGCGGAAAAAAAATTTTTTATTTGAATTATTTCAACTATCACTTTGGAATAAGGTTATTAATTAAGAAGCGTTGCGTTAAGTTTGAAATTTTATTGTTTTTACTAGCTTTATATTATTCTTAAGATCGGTCTTTAAATTTTTACTTCAGGAATGTCAGTTTCAAAGAATAATCAACTATTGTTAGGCGATAAGAAATTAAATGATCTAAGCAATATAAAAGAATTTATTAATAGTGCAAACTCAAGATTAGATGCAATAAGCTCAATTACTAATAATTCACATGCAATTGCAGCAGATGCTGTAACAGCAATGATTTGCGAAAATCAAGATTCACTTAATTCAAAAATATCTTTAAATACAACTAACAAGATGTCCGTTTGTTTAAGAGATGGAGAAATAATCCTAAGGATTGTTGCTTATCTTTTAATTTCTAATGACGAGTCAGTTTTAGAAAAAAGTTGTTTGAAGGATCTTAAAAATACTTATCTTGCTCTTGGGGTACCTTTAAGAAATGCAAAAAGGGTTTTTCAATTAATGCGAGATGCAACTATCTCTGATTTGAATTCAACAGTTAATAATATGAGCGGAAACAAAGGATTTCTTCCTAAATTAATATCTGAAACAGAGTTTCAATTTGAAAGGATAATTAATCTTTTAAACTAGCTAAATTCCTTATCTCTGAAGTATGTGAAGTCTGGATAACTGAGTTATTTTCAAGATTTCTAATAGTAGAAAATCTTGATCTTACATGAGTGGATAAAAAGGAAATTCTTTCTTCGGAAACTGTTGATTTATAAATAGTTTTAATGTGTAAATTATTTTGTTCATCAACAAAATAATTGGATGATGAAATAAAGGATTCTGTATAACCTTTATTTCTTAGAACAATTCCTGAATTTTCATCTTTGGGTAAAAAAATCAGAATAGTTTCATCTCCCTCACTCATATAATCATCTTCCCAATCACTAATAGCTTGCCAGTTTATAGAAATGGCTATGCTCTCTAGGTTTAAACTGAATTTATAATTTTTAAAAATTTCAACGACTTTTTTATTTTTTTTGTTGATATGTTGTATAAATATTTTACTAGTTGAGTTTTCAAATTCCTGAAAAACTAAAGTATGAGAACTTCTAATGGATTTCCACTCTCCTATACTTTTATTTATGAATTGATTAATTATTGTTAGATTCTTCGTCAAGTTTATCTTCTACGGAATGATTTTCTGCTTTTTGTATCATTCTTACCATTGAATCCACCATTAATCTCTTTGCAGAAGTTACTTTTAATCCAGAAGGAGTAGTTGATATTTGTTCTCCAGGGCGATTATATGAAGTTGGTCTAAATGGAGTCATCTAATAACTATAAAAATTAATCGATTTCTATTCTTGCATGAATCATTATTTATATAGTTATTGTTTGCGAAAATGTCATATCTTTCATCTTTGATTCAGAATTACCAATTGTTTTGTTATTTAGGCATTTTATTTTTTGCCAATCCTGAAAGAGTCGCTAAAGCAAACATTCCCAATAGAGCAATCCCTAGAAATAATCCTGCTCCCTGGCTAACTCCAGCTCCTACTGCTACTAGAATAGAGTCACTGATTAGAAGACTAATTAATAATGCAGGAGTAAATATTTTCCAGCGAGTTCCTCCAATACCAATTGCGTAGCTTAGAAAATCAAAAAGGCCAGTCATTAGTAGACCTGTCATAAGAAAGAAATTTTCTTCTAGCTGGTTTTGATTAAAACTTTCAATCTTTTGCATTGCTTTCGGGCCTACTAAATTACGTACAGGCACCCGACCATAATTTCTTGCGATAAAGAAAGCAGCTTGGCAAAAAACGATATCAGAAAAGATTATTGTTATGTAACCTTTTTGAAATCCTAGTAATGAACCAGCTAGCAGAGAATAAGCTGAACTTGGAAGGGCAGGTAAAATAATACTTACTCCTCTGAGGATGAATATTCCAAAAGGAGCCCAAATCCCCATACTTTCTATTTTGTTCCTTAAAGGTTCAATCCCATAATTTTGGATTAAATAAATCAATACTACAAATATTGCTATAAAAAAAACTACTGAGAGAAATTTCTGTATTTTATTCATTATTTTTATAATAAATTTATTGGAAGTAAATTATTAATTTAATATTTGATTCTATCTATAATAGAAATACTAATCAATAAAAATTTTTACAAATTTTTAATCTTATATTTCCTACCAATAAAAATATTTGTATTCCAAAAGTAGTCATGATTAATTCTAAGAATAAAGTTAATTCAATATTTTTTAGGAATATATTTAATTTTGTCCTTTCGATTATTGTTTTCTTTTGTATTTCAATAAAAAAATCAGAAGCTTTGCCTCATGAATGGGTTGGAGTCCCTACAAGTGAATACGGTGAGCAGTTATGGGATAGGAAAAGTATAAAAAGGAATGAGGATGGTTCTGTAAGAGTATTGAGTAAATTTATTCCTAAAACAAAAAGTGAAATTACTAAAGATATTCTCTATACAATGGATATAAACTGTTTTGAAAAATCATTTAGAGATGTTGATGTCTCAATAGATGAAGCAAATAGTAATTTAAATGATTTAGCTAATTGGCAAGATCCAAATGGAGATAAACTGATTTTGGGTGTAATTGGTCAAGTCTGCAGAGTAGAAAACTAAAAATTTTAAGTTATAAAAAAATACGAAAAATAACGAGTTCTCAATGATTTCAAAGTATAAAACCCTGTCTAAGACAGGGTTTTAAAGGTGCCAGGACCCAGATTTGAACGGGACAGGCGGCAAAATAAGGCTCAAAAAACCCTGTTTTTAGTAGCAATGTAATACTAAAAAAGGGCATATTTCGGCCTCTTAACAATTAGTACCATTCCTGTACCATTCCGCCTATAAGTAAATATCCAAAAAAAATTGATTGTTTATTTAATTTAAGAAGAATTGTACTGATGGTTAAGCATTCACTACCTGAAAAGTGGATTTTTGGAGAGCAGAAAACCTTAAATGTGAGAGATGACTTAGGATTGAATTCTCCTGTGACAAATTTATTCATATACAAAAGTCCAATTAGAAAAAGTACAGGTAATCCACGAACTAAAAAATTACTTTGCAAGTGGATGCCATTTGAGGAAGAAGATACAAGACCAAATAAAGGAAGAACTAAAAGTGGAATGAGAAGTACCGTTCTTCTCTTGGAAGAATGCAGGGGTCAATGATATGAAGATTTCACTTAATGGCACTGCAACTGTAATGCTTCAATTTTTAGCGAAGAAAAGCAACCAAACAGAAAAAGAGATGGTTGAAGAATTGGTTATAGATGCTTACAGAGTTTCTGGAGGAGGAGCAAGATGATTAACATAACTTTTTCGCCTGTAGTTAGTGAATATCTAAAAACAATAATGATTAAAAAGTATAAAATTACTGATACTTCGAGTAGTGGTGCAAAAAAGTTTTTAACTGAAAAAATTGTAAAAGAGTTCGAGGAGATGAAGATACCATTAAAGGGTTATTAGAGAAGGATAAAGTAGATAAATTTCCATAAACAAAATCATTAAAGAAATTATTAATGCATAAGGTCGAATTTCTGATAATCGTAAAAAAGATCTTTTTTTGAGTTTTTCGAAATCTTGAATATAGGCCCTTGATCACGAACATTTTTACCTTTTTCGACAGAAATCAAATGATCCATAGTTATAGCTCCATAGTCGAGAAGTTCAAAAAACTTCTCTATGGAAGGTTGTAACATGAATTCGGCAAATCGAAAATGAAAATAATTACCATCTTTTTTTTTAAATAAATTTGCTGATATGACTATTGTCTTATCTAATTTAATTAACTTTTGAAATAGTTGTTCTGTACTCCAAATTGCAATAGATTTTTTTTGTTGTTTAACAAAGTATTTTTCTTGCAAAACTTTTGAAAATTTATCGACTACAAATATCAGACCGAAATTATTTGGTTCTAAACTGTTAACCGAACAAAATAGCTTTTTCATATATTTACCTCTAGGGTCCTCGACCCCATATAAATCTAGCATTTCTTTTGAAGATTTAATTTCACTTTTCTGCCAATCAGGTACTTTCGCAAATAAATTTGTGCGATTGCTTTTTGATGAAGTAGAAGAAATTACAAACCCTTTATATTGATTTCTAGAAGTAGTTGAATGTCCAATATTTAATTCTGACTGAAGTGTTTTACCAATAGCATTCGAACCTTGACCAACTGCCTTTATCGGTCCTTTTAGTGATAATTTTTTTAAGTCATTTAAAACTTCTTCAAACATCTTCTTTATTTATTCTGGGAACTCAAGTCTTGATGTATCATCTAAATTACTTATGTCTGACATATCGTTAAGATATTGATCAAAAAATTTAGTTGTATCATTTGAAAATTTCACGATGTTACCATTTGGATATGGAACAATCTCAACTTCTTTTATCTTTGATGCTTCTGAATTTATCTCAATACCTGCAGCTACTCTTCTAATATCTGCTACAAAATCTAATACTTTAACAAATTTTTTATTTTCGCTAATCCTCAATCCCCTCCCCAATTGTTGCAGAAAAATTCTTCGTGAATGTGTAACTCTTGCAAAAGATACAATATTTACTTCAGGAACATCAATACCCTCATTGAGCATTTCTATAGATATTAGTACAGTTAATCTGCCATCTCTAAATTTTGAGAGTGCATTAAATTTCTCTGTTCTTGATAATTTGTTATGTAAGATTGATGTCTTAATGTCGTACATCTTAAAAAAAGAAAACAATCTTTCTGAATGAGGAATCGAACGACAAAAAACCAATACTCTTGGATTATCTGTTGATTTAATTATTGAAACTATTTTTTCAACCATCCCGCGATCCCGTTCGGGAATATAAAGTTTCTGATTAAGGTCTTTAATTGTTAATCCTTTTTTGGAAAGATCTCTAATTTCTTCCCAATCAATATTATCTGTGAACATTTCATAATCAACTTTTGATAAAAAGCCTTTTTGCATTCCTTCAACTACGCTCATAGAAAAAAGAGGATTTCCAAATAAGTTTCTTAAAGAGGAATTATCTGTTCGCCAAGGTGTAGCAGTAACTCCTAACAAAAAGAATGGTTTTAAATCATTTAAAAGTCTTGAGAAACTTCTACTTGGAGCATGATGACATTCATCAACAACAATAAGATCAAAATAATCCTCTTTTATTTCCCCATTATCCATAGCATTCAAAACACTTTGCCAAGTAGCAAAAACTACGCCTGTAAAAAATGATGGCTTTTCACCATCAGTCCAAACATGAGTAGAAATTTCACTATTAAATTGCGGCCAACAAGATCTATCTAACTGTTTAACAAGATCGCTCATATGAGCCAACACAAGGATATTTGAGCTTGGATTATCTTCAAGAAAATTAGAAATAAATGTCGAAGCAATCATTGTCTTTCCTAACCCTGTAGCCAAGGTAATTAATCCTTTACTTTGTCCTCTATTCATCGCATTAGTTATTTCATCTATCGCTTCCTTTTGATAGTCACGAGGTATTCGGCGATTTTGTGAAACTAGAGGCAAAGATTCACCAAATTTAAGAACATCGTCTCGATTCCATAAATGTGATTTAAATCCTAAATCTTTTTTTTGTTTATTAAATTCTTCTGCCTCTTTAGAAAAATATTGATTAGTTACTGTTACGCAAACGTTTGAGCAATATTCACGCATAGCATTTAAAGCCTCTTCAATTGCACTTTTTGGAACTTTACCTGAATTTCTATATTTAGCTTGAATAACCCAAAGTTCGTGACCTTTTCTTGCTAATACATCTGCCCCTTGATCTCCTGTGCCGCCAACAACCTTTACATCAGTAAATCCTCCATGTTCAAGAAATCTTGCTATGCATCTCTCAAAAGCTGGCCATGGCCCAAGTGCTAATCTTTTTGATGAAATAAAATTAGTTTGAGCACTATTCATTTATATCCCTCAAGCACTTCTAAAGAGCCTATAACCCTTCTACTCTTTCCTTTCCAAATGAGCTCGCTACTAGGATTATTGCCATTTTCTTGCCACCATATAATATCTTCAAAGTTAATTAAAGCATCTTTAATAAGATTCTTACTTATTGTTTGATTTAGATTATCAGAATTTATAGAAAATCTAAAAAACATACCATCAAATAAAGTACTTGGGTAGTTTTTGAAGATTTCAACCAAAACCTTTAAATCAGCGTACTCTATAAATTTACCTTTACTAAGTGCTTCTTGAATTTCATGCTGAGGGATCAAGTTAGTCTGTGAAATACGGTGAATAACTTGATTAATTGAATTTTCTGAAAGTAATGATATATCGAAATTATCAATTTTCTTAACAGTATCTTTTAGATGGTCTTTCATATTTCTAACCAATGCTTGGATCTGTTCATCAATTTGTCTTATTTCTGGTTGTAAATAAGGGAAATATTTTTTCTTAAGGCTTCTTTCTGTTATGGAAAGTGGAGCTTCTGCAAGATTTAAGTCTACATTTTGGAAAAAAGAAAAAGCTAGTTCATTTACCAACAAATCTTCAGGTTTCAAAAATGTTTCTTCAAAAATTTTAGAATTTGGCCAATATTTAAAAATAAGTAATAAGCCTTCAGGACTTACAGTAAATCCCCTTTCATGAGTTCCATTTTTTGCTCTTTCAGCCTCCACTTTAATTTGAACATTTTTAAAAATATCTATGGAGTAAGTACCCGAAAGAATTTCGTCTAATTCAAAAAGTTCATCTTTTTTGTCTTTAATTTCTTCTATCTGTGTATTATGAGTTTCACTTGTTCCAGAAATATTACTAAAAGGATTACCTCCAGTTTGAGTATCGGTGGAGGTTGAGGAATTTGTTGGCATATTTGTTCTTTCATTTCTTACTATTAATTCCCACCATTTTTCATCTGTTCTGTATGCAGTTTCATTTTCGAAAAATCTATTTTTATAGTCTGTAATAACCGAATCTCTAATAAGCGCTTTACCATCTTCTCTTGAAGGTATAAAATTTGCTTTGCCTGCTTTTATAGATCTATATGCATTAAAGAGCGTTGCGAGAGGAGATTTATTTTGTTCATATTTATGTCGTTTAGCGACCATTGGTTGAATAGGACCTTGACCCCTTATGACTCTCACAAAATCCTGCCAATCAATTGAACTAGTTTCAAAAGAATCTTTTTGATGAGTAACTTGAACAAAGTCAATTTCTAATTCACCTACGAAACGTCCCATTTTTTGAAAACCATCAATTGGATATTCCAGCATTCTTTGACCATTTTCATCTATCCAGTAAAAGAGATCTTTTTCTAAAGATCTAATTACTCTTCCATTTCTAATTAAGTCAAATCCATAATGATCTTCTGAAAAAAATCTTTGCAATCCTATCCATCCTTTTACCCTTCTTTCTCTTGAAGACAAATTATCTTTTTTACCGCATGATGGGCAGACGATATCTGTATTAAAAAGCCAAGTCCAACAAGTATTGCAATATTTCTTTTCATCTAGAACTTCATCAATCTTTATGATTGTGGGAACATTATCTTTACCTTTTCTAGTTCCGTTCCAGGTGCAATGCATAAAAGGTGTGCACTTTGAATCTTCATAAATAAGATTTATGCCTTTTTTACGAAGAATTCTTCCATAAGTTTTACCTAGTTGCCTGAGAATATTTTGTTTCTGCCTTAATGGTTTAACATGTTCTCTATTTAATTTAGAAATAACAATTTTTGTGCCATGTTCATAAAGTTCATCTGTATCCTTTTTAAGTACTTCTACCTCCCTAATAAAATTTCCACTTCTTTCAAGTTCTCTAAAATCTATTGAAACTTTGTAAATAAAATTGTCTTCTTTTCTTGTAGTATAAATCTCTGTTTTTTCTCCTAGTCTGGCAGTCGCAATGTTAAATCCCATCCCAAACAAACCCATTTTGTCCACAGGGTTATTACTCGAGAAACCAGCTTTTAAAGAATTTTCAAGTTGTTCATCATCCATTCCTTTGCCGTTATCTTTAACAATGATTGAATTTCTTTCGAAATCCGAATTAAGTTTTGGTATTTTTATTCTTATCTCTTCAGTAGATGAGACAGCTAATTTATTATTATTGAATTCTAAAACTTTTGAAGAATAGTCCCGTTCATCAAAAGAATCGAGTGAATTATCTATCAATTCACAAATACATTGAAATGCTGAAAAATTTATTTGACCTAGCATTCTTAATATGCGTGGCGAAGGAGTAATATCAATTTTTCTCATAGCCGCATTATCAATTATTATCAAATATATATTTTTTAATAAAAAAAATCTTTTTTAAATTTTCATTTCTTGATTTCAATTCAATTTGAACCACTTCTCTTGAAAAGTTTCATAATAAAATCATAAATTTTTAGAGCAATAAAACTATCCAAAAATAAGCCAACTTTTATAGATCTATTTGCTGGATGCGGAGGACTTTCACTTGGTCTTGAGAAGGCAGGATTCTTTCCCCTTTATGTAAATGAGCTAAATAAAGATGCTTTAGAAACTTATCTTATTAACAGAGATGAACATTATCCACATTTAAGAAATTATTTTTATTCCCAAGATATAAAAGAAGTTATTAACAATAAGAAATTTTTTTCAAATCTTTTCTTCAAACTTAAAGAGGAATTTGGGAGGGATTTTAAAAAAGATACGGTTGACCTCGTTACAGGAGGCCCTCCATGCCAAGGTTTTTCTGGTATTGGAATAAGAAGATCTTATTCAGTTGAGAAAGAGCAATTACCTTCAAATCACCTTTATCAAGATATGGCTTATTTTATTCATAAAGTACAGCCAAAAATATTTCTCTTCGAAAATGTAGAGGGATTAATCAGATCTCGATGGACAAAATCTGGAATTAAAGGAGAAATATTTAAAGACGTTTTAGAGACCTTTAGAAATTTAAAAGGTTATGAGGTTAAATCCAAACTTGTATATGCTAAGGATTATGGAGTCCCACAAAATCGTCCGCGCATATTGATAATCGGGATCAAGAGAAAATTACTTAAAAAGAAGAATATATCTCCAGACGCTCTAGAAGGAGGGTTTCTCCCAAATCCTACGAATGATTACCCAAACTTAGAAGATGTTTTATCTGATTTAATTGATCAATCTTACGAGAATGGTGGTAGTACAGATATTTATCTTTCTGAACCTTATTCAAATTGGCAACAATTCATCAGATCAAATGAATTTACTGGCAAATACCTTGGTAAAGGAGATAAATTAAATGAACAAAAATATAGCAACCATAGTGAATCTGTTAGGACTAGATTTGATTACATGATAAAAAATAACGGTTCGATTCCCGACTCATATAAAACTAAGAAATTTGCACAAAGGATCCTTCCAAAAAAATGGAATGAAAAAGGACCAAATATTACCGCTTGCTCATTGGCAGATGATTTTGTTCATTTCTCTCAGCCTAGATCATTAACAGTAAGGGAATGGGCTAGATTACAAACATTTCCTGATTGGTATTTATTCGCAGGCAAAAGAACTACTGGTGGAATAAGGAGAGCTGGGAATCCAAGAGAATCTGTTTTTGATAGAGAATTACCAAAATATACTCAAATTGGAAATGCTGTTCCCGTCAAATTGGCTTATGAAATAGGGAAACACTTTCTCGGTCTTATTTAAGGAAGTTTTATTAAGAAGTCTTGAAATAATATAATTTAAAGTAATTATTTTTTTTGAACTTGAAAGAGCAATCTGATTTAATCCCTAGCAAATAATATAGGTTATGTTTACTTTATGACTGAAAAGGACCTCTTTGGAAATCCAAGCGGCCAATATGTGAAAATAAGCAGAGTAAAAAGTAATGGAGAAGGTAGATCATCTATAGATCGCAGAAAAGAGCATCAAACTGTGAAACCCATGTATGACTTTGATTATTAGAGTCGGGGCAACAGGATTCTATTCTGCGACCTAGTGCTCCCAAAGCACTGGGCGTTATTTTTCTTCTATTTTATTCCAAGTTCCTTTTATACCTCTTGATTCGACTATTTCATTAAAGATTGCTTCAGCATCTTTCTCATAATCCCAAGAAATAGAAGTTGTCATATCAATGCTCATTTCGAAGCAGCGACTCAACTTTTCTTCATAAGTATCCAAGACATATCCAACAGTTGTACGATACTCTTCAATTTGCTCTTGATTAAGTTTTTTTGTGTTTGTCATAAGAAAAAATAATATTGGTTTTTTGTAATTTTTTAAGAGAAATTACTGCTCTTTTTTAATGCTTTTTGGAGCGTAGTTTGGGACTGGTTGAAGTGTTTCCCCACCGTTGCTTCCATACCTCTATTATAGCGTCTAAACCTTTGCTGTCACTGTGAAAATTGGTTTCAACACATACCTTCAAAAGTGATACAAGCTGGATTTCCGTGCTATAATGGGAGGTCAAATAAACATTAAAAAAAGCAACCAGTTAAAACCTAAAAAACTGATTGCAAATTTAGAAAGAAAGTCAACTAAAAAAAGAAATCAAAGACTGTAATGATAATTTTTTTATTACATAGGAAGAGGATACAACCTCGGTAAAAATGTATCCTCCTACTAACCAAGAGAAGTTAGGCAAGAAATCCTTAAACTTCAATTTTATTTAGGTGCTTTTTCTAAAGATATTTTCAAGAAAAGAATGGTATTTTTAGCGTTTTTTTCTAATAATTCAATTTACTCCAGAACCATTCCAGTACCATTCCAGTACCATTCTAAAGGTAAAACTTTTAATTCTCAATAAAAAAGCGTCATTGGTAGCATATTGATACCGTAAACGCTTTATTTTTATCCCTATTGAGAATAGAGAAGGTGCCAGGACCCAGATTTGAACTGGGGACACGGCGATTTTCAGTCGCCTGCTCTACCAACTGAGCTATCCCGGCTCTAACCTATATACTTTAAATTACGATGTGTAGTTTGTGAAACCCTTTTCATTAAAAATTTTATATCTTCATCAAATATTCCCAAAAACTATTATTTTGCATTAATTGCTAATAAGGCAGTGCCAAATGAAGTAGTTTTTTTACAGGAAACTATTGGTATATTGATAATTTTTTCTCTTATTGTTCTCCATTGTGGGTTTTTTGAACCTCCTCCAATAGTAATAATTTTTTTTGGAAGGGAACCTGTTAGTTCGCCTAGTTTTTCCCATCCTTTCAATTCGATCTTGGCTAGCCCTTCGAATAATGCATGTAAATAAAGTGAGTCGCTTACTGGCCTTGGATAAAGTATCGGCTCTAAATTAGCATCATTAACAGGAAATCTCTCTCCTTTACTATTAAGAGGTAAAAGATTTAAAGAAGTATTTTTCGATGGATTAATTTGTCGACTGAGCTCCTTTATTTCTGAATCAGAGAATAACTGAGACAAGATACCGCATCCTGCGTTTGATGATCCTCCACATATCCAATGGCCGTTTACTCTATGGTTTGTAACTCCTTGCTTTTTTATAGGTTTATCAATAATTTTCTTAACTACAATAGTTGTTCCTAAAACTGTGAGACCATCTTCTTTACCTAAACCTGCAGCTATTACACTTGCATTAGAGTCAGTGGTGCCCGAAATTAATATTAATTTCTTATTTAAGTTGAATCTTTCTGCTAAATCAAAATGCACTTGTCCAATAATTTTTCCACTTTTTACTATTTGAGGTAGACATTTTTGCCATGAAGTATTGAGATAACTTTTTGGCCATGATTCTTTTTCTAGATCCCAACCAAGTTTTAGATTATTGCCTTCTTCCCCATGAGTCCAATCTTTTAATAACCAACCAGTTATCCAATCAGATTGATGACGTAGAAGTATATTTGTCCCATATTTATCTATCAGTTTTAATGCTTTAGCAAGACTACTGTACGGAGTTTGCAGATGATCCTCTCCAAGAGCTAAGGATTCAAGAAGGATACTATGTTCAGTACATGCTTGGTCATAAGGTATTGCTTCTCCTATAGGCTCTCCTTGTAAATTGGATGGTATTAAAGTCCCTGAGGTGCCGGAGATAGCTAATTTGTTAAGGTTAATTTTTACCTCGATAGGTAAACTAATTAAAAGATTTTCACAAGAATCGATCCAAGAATTTGGATTTTTAAAGCTGCATGAATAAGGGACTGAATTTGAATATACTAATTTTTTTTGAAGATTAATTATTGATATTCTTGCACCACTTGTTCCAAAATCTAATCCTCCATAAAAATTATCAGGCATAGAATAAATATTTTATAAAAATACTTTGGAAGCCTCCGCTAATTGGGCTGCTTTTTCTTCTACCTTTTCCCAAGGGAGATCAAGATCTCTTCTGCCAAAATGTCCATAGGATGCAGTCTTTCTGAAAAATTTACCACCCATTTTTTGGGGGAGATTTCTTAGGTCAAATTCTTTTATAATTGCTGCCGGTCTTAAATCAAAGTACTTTTTAATGAGCTCAGTCAAATTAGCTTGTGAAATAACGCCAGTATCAAAAGTTTCAACAAGAATGGAAATTGGTTTTGCAACTCCAATTGCATAACTTAATTGCACTTCTACCTTTTTTGCTAATTTTGCCTTAACTATACTTTTAGCTACATAACGTGCTGCATAAGTGGCTGATCTATCTACTTTTGTGGGATCTTTACCCGAGAATGCTCCTCCCCCGTGTCTTGCATATCCACCATAAGTATCTACAATAATTTTTCTTCCAGTAAGTCCGGCATCACCTTGAGGACCCCCTACGACAAATTTGCCCGTGGGATTCACTAGAAATTTTGTTTTAATAATGTTTGGTTTGATTTCTAAATCTTCAGTCGCAGGAATTACAACATGCTTCCATAAATCTTCTTTTATTTTTTGACGAATTTCTTCTTCATTTGTTATCCCATCTATCTCAGGATTATGTTGAGTTGAAATTAAGATTGTATTAATAGAGACTGGCAAACCTTTTTCGTAATCAATGCTTACTTGAGTTTTACCATCAGGAAGTAGATAATTAAGTACGTTTTCATGCCTTACCTTAGCAAGTTGAATGGCTAATCTATGAGCCAAGCTAATCGGTAAGGGCATTAATTCAGGCGTCTCATCGCATGCATAGCCGAACATTATGCCTTGGTCGCCAGCTCCGGTATTATCTTCCAAATCATCGTTAACATCATCTGCTTCGTTTACACCTTGAGAAATATCTGGTGATTGCTCGTCAAGTGCTACTAAAACCGCACAACTATTTGCGTCAAAACCACCTGCCTGATAGCTTTCATATCCAATTTCTTTAATTACATTTCTAACAAGTTTTATATAATCGACTTTTGCTTTTGTAGTTATTTCTCCAGTAAGTAAACAAAGACCCGTATTAACAACAGTTTCGCAAGCAACTCTGCTTTCTGGATCTTCTGTTAATAAAGCATCTAAAACAGCGTCACTAATTTGATCACATATTTTGTCAGGATGTCCTTCAGTTACTGATTCTGAAGTGAAAATGAAATCACTCATTAACAAATAATTTTAGAATTAGGCATTATCCTAAATGAAATTATCGTTTTAAATCAAATATTGTAAATTAAAAAATACTTGTAAAATGATAATAAATTTAAGTTTCGATATTAGTGCAAAAAATATAATTGAATTTATTCTGTTTCAACTGCCGCTGCGGTGGTCTCTTCGATATCGTCAGTTTGTTCAAATAACATCTGTTTGTATTTCGCAGCCATTTCTTCAGCTTTACTAAAAACTTTTTGAGGATCAGTTAACATATCTCCTGGTTCAGGTTCAAGTGCTTTAGTAGATAATGAAATTCGGCCTCTTTCTGAATCAAGGTCAATTATCATGACTTTCATTTGGTCATTCACATTTAAAACATTATGAGGAGTCTCAATATGTTCATGACTAATCTCAGAAATGTGCAATAGACCACTAACTCCACCAATATCAATAAAGGCTCCATAAGGTTTAATACCTTTTACAGAACCAATAACAACTTCACCCACCTCAAGTCGGTTCATTTTTTTCTCAACCAAAGCTCTTCTATGACTTAAAACTAATCTATTTCTCTCTTCATCAACTTCAAGAAATTTTAAAGGTAAATATTCACCTTCTAAGTCATCTTTTATTTTTCGAGCACTTATATGAGAGCCTGGGATAAAACCTCTCAAGCCTTCTACCCTCACAAGAGCTCCGCCTCTATTTGTTGCGAAAACTTCAGAAAATATAGTCGCATCTTCTTTTTGGAGTTGTCTAACCCTTTCCCATGCTCTTTGATATTCAATTCTTCTAATGGAGAGGGCTAATTGGCCATCTTCATTTTCTTCGCTCATTATGAAAAATTCTCTACTTTCTGAAGGTTGTAAAACATCATTAAGTCCTTCAACTCTATTTATTGAAACCTCCTGAACTGGCATAAAAGCAGCTGTTTTTGCCCCTATATCTATCATGGCTCCTTTGGGCTCTAGAGCAAAAACGGTACCTTTAACTAGATCGCCAGGCTTAAAGTTATAGTCATACTTACCCAAAAGTGAAGCAAATTCTTCTTGTGTGAACCCTGCGTTGTCAAAATCAGTATTTGTTCTGCTAGAGGAAGAGTCCGCTGAAGGTATATCGCTCTTCTCAAATGATAAATCTTCCTCATTTTGAGAAGCTGCATCATTATCTAATTCAGACAAATTTTTAATTTCTTGCTCTTCAGAAGGTTCTTTAATGATTTGGGAAGAATTTTCGTTCATTTGTTGTATCGCAGACCACCTAAGGTAGTTAGAAAGGAATGCTACTAGCCTGCAAACTAGTAGCAAAAAACATTTGTGATTTGTATTCTACACTTTAAGATGCTGAATTTTATGAAATTGAAGCTAATTGGTTTTTTGAATTTCCTTTTAGAGATTCAAGAGTAGAAATAAAATCTTTCACCCCATTAAATTTTCTGTAAACTGAGGCGTACCTTATATAGGCTACTTCGTTCTCTTTCCTAAGATTTTTAAGTATTAATTCTCCGATTTGTGAAGATTTAATGTCTTTGTTAGAGTCTTGAACGATTTGAGATTCAATTCCATCTACGAAATTAATAATTGCTTCACTACTGAAGTTAGTCTTTTCGCAAGCTCTAGATATACCAGTAAATAATTTTTGTTTATCAAATAATTCTCTGCCACCATCTTTTTTTAAAACTGAAACTGGCATTGATTCCACTCTTTCATAAGTTGTAAATCTAAAGCTGCAATTTAAGCATTCTCTTCTTCTTCGAACACTTTTACCACTATCTGCAGATCTTGATTCCAAAACTCTGCTATCTGTGTTTTGACAGGTTGGACACTGCATGTGGTGAAATAAGCTGTACTTCAACTCTAATAGTAGAGTAATATTTTAATTATGAAAAGTAAAAAAAAACCTCTTTAACAAGAGGTTTTTTTTCTTAGTTCATTTTCTATCAAATTTAGGTGGGTCTCTAAAGGCGACAGCAAAGAATAAGGTAACAACTGCGAGAGTTAGAATAAGAACGTAAGCAAAAGCTTCCATAAGATTAATTAAATAAGTTTAGTTTAAACCCTTCCTGGGATTCTTCTTGTGGTTTCGTCACCAAGTTTCTTGAATAAACCAAATTCAACTTGGTCGCCAATCTCAGCATCAATACCAGCAAAGGAATTTCTGTAAAGAGTTCTTGAAGCATGCCACCAGTGGCCAAACAAGAATAGCAATCCGAAACATAAATGGGCATATGTAAACCATGCTCTCGGGGAGCTGCGGAATACACCATCAGATTTATATGTTTCTCTGTCAAACTTGAATGCTTCTCCAAGTTGGGCCTTTCTAGCTAATCTTTTAACTACTGCAGGATCTGTAAATGTTTGTCCATCTAGGTCTCCCCCATAGATAGTTGCAGTTATTCCAGTTTGTTCAAATGAATACTTTGCTTCAGCTCTTCTAAATGGGATATCTGCCCTTACATTACCTTCTTTGTCTTCAAGAATAACAGGGAAGTTTTCAAAGAAATTAGGAATTCTTCTAACTTCTAACTCGTTACCTTCCTTATCTTGAAAAGCAATGTGACCTTGCCAACCAGTTGGTAGTCCATCACCGTTAACAAGAGCTCCAACTCTAAATAGTCCTCCCTTGGCTGGACTATTCCCAACATAATCGTAGAAGGCTAATTTCTCTGGAATTGATGCATATGCCTCTGATTTAGTGGCACCATTATCTATAGCAGCTTGTACTCTTCTATTGATTTCAGTTTTAAAA
Organism: uncultured Prochlorococcus sp.; assembly: GCA_902550485.1. Classification (GTDB taxonomy): domain Bacteria; phylum Cyanobacteriota; class Cyanobacteriia; order PCC-6307; family Cyanobiaceae; genus Prochlorococcus_A. Next base: position 81,031 of record CACCZQ010000001.1, read on the forward strand.
TAGCCTGAATCCCATTGATATCTGGTAGGACCAAATAATTCTACTGGGGTTGTTGCTGAGCCGTACCACATTGTTCCTGAAACAACGAAAGATACAAATAATACAGCAGCTAAAGCACTAGCTAAGACCCCTTCGAGACTTCCAAGTTTTAATGCTCTATAAAGTCTTTCTCCAGGTCTATTTGTAATGTGAAAAATACCTCCAATAATACCCATAAGCCCTGCAGCAATATGATTAGCTACTATACCTCCTGGATTAAAAGGATTAAATCCTTCTACTCCCCAGGAAGGGGCCACAGGTTCAACATGACCAGTTAAGCCATAAGGGTCAGAAACCCAAATCCCCACGTTTGCGCAATGAAAAGCTCCAAAACCAAAACAGGTTAGTCCTGCTAGTAGAAGGTGAATCCCGAAAATTCTTGGTAAATCGAGAGCAGGCTCACCAGTTCTTGAATCTTCCCACAAATCCAAGTCCCAGTATGTCCAGTGCCAAATAGAGGCCAACATCAATAGACCACTAAATACTATGTGAGCAGCTGCAACCCCTTCGAAACTCCAGAATCCAGGATCAACTCCAGTAGCACCCGTAATATCCCATCCATTCCAACTACTTGTGATACCTAGTCTTGCCATGAAAGGCATAACGTACATCCCCTGTCTCCACATTGGATTGAGAACAGCATCAGAAGGATCAAAAATGGCTAATTCATAAAGAGCCATTGAACCGGCCCAGCCGGCTAATAATGCAGTATGCATAAGATGCACAGCAAGTAGTCGACCTGGGTCATTAATAACTACTGTGTGAACTCGATACCAAGGCAATCCCATCGGTTAATTTCTAGTAACTATGCTGTATAAACAGCTAAACATCACGATAGTAAGGGTTTTTTAGTCTTTGAGGGATTTTTGTAAATAAATTTATTTTCTTGCAAAAAATGGGCAAATCAATACGCACAACTGAGTTTATAAGGAATTTTTGGCTAAAAACTGTTAATATTTTGGTCACAATTCTCAAAGTAAAACGCCAAAATAAGAAAAATAACTAAAAAAATGGCAACTATCAGATTTATTCGTGAGGATTTAGAGGTCCAATGCAATCCGGGTGAAAATTTAAGGGAACTTGTAATGAGAGAGAATTTACAGCTTTATGGATTGAAGGGTATTTTAGGAAATTGTGGTGGTGCGGGACAATGCAGTACTTGTTTCGTTTCAATTGAAGGTGGAAACAAAAATTCTTTGAGCCCTCTTACATCTGTTGAAGAAGAAAAACTCAAAAATAGACCAGAAAATTGGCGCCTTGCATGTCAAACATTGATAAAAGCATCCGCTGTGATTTTAACAAAACCACAATCTCCCCCTTCAAATTTGGAAGAACTAAAAAAAATTAGTGAAAATAAAAAATTATCTCGCTAAATTGTTTAAGACTGTTAATCAGTTTATAAAAATTGTTTATTTTTCCACTTTATTCTGATTCTTACGTCTATAGTCTTATTACCTAACACAGAAATACCAATTAAATGGAAACAACTAACTTTGGATTTGTAGCAAGTCTTTTATTTGTAGGGGTGCCAACGATATTCCTCATAGGTTTATTTATTTCTACACAAGATGGAGAAAAATCAAGCTTCTACTCTGACTCTAGTAAAGGTAGGCTTGGACCAAAACGCTAATCCTTTAGTAAATGCTTTGCATTTCTGTAGAGGAATTTTTATTTTGGAAAAGAAAGCAACTTTCTAAAGGGGGAGATCAACAGTCTTTTGCTCTTTTAATTGATTGTATAGGCGGAATTTCTACTAGTGATCTTAACTTGATAAGTATAAATCCAAGGGAAAACTTACATTTAAAAAAAAATTTAGAATTTTTAGAATCTGTTTGGGATGATCATTTACAAAAATCTTGCCCAATTCAACATCTCTGTGGAATAACTTTTTGGAGAGACTTAAAATTAGAAGTTACAAACAGAGTACTCATTCCCAGACCGGAAACAGAACTCATAATAGATATCGTTTTCAATATATTTCGAAAGAAATCAGAAAAATTATTTTTTGCTGAATTAGGAACTGGATCTGGTGCAATTAGTATTGCTTTGGCATTGGCTTATCCATTAAGCGAAGGAGTGGCAACTGATATAGATCAAGATGCATTAGAAATAGCCACTAAAAATTTTATAAATTCTTCTAAACAATCAAATTTGAAATTTTATCGTGGAAATTGGTGGTCACCCCTCCAAAGTTTTAAAGGAAAATTAGACTTCGCTATTTCAAACCCGCCATATATTCCAAGAGGTACTTATGAAAAATTACCCAAAGAAGTCAAAAATTTCGAACCTAAACTTGCTTTATTAGGCGGCGAAGATGGTTTAAAACATATTAGGGAAATAATAGAAGAAGCACCATTATTCCTAAAAGAGAATGGCTGGCTAATTTTAGAGAATCATTTTGATCAAAGTGAAAAAGTAAAACAACTACTTATCAAAAGTAAATTTACATCAATAGAAATCGTGAAAGATCTTTCTGGTATTGGTAGGTTTACCATTGGAAGATATAAATAAATTATTAGAGGTTAATAATCAAAATGAATTTAGTAGACTGCAAAAGTGCCTCGCAGATTCTTAAAAGTGGTTTGCCTATAATTTTCCCAACTGACACTTTACCTGCAATTGGATGCTTACCAAAATTCCCTAATATTATTTATGAGTTTAAAAAAAGAGATAGAAACAAACCCTTAATTCTTATGGGATCAGAATATAATGATTTAATTGATTATGTTCACGAATCAGCCAAAAAAGATTATGAAAATATAGCTTCAAAATATTGGCCTGGAGCTCTGACAATTGTTATTCCTGCTTCAGAAAAGCAGACTGTAAAACTCACCAGCAATGATTTTACTGTAGGGTTAAGAATTCCAAATTCATATATGGCACAATCTCTTTTGAGAGAAACAGGCCCTTTGTTAACTTCAAGTGCAAATATTTCAGGTTTTACAGGGTCAAATACAGCTGAAGGTATTGCCCTAGACTTTCCTTCTGTAAAAATGTTGGGCCCTATCCCTTGGGGGAAAAGTAGTGGAAAAGCTAGTACCGTTATTTCTTGGAAGAAAAGAGGAGATTGGAGACTAATTAGAGAAGGGGAAGTATTAGTTAGGGAATTGTATTAATGTTTTTATTATTATTTTTTGTTTTATTAATTCAATCTTTAACTTATTGGATATTTGAACCCCTTGCATCTTTTTTACAGTACGTTCTTGAAATAAGAGCGTTTCCTATCGTTGCTCTGATAAGTTTGTTCTTTTTATTCTCAGCAAAGAATATTGAAAAGAATTAAATAAATAAAATGCCGGCTAACAGATTTGAACTGATGACCTTCGCTTTACAAAAGCGCTGCTCTACCGCTGAGCTAAGCCGGCATAGTAACTATCTTACAATTAAGGTGGATCAAACTTAGTATTTTTTAGGTTTTTTAAAATTTATTACTTTTTGGTATCCTTTAAACTTTTATCATTCTTATCATTTTTTTTAAACTTTATTTCTCCATTAATAGTTCTTTTGATTGGTAGATTTGCTACTAATGCAGTCATTCTGTCCTCCGTCTCTAAACTTACAGCAACCTCTTCAAAATCAATCTCAACATATTTAGCTACAACATCAAGTATTTCTTTCCTCATTTTATCTAAAAGATCAGTTGTTAAAGAACTCATATCAACTCTGTCATGAGCGAGTACAAGTTGTAACCTTTCTCTAGCTGTATTGGCACTAGCCGTTTCTCTGCCTAGTAACTTGTTTATAAGGTCTCTGAGTGTCATCATTTTAAAAAACCTTTGTTTGCATTAATCTCATGAATTTATCTTTAAGGCTTTTACCTTCCTTTTTGGGGTCAATAATTGGCACATCCTTTCCTGTAAGTCTTTGAGAAACATTCAAATAACATTTTTTTGCAGGAGATTTGCCATCAGTAAGTGTCAGTGGCTCGCCTCTATTTGTACTTATTATTACCTGTTCATCTTCTAAAACAATACCTAACAAAGGCAAAGAAAGTATTCCTTTGACATCTTCGATAGATAACATTTCTTGACTTGCCATCATGTTGGGACGAACTCTGTTGATTACCAGCTGAATAGGCTCAATATCAGAAGTATTAAGAATTCCAATTACTCTATCGGCGTCGCGCACTGCAGATAATTCCGGGTTAGTTACAACAATAGCTTCTTTACAAGCTGCAAGAGCATTTTTAAAGCCATCTTCTACACCAGCAGGACAATCTACTAAGACAAAATCAAATTTCTCACTAAGCATTTCACTTATTTTTTTCATATCTTCGGGCTTCATCCAATCCAACATCCTTGGATCCCCAGCAGGTAGAAGAGCAAGATTAGGTTCCTTCTTATGTCTAACCAATGCTTGGTCAAGACGACAATTCTTATCTAGAACATCTTGAGCCGTATAAATAATGCGATTTTCTAATCCTAAAAGAAGATCTAAATTTCTTAAGCCAAAATCAGCATCTAATACAGCAGTTGTTGCTCCACTATTAGCAAGTGCTATGCCTAGGTTTGCAGTTAAAGTGGTTTTACCAACTCCTCCTTTACCTGAACAAATTAATATTGTGCGATTATTTTTCCCCACTTTTTTAAGGATTTTCCAAATAATAAAGCCACTTGCAGAAAGTTAAATATTCTAAAGATTAAGTAATTCTTAAATTTATCTAGTTTGAACTAATTTATTGCAAATGATTAATTAATTTTTAGTTTCGATTACATGTGGTTTGATGATTATCGTTTGTTTATCTATTACTGCAATTTCTGGATAATAATTGTTGGGTTTATCCTTTGGTCCAATAGCTATTACATCTGCAATGCGTAATTGTAAAGGGTTTAGATAAAGTGAGGCAATAGAGGCATTTTTATTTCCACTTTTCCCGGCAAATGCGATCCCTAGTAATTTTCCCCAAACGTAAATGTTTTTCTTAGCGGAAACTATTGCACCTGGATTCACGTCTCCAATGATGCATAGGTTTCCATTTGAAGATATTCTGTCACCCGATCGAACTGTCCCTTCGTGAAGAATATCGTCTTTGTTTTTTGACTTAAATAAAAGTAGCTTATTTTTTATCTCTTGTTCTTTAAGAAAAGTTGAATCTATTCTTATAGACTTTCCACTTAGTATAGTATCCCTATTATTAGAGTAAATATACAGTGAACAAACATTAATTTTGTCAAAATAATTTTTTAATTTTGATAATTGATGAGAACTTATTGATTTGTTGACTGCGAAAATTTTTGCTTCCAGAGGTCCCTTCATGGAAGCAAATTTTTTGAAAGTTTCATGTATATTATCTACATCTACAAAAGGATAAATTTCTAAATATTTACTTTTGGTATTTTTTAAAACGATTTCCATTGCATTAAATCTACAAATTATTTTTTATTAATGAAATTTCATTTTTAATATCATTTTTGATCTCACTTGGATAAATAATAAAAGAGCTTTCCTCAGATCTCATTAAAGTTTTTATTAAAGCAGAATTATTTTCTAATGATCTTTGATAAGTTCCGTCCCATATTTTGAGTGCATTATTAGATTCAAAACCTTTAAAAGACTTTTCTTTAATCCCGCAAAATATTTCTGAATCATAACCATTCTTTTCACTTAGCTTTCTGGCAAATGCAAGGATTTTTAATCTATCTATTTTATTTAAAAAACTTATATCTGATGCCTTTAATAAATCTCTGTCAATAAACATTTTGCATAGTGTAGAAAGGGGCTCAAAAGATTCATCCTTCCATCTAATCAAATGATAGTAAAAGGTTACATCATCATTTCTTATAAAATCATCAAAATTGACTTTTGAAGGAAAAAATATCCATTTGTGTAGAGAATGATCTAACCATATTTTCTTTTCGGAATTATTTACTATTGTATAAATTATTTTTTCCAGAATCCATGTTGATATTTCGTTTACTCTGTGATTATAGATTGTTCTATACATTAAGTTTCTTAGTACAAGGAAATGCTCAATAGCTATTACTCCTTTTGGTTTGATACCGATATTTCCATCAGGCGAAAAAGTAAGGGCTGAAATAATTCTTTCTAAATCAACTAAGCCATAGTTAGTACCGGTGTTGTAACTATCGCGCAAAAGATAATCTAGACGATCGCAATCTATCTCACTACTAATCAATGTTTTTAAAGGTTTTGAAAATAGCTGTTTTGATTTAAATAATTCCCCAATTTGTCTCGGTAATTCGTTGTCATACTTTTTGAGTATTGAATTAATTGGAGAATAATTTTCAACTAAGTTGAGAGACCATTGTTCGTGATTATGCTCGAATATTGTTTCACTGGTATGGCTTAAAGGTCCATGACCTAAATCATGTAATAAAGCTGCTCCATAAAGAACAAATTTATTTTCACAAAATGAAGGTTTACTTTCAATTAAACTTTTATAGATCTTTCTTGCGATACAAAAAACGCCAATTGAGTGGGTAAATCTACTCGATTCTGCTCCGTGAAAAAGTAAAAATGCCGCCCCAAGTTGTTTTATTCTTCTCAATCTTTGAAAAGCGATTGTATCAATTAATTCCAGAATCATTAATTCTTCTGGTTTTCTTGAATCAAATACTATTTCTTTATGAATTGGATCATGAAAAACTCTTTTAACACCCATAGTTTTTAAGGAGTTTTATTTTCAATCTTTTGCCATCTCAAGGCTTTACTCCTTCATTGCTTAATTCACTAGTTTGTAGTGAAAGTTTTTCTTTTTCTAGGAGCGACTCTAGAAATAATTCTGCATTCCTTACCCATTTATCGTCAGCACTTCCATATTTACTTGCATCAGGAAGATCAAGAAATTTATTGGGGATGATACCTTGACCTTGAATATTATTACCTTTAGGCGTTAAATAACTAGCAACTGTTATGGCTATACCACTATCCTCTCCCAGACTTTTTAGGGATTGAATTAAACCTTTCCCATAAGTTTTTTCTCCCATAAGAATTGATCTTTCATTGTCCTGTAAAGAACCAGCAAGTATTTCACTGGCACTTGCAGTACCTTTATTAACCAGAGTCACCATTGGTCCATCAAAAGACGTCTCCTTTTGAGAAATTATTGCATCTTTGATTCCATTTCTATTTTTTGTCTCTACAACAGGCTCCTCACTTAATAATGAGTCTGCAACTGCTATACCTGAGCTTACTAATCCACCTGAATTATTTCTAAGATCTAAGATTAACCCCTCAACCTCTTTCTCTTTTAACTCTTGAAGTGCCTCCTCAACTTTTTGGGGTACACTTTCGCTGAACTGAGTTATTCTTAGATATCCTATTGTGTGAGAATCTTCTCTTAATCTTTTTGTTCTAACTGGTCTTAGATCTACTGATCTCCGCTCTAAATCGAACTCCCTAATTTCACCTGATTCCGAAGAGATTTCAACCAGGACTTTAGTTCCAGATGTACCTCTTAACTTAGAGGCAGTATTAGCCAGGCCTAATTCTTTGGATGGAATTCCATCAACTTTTACTATAAAGTCTCCGCTTACTATTCCAGCCTCTTCTGCTGGAGATCCTCCAAGAGTTGAGATAACTTTAACTTTTTTGTCATCATCTTCACCTAACTGGAGCCCAACCCCATTAATCTCGCTTCCAAAATTACTTGATTTAAGGAGTTCATAATCTTTTGGGCGTAAAATTCTTGTGTAGGGATCTTCTAAAGGTCTTAACATGTCTTCAATTGCAGAATAAGCCTCTTCAGTTGTTTCAATTTGTTTCTGTAATGTTTTTTGCCTAATTCTCTTCCATTGTATTTTTTCAAACTTTTCTGGGTCATAAAAGCCCTCATTAACCATGGTCCAAGCATCTAGGACTAATTGCTTGGTATCACTGAGAGCATCCACTCTATCTATCAATAAAAGATTGATAGAAAAAACTATTATCATTGATGCAGAGATCAGAGTTTTGAATGTTAAAAGTTTGTTAAAAGATGAATTCATTGGGTTAAGTGTTAACACCAAGTATAAGAATTTTAAGTAAGCTCTTTATATCAAAGCTAATTTTTTTTTGGATGGCGAATTCTTCATCTGTTTATGATTGGTTTCAAGAAAGACTTGAAATTCAAGACATAACTGACGACGTAACTTCCAAGTACGTACCCCCTCACGTAAATATTTTTTATTGTTTAGGTGGCATAACTTTAGTATGCTTCCTAATTCAATTTGCAACAGGTTTTGCAATGACTTTTTACTATAAGCCAACAGTTACACAAGCTTATAGCTCAGTAAGTTATTTGATGACCGATGTAAGTTTTGGTTGGTTAATACGTTCTGTTCATAGATGGAGTGCATCAATGATGGTTTTGATGTTAATCCTTCATGTTTTTAGAGTTTATCTTACTGGTGGTTTCAAAAGACCTAGAGAATTAACTTGGGTGACAGGTGTTGTAATGGCAGTAATAACAGTAGCTTTTGGAGTTACAGGATATTCTTTACCATGGGATCAAGTTGGGTATTGGGCAGTTAAGATCGTTTCAGGAGTACCTGCTGCAATACCAGTAATTGGCGATTTTATGGTCGAACTTCTTAGAGGTGGAGAAAGTGTTGGACAATCAACTCTTACGAGATTTTATAGCCTTCATACTTTTGTCTTACCCTGGTCATTAGCAGTTTTCATGTTGATGCACTTTTTAATGATTCGTAAACAAGGTATTTCAGGTCCCTTATAAACTTTTATACTTAAACCATTAATTAAGACTTCGACATGTCTACGTTAAAAAAACCAGATTTATCTGATCCAAAATTAAGAGCAAAATTAGCAAAAGGTATGGGCCATAATTATTATGGTGAACCAGCTTGGCCTAATGATTTATTATATATTTTCCCAGTAGTTATATTAGGTACTATTGCTTGTGTAGTAGGACTAGCAGTTCTCGACCCTGCAATGCTTGGAGACAAGGCAAATCCATTTGCCACTCCTTTAGAAATTCTTCCTGAATGGTACCTATACCCAGTCTTTCAAATACTCAGGGTTGTTCCTAACAAACTTTTGGGCATAGCACTTCAAACATTAATTCCACTTGGCTTGATGATTTTACCGTTTATCGAAAACGTTAATAAATTTTCAAATCCATTTAGAAGACCAATCGCAATGTCTGTTTTCTTGTTTGGAACTCTATTAACTATATACCTTGGAATTGGGGCATGCTTGCCAATTGATAAATCACTCACATTAGGGTTGTTTTAGTCCTAAATTTTAAACATATCTATATCGTTATATTCATTTCTTAGGAAATGATTCATTAGTAAAAATCCAACAATTGTCCAAGTTTGATAAGTTCTTGATTGTTGTCCAACCCAGGTACCTGTAGGACCATCAAAATATTCTGCCCATTCTTGCTTAGGTAATTGATTAAGTTGACACCAATAGGATTCCTCTATTAAAGATTTCATTTCTTCCATGAGAATCACATCATCAGAACCATAATTTTTTTGATGCAATAATACGGCTACACCAAAAAACCAAAGTAAACTTGGCCAATGACCCCCGTTATGGTAACTCCAAGGCCAATTCTTTGGATCCGATCCAGTTTTATTTTGCCATTCTTCGACATCCATATGAGGATGACAAATTCTCATAGGCATTTGAGCCATCAAATGCTGTCTGTTATGTAAAACCAATCTAAATAAAGCTCTTTGTTCTTCAGCGGGGAGTACTCCGAACATACATGCTAAGGAATTACCTAAACTATAAAATCGAAAGTCAGGCCTTCCTGTCCTAATATTTCCTATTAAGTAACCACCTCTATTTTCTAACCAATCTTGTAGCCATGAGGGGACAACTTGAGGTTGAACATTAAATTCATTGAAGTGTTGATCATCTCCATATTGCTCAGTTGGTCTTCTTCTTAAAATTTGCATTGTTTGGCTTGTAACCCAATAATGTTTTAAAAGAAAAGTTCCTAAATCCTTAACCCATTGATTCGTAAGAATAAGTCTTTGATCTAAAAGTCTACTAACATGATCTGCTCTACTTAATTCCATTAAATTTATACAACTTCTTAAACATCCATGAAGTAAAACTTCAACTTCTAAGGGTGCTCCCCATACATCCATAGGTCTATCTATCATAAAGGCACAATCTGGAACAAAAAGAACTGGATTACCCTCAAATGTTGGATGTAGAACTAGATCTAGTAGAAGTTGAATACCTCTTTGAACACTTTGACTTTTTCCGAAGACATAATCACCGCTTTTATTAACATAATACCAACATAAAATGGGCCACCATAAACTTGCATCAGCTGAAGTAATCCTCCCTATTGATCTCTGACCATAATCTCCAATGAGCTTTCCATTCTCTTCAATGAAACTAGTAGGAAATACCCCACGTGTTTGGTAATTAGTGCTTTGTAACTCAAGGCATACATTTAGGAACTTTTTGACAATTTCGTACCGTTTTTGAGTTATGAGGTAAATCATTACAGGAACGTTGTCTCTTAAAAATATTTCTCCATAATTTAATTTTTTATTTTTTGTTGGGTGTTCTAGTGCAGCAACGCTTCCTACTAACTCGCCTGAGATTTCAACCAACGTCTTTTCGAAGTGTTTTTTTGCATTTGTTACAATTTTCTCCTCATCGGAACTTGGTCTTACTCTTAAATTTTTTTGACTAAATCTTTCTGCCATTTCATTTATATCCCTTTATTTAAGCCTAGTTGTTTAAAGAGACTTTGAACAAATAAAAAATTAATAAAAAATTTTTGTATAAAAGGTTGCACAATTACAGTGGGATGGTTTAGTATTTCCTTCTGGGCAGAAATATACTTTTTGCATTATTCAACCAATTACCTTAAATCTGATTTTTGGTAAAACTTTGAATCTTCTAGAGATTTGATTTCGATCTTTATTTCTAGCCAGATGAAGGGTTTTCCCTTCAAATGAGTTATCCACTTGTTGTTTAACTCTGCACCTAGAAAATTTAAAAACTTAGGAACTGATGCTTTTATTGCGTCAAGAATAACTAAATTTCTTTTTAGTTATCTCAAGATGTATATGCAATAAAGGTGTGAGGTCCCGTCAAGAATATATAAAAATGTCATCAATTGCTAACTTTTGGCTTTGATGCAAACGGATCTGAGATCTTGGAAAGTCACTTTGGAATTATTTCTAACGTGCACTCAATGTAATCCTTAAAATTTAAGGAGGCTGAAACTAAATACATAAAACTGAAGTTTTTATTTGGATAAAGCAATTCAATTTGAGTAGATTTATCTACAAAAGGATTTGAACACAACGGAGAGTTTGATCCTGGCTCAGGATGAACGCTGGCGGCGTGCTTAACACATGCAAGTCGAACGAACCTTCGGGTTAGTGGCGGACGGGTGAGTAACGCGTGAGAATCTGCCCTCAGGAGGGGGATAACGGTTGGAAACGACCGCTAATACCCCATATGCCTACTGGTGAAATGAATTTCGCCTGAGGATGAGCTCGCGTCTGATTAGCTAGTTGGTGAGGTAATGGCTCACCAAGGCTTCGATCAGTAGCTGGTCTGAGAGGATGATCAGCCACACTGGGACTGAGACACGGCCCAGACTCCTACGGGAGGCAGCAGTGGGGAATTTTCCGCAATGGGCGAAAGCCTGACGGAGCAACGCCGCGTGAGGGACGAAGGCCTCTGGGCTGTAAACCTCTTTTCTCAAGGAAGAAGATATGACGGTACTTGAGGAATAAGCCACGGCTAATTCCGTGCCAGCAGCCGCGGTAATACGGGAGTGGCAAGCGTTATCCGGAATTATTGGGCGTAAAGCGTCCGCAGGCGGCTTTTCAAGTCTGCTGTTAAAGCGTGGAGCTTAACTCCATCATGGCAGTGGAAACTGAAAGGCTTGAGTATGGTAGGGGCAGAGGGAATTCCCGGTGTAGCGGTGAAATGCGTAGATATCGGGAAGAACACCAGTGGCGAAGGCGCTCTGCTGGGCCATTACTGACGCTCATGGACGAAAGCCAGGGGAGCGAAAGGGATTAGATACCCCTGTAGTCCTGGCCGTAAACGATGAACACTAGGTGTCGGGGGAATCGACCCCTTCGGTGTCGTAGCTAACGCGTTAAGTGTTCCGCCTGGGGAGTACGCACGCAAGTGTGAAACTCAAAGGAATTGACGGGGGCCCGCACAAGCGGTGGAGTATGTGGTTTAATTCGATGCAACGCGAAGAACCTTACCAGGGTTTGACATCCTGCGAACCTCTTAGAAATTTGAGGGTGCCTTCGGGAATGCAGTGACAGGTGGTGCATGGCTGTCGTCAGCTCGTGTCGTGAGATGTTGGGTTAAGTCCCGCAACGAGCGCAACCCACGTTTTTAGTTGCCAGCATTTAGTTGGGCACTCTAGAAAGACCGCCGGTGATAAACCGGAGGAAGGTGTGGATGACGTCAAGTCATCATGCCCCTTACACCCTGGGCTACACACGTACTACAATGCTACGGACAAAGGGCAGCAAACTCGCGAGAGCTAGCAAATCCCATAAACCGTGGCTCAGTTCAGATCGTAGGCTGCAACTCGCCTACGTGAAGTAGGAATCGCTAGTAATCGCAGGTCAGCATACTGCGGTGAATACGTTCCCGGGCCTTGTACACACCGCCCGTCACACCATGGAAGTTGGCCATGCCCGAAGTCGTTACTCCAACCCTTGTGGAGGAGGACGCCGAAGGTGGGGCTAATGACTGGGGTGAAGTCGTAACAAGGTAGCCGTACCGGAAGGTGCGGCTGGATCACCTCCTAACAGGGAGACAACAAAATGTTTAATATTATTATTTTGTCACCTTAGGTCGATCGGTATCTCACGTTTTTAATTTATTAAGAATTTCATTTCCTAAGTTTTTCTAGGTCACACCCATTATTTTTCCTGGGCCATTAGCTCAGGTGGTTAGAGCGCACCCCTGATAAGGGTGAGGTCCCTGGTTCAAGTCCAGGATGGCCCATATCTCTATGTTGGGGGTATAGCTCAGTTGGTAGAGCGCCTGCTTTGCAAGCAGGATGTCAGCGGTTCGAGTCCGCTTACCTCCACTGATTACCACCTCTTCCATAATCGGTAAATAAGGAAATTTTTTGAGTTGTGATCAAATTCTGAACGAATCTAGCTTCCTAATCAAATTATTAAGATGCTGGACTCATTGAATTAATTTCATTGTTTTCAGAGAACCTTGACAACTGCATAGATTATTTTTAAAGACAATAAGCATCTTTATTGATGCAGATTTATTATTTGTGCGAATGCATTAATAACAATTCTATTAAGCTGATGCTTCAATTTTGAAGTTATTGGTCAAGCTACAAAGGGCTCACGGAGGATACCTAGGCACACAGAGGCGATGAAGGACGTGGTTACCTGCGATAAGTCTCGGGGAGTTGGAAGCACACTTTGATCCGGGAATTTCCGAATGGGGCAACCCCATGTACGGCCAACTGAATATATAGGTTGGTGCGAGCTAACCCAGCGAACTGAAACATCTTAGTAGCTGGAGGAAGAGAAAGTAAATAACGACTCCCTCAGTAGCGGCGAGCGAACGGGGAACAGCCCAAACCGATAGTCTTGACTATCGGGGTTGTGGGACAGCAATATGGATCAACAAGTCTAGAAGAAACGTTTGAATGGCGTGCCACAGAGGGTGAAAGCCCCGTAATCGAAAGATAAGTTGACCTAGCTGTATCCCGAGTAGCACGGAGCACGTGGAATTCCGTGTGAATCTGCGAGGACCACCTCGTAAGGCTAAGTACTACTGTGTGACCGATAGTGAAACAGTACCGCGAGGGAAAGGTGAAAAGAACCCCGGGAGGGGAGTGAAATAGAACATGAAACCGTGAGCTTACAAGCAATGGGAGCCCGACTAATCGGGTGACCGTGTGCCTGTTGAAGAATGAGCCGGCGACTTATAGGCACTGGCGGGTTAAACCGGAAATGGTGGAGCCACAGCGAAAGCGAGTCTTAATAGGGCGTTTGTCAGTGTTTATAGACCCGAACCCTGGTGATCTAACCATGGCCAGGATGAAGCTTGGGTGATACCAAGTGGAGGTCCGAACCGACTGAAGTTGAAAATTCAGCGGATGAGCTGTGGTTAGGGGTGAAATGCCAATCGAACCAGGAGCTAGCTGGTTCTCCCCGAAATACGTTGAGGCGTAGCGTCTAGTGCTCCAGCAGGGGGGTAAAGCAACCATTTCGGTGCGGGCTGCGAAAGCGGTACCAAATCGATATGAACTCTGAATACCCTGTGTGTAACTAGGCAGTCAGACTGTGGGGGATAAGCTCCATAGTCAAGAGGGAAACAGCCCAGACCGCCAGCTAAGGTCCCAAAATTAACGCTAAGTGATAAAGGAGGTGGGATTGCCCAGACAACCAGGAGGTTTGCCTAGAAGCAGCCATCCTCAAAGGAGTGCGTAATAGCTCACTGGTCGAGCGATCCTGCGCCGAAAATGAACGGGGCTAAGCGTTATACCGAAGCTGCGGATAAATTTATTTATGGTAGGGGAGCGTTCTATGTAGGGTGAAGCGTTAGCGTAAGCGGACGTGGACAGCATAGAAGTGAGAATGTCGGCTTGAGTAGCGAAAACATGGGTGAGAATCCCATGCCCCGAAACCCTAAGGGTTCCTCCGGCAGGCTCGTCCGCGGAGGGTTAGTCTGGACCTAAGGCGAGGCCGAAAGGCGTAGTCGATGGATAACAGGTCAATATTCCTGTACCAGTTGTGTTTTGAGAAGGGGGACGGAGAAGGCTAACTAGGCCAGATGTTGGTTACTGGTTCAAGCGTTCAAGGCTTTGAGAGATGGAGAAAACATCTTGAGCTAAGGCGTGAGTACGAGCTGCTACGGCAGCGAAGTTAGTGATGTCATACTTCCAAGAAAAGCCCTATACTCGTTAAGACACAAATGCCAGTACCCGAAACCGACACAGGTGGGGTGGTAGAGAATACCGAGGGGCGCGAGATAACTCTCTCTAAGGAACTCGGCAAAATGGCCCCGTAACTTCGGGAGAAGGGGTGCCAGCGAGAGCTGGTCGCAGTGAAGAGGCGCAAGCGACTGTTTACCAAAAACACAGGTCTCCGCTAAGTCGCAAGACGATGTATGGGGGCTGACACCTGCCCAGTGCCGGAAGGTTAAGGAAGCTGGTTAGCTTTTAGTGAAGCTGGCGACTGAAGCCCCGGTGAACGGCGGCCGTAACTATAACGGTCCTAAGGTAGCGAAATTCCTTGTCGGGTAAGTTCCGACCCGCACGAAAGGTGTAACGATTTGCGCGCTGTCTCGGAGAGAGGCTCGGCGAAATAGAATTGTCTGTGAAGATGCGGACTACATACACCCGGACAGAAAGACCCTATGAAGCTTTACTGTAGTTTGATATTGTGCTCGGGCTCTGAATGCGCAGAATAGGTGGGAGACGTTGAAATAGTGCTTGTGGGTACTATTGAGTCATCGGTGAGATACCACTCTTTTAGAGCTAGGGTTCTAACGCTTACCCGTTATCCGGGAAGCGGACAGTATCTGATGGGCAGTTTGACTGGGGCGGTCGCCTCCTAAAAGGTAACGGAGGCGCACAAAGGTTCCCTCAGGCTGGTTGGAAATCAGTCGTTGAGTGCAAAAGCAGAAGGGAGCTTGACTGTGAGACCTACAAGTCGAACAGGGACGAAAGTCGGTTTTAGTGATCCGACGGTTCTGCGTGGAAGGGCCGTCGCTCAACGGATAAAAGTTACTCTAGGGATAACAGGCTGATCTCCCCCAAGAGTTCACATCGACGGGGAGGTTTGGCACCTCGATGTCGGCTCATCGCAACCTGGGGCTGAAGTCGGTCCCAAGGGTTGGGCTGTTCGCCCATTAAAGCGGTACGCGAGCTGGGTTCAGAACGTCGTGAGACAGTTCGGTCCATATCCGGTGTATGCGCAGGAATATTGAGAGGATTTCTCCCTAGTACGAGAGGACCGGGAGGAACGCACCTCTGGTGTGCCAGTTATCGTGCCAACGGTAAACGCTGGGTAGCCATGTGCGGAGTGGATAACCGCTGAAAGCATCTAAGTGGGAAGCCCACCTCAAGATGAGTATTGCCATGGCTTAAGCCAGTAAGGTCACGGGAAGAACACCCGTTGATAGGCTCTACGTGGAAGCTTGGTAACAAGTGCAGCGGAGGAGTACTAATAGACCGAGGGCTTGACCAAATAAACTTAATTTATTGTTTTTAATTTATATAATTTTCTATGCAGTCCTCAAGGTTCAGACTATCCTGGTGTTCATGGCGGTGTGGAACCACTCCGATCCATCTCGAACTCGGTTGTGAAACGCATCAGCGGCGAAAATATTTAGGGGGTAGCCCCTTGAGAAAATAGCTCAATGCCAGGTAAAAATATTTAAAGGGTTTACTCTTCTTGAGTAAGCCCTTTTTTATTTTTGACATCTAGGACACCAATGGGTACTTCTCCCAGTAATTTTTTGTCTATCAATTAAATTTCCACATTTACGACATTCTTTACCAGTTCTTCTATAGACGTTTGTTTGTAAACCAAAATTCCCATTCTCTCCTTCCAGGTCCCTAAAATCGCTAAATGTCGTTCCCCCAGAACCTATACTTTTTTTTAATACAGTTACAATTGATTCTTTGAGCTTTATTAACTCATTTTCCTTTATTGTTCGAGCTTCCCTGAAAGGTGAGATGCCAGCAGAGTATAAACTTTCATCAGCATAAATATTACCTATACCTGCCACTATTGTTTGATCTAGTAGGATAGATTTTATACATTTTGTTCTTTTTGAAATAACTTTCTTAAGATAATTTGCATCAAAGTCTTTAGAAAATGGTTCTGGTCCTAATGAACCCAATCCTTTAATTATTTTGTTAATCGATAGGCCCTTATTAATCCACCACATTTGACCAAAACTTCTTACGTCAACGTACCTAAGCTCATTATTATTTGTATCGAAAAATCTTATTCTTGTATGTTTACAAGGATGAGTTGATTTTTCAATAAATTTGAAATATCCAGTCATTCTTAGATGAACTACAAGAAATCCCTTATTTTCTGAATTTTCTAGCGAAAAATGAGTATTCTCATTTTGAACTTCTTTTAATTGAGCTATTAAATATTTTCCTCTTCTATCCCATTTATAAATAAGTGAGTTCCGAAGTCCTTTAATGAATTCTTCTTTGTTTGATGGGAATGCAACAGTTGATTCCCTACAGACTTCTACTTTTTTTATAATAAAGTTATTAAGTTTTTGCTCTAAACCTCTGCGAACAGTTTCAACTTCAGGTAATTCAGGCAATTATTTAAGCTTTCTCTAATTCACTTTCTGCGAAATTATTTGTATTTGCACCACCATCAGTTCCGCTTATCCCAGCGTAATTAACTTTATCGAATCTGACTACACAATTATATTTAATACCTGAGGTATCAACTGAAGCAACTTTACCTATTTCATTGTACCAATATGATTCTGGTCTTTTTACTCTTACGAGATCTCCTCTTGAAATTGCCATTACTATTTATTTAACTTTTTGTAGAATAACTCATCGTTAATATTCTTAGACAAATTATTCACACATATTAATTAAAAGTTTTAACAAAAATCATTTATTAAATTATTTTCGAATTCTTCTTTAGCAGGCTTACTTCCCATCCATTTCCTACCAGGTATTCTTACATCTAATTCATTTGTATTACAATTGATTGAAAGAATAAGTTTTTTATTTTCTTGATTTAGTACGTTTAAAACTTTTCTACCTCTCTTATCTTTATACGGTTTACTTTGGATAAGTATAGGACCATAAATTTTTTTATCTAAATCAAGTGAGTCAATACTTATTTTATTTTCATTTGTTTCATGATTTTCTGAATTAATTGTGTTCTTTTTTCTTATTATGAGCTTCTGACCAACTTTTATTGAATCAGGATTATTGAGATTATTAATTTCTATTAGATCGATTACTTTTAAATCATATTTGTTTGATATCTCAGTAAGATTTTCACCAGCTTGAATAATATGATAATTATTTATTAAATCAGCTTGTTTTGTCAGATTTTCAGTAGATTCAGAAATAATAAGATTTTGGCCAACAAAGATATAATTTTCATCTTTTAAGTTATTCAATTTAATAATTAAATCTTTATTTATCGAATAGAATTTTGAAATACTTGATATCGTATCTCCACTTTTTACAATATGAATTTTTTTTATTTCAGTTTTTTCTTCAGTAATTGATTCTTTTTTAGCAATATTCTCAATTTTATCTTTTGCTGAAAATATTTTTTCTTCTGATTTTATCAATGAGTGATTAAAAAAATTAATAAATATGGCAATTACTAAAAATGCAAATTTCATAAAACTCACTTTTTATTTAAAGATAATCTTTATATTTAAAATCGCTAGGCTTTTGAAAACAATTTAAGTAATTTAAACCTGAAAAATAAACTTTAAAAATTTCTTTACTCTTTCGTAGGGAGGATACCGCAGATTTAAATCAAATAAAAAACCTTTAAAAGTAATAGATTTTTGATTTGAAAAATTGCGAAACCCCTCTTCACCATGAAATTTACCAATACCACTTTGCCCAACGCCTCCAAAAGGCAAATTTGGAATAAGGACTGGTAACATCACATCATTTATACAAATTGTTCCTGAGCTGGTTACTTTTGAAATATGATTGTGGATTTTTTTATTGCCTCCAAATAAGTAGATTGCTAAGGGTTTTGATGTTTGACTAATCTGTTGTAAAGCTGATTCCTTATCATTGATCCCAATTACTGGAAGCAGTGAACTGAATAGTTCTTTCTGCAAAATATCTGTTTCATTTAATTTAGCTCTCAAGATTGTAGGAGATATTTTCAACTTTTTTTTACTAAAAGTCCCCCCAAATAAAATTCTTTTTTCTTTTTTATATTGTTTGAGATTGTCTACAGTTGATGTAAATTGCTTTTTTTCTAATTTTGATAAGTTTTCGGAAATAATTGGATTATCTCCGTAAAAACTTAATATGTATTTCTTTAATTTTTCTATAAAAATATCTTCAATTTCTTTATCTACAAAGATATGATTCGGAGCCATGCAGGATTGACCAGAATTAAAAAATTTGCCCCAAACAATTCTTTTTGCAGCCACTTCTAAATTTGCATTCTTGAAAACAATTACAGGATTTGTTCCGCTTAATTCAAGAGTTAATGGAGTTAAGCTTTTTGAAGCTAATTTCATTATAGATTTTCCAGTTTCAGTACTTCCTGTAAAAAAAATGTGGTCAAAATTTTGTTCAATTAATTTTATGGATTGTTTATTATCACCTTCTACTGTTATTAGGACATCTTTATTGAAATATATGGAAGTAAGCTTTTTAATAAGTTTTGAGGTCGAAGGACATTTCTCTGATGGTTTTATAACTGCAGTATTTCCTGCTGAGAAAATATTTACCAATGGCTTTAAAACATAAAGTAATGGATAATTATAAGGACCAAGAATTAAGACACACCCAAGAGGTTCATAAATAACTTGGGAGGATGATGGAAATAGATAAAAAGGTGTATCAATCTTTTTTGGTCGCATCCAAGAATTGAGTTTCTTTTTTATGAGTGAAATTTCTTCTTTCACTAAAAGGATTTCTGAAAGCCCTTCAATTTCAGATTTACCGAGATCATCAAAAAGTGATTTAATTATCTCTTTCTTATTTTCATCCAAAAGTTTAGAAACTATATTTATATGATGGATCCGCCATTTTATATCTTCAGTTTTACCAGTAAGAACTGTATTTTTTAATTTATAAATGTCTTCTAAATGAAATTTATCAGAAATTTTCATTTTTTACCTTTGAATAGTATTAAATATATCAGAGGATAAATTGTAAATAATTAGGGTTTTTAGCCACTTAAGTCAAATGAATGATTTAAAAGAAATAAACAAATTTATTAATATTGCCTTTAAAAATTCAAATTTTTCTTGGTTAGTATATTTCTATGAGGAAAAATTTTTCAATTAGATTGATATCTATAAATGAAATACCAAAAGTCACAAACTGGGCAAGGTTAGAAGGATTTTCTCCTGGAACGGATGATGTATCAATTTATAGAAATACAGATAAACAAGGTGTATGGGTAGCTTGTCTAGACAATAGTCCTGTAGGCTCTATCGCGTGTATAAAATATAATTCCTCGTATGGTTTTATAGGTCTATTTATCGTTAAAAAAGAATTCCGAAATAATGGATATGGAGTGAGATTATGGAAACATGCACTCGAATATTTGAAAAATGTTGATTGTATTGGTCTTGAGGCTGCCCCAGATAGATTGAAGGATTACGCAAAGTGGGGGTTTAGAAAATCTTCCATTACAAATCGATGGAAATTAAATGGTTCTCAAGATTTGCCATTGAGAAATTTCTATAAAGATCAATTTCATTCTTTTAAAGTTGTCCCCGGTAATAAAATTTCCTCTGAAGCAGTCTTAATTTATGATGATCAAAGAGAACCTAGTCCCAGACCACATTTTCTAAATGACTGGTTGAAAAATTCTCATGGTAATGTCAGTGCAATTGTCGATAATAATGGGATGTGCCATGGATTTGGCAGGATAAGACCTTGTGTATTGGAGGATAATGAGCAAGGCTGGAGAATCGGGCCTCTTTTAGCGGACACTCCACCACTTGCTGAATTATTAATAAGGGAGTTAGTTGGTGATTTAGATGCTCAAATCTTATTGGATTGCTCTAATCTGAATCCTTATGCAAATTATCTTTTATCAAGTTTGGGATTTAAGGAAATATCAAAAACTTATAGAATGTATAAAGGAATTCAACCTCCCTGCCCAATGAATCAAGTATACGGACTTGCATGCTTAGAACTGGGGTGATTCCTTTTAAAGCACGCACTTTGCCTTTTGTTTTGTAAAAATTCGGAAGTTTGTTTGATTATCCATAAGCTTAACTTTCAGAGGGTTTCAAAATTTTTTCTACAATATCCGCGTTGATTATAATGATCTCTCCATTATCAATATTGGCAACTTGAAACAAGGTCCATGAATTTGGATTTCTAGCTCCTCCAATACAGTCGATAACTTGACCGACCCAATAATTTTTATTCTTTTTATTAATATTTTCGCAATTTTCTTTTTTAATTGCGACATAATCACCAGGCCTAACGAAAAGAAACTCAGGAGTTGATGAGCTCACAATAAATAGCTTGTAGTATATATGTACTATAGTAAGTTATTAGCTTTGTTGCCGAACTTTGAGTTATTTAGCAAACTAGAGGTAATTCAAAAATAAAATGGAATCAACTGAAATTGCTATATTTTCAACATTATTGGGGTTAATTTTAGCTTTAACTGACGCTTATATAGAAAGAAATATTCCTGGATAATATTTCCAATTCATTTCTTAAATCAAATAAGATTTAAGCTGATCTAATATGTCGGCACGGTTGGAAACTAATTTTGTAAAAACTAAATATATCAACCCTCCCATTGCGAGTCTTCCGTTAATTTTTTCTAACTGCTTTAGTTTTCTCAAAAAAATATCCTTGCGGTTAAACAAAACTTAAAGGGTATAGAAAATAAAAAAGTATTGATTACTTCAAAATTAAAAAAAAATTTAAAGATTTATTATTTCAAACACGAATTAAATTTAAAGCCAAGCTTCTTTCATCTCAAGATAAAGTCTCTCGCTCTCAGCAGAATTAATTTTGCTGTCTGAATAGGATTGTTGCTGTTGCTGTTGTTGCTGCTGAGTTGTGTTAGTATTAGAATTTTGGACTTCGCTCATTAGAAGGGTTTAATATTTGTGTTTATTCTCTCATATTTATAGCTTTTTTTGTCAACTTAAATTCTTAAATTTTATTTAAATTTTATACGTTTTTAATTTTCCTACTTTGGGTGAATTCATTTCGCTACAGTAGTCTTGGTATATAGGAATTTAACTTCCCAATATACAATTCCTAGGAAGATAGCACTTGCAATAATAATTTCAGAAATGGCTAACATTTTATTTTTTAATACTAATTTAATTTTGGTATCAATTTACACAGAATGCAATAGGTACTAATTACATTTTAGATTTTAAAAAATCTTATTTAATAAAATAACGCGTAGATAATATAAACTTTTAAGTTAGATACATATTGTTTTCGTGGGAAATTTCATAAATCCAACAACTCTTATACCTTTAATACCTTTAGTAACCTCTTTATTTATTCTTATTTTATTGGCAAGTTTTAACAGAACACTTAACAGGTTAACAAAACCAGTTACTGCACTGATTGCATTATCTTTATTAAGTTCTGCTTTTATAAGCTCATTTGACTATCTTAAGAAAATAGAAGAAGAATTAGTTTTAGCTGAATTTCTCAAATTTTTTGAAGAAAAAAATTTAGTTTTACATCTCAATTTAGTAAATGAAAAAATTATAATTTTTTTCTCATTAATAATGATATTAATTATTGGAATATCTTTTTATAAATTGCCTAGAAAAAAAGGTTATGTCTCATTAATGATTAGCCTAGGATTAATTTCTTCTTCGGTGATACTTTCAATATTGCTAATAGATTTCTCAGCAGTAATCTAAACTTTTGCAAGCATTGATAAAGCTTCGTTAAGTTCTTGCACATGGTTTAATTCATCTTGAGCAATTTCTTTTATTTTTTGATCATGTGGATTATCTATTAAATATTTGGAATAAGTTTCAAATGCATGTTCTTCGATTTTTATGTTGACATCATAAGCATTAGCTGGAGAGAGGAAATAATAAAAAACCATGATCCAGTAATAGACAAGCACAAGGTGTCTCGCAAAAAATCTATCAATCCAGAACCTATCTCCTCCTCTTTTCTCCATTTCTTTAAGATGCTCAGTTTCGTTAATAGCTTGATAAAAATGTTCTTTCATTAAAATCATCGTTTTCTCATTTTTAATTCCTAGGGATTCCTTAAAATGAAGAACTGAAAGAAATGCAAAATAAGGTGATCTAGCTATAACTTCTAAAACCCAAAATCTTTGTAAAGATCTACCAGAGTATATGAAGTCTAAAAAGTTAACTGTACTATTCAAAATCAAAGAATTTAATTTCTTCATAAATTTAGTTTTTCTTTAAGTATAATTACCCAGTCGCTCGAGGACTATAATGTATTTAAGTAATTAACCAAAAATTAATATTTATAGTCTTAAAAATTGTTAATTCCATTGAAATATTTTTTTTTCATGCATTAATTGGATAGATAAAAATTTTATATGACAACTACTGAAAAAATTGCAAATGCCAAAAAGAGGATTGATGAATTAGAAAGACTTATAAAATTTTGGAATGATTCAGACCATGATGAGGCAAAAATAGTAAATTTTTCAAGGAACATTGACAATAAAGTTGCTTAGATTGTGATGATTAAGGCTAATTAAGTTTATCTAATTAAAGTGATTTAATATCTTTGAGGTTTCGAATATTGTTTGATTTATAAATAGAGCAATTAAACCTATTTTCAAAAACGGTAAGGAAGAAATAATCTAAAAGAAAAATAAATATGAAAACCTTTTCAAAAAAATATTTAATGCCGATTAAATTTATACCATGGGTTTTTTGGGTATTTATATCTTTTATGAGTATATATTTGTGTAAGATAGCCTGGGTAAATTGAATAATTAATGAATTTAGCTTCTCCTTAGCCAACCAGGAGCACCGCCAAACCAATCCGATATATCATCTTCATTAGGATTGAAATGATTTTCTTTATCTAATCCATCTATTCCAAATGATTGTAAGAGGTTATCAATCCCCCCATCATTTTTTGAACCATTCCTTCTAAAGCTGTTAGCTTTTTTCAGCCAAAGAGAAATTGTCGAATTATGGTGTGCAAATTTCTCCACAAATATCCTTTCTTCCAGTGTAATTGATTTATCTTGAGCAATTCTTTTAATTATTCCTTGGATTTTTAGTCGTTTTGCATTACTAAGAAGCATTTTTGATCAATTCATTATCCTTTTTATAGGAGGGATTTCTGAATATATCTTGTCAATGTTAATTTCAACAAATTGACTATTTTAAGAGGTTTTTAAGCAAGAAAAGTCTTAAGACACAAAAAAAGGGGATCAAAAAGTTATGCATGATACTTTTATTTATTTATCAAACTTATAGTTCATACAAAATAGATAAAAAAAATCAATCCATTCTCAAAGACACTTTAAAATCAAGAAAAAGTCGACTCAATTGTTGCATAATAGTAAACCTGTACTATTATTAGTACAGATGTATTATTAAGACATGAAAGTGATTTCATCTTCTCCCTATGCCCCTTTTAATTCAAAAGAGTGGAATTTTCTAATAAGCAAAAATGTAAAGTTTGAAAATACTCCAATAAAGATTCAAAAAAAATTTTATAGAACTTCTACTCTAAAAAAGATTGAAAAAGATAAACTTTTGCAAGAGAAGATTGAATTGCACCAACAAATGCAACTTGTATTCGGATAGAAAAAAAATTCACTAACAATCTTTTTATTGAATATTATTTTACGAGATCCAATTTTTTGTTAGATTAGTAGAAATACAAGAAGGATTTAATTTGGCTGTTGATCGAGAACTTTTAAAAGAAGTTACCCAAGAACTTTGGAATACCGTAAAAAAACTAAGACCTGAGATAGATCGGCAAACTCGACTTCAATTAGTTTTAAAGGCCTTATTAACTATTGGAGATTTACCAGATCAAATGCAAGCTGCCATGGTAGTAGGTGTTTGCGCAGAAATGGATAAAAGTGATGTTGATAATGTTGAAACTAATTCACAAAATCAAGATTCAAGCGGAGTTGATACTTCTACAGGCAGAAAAGTAGTTAGAAGAAGTTCAGCTAAATAAACCTTAAACGATCATCCTTTAATTTTCTTTGATTCGTTTTTATTAAGTCTATTGAATAGGTAATATGAAATTACAATTAAAAGAGGAACGAATATTGAATGTAAAGTCATCATTAATTCTGTTTGGCCCATTCCTATAAGATTTGACTCGTTTGGAAGTTGTTCTGACCAAGTGCCAACTAAATGCCAGGCTTGAGGAATTGATAAGAAAAACATATAAGAGCTATAAGTTAAGTTTATGTTCAGATAAAGATTATCATTATTGAACGTTTTTGCTTTCTTTATTCTTATTTCTTAACTAAGTATTTGTAGAGTTAAAAAGAACTTGATTCATAAATTTATTTTCTTAAGAAGAGTTTTAAATTCTTTTTTACCAATAATTTTTTCAGCTGCGTAAGCGCCACTTGCTGAAACAGCAGGAATTCCAATACCTGGAAATGTACTTGCACCGCAAGTAAATAAATTTTTCACTGGAGTTTTGCAGCCTGGGAAAAGACCCTTTGCTGCAGATAATGCAGGGCCATAACTACCGCAATAGGTATTGGTGAACTTTTTATGAGTGATCGGGGTTCCTAGCATCTTTAAATCAATCCTTTCATCTATATCAGGGATGAATTTTCGCACTGCATTAAGGAATATTGAACATCTTTCTTCTTTCAAATTTCTATATTCTAATTCCTTTGAATTTAGGTTTTCCCAAATTTCCCAAGGTTCATTTGCGGGAGTATATCCATGAAGAACATGTTTCCCTTCAGGGGCCATATTTTTATCTAAAACAGATGGGATTGAAAATACAGCTATATTTCTTTCTGCGGTTATACCTTTTTCCCACTCATCAACATGTATCGCATGTATTGGCAAATTTTCAAGACCATCAGCATCAAAACCTAGATGTATATGAAGGAAAGAATCACATTTATTAGGATTCAAAACTTTTGCATTCCATTTTTTTGAAATTTCATTTGGAATTAACTTTTTTAAATTCCAAACATCAGTATTCGTGACAACAGATTCACAACTATAACTAGAACCATTATTAAGAGTTATACCTGTGGCTAAATTTTTATTGAAATTAATTGTCTTTACTCTCGAAGAAAGAATTAATTCTCCTCCATTTTTTTTAAATCCATTAATTAAAGCTTTTATGATAGATTCACTACCTCCTTTGGGGTATTCAAGGTATGAATTTGGTTCAAACCATTCGTTAAATAAAGTAGCCATCGCAGCTGTATTTGTATCATGCATTGACATACCACTTATCAAAAAGCTCAATAAATCAACCCAATTTCTGAGAAAAGGATCCTTTAGATGATTATTTACTAAATTCCCAAAGCCTTTATTAATTTTTGCTATTTGATTGATATTAGGTAAAAATTTTGAGGTTAAATTTATTAGATCTAAGAAATTTATTGATTCTGGAGAAAATGAGAGTAAAGGTATTTCATTTATTATTTGGCTGAGAGGTTTTATTCCGGAAATAAATGATTCCCATTCTTTCACAGATTTCTCACCTCTTAAAGTTTTAATTGTTCGTTTAAAAGGTTCTTCTCCTACATCAAGATTAAAATTGCCTTCTGGGACAATTACTTGCCAACCTTTGTATTGAAATAGTTCAACTTCTTCATCAAGTAATTTAAGAATTTGCCCTAGGGGATTAGTTGTCGGCCATTTACCTATTCCACTCCACAATGAAGGACCTGATTCGAAAGTGTAACCTTTTCTTTTGAAACTGTGAGCAACACCTCCCGGCTGGGTATGTGCTTCACATATAAGTACTCTTTTTCCTGATAAAGCTAGAATTGACCCACAGCATAATCCACCTATTCCACTGCCAATTATTACAACATCGTACTTGTCCATTAAATATTTACTTTACTCTTCTCGTAAAACTAATAAGTTTTAAACAAATGTGTTAGTTGAAGTTGTAATACTTAGGACAACGGCAAGGAAAAATATGTAGGGAACTACTTTTAGAGGTATGTATCCTTGACTTTTAGAGATGAAATCCATGGATTTAATTACTTTATGTAAATATATTAACGAGATCTTGTTCCTTATGTGTGCCAAAAAATTATTTTTTTGGAAATATATTGAAACAAAGAAATCTTTTTGGAGATATTTTTAACTAATAACATTTTTTATAGAGTTATCTTAGTATTTGATTCTTAGATTAACTATTATGAAACGATTTCCTGATATTAATGAAATTAAAATTTTAGAAAAAAATTCTCAAAAAAACGGTAGCGGAATTTTATATGAGGAATTGTTAGGAATATGGAAGTTTAAGTATGTATGGGGAAAGGAGTCAGATGAAATCAAAAATATACCCAGTTCTATTCTCCAAGTATTGTCGGCAAGACTCGAATTAAAAAGTAAAAATAAAGAGGATCAAATAAATTATGAAATAAAAAATTCAATTAATTTCGGATTACTTAATATTACTTTTATAGGCAGTGCAGAATTAAAAGGGCTTAGACCTTTATTGGCTTTTTATTTTGAAAAATTGAAAATTAGTATTAGTAGTTTTCCAGTTTTTAATAAGGAATTAAAAAAACCAGAAGAAAAAAAAATGCCTTTTTTCTCTCTTGTAGGAATTAGCACTAAAGATAATTGGTTATGTGCTCGAGGAAGGGGCGGAGGGCTTGCGATATGGGTTAAGTCTTAATTTAGTGATATTCTCCTGGATGATCAACCTTTCTTACGGTAACTTTATCAACTTTTTGTCCATTAAATCTTAAGAGATCATCTCCTGAAAAGTCATAACCTAAGCGTTGACCAATTAGGGCTACATCATCCGCTGTAGAGGATGATGTAACCTGCTTTTTTAAGTCTTCATCAGATTGCATCTTGATTAAAAATTTTCTAATTTCAGAAAAACTCATTACTAGAATTTGATTGATTGATGTAAAAGAAATTTATAAAATCTTTTTCTTAGTAAGAACAAGATAAATAGATAATCATTATAATATTTTTATGACTTACTTATTCCTCTACATAGTTGGCATAATTTTAATTTGGTGGATATATCGCGTTGGTTGGCTTGAGGCGCTCAAAACAGTAGTTAAAGTTATAGTTCCCTCAGCGCTTATTATTTTATTTAATATTAAAGCCGGAAGATTACTTTTTAAAAGTCCTGTAGTCGGTTTACTAAGCGCTTTGCCTACCTCAATTTTTATTTTTAGAGGTTCATTGCCTTTAGTTAGTTATATAAATAACTGGATTGAAAATAAAATAAATAAGTATGATGATTCGGAAGTTATAGATACTGATTCTGTGCCTTTAGATGATTAATTTAATTTAATTCAATCGAAGCCAAGAAATAATTCTTTGTGTACAACAAGAACATCAAATAAACTTGTTCCATGAATAGGACTTAATGGAATTTTGTCTATATTCAATGCTTCTGCGCAAATTAAATGAGCATCCCATTTTGTATCGTGATCACTTATTTCAATTGACCACTCAATTACTTTTTTGAAATGATCTGGCATCTCCGAACCAATTTTTCTGCAAATTTGACATAGAACTGACAAAAGAGGAGGCTTTGATGGCCTTTTTAAATCTTTAATAAGACTAGTCTGCGTAAAAACACTTGTATAGCGGATGTAGTCTATTAATTCATATTCTTCTTTAGTAAGAGCTGCTTTATCTAATGCTCTTTCAAATTCGTCTATGGGGGTTATGGGCCTATCCAAGATATTATTTTTTGCTGTTTTCTGAATCTATTTTTTCTTGATTAATTTCATTGGTTTGATTGCTTTCTATAGATTTAGGAGATTCATCTTTATCATCTTCGTTCATAACTTGATCGATTTCATTTTGAAATTCATTCGACGCTTTTTTAAGACTTTTCAAAGTTTTACCAAGCTGTTTTCCTAATTCTGGAAGCTTTTTGGGACCAAAAATTAAAAGAGCTAAGATAAGTATTACAGTAACTTCAGGCAAACCTACACCAAAAATATTCATAAATGATAACTATTTAAATAATTAGGAAATCTACTATTAAATATAGTCAAATCATGTAAAAATTTCATTATTGGAATAGCTTTTTTAATATTAAAAAATTTTGAAAAATATTATTGTTATTAATACTCCTTTAAAGAAAACTAACCAAAGTAATTGATAATCACTCAATTTAAATTGTTTTTGGTACCAATTTATAAGAGTTTTATGTTTAGCTATTAATTTTCTCATTTTCAACGAGATTATTTATTCCTATCACTTATTTTATCTTAATTTCTTTTATTATAGATTTGTAGAAATCCTAGATT
This sequence comes from uncultured Prochlorococcus sp., assembly GCA_902550485.1. Lineage (GTDB taxonomy): Bacteria > Cyanobacteriota > Cyanobacteriia > PCC-6307 > Cyanobiaceae > Prochlorococcus_A. The sequence goes on from CACCZQ010000001.1 coordinate 110,130, forward strand.
CTCCTTAAATTAAATTATCCTATTAAATTTTAATCTTTTTCTAAATTAATTTTTTCTTAATTACTGAAACTATTCGCTTAATATTTACTATAAAAAAAATGAAGTACTTATTTGTTGTTTTTTACCTTTTTTATCTAATTTATCCAGCTGAAGCCGTTACCACAAAAATGTTTAAAGTATTGGATACTTGTGCAAGATATCGACTCGGTGAGATTAATGCTAATGAGACTATAGAAAAACTAAAATTAAAATTAACGAATTCTTCCACTAGTGAGCCAAAGGACCTAGTAAAAAAGTATTGCTCAGTATTTACTCCAAATGAAAAAATTGAATTTTAATCTTAGTAATACATATTTAGTTATTCTTTTTTGAATAACCTTTAGCTTTGTTTCGTATTTCTTTAACTTTTTTGAAATTATTTATTTTTAAATTAAAAATAACTCCTAAAAAAAGAAGAAGAAATAAAAATATATAAATTATTAATTCCATATTATTGAATTAATAAATTCACCTTAGTTTATTTCAATAATTTTTTAGTATCTTTTAAAACAAAAAAATTGACTTTAGTACCAGTTATTTATTTAAAGGCCACAAAAAAAACATATTAACCTCTAATATGTAATTTTATAAGAATCATTTTGAAGATTGGAGATCAAATTCCAGAGTTTTCTTTACTGGATCAAAATGGAGTTAAAAGATCAAATAAGGGATTAAAAAATCCTCTTGTTTTGTTCTTTTATCCAAAAGATGATACTCCCGGTTGCACTATAGAAGTTTGCGGATTTAGAGATAAGTATGACTTATTTAAAGTATTAGGTGCACAAGTTTGGGGAGTCAGTAATGGAAGTACCTCAAGTCATTTAGCATTTGCCAATAAAAATAAATTACAATATCCATTACTTTGTGATACGAATGACGCTCTTAGGAAAGCTTTTAAAGTTCCTAAAGTATTAGGTTTTATGGATGGTAGGGTAACTTACGTTATCGATCGCAAAGGGACAGTTAGGCATATTTTTAGAGATTTATTGAATGGTCCTGAACACATTAAAGAGGCAATTAGAGTACTTAAGGAAATTCAAAATCAATAAATTTTTATTCAAAGAATTTTAGATTAATAACTTTTGTTTTATTATGGTTTCAGCTTTTTTTTAAATATATTAAGAAAATGGGAATGCAGGCTGTTGATCTTGCTATTGAAAATGGAGTGGATCTTGACACGGTACTCCAATCCCTCCAAAAATGCTAAATCTATACAATAGAATTATGGAAGAGGAGAATAAAAGACAAAGGAGTGGTGTTAAAAAATCAATGAGAAATAGATGCATCAAAACGGGTTCTAAGCATTTTGATAAAGAAACATTGAATCAATTATTAATAGACTCTGGATGGGAAGGTCTTAAAGAAAAGGAAATTTTTTTAATTATCTTAAATATCTTTTATGGTAATTATTTTATATAAATAAATAAATCGAGAAATAATTAAATATTTTTTTAGATCTAATTTTTTGGATTATTTAAACCATCCTTTTTTTTTAGACGATAATATTTTCTCTTTTTCAGCTTTTGTTTTATTACTTGCTTTTTTAAAAGCTAAGTTAGCTTCTATAATTGTAACTATTGATATAAAAAAAAGACCAGAAATTCCAATTATTTGTTCACTTTGAGAGGGTTCTGAATCTCCTTGCAAAAAAAAACCTAAAGCGAACCATGCAGTACTAGCAGTGATGGTAAAAAAATAGGGTTTCCATCTTCTTTGATATAGGTAACCCGATCCTAAACCAGGAAGAAAATTTAAAAAAGATGCTACCCACCCTTTTGAAGATGCAAGTATTTCGTCTCTTGAGGGATAAGACATTTATATTAAGTATTTATTAAATGTGAATTTATATAAGCAAAAGATATTGCTGCACAAATTACCCAGCTAAAGGGTAAGAACATTCTTATTTTTTCTTTATTATTATTCATTATTTAATTATGGAAAATATTTTTAACATTTGTGGATTTAATGGATTCCTTAAGATTAAAAGAATTAAAAAAGACGGTTAAAAACCGTCTTTGGAAAAAATAATTTCTCTAAAAATAAATTATTTATCTTTTGAAGCTGAGAGTACTTTAAGTTCTTTTTTTACTTCTTTTTCTCTCTCTTCAAGATGTTTTAGTTGAGCTTTAAAAGCATCTTCAAGTCTTACTTTTTGTTTTGTAATTTCATCAAGCTCTTCTTGATGTTGGTTTTTCTTTAACTCCTTCATTTCACTATCGGAAATAACATATACTGGGCGATATGAAGGTGTTTCAAAAAGAAGATCAAACATTGAATACATAAGTGACCTTTGAATTAGTACAAACTTAATATCTGATAATTCTTTGAAATATGAAAGGATAAATACCGAAGATATTGATACGGCAAATACACCGAATTTCGGTTTACCTAACTTAACCGCCCAGTATTTACCGATCAAATTTCAAGATATGTTTTAAAGTATTAAGGCGATGATTCTAAAGATCTAAATCAAAAAGAAATAAAAATGGATTTAAAAATTACTAAAACATTAGTAATACCATCCAACGAAATTAAGTGGCGATTTTCCAGATCCTCCGGTCCTGGAGGACAAAATGTAAATAAAATTGAAAGTAGAGTAGAGATTATTTTTAATTTAGAAGATTCAAAAGTATTAAATGATTATCAGAAAGAAATTCTTAAGAGAAACTTGAAAACCAAATTAGTGAATAATAGCTTACGTTTAGCGGTTCAAGAACACAGAAATCAATTATTAAATAGGCAGCTAGCTTTAATGAAATTTAGTTCAATCCTAAAAAATGCTTTAAATAAACCATTTAAATTAAGAAAATCTACACAACCCACTAAAGCATCACAAAAGAAAAGAGTTGAGGTTAAGAAAAAACGTGGCGAATTGAAAAAAAGTAGACAAAAAGAAAAAACGTATCAAATCTGAATAAACTAAATAAATATTTTCCTCTAAGATTGCAATTAAACATGTGATAAATTTAATTTAATTTTTGGTTTATTGAATTCAACTAATGATTTCTGGTTAATAGACTCCAATTTTGTAGGGGTGATGCATTTCTACAAAGATAAAGATCATTCTGATAAATCTATTGATTATATGTTTATTGAAGAAGGAATTATTATGGAAATATAAGGAGAAAATCCTCCATTGATGAAAACTAGAAAAAAAATTTTTATAGAAGAAGCAAGATTATTGTGGCAAAAATTGTTAAATGAAGGTTGGCAAAAAACTAATAAAAAATGGTGAGTAGATTTTACAAAAACTTTTTTAATTTCAGAAAATAAATGAACCTTTAGGGTATAGACTGGAAATTTTTTCCTTTTGTAAATATTTCTTTTTTTTGATGTCTTTTTCATATCTTCTCAACATCATTAGATAGTTTGTAACTCCAAAAATTACTAAAAAGAAAATAAATCTTATTCCTGCCTCAAAGTTCATATGAGAATTAAGCTTTATTTTAATCTGACAATTACTAATCAAAAATCAATCGGTATTTATATCTAATTAAAACGTCTAAGGAAATTTTTTTTTGATTTTACTGCATAAAAAATACATAACAAAAGTAATATTAAAATTGCACTAAAGCTTCCGATTGGGTTTGGAATATTTTGTGTAAAAGGACCTGCTAAAAAAGAAGGTGTATTTTCTTTGAATTCTATTAATCCGTTATTTATAAAAAACCAAATACCCACAAGTCCTCCATGTAGTCCTATGCAATTCCATAGAGAACCTTTATCTCTAATTTTGACTAATGATAGAAATATCCCAAGTAAAATAAATCCTAAACGTAATCCTATTATGTTCCAAAATATGTCATTTGATAAATTATGAACAAAGCTAAAAAATATAGCTTGTAAAGCTATTGATATTTTTGTACCATATTCAAATTTTAGTTCTTCTAGTAACCATCCTCTAAAAATTATTTCCTCTGCGAATCCAACACCTAATCCCAGTACAATAGAATTTAATAATATTATTGGCGAGAATTCACCTATCCAAGAAATATAATTTTTTTGCAATAGTGGTACCAGAATAAGAATTATTAAAACTAAGGAAAATAAGATACCTTTAGAAAAATTGACAAAGTTTTTTAAAAATTTGTCTTTAGTTATCCCAAGAAGTACCCAAGCACTTGATTTGTTTCGTTTGATATAAAACCAATATGGGAGTAAAAAGATAAAAAGAAAGAAAGTAATAATAGTTCCAATTAAGGATAAATTATCTTCTTCAAAATTAAACAATAAAAGTGGCTGCGATAAAGCCCAGCCAATGCCGTAAAGAATTGGAATAAAAAATATAGTGGATAAAAATCTTGGTCTTAAAAGAAAAAAACTTTTAATTAATAGCATTAAATTTTTCATTTTAGTTTGAATATTAATTAACCCCAGCCTTCGCCTTTATATTATTCTAACTACTTGTTCAAAAAGTTTTAGCTTTTTCTTTTTACTATAGTTTATGTTTTTTGAAAGATTAGATAAATCTTTATAAAATTGCCGAGTTATTTTATCTTCTTTATCACTAGGCCATAGTAAGTCTGCCTCCTCTTCATATTCTTCTTTATATCTTTCTTTATTCAAATTTTTTTATATCGTAATAATTTAAATTTTACTTATTGCAAATGCTTAAAAGTGATGTTTATTAAATTTGTTTATTTATTTAAAATTTATGCTGATTAATCTTTCAACTTTAATTTTTACATTATTATCTCCATTGCTTATTTTTGCAGTAATAGTATCGGTTTACTTTTTTCATTAGGAAGTATTTAACAAATGCAATTAATTATTTTAGGGGTGTATTATGCCTACTTTTTCTAATGCAAATGATAAAACTGCAATTACGGCCATTACTGTTAAGATCTTGTTCTTTTTGATGAAATCCATAATGCATATTAATAATCTATTTATTAAATTCTTATATAAAATAATAAATAATTAAAATTATTATAACAATTAGAATGGAACCCATATATGTAGGAGATTTACTTCCATCAATAGCTTCTTATAAAAAGATAATTGAAAAATATCATAAAGGTATAAAAGAATGGGAATTTTATGAAGAACCTATAGGCGGAGATTTTAATTACCCTGATTGGCAAATATGCTTACTACAAAAATAACTTTTGACTTGGCAGATTGGATTAGAGAGTGGCGTAAGTGCCGGGATAAGAATCCTTCTATTGATGAGTGTGTAAAATTTGTTCAGTGGAAATTGGAAGATTATAAACTTTCTGATAGTGATAAAATAATAATTGAATCTATTTTGCTCTATGAATCTGAATAACTAAGAGATTATAGACTTTATTATTTATATTTATCTATAAAAAACAAAGGGTCATTAAAATCCTCTTACAAATTAAGAAAAAAGTAAATCAGCATATTTACGGATTTACTGAAAATATAAATAGAAGTAATCTATAAATGTTGAGTTCGGAGGCAATCTAAATGATTGATAGTCCGCCTGAAATTTAGCAAATTCCAAAATATAGGAAGCGTATTCCTGAGAATGGGATTATTCGACAATTAAAGTTCAATCAATTAGTCTGATAAGACTTCGCGTTATAATTACTAGCGACAATAGGGACTGAAATTATCGAGAGAAATCCCCGAATTCACGTATTCTAGGTTTATGAGTAAATAGACTTTAAAATATGTAATTTTATATCCTGTTAGAAGGAAATCAAATATCAAAAAGGGCTGTACCACCAGTCCTTTTTTTTTAATAAAGTACTTCTAAACTAGACTTCTTTTTGGATAATATGGATTTATTAAGTGTTTAAAAATATTTCACAATGAAAGATCAAGTCTTGTTTCCTAAAATTGAAGTTCGTGAAAAGGGTTTTTTGCAAGTAAGTGATATTCATACGATTTATTGGGAAAGATCTGGCAATCCAAATGGTAAAAAAATACTAGTTATTCATGGAGGCCCAGGAGGAGGAAGTCAACCAAGATATAGAAGATACTTTGATCCAGATAAATTTGATATTATACAATTTGATCAAAGGGGTTGCGGTTCTTCAACTCCTTTCTCCGAATTAAAAGAAAATACGACTAATCATTTAGTTGATGATATTGAGAAATTAAGGCTTCTATTAAAAATAGATAGTTGGCATTTGTTTGGTGGATCTTGGGGCTCAACACTTTCACTTATATATTCAATTAAAAATCCCTCAAGAGTTAAGAGCTTAACTTTGAGAGGAATATTTTTATGTAGAAAGTTTGAATTATTATGGTTCTATCAATATGGTGCAAGTGAGATATTCCCTGATGAATTTGAAGAATATATTTCTGTAATACCAAAAGAAGAAAGAAATGATTTAATAAGTTCTTTTTATAAATATCTAACATCTTCAGATGCAAATCTTAGATCAAAAGCAGCAGCAGCTTGGACAAAATGGGAACTCTCAACAAGTCATTTAATAAATAAAAAATTTGATTTTGATAAGTCTCAAGTTAATTCTTTTTCAGATGCCTTTGCAAGGATCGAATGTCATTATTTTATTAATAATATTTTCTTAGAAAATGATTTTATTTTGAAAAATATAAGAGCAATAGAATCGATTCCAACAAAAATAATTCAAGGGAGGTATGACGTTGTATGTCCTGTTAGGAGTGCTTGGGATCTAAATAAGAAATTAAAGAATTCTGAATTAATTATTGTTAATGATGCTGGTCATTCAATGAGTGAAAAAGGTATTACTATCGAATTAATAAAAGCTGTAAAAGGAATTCAAAATCTCTAAAAGAGATAATATTCGTTTAAAAATTAAAGGCCATTATCTTCAATATTTTGTGCAATACTCCTAAGAAGTTCGACGATATCAGAATCTTCGCATTGAGTATCTTCTTTTAGCAAAATGCACTCGTCTCTAATACTTACATTAGTACTCCACCATATACCTGAACTATTGGTATCGTCCCATTCAAATCTTTCAGACATAATTAATAAATTCTAATTAATACATTAAAGCTTGCATTACCTCATCGTGGATTTATATATTCAATTTCAAAATATAAAAAACTTACCTATTCACTAAAAAGAATCTGGAAATTTCTGACAATAAAACTTAGAAATCTAATTTTAGTTCGTATTGTATTTCCTTTTCTTTAGAAACAATTTTTTTATTACTTATATTTTTTCTAAGCCTTTTTCTAGAACCATGTTTTAAATAAATTTCTTTTGAGATATCCCAATATCCATCCTTTTTAGTGATTTCCTGAATTTTCTTCTTTGCAGTTTTAGTGCTATTAGGGATGTCAATTATTGGTCTTATGTAATTAATTTGTTCATATTCTTCTTTATTAAATCTAGATAATAGCCATGGTTCATGAATGAAATTAAGTGATATATCCTTTAATTCTGGTATCCATTTTTTTATAAATTTTCCTTGAGGATCATGATCTTTTCCCTGCTTAATAGGATTATAAATTCTATTGGTATTGATAGATGTAGTTCCAGATTGCATTTGGCATTGGTTCCAATGTATTCCAGGCTCATAATCTACAAATTTATTTGCTAATTCTGAACCTGAATCTTGCCATGGTAGCCATAAATTATAGCTAGCAAAAGACATTAACATAGCTCTCATCCTGAAGTTAATCCATCCATTGAAATTTAATGAGCGCATACATGCATCTATAAAAGGAAAGCCTGTATTACCTGAACTCCATGAATAAAGTAATTCATTATTTTTTTCTCTAATGTTTTTAAAAAAAGGATGGAATTCCCTAAACTCTAGTTCTGGTTCACTTTCAAGTTTCTGAATAAAATGACAATGCCAAGTTAATCTACTTTTTAACATCCTAGAATTATTGTTTTTTGATATATTTGCTTTATTAAAAATTTCTTTTAATGAAATGCATCCCCAACAAATATATGGGGATAGTCTTGAACAACTATCAAATGATTTTTCTGGGCTAGAAATATCTTTTGAATAAGAATCTAATTTTTTACTAAAGAAGTATTGCATTCTCTCTAAACCTCTCTTTCTTCCACCTTGCACTCTTCCTGGACAAGTTTCTTTTTTAAAGGGAAAAATTCCGTCTGAGGGTATTTCTCCAACATCAAAGTTAATAGAATTAATTCTTAATGGAGCTTTAAGTAAGTTTTTTTCAGAATTTTCTTGCCACTTTGTAGACCAATTATTCCTATCTAAATTTCCTCTAAAAACTGAAAATTGTAGAAATTCCTTCCAAATAATATTTTTGCTTAAAGCCCATTCTCTTACTTTTTGATCTCTTTTATAAGTAAGCCAATCTCCGGTTTCTTGATGGCTATATATACCTTTGATTTTAAATTTTGAACTAATTTCATCAAAAATATTGATAACATTGCCAGTCCTAATAATTAATGGTTGTCCAATCTCAGCAAGTGCATTTCTTAAGTCTATTAAACTTTCTTTGCAAAATTGCCATTGTCTATCTGAATGCGTCTTTTGGCGCCAAATATCTAACTCAATAATATAAATAGGTAAAATATCATTATCTTTAATAGCCTCACAGAGAGCTTCGTTATCAAAAATTCTTAAATCTTTCTTAAACCATAAAACATTTATTTCTTTCATAATTTTTTCTTTTAATCCTAGAAAAATAAGATTAAGTTTGTAGGTAATAAATATAAAAAATTTTAGAATAACTAAAAATCAAAAAAATGAAAATAACAAAAAAACTTTGGGAGGATAATTATGAGATTGCTTTACTAAGTTTAAATACAAAATTTGTTCAAGGTTTAAAGAATGGAAGTCTCCCTAAAAATATATTTCAAGAATATTTAGCTCAAGATTATTTCTTTTTAGAGACTTTTGCTAGGGCTTATGGTCTTGCTGTTTCCAAATCAAAAGATAAGTACTCAATAAGTAAGTTAAGTGAACTCTTAATGGGCGTTTCAGCGGAGTTAATACTTCATGAAACGTATGCAAAAGAATGGGATATTGATTTGTCTAATAACTATATAAAAAAAGCCACTAAAAATTATACAGATTTTCTTGATGATACTTCCAAAAGACTTAGCTCCGTTGAAATAATGTTTGCAATGACTCCATGTATGCGACTTTATTCTTGGATAGGAAAAAGTTTGTATAAGGAGGATTTTGACAATAAATATAAAGAATGGATAATTACTTATTCTGATGAGAGCTTTGAAAAGCTAGCAGAATCACTTGAAAATCTTATTGAGACTAATAAAGAAAAATATGATATTAATCATGCCAGATATTTATACAGGAGAGCTATGGAATTGGAGTTAGATTTTTTTAATGCATATTCAGATTTCTGATTTAAATTAAAATTTATTTATAGTACTTTCAAAAACGAGTTAATAAATTATGTATTCAAAAATTGCACTTTCAATAGGTGGTAGTGACTCTGGAGGTGGAGCAGGCATACAGGCTGACTTGAGAACTTTCATGGCTCTTAAAGTACATGGATGTTCTGTTATTACATGTATTACGGCACAAAATAGTATAGAGGTTACATGCGTTCAACCAGTAGAGAAGAATACTTTATTAAATCAGTTAGATACTTTATTTGCTGATTTTGGTATTGATGCTTTGAAAACTGGAATGTTATTAAATGAAAGGATAATTAATGATACTGCTTCAAAATTAAATAAATACAAAATAACCAAAATTATTGACCCAGTAATGGTTACAAGAACTGGTTCTAAATTATTGGAAGATTCTGCTATTGATGCTTATAAAAAACTCTTATTACCAATTTCTGATTTGGTAACTCCAAATATTTATGAAGCAAATCTACTTTCTGGTTTAGAAATAAGGAGTAAAGAAGATATCGAAAATTCAGCAAGAAAAATTATTGGTCTTGGAGCTAAAGCGGTACTTATAAAAGGTGGCGGTTTAAAAGATATGAAAGGGAAGGATTTTTTCCTTGACTTAAATGGTAGAAAAGAGTGGCTATTTAATAATTTTATAAATACAAAAAATACCCACGGAAGCGGCTGTACTTTGAGTGCTGCTATTTGTGGTTACAAGGCTTTAGGTTTTGATCTATTTGATTCCATACAAAAAGCGAAATTATTTGTTGAGAAATCTTTAGAAAATTCTTATAAAATAGGCTCTGGCCCTGGGCCCTTAGGCCATCATTAATTATTTATAGATGTGGAGTTAGAACCACCATTTTCTGTAGGGCTTTTTTAAAAATAAGATTTCTTCAGTCTCCCATCCTCCCTCCAACCACTCAAGATGCTCAAGCAATAAAGACTCACTTTCCCTTTTGCTTAATTGCCCAATTCTATTAGCAATACCATCGAACCTTACTTTCATCAATTCCTCAATCTTGATGTTATTCATAGGTTAAATAATAAATTTTTTCTACTCTTACTTGTATACATTTTCTTGTCAACGATTTAATTTTATTTGTTTACTAGCAGTTCTTAAATATGTATTAAATACAACTTTTTAAAATAGATAGTAATTAAGACTTATTCACATAGATTTAATTAAAGACTAATTTATATAAAAATACTTCAACTATGAATAAAGAAGAAACATCAAATCAAAAAACTATTTTAAATGTAGGCTATTGTGAAACCACCTCTGAATGGCTCAATAGAATCATTACTGAACTGGCAGATGAAAATAAAAATTTTGTAGATTTGTCAGTTATTTGTGCTTAATTTTTTAGAAAATATAGTTTATTTTGATTTTTTAGTTTGCTTTTAAGTATAAGAGAAATTTAAAAGATATTTTGTGATGTGAATCCTAATAAAAAAAACATAGAAATAATTAAACAATTTAATTTATCTCCTCATCCTGAGGGGGGATGGTTTAGAGAGATAATAAGGAGTGAGAATTCTCTAATAAGGGAAGATGGCCAAAGTAGAAACTTTATTACGGGAATTTATTATCTTTTGGAAAGAGATGAAAAAAGTGCTTGGCACAGAGTAAAAAATGCAGATGAAATTTGGATTTATTTAAGGGGTGATCCTCTGAATTTATGGTGCTTAGATAATGATAATAAGTTAATAAGAAATTTAATTTTAGATTCCAATAATCCAGTAGAAATGATCCCATCTGGATATTGGCAAGCTGCAAAAAGTACAGGCGAATTTACTTTAGTGAGTTGTTGTGTTGGCCCGGGCTTTGATTTTAAGGATTTTGAATTACTCAGAAATACAAATCATACTTCTAGATTGGATTAAGCAATTAATGATCTTATTTGAGACATTTTTTTGTTTATATTTTTGAAATTATCCTCTAGATTTATAAGGCTACTCAATCAATCTATATTTAATGAATAAAAATTCTGTCAAAACAATTGGTATGAATGATGAACCAAGAAAAGATTCATACTTAGTATATGTAAATCAGGCTGATGGATTAAAAGCCATCCTTAATAAGGGTTTTGATGAATGGTCGAATTTTGATAGTTGGGAAAGTATTTCAGTTCAGCAATGGATTTTTTCTAGAGCTTTAGAGGTTTTCAGAGGTAAGAAAATTGATATTAAATGCGACTGTTGTGAATATAATGATTTAATCCCAAATGATTTTGAGAGTATTAAAAAAGAAAAATGTTTTGGTAAAAAAAGTGCTTATATGATTGAAAAAGTTGTAGATGAAATTGTATTAGCTAAGGCAAGAAGAGAAAGTGATGGAACATATTCTGCGTAAGATTCATAAATATATATGGAGTGAAAAATCTTTTACTTACCAGTGAAAATTATCAGAAGAACCAATCGTTAAATTTCTAGTGGACATCTTATGGAACTTAAAGTGTACCGAATCACTGAACTCCTTTTCATCTGAGTAATTAACAAGATCCACTGGGTCGATGTTTTCATCGAACCATGCATCATATTCAATATAGTTTGGTTCAGCAAAATAACTCATATCCAATTAATAGCCTTCAAAAAACATATAAACGGTACATGCGATACCAAATTAACATTCTTAATTTTTAGATAATCCATATTTTTAACTTGTTTATCAAAATTAGTTGCTAAAAAGATAGGAGAAATATCTATAAATTAATGTCTCTTGAAACTACTGTTTTCACATTTAAACTTTCAAATACCTTTGAGGAGTGGGTAAAAATGTTTGATAGTCCAGAGATAGATGCATTTCATAAAACGGTAGGCCTTACTCCTTTATATCGTGGCAAAAGTTTAATTGATCCAAAAGAAGTGATTGTTATTCATCAAGCTGAAGAAGGTTTGGCTAAGCATGTTTTTTCAGATCCAGAAACCATCAAGAATATAGAATCTGGAGGGCATATTTATAGCACAACGAAAATTACAAGTTGGGTTTCTGAGTAGTCGAAACACTAACTATTTAAACCTATGCAAATAATGCGAAACAGGAGTTCCGCATAAGATTCTTAAAACAAAATTAGGTTATACCAGAGTTTAAAGATAAGAGTACTAACTAATTAGTTCGACTAAATTATTAATAAGAATCTAAGTGCTAGAGGTAACCATAGACATAGAAGAAGCATTAGTAAAATAGTAATAGCATGGATATTTGGAATGTAATGCTCTTTTAAAACTTGTGTTTTCATAATTTATCTCGCCTTCTTAAGTTTGATTTCTCTTCTGATAAGCAATGCTATAACTACAACACACATGTTCATTAGAAATACGTCTAATGGCATTTAATAAAAAAGTCTCTACTTAATTAATAGCAAGATTTTTGATCTACGAATCAAGAAATGATTACTAATATTTATTGGCTTAATAAAACGAATTTAAAAATTAAATTTATGCTTAAATATCTCAGAACTTTTAACTATTAAATGGCTTATTCAGAAACAAGAATAGTATTAGGCGGTTTAGCTCATGTACCTGTTCTTATTTTTATAGCCAATTTTATTAAAGGTAAGTTTGAAATTAAAACTGAAGAGACAAAAGATACTGTAGTTAAAGGAGAGCCAGTTAAAATTATTGAGGTAAAAGATAATGTAGTTAAAGAAGGAAAAGCAAAAGCTATAAAAGAAATTGCAAATAAGCTGGACAGTATTGAACAGAAGGCTGATGAGGTTTATGAAAAGGTAAAGAAGAAAAAGAAAGATAAGAAGAAGAAAAAAAATAACTAGATTGAGATCCTATCAAGCATCAATACATCTTGAGCTTGGATTGTATCTCTTTTATCTTCATCTTCGGGATCTTTATAAGATTCAATTTCAGCTTGAATTTTTCTCTTGTAAACTCCTTTGATATAGTCCATTTCTCTTTTTTCTTTGTCCAGAATTGAGAATGGTGATCTTTTTAAGTTCATAACTTTCTCCAAAATAAATAAAATTTAATCAGCTCCAGTTTTTATCAGATTCAACAAAGCTATCCAATGTTTGCTGATTCCTGATTTCTTCCTCAAGAAGTTCTTCTTCTGATCTTTCTTCAATCTCAGATTTATAATCTTCTTTTAGTGTGGATTTTGTAGACATTTGCTCATGACGACTACGTACACGTTCTAACTAGTTAGAGAGGCCATTTGAGTAATAAATATGTACGGTTTGAGGTACTCCAATATACGGATAAAGGATCAACAATTGAATTTAAATATGAGTATAATGTATAGAACTTTTAATCAATCTTTGCCTTTAAGAATCATCAAAAAAGGTAGACCAATAAGCATCAAACTATCGTCAATTAATAAAAAAGTATTTAGGTTCATTTATCCATTCCTTCGGGAGTATCCCAATTCAGGGCAATCCCTTTTTTAATTGGTTGTTTTTTCATATCATCCATCTCTTTTCTGATTTTGTTGTAGTAGGCCAACTCCTCTGGATCATTAGAACCAAGAGCATAATTCATGGTTGCTGCAATATATATTTTATGCATCCGGTATGACGATAGTGCCATTACTAAAGACAAACTAGGTTAAATATATTCGAATTCTATTTAAAATGCTGATCTATGAGATCTCAGTTATATTAATCAAATGCTCAAGTGCCCTTGTCGGGACTTGAACCCGAGACCTCTCCCTTACCAAGGGAAATTTTTATATACTAAAGCTATTGGTATGAATGATGTTAATTGGTATATATTGCTAAGTATTAACTATTTAGTGAGATAACTAGTGCGAAGAGAATTAAAGATAAATAAATGGGCGAGGTACTAGTTCTATTAATAGTTCTACAAAAATCTTTGATAATATTCAGGCTAACTAAAATAATAATTAAGATTAGGGTAAGCTAAGCCATAACCCCTTGTTAGAACTAAATTTATTCTACAAATCTATAATATTTAATGCTATAAATACAATAGTTACACCTACTTTAGGTCTGTTTTTGAGCAAGAGCTAGATGCAAAGATGGGCAAATCAAATAGTAATGCCTAAAAGAGCAACTAAACAAGAAACCGAATTAAGAGTTGCACATGCTGCTGAATTAGTTGCTGAAGGACAAGCCTATTCATCTATTAATTCCTTTGTTGCCGCAAAATATGGAATCTCAAGAAGAAGAGCCAGGCAGATCACTTCTAATGCTTATCTTTTGCTGAAAGATGATATTGAGGAAGGGGACTTAAATCGCCCTGAAATGACAGCAAAATTAGTATGCACTCTAGAAACTGCAATGTATAGAGCAATGAAAGAAAAACAATATTCAGCAGTTGCAAGTAATGCAAAAGTTCTTATGAAATTAGTTGGTTTAGAAGCAAAAACACAAATTAGATAATTGCTTTTTATTAAAAATATAACTTGCAGAAATTCCTTTCTTTTTGTTTCTTTTTTTTCTTTTAAACAATTCATAACTTGCTTATAACTTTAAAATGTGATTCTCATAATGCATTCAATTCTTCTAAAGCAAAGCAGTGGTCTTGGATGCAGTTTTTTAGTGTATGCAGCAAGTAAACTAATCATTTTTTTAAATTAAAATAATATTTTATTTTTTCTTATTCGTATCTTATTTAATTCTTAAAGAAGAGTTCATTAAATCTTTTAAGCTGTAGGTAGCTTCTATATTCTCCTCACACGAAATAGAGAAGCTTTTTCTTTCTGAAATAAATTTGGTATGTCTTATTTTGCAGAGCCAAATTACATAGAATATGACCTGTGGTTTGATTCAAATATTAATGCAGTTGATTTAATTAACTATTCAGATGAGAATGAATTTTGTAATTTTACGCATAAAAAATTCCATAAGATATCAAGTTTAAATTTAGTTATTGGTTCCTCAAAATATAAACAAATGATGATTTTTTCTTTTTTCTAATTTCCTTGCAGAGTTAATGCATTCCTTTATTGTTTTATCTCTCTGATTTGGAAATAGCAGGAGTAATGGATTATTCTAGTCAAAAACTACAAAGCTTTCCTGAAAAAGTTTTTTCTGTTTTTCTCTTATTTATATTTAATATATTCCATTAACTTAATTATCTTTGATAGTTAAGCAGCTTCTAGATTTGATTCTTCTTGTTCAAAATTTGCTTTATTTTCCTTAATTTCTTGATTAGCCCATTGTAATAATCTTATAGATAATATTAAGTCTCCATCTAACCATGCTCTAATAGCCATAGCTCTTCTAGGGTCATAAAAATTTTTCTTTCTATACCAATCAAAAACATTCTCATCTGATTTGTCTCCATTGCATGAAAGACAAGCTGGAACGCAATTTTCTGTTAAGTTTAATCCTCCTTTACTTCGTGGCAATATATGATCAATAGATTCTGAAGGTTTTCCGCAATATATGCATCTTTTGCTCGTAAATGTATGAATAGACTTTCGCCAAAATCTTAATTTGAGCTTAGGGCATAAATCCTCTAAAAACACTGCATCATTAATATGCATTAAGATTATTCAATTACATATATTTATGTCATATGAAATTTAAAAATAATTTAAGAAAACGTTATCTTTAAGAAATTAAATTATTTTCAAAAACTAATCACAAAATAATTAATTTCAAATAAATTTTTAATTAATTTTCTCATCACTTTTTCTACTTTTTAGTTTGAGCTTTTACTCTTCAGAATTTGGTTATGGGATTAACAATATACATTTAACTTTATAACTTACCTTTTCTATATCTGGAGTCTAGTTATTTAGTTGAATATAATAAGCTAAGAATTTAAAAAAAAATGTCTGATAAAAAGAAAGATACAAAAAAAGATTTTAAAAAGAATAAAGCTATGCTTGCTTACGGAGTGATACAACTAGGATCAGCAGTTGTATCAGCTGTTGCCTTAGTAGCTATTGCACTAAGCTTTTGCTCATTAAAAAAAGAATCAAAGTTCTTTAATGAATGTGTTGAAGAAATGAAAGCGACTGGTTCGCCAACAGCTGATGCGGTTCGTTTCTGTACTGGTGGTTAGCATTAGGTAAATTAAGTGTTTCCGATATTTTTATAAATAATATTTAACTTGTCTTAGTTCATATTAACCATAAATTAATTTTTTCTTATTTTCTCCTTAGTAAAATTAATTAATACGCTAACTAGACTTTAAATGGTTATAAATTTAGGAAAATTTTATGAGTGGAGATTATGAGACATTAGAAATCAATCAACCTAAGATTTCTTATATTAAAAAAAGATCAGAAGATAATACTTTATGGCTAGAGGAAATGATTAAAGAAATTGAAAAGATTGAAGATACGAATAACAACATATCTGATGCTGCTTAATATACTAAGATTTGTTATTACTGATATTTATTGGAGTAATCGTTTATAAATTATCAACAATACTATTTCTCCACCTATGCCATAAATTGCATGGTATGGATCATAATGATTCTGCCAAAGCTCCTTTAAAAATTCCATTAATTTAGTCTTTGGGTCGAGTTAATATCAAGCGTTTCATTTATTTGTCTTGTTGGAAGAATTACCTAAGGAAAAAATATTAGAAGAATTAGCAAATTTATTAGATTGATTTAAAATCCTTTATATAACTTTAAATAATAAATAATTTCTGATAAATCATTAATTTTTTGAATCTTTTCTTGGTTAAATTCATTTATTAATTTATTTAGTATTTCAATATCTTTTGAAAAAAACATTAAATTACATTCCGCTTTAAGTCCTGAGATAGATCCTGCATATGAGTCTTCTATAACCCATGATTTCCTAGGATCTACATCCAATATTTTTAATGCTCTCAAATAAGGATCAGGCGAAGGCTTGCCATCAGAAATGAATTTATCATCTCCAAGAACCTTTGTATTGAATAAATTTAACCAGGGATTTGCAGAGCTTTTTATTTTAAAACTTTCACTACTACTACTTGTTACTAGTGCAATAGGTAATTTTGTATTTATACAAAATTTGATTAATTCTATTGCTCCTTTAAAAGGTTTTGCTTTAGTAAGTACTTTATCTACTTTTAACTTTTGAGTAATGAGTAATTCTTCTATTGTGATTTCTTCATTTATCCATTTGAAAACTTTTTTTGCGCAATCTATTCTTCTTCTTCCTTTTAATTCTAGTAATTTATCGTTTGTTAAATAGTAATTATATTCTTTTGCGGTTTCATACCAGGCATTAGCTAGTAATGGTTCTGTATCTAGTAATACCCCATCTAAATCAAAAAGAATTGCTTCTGGTAATTCCATCTTTATAGAAATATTTTTTTATTTGCTTTTAAAATTTCGAATATCTTTTTAAAGATAGCTTATTAAAAGGAGATAATTGCCCCTTATTTTAGATTGACTGTCAAAAGTATTTAATATAGCGGTGCAAGTAGTAAGCGTTTCATTTAAAAACCATAAGTGACTTAATCGCATTTTTTCTTTCGATATATTTTCTGCATTTCTTTTTGTTCTGATAAATAATCTTCTTTTGCTTGTTTATTAATTTGATCATATTTGGCTTTAAATTCTTCTATAAGAGCTTGAGCATTTTGTCTTCTTTCTTCGGGCATAAAATCAAAATCTTCATCACTATAATTTCCACTTTTTAAGATAGTTTCAAACAAATAACATTCACTAGATAAATCAATATCAAATTCTTTTATTAAGAAATATTCATTACATAAGCTTTCTATTTTATAAGGACTATCAAAAAGATCCTCCCATTTTGTCTCTATTGCATAAATTTTGGTAATTTTATCATTAGCAAATTCTTTGCTTTGTTTTACAAATGATATTTTTTGCTGATAATCATTTTTTGATTTATTTATTGCAAATTTAAGGTCTTCGCATAATCTTGCTTTATCGTTTCCAAAACCAAATATAAGTGGGAAAACAATAAATAAAGCTAAGCGTTTCATTTAATCGTTGACTTTTTGTTCTAATAATTCTTTTAATTCCTTTGGTAAGTTTAAAAAAGAATCTCTTAAATTTTCATTCTTTTCTCCTACATGTAGTATCCACTCTCTAAATTCTTCTGCTATTGCATAACTGTCTTCATATCTTTCTAGATTATCCATAAAAGAAATTCTTTTAGTCGCCCAACAAGTCGCTATATCAATTCTTTTTTTTTGTTTAGTATTTACTGCCAAAATTCATCTAATGCATCAAACACTCTGTTGAGATAATCGTTTGCTCCTATACATTCCCATTTCCCCTTTTCACCAATCGCACATTTGTAGTGCAGTTCTCTCTTGAGTTGCATTAGTTTATTGGTCATAGCAACCTTGTCTAGTCTTCCGTTCATAGTAATTCCCTAGCTTCTGTCAATATTTGATTCTTTAAAAAAACAAGCGCGTCTAGTTTTTCTTCTTTTTCTTCATAATTTTCAAATTTCATTTCTGCAATTTCAACAATTGCTTTATCAACCTTTTTAAGCTGTTTCTTAATAACTCCCTTTTTAAGTTGTTTTTTAATAATCATTTTTGGGATTTTGGTTGATTCCATTGGAATTACCTTTTTTCTTTATATTCTCTTTCTTTTCTTCAAAATGCGAGTCCCTCACTTTAAATTCTGGTTAAATTATCTACATAATATCGTTAAGAATATAGATTTTTCAAATCCTGGTCTTTCATCTAATTGGGCCATTGCATCAAAAAGCGGGCCGTCATAAAAATAGACTTCAAATGTGGATAAAAGGGCGGTAAATATCCCAATTTTGAATAACCTTTTAAGGTTTGAAAAAGTATTGATATACAATTGCTTTAGTATCCGAATGAAGAAAAAAAATCATCCTCTTCATATGGAGTTGTATCAATCCATTCTGGAGGATAATCCCCAAGTTTGATGTATTGATAAAGCTTATCTAAATCTGGATCATAATAAGTGTCATTAATTCTTGGATCAGTTATTACTTTGCTTGGATGCATAATAATAATTATTTATACTCTTTCCTCATAGATTATCTAGATTAAAGCAGCTTTAAATCTCATTTAAAATTTCCTTTTAATACAAATTTTTTTTTAAAGCAAGCCTTTATTTAGATTTTAATTTTTGTTTTTACTCTGTTTTTATTTTGGGATTTGAATTCAAAAATTCCTGTATCAGTAAATATGGTCAACTCATCTCCAGATGTTTCTTCAATTGATATTCCTTCAGACTCTAAATTTTTAACATATACATTACCAATAAGTTTTAGAGATTTATCATCCTTGTCAAAAGAAAGCTTGTCAGAATAAGCCTCAAAATTACCACTATTACTCTTAATGACTACATTTCCCTTAGCCTCTAAATCCCCTTCTAAAGTATTAACTTGAGAATCAGATGTAATTGTGTAATTAGTTAATTCCTCAGCAAAAGAGAATTCAGCTAATAGAAATAAAAACGATGCAAGAAGTACACTTTTCATTTACACCCAACCCTTTTCTGCATTTTGAATAATCCATTGTGCAAGAACCTTATCCTCTCCATCCTTTAATTTATTTTTATAACCCTTCATATAACCAAGCCCCTCATTAGCTATTTTTGCTATTGATTTCTCATCTGAAATTCCTCTTTTTTCAAGGTCGGAAAGTTTTAATGATTTAGATCCTTTAAGAACAACTGATCCACCTCTTACATGGCAGCCTGCACAAACATTTCTAAAAATTGTTTCTCCATCTCTAATTTCAGAAGCCATTAGATATCTATTTTGCAAAAAGGTTTGAAAAATAATTATTAAAGTTATTACAGGAATTACAAAAAGAAATTTAAATATTTTCATTTTATCTAGTTGACCTAAGACTAATTTAACTTGTAATTAGTCTTGATTGTTTTAATTACCGATTTTTTAGGATCTTTATTTGGATAACAATTAACAATTCTATATTTACCACCTTTTCTATCTGTCTCAACGAGAGTAAATTGAACAAATTTTTCTTTTTCAAGATTTGAAAAATCTTTGACTTCTATTTTGATGATTTCTTCATTTTCACTTTCATTTATTCTGGATTTACCTCCACAAAGACGAACAGCAGTTTCTTTAGTTACATAAAATAATTTTTTTTCATCAGTAATGGATGATTCACCTTTCGTGATCGAAATTTCATCTTTTGTAATGGATATATCATCTTGGGTAATGGATAATTCATCTTTTGTACTGCAAGAAGTAATAATAAGGATAAATAAAACCAGTAGCTTTTTCATGATTTTTTAGATGATAAATTCACTTGTAATTGCTTTTAATTGTTTTTTATTTAGTTGGGTAAGATAACTATAAATTTCTTTTCTACATAATCTGTCTTCAATTCTTTTACTTTCAAGAATTGAAAAAGTAATGAAATTAACAAGTTGAATCTTATTCATATTTACTGTTTAAGTGTCTATTGTTAACCCTGAGTTAAATTCTTATTAAATAAACTTTGACTATTAGAAAAATATTTAGTTTAGAAATTTAGAAATTTTTTAAACAAATTTATTTTTTACTTAATAACTTCTTAATCCAATAATCTTAGTTTAAAAATGCTTCTATATTTTACGCCTTGAATATTGAAGACAATCATATAAAAAAATAATAAATGATTAAAAAAAATTCACCTTCTCCCAAAAACTCAAATCAAGCCCAAGAAATAGGGCATATCAAATATTCTTATAAAGAAAGTTTTAAAAGAGAAAATAAATCTATTTTGGATGATTCGGAATTTATTGAAAATTACAATAACGCCCTTAAATCACCACAATCAAGAAGATTGTATAAGGATGCAGAGAATGAAATTCATTTGGACTCAATTGAGGCCTAGAATATTTTACCTCTAGATAAAATTTCTATTTAAAATTTTATTAAAAACTACTTTTAAAGATTTTTTAAATATATCTTAAATCCGAACTTCTTTTTTTAATGTTAGTTTACTTCTACGTTCATCCAATTTATTTGGACGCATGATATGAGAATAGGGAACGGGATTCTCATTAACTGCATAAGATCATGAATGAGCTCTCTCAAATAAGAGAAAAAATTACAAGAGCCAAGAGGCTTTATGAAGCCCAAATCTTGGCAACTAAAAATGGAGAAGTTACTCCATATAGAAGATCAGTCTTTGAAGAAAGAATTAGGGAAGCACAAAAAGAAATGAGATCGCAAGACACCAAAAAATAAATTCTTTTGTAAAAATTTATTTTGTATCAGCTACATTCTTGAAGAAATCACAGTAAGCCATTAATTCTGATTCGGTTTCGATTTTGAGATTTAAATCATTAATTGCTTTCTTGGTATCAATTCTGTATCCATACCAATCGAGACAAACTTCTCTCTGTTTTTGGGTTTCAGAAATCTTTTGAGTAGCTATTTTGTTTGAGTTATTAGTACAACTCGCAAGGAAAATAGTTGAGAAAGCTAGTAGTGGGAATAGCAGTCTTTTCATTTGTTAATCACAACAACTTTCCGTTGTTGCTGAAGAAGTCCAAGATGATTCTTCCATTGTTGAAAGGTCAACTCTATGGGTTGCTATCCAGTCTCCATTAGCTTCCACAAACTTCTGAACATTTCCTTCTGGAGCTTGATGAATGACAATAACTTTTTGAGGATCTTCCTTACTTACTCCTCTAAAAAGTGGCTTAATGTCAAATTCTGAATGCCTTTTATCTGCTTCTGCACTATCAAATATTGCAGCCCATTCATCGAAAGTGCTTTCAATTTTAAAAGTAAAAACAGATGTTATAGAACAAGACATAATAAAGATATTGTTTGTATATATAAAATAAATCTATTTTATTAAGGCTTGGTTAATTATCTTTAAACGGAATTAAAATACCTTTTTTTTCAAATTTGAGCCAACCTTTTTTTTCTAGTATTTTTAAATTTCTTGTTACGGTTACTCTTGTTGAAGAAATTGAATTACCTATAATTTTATGGGTAAAATTAAATTCTTTTAAATTTAGATAAAAATGTTTATCTTTTTTTAAGCCAATTATTGAGGATAAGTATAAAAGAAATTCTTTTAGTTTTTCTTCTGATTTTTTTATATCCCTTATTAATAAAAGTTTTTCCAATTGATCAATTCTTTTTAGACTTTTTGTTAATAAGTCTGTAGATGAAAAAAATAGCCCTCTTTTAATTGTTTTAATTTCGCAAGTTGTCAACGTAATTAATTTAATATTTTCGTAGTTACATAATTCCAAATTTATTACAACATTTTTATTTATTATCCCAACAATATTTTTCTTATTCTTGATTTTTGATTCCATTATTAATATTCCTGATTTGACTTCTAGAATTGTATTTTCTTTAAATTCTATATTTTGCTTTTCAGGAATTATCATATTTATTTCTTAAATTCAATCACCCTAAATTTTTAAAGTTAAAAATAAATTAAAAATTATTTAATTCCCTGGTCAAATCTGATTAAAAATTGACTAACTCAAAATAAAAAAATTAATCAGAATTTAAACTCTTTTTGGGAAAAAGTTAATCTCTTTAAAGCAACTTAAATATGGAGAATAAATTCAACACTAATGAGAAATTTTTTAAAGATAGTCTTAGGGCTATCAATAATCAGTGCAAGCATTTCAAGTTGTGGAAATAAATCAAATAATTTAATTGGAGATGTGGATTTATCTGATTGCAATCCAAATAATACTGTTGACAGCAAATATTGTGATCGAGATGGGGATTTTCTCGCAGATCTACCCCTCTCCGAAGATGAATGGATAGATCCCGAAACCATTGTGTTCTCATATACACCTGTTGAAGATCCATCGGTTTATGCAAAAGTTTGGGAAGATTTTGTAATTCACATGTCTAAGGTCACTGGGAAAAAAGTAACATTCCTACCAGTTCAATCTTATGCTGCACAAGTTGAAGCGATGAGATCTGGTCGTCTCCACGTTGCAGGAATTAATACCGGTAGTAATACTGTGGCAGCAGCATGTGCAGGAGCAGTTCCTTTTGGAATGATGGCTAAAAAAGATTTATCTTACGGTTATGAAATGGAAATCATCGTTCCTTCTGATAGCCCAATTAATTCTCCTGCAGATTTAAAAGGTAAAAAAGTCACATTTACATCTAAGACATCTAATTCAGGATTTAAAGCACCATCAGCAATTCTTAAGGGAGAATTTGGACTTGAGGCAAATAAAGATTTCACACCAGTCTTCTCTGGCAAACATCAAAATTCCATAATTGGTGTTGCAAACAAAGATTATGAAGTAGCACCAATTGCTAACTCAGTTCTTACAAGAATGGATGCAAGAGGTGTTGTTGATTCTTCTAAAATAAGAACTATTTATAAATCCCAAACCTTCCCAACGACAGGTTATGCTCATGCTCATAATCTACATCCAGCTGTAGTTGCAAAAGTAAAGCAAGCTTTTTACACCTATAACTGGGATAATTCAACATTAGATAAAGAATTTAAAAAGGCTGATAGATTCATTTCAATAAGTCACAAGCACGATTGGGATGTTATTAGAAAAATAGATAAGGCTAATGGTGTTGTTTATGATTGCAAATAAAAATTATTAATCATAAATAAAATCAGACTTAATGCTTAAAACAATAAACCTCAAAAAGGTTTATCAAAATGGAGAGGAGGCGCTTAAAGGAATAAACTTGGAAATTCCTAATGGGCAAGTAGTTGCTCTTATTGGTCCCTCAGGTGCTGGTAAAAGTACTTTTATTAGAACAATAAATAGATTAGTTGAGCCTAGTTCAGGTAAGGTATATTTCGCTAACGAAAAAAATGATATTACTTCCTTAAATAAATCTAAATTAAGAAAGGTAAGAAGACAAATTGGAATGATTTTCCAGGAATTTGCCTTAGTAGAAAGATTAAGTGTAATGGAAA
The DNA here is from genome assembly GCA_902550485.1 of uncultured Prochlorococcus sp. Lineage (GTDB taxonomy): Bacteria > Cyanobacteriota > Cyanobacteriia > PCC-6307 > Cyanobiaceae > Prochlorococcus_A. The sequence continues at coordinate 134,205 of CACCZQ010000001.1, forward strand.
ATGTCCTTTCCGGTAGATTAGGCTACGTAGGATTTTGGAATAGTTTTTTCAGGAAATTTCCTCAAAAAGATATTGAAGAAGCATTCCGATTGCTTCAAAGAATTGGACTAGAGCATATGCTTGATAAAAGAGCCGATGAATTATCAGGAGGGCAGAGGCAAAGAGTAGGAATTGCTAGAGCTTTGATACAAAATCCAATGTTACTTTTAGTAGATGAACCTACAGCTAGTTTAGATCCCAAAAATTCCAGGCAAATTATGCGATTAATATGCGAGTTATGTAAGGAAAGAAATCTTGCTGCGATTATAAATATTCATGATGTTTTTCTTGCTCAGAATTTTGCAGAAAGAATAATAGGTTTAAAAGCTGGAGAAATTGTTTACGATGGCAAGCCAAGTGGTTTATCAGAGACAATACTTACAAAAATATATGGAGAAGAAGACTGGTCTAAAACTGTAGCAAATTAGGAATATATTAAATGAATTATAAGAAAGTAATTTGGAAAAGAAAACCGTTAATAAAAAATAGGTTATTAAGAATTGGATTAATTTTGCTAATTAGTGCTTACTTATTATCTGTTTTCCTAACTACCGAAATTGATTGGCAAAGAATTCTTGAAGGGATCCCAAGGGGTAAAAATTTTATATTTGCTTTTTTCCCTCCAGATTTTATAACTAGATCTGATGAGATTTTGGCAGGTATTTTTGAAAGTCTATGGATGACTATTGTTGCAACTATTGTGGGGATACTTATTTCTATACCTGTATCCTTAGGGGCGGCTAAAAACATAGCTCCTAAATTTGTTTATTTCTTATCAAGAGGAGTTATCACATTGTCGAGGAGTTTTCAGGAAGTTATCCTAGCAATATTTTTTGTTAAGTTAATGGGTTTTGGACCTTTTGCTGGGATGGTAACTCTGAGTTTATCGACAATAGGGTTTTTCGCTAAATTATTATCTGAAGATATTGAAGACATAAATAAATCCCAAGCTGAAGCAATCAAATCTACTGGCAGCAGTTGGTTTCAATGGGTTAATTATGGTGTCCAGCCTCAAGTTATGCCAAGATTTATTGGATTATCTTTATACAGATTGGATATTAATTTTAGAGAGTCAGCGGTAATTGGAATTGTTGGGGGAGGAGGTATTGGTTCTACCTTAAATACAGCTTTTGATAGATATGAATTTGAGACTGCAGCGGCTGTTCTTATCGTAATTATTTCTATCGTGATGATTGTTGAATATACATCTAGTCATCTCAGGAAATTAATAAAGTAATGCCAATAATAAAACAAAAGGATTACAAAACCTGGAAAAAATTTGATCGAAAAAGAGATTTACAAAACTGGCTTTGTTGGTTCTTAGGTACTTTAATTTTTAGCTTTTGTTTCGGTCTGATTAGTAGTAAAACAATCTGGTTTTATGTTTTTGATTCACATAATGAGGCTTTAGATCTTTTAGGTAGGATGTTTCCTCCAGAAACTAATTATTTCTTCATGTTAATAAAACCTATTTGGGATACTTTAAATATCGCGACTATTGGTACAACGATTGGAACTTTAATTGCAATACCATTAGCTTTTTTATCCGCAAACAATACTACCCCAAGTAAAAAGTTTTTAAGACCTTTAGCCTTATTTTGCATAGTTTCAAGCAGATCAATTAATTCAGTAATCTGGGCATTACTTCTGGTTGCAGTTGTCGGTCCGGGAGTCTTGGCTGGCATAATTGCTATCGGATTAAGATCCATTGGATTTTGTGGAAAATTACTTTATGAAGCTATAGAGGAAATTGATGAAAACCAAATTGAAGCTATTGAGGCAACAGGGGCAAATAAAGCACAAATTATGACCTTTGGCATAGTGCCTCAAATTCTCCCAGCATTTACGAGTATTTCTATTTATAGGTGGGATATAAATATAAGAGAAGCAACTGTTGTTGGCTTAGTTGGAGCAGGAGGTATAGGGATAGAATTAGATGCTCAAATAGGAGACTTAGCTTGGGCTAAGGTATCAGTTATTTTATTAGCAATAGTAGTTGCAGTAGTTTTTAGTGAATGGATTACAGCAAAAATAAGAAAGGCTATTATTTAGACTAAATTAAATACTAGGATGAATAGTTAAGTAAAAATAAATTAAATGCAATTTTCTAATAGATATCTAAGTGTTTGGGTTTTCTTAGCAATGTGTATTGGATCTTTATCCGGTTATTTATTTCCTAATTTATCTCAATTTATAGGCGAATTAGAACTCTCAAGAATAAATCTTCCAATAGCAATTCTTATCTGGGGAATGATTTTTCCAATGATGTTATCAATAGATTTCAAGTCAATAATAAATTTGAAATATAAGATTAAAGGATTTTCTATTGTCCTTTTTATTAATTGGTTAATAAAACCAGTTTCAATGGCCATCATTGCAGCCTCTTTTTTATATTTTTTATATGGTAATTTTATAGATCCTGTACTTGCTAAAGAATATGTTTCTGGAATGATTCTATTAGGAATAGCGCCATGTACAGCAATGGTTTTTGTCTGGAGTAATCTTGTTAAAGGCGATCCTTTATTTACTTTAATACAAGTAGCTATTAATGATCTAATATTAATTTTAGCCTTTCCATTATTGTCAAAAATTCTTTTAGGATTTAACAGTATAGATATCCCTTTAGATACTGTTTTCGGTTCTGTAATAATCTTTATTTTGGTACCACTTTTTCTAGCAATATTTTTAAAAAATAAAATCTATAGCGAAAAAAGAATAAAAAGTATTTTGAATAAAAGTAAAAGTTATTCGTTATTTTTTTTAATTGTTACTGTCTTTTTATTATTCTTTGTTCAATCAAAATCTATATTACAAAATCCTATTCATATAATCTTAATTTCAATTCCATTAATAATACAGACTCTTTTTATTTTTTATTTAACTGCTTTTTCAATGAAGTTTTTTAGGCAAAAGTATTCTATTTCCTGTCCAGGCTCAATGATAGCCGCTTCAAACTTTTTTGAACTTGCAGTAGCTGTATCTATAACTCTTTTTGGTATTAATTCAGGAGCTGCTTTGGCTACCATAGTTGGGGTACTAGTAGAAGTTCCTTTGATGCTTTATTTAGTAAATATTTCGAAGTCTTCCAAAATATTATTTATAAATTAATATTTTCTTCTTCAAGTTTTTTCTTTAGTTCTAGTGGCATATAAGCAATATCTTTTTTAACTGCATCTATCGCATCTTTATACTTTTGAGGATTAGATAAAAGCGTTTTTATCAAGTTGTATTGACTTTCTATTTCCTGAGAGGAAAATTTACTCATTTTTAAAAAATTATTACTTTTTTTATTTTAGATTGACTGTCAATTTAATCTGTCTTTAAATATCAACTCCTAAAATCAATTTAATTTTTAAATTATTTTGGGTTACTTAAAAAAAAATTTTATTAAATCACTTAAAATTAGAGGGTCCATATTTTTAATTGTGTTAATTATTGGATTTATTTACTCAAGTCCAAAATCAAAAGTAATTATTGCAAATTCTTTGACTTCTTCCGCTAAATTTTTAAACGAAACTTTAGAAACAACAGATAAAGATAGTTGGTTTTCTGAACCTGATTTCATTTTTAGTCTTAGGTTAAAATTACGAGAATTATTGAGAGGAACTCAAAGAGGTTGAGAAGGAGCTAAATGCTAATTATGGTAGATCCTGTCAATCGTGATATCCAACTTTAGAAACAATATTTCCTGAAACAGGGTCAGTAACTCCAAGTTCTGGAGACAACTCTTCCATAAATCCTCTAACCTCATCAAGGTGAGCAATCATAGCTGGTCTTTGAGCTGAAATAGCTTCTGCACTTTTCCAGATCCCAACAAAACAGTAATCATAATCTCCAGTTTTAGCGATATATCTTTGAGTCATCCCCTCAAAACTTGTTTTATCTATTACTTCGAAATACTTATCTACACAATCAGACTTTAATTTAAATCGAACAACATTCATAAAATTTTGAGCAGTCATAAAAAAAGAGGGTTTTTATACCCTCCAATTTTAGATCGACTGTCAATCAATAAGCAGTTCCTCCTAATTTCTCAAGTAATTCATACTTATCTCTTTTCTCATACCACTTATTTAAATCTTCTTCACTTACTGTTTTAAATAAAAATAAGGATATCTTTTCTAAATAATCAGCAATATAAATTCTTGAAATTGGGTTTAGAGAAACATAAATTATGGTAATTAAAACTAATAAAAGTTCAACTAGGAGTATGCGTTTCATTCAGAAATTTAAATTGAGGTTCCTTTTTTGAGCTTTGACGAGGAATCATTTTCTGGAAAAATCTGTTTTATATTTTCTGGAAAGAAAAACTCTAATTGCCTCCTTAAATCACCTTCATATAAATAGTCTTTTGTTGAGACTTTAAAAGTATCTCTTACTAATCGAACATTTATTTTTTCCTTTTTACCTGCCTCATTAATTCTTGATAAAACTAATTTAATTGGCTTATCTTTTGGTCCTTTTATGAGAGAAACAGCTTCATTTATACCCATTCCTTTAGTTGATTTGCCATCTATTTTTATGATTACATCATTTGGTTTAATGTCAGCTGAAGCAGCAGGTGAATCATTTATTACAGATTGAATAGTTAATTCAGCAGTGTCACTATTGAGAAAAAGCCTTATTCCAATCCCTGATATTTCCTTATCTTTTTTATGAGATAGTTTTTTATTAGTTTTCACACATCCTGCATAATCTCGTGCTTCTAAACATTTTTTATGTAATTCATCAGATATTTCAGCATTAACAGCAGTTGGTAAAGCGAGGGCAGCTAGTAATGGGAGTAGTAAGCGTTTCATTTATTTATTCAACAATAATTGAGCCTCCCATCCCAAAAGGTGCATGAGGAGAACAAACATAATAGTATTTCCCAGCTGATACACCCGTTGTGTTCCATGATAGTTTTCCATCTTGAGTTCCAGGGGTACCTGATAATGTCCCTTTGGTTACTTGATCACCGCCTCCACGAGAAAATTCAGTCTTTATATAAAACGGATGACTAAACGCATCAACATTAAAAACAATAGTATCTCCTTTATTAACAGTAACTGTAGGATCATTCCCACTTACAGATCCATTTTTATCATTACCACTAAGAATATAGTTTTCTATACTTTCTGCTGAAACATCAATAAAGTAAGTCTCTGACTTTGCATTCGCTGGAAATGAAAAACCTAAAAGCAAAGGCAATAATAAAAGTGAACGCATAAACTTAAGGAATTTATATAAACATATTAAAAAAAAAAGGAGCTAATTGCCCCTTATTTTAGATCGACTGTCAATCAATTAAATTATCCCATCGCTGCTACTTCTTCAGCAAGTTGTTTATTTCTTAGAATAACTTCTTCATCATTAAAAACAGGAAGTACATTCCATTCAACGCCAAATTTTGCTCTCCAAATACCAAAATGTTCAGCCATTTTAAGATGACTGTCAGCTTTGCATGTTACGAAAACTTCTCCGGTTTGAGGAGCATGGACTCTACTTATCAATTCAAAGCCGTCAAAATTATCCTTAGGTGCGCCGGAAGCAATATATTGTTCAAAGAGTTTGTACCCTTCAGATTGCGAAAGAGTATCTGGGATAACTCCATGAACGTGATAGTAAGCCATAATTAAAATTCAATAGTGTAATTTCAATCTAAAAACGATAATTTAAAAAGTATTTAATTTATCTTTAAATTTAGATTTTATATCGACAGTCAATCATCTATTTACTGATTGATATCTCTCTTGACTTTATCTCAAATAATTTATGATTGGCTTCAGTTGTATGCCTGCAACTGCCTCATGACAACCATGTATTAATCCTAGGACTGGTAATTAAATAACAGTCTCAAAATTTGGTCCTCTACCCGAACTTTATTCTTCCTTAAACCGTACATTGTGATACTCATAAATAATATGCGTTGGTAGTTAGAACATAGGTGTAGTAAGTAAGAGGAAATCATGAATAAAAGAGTTCCTTATACAATCATTCCTAAATACTTTAGGACTATTAATGATATAGATAATGGAGCAAATATTAAAGTAATTTATTGGAAACTTAAGTGTGAAGAGAACCCTTCATATCGCGGCTGCGAAATTTAAAATATTGCTATGCTATTTAGATTAAAATAAAGATTATAAATAATGAAAAATAAAGTTCTTCCTTTTATCAAAAAATACCCAATGAGCATTTTATTAGCGATTATTGCTATTAATTTATTCTCTATTGCTAGCAGTTTAAGAACAGAAGCTTATTTAAATAGGGAAAAGAATCTTTGTATTAAATATTTAAAACATCAAATAGATCGAGACACTCTTATCAAAAAGCTAAGAATAGTTAAGCAGGCAAATCCATCTAGTATTTGTGACTCTGTTCTTAAAAGTTAAAAAATGCAATTAAAGTCTTTTACACCATTGGTTGCAGTATTTGGTACTTCATTTCTTATAACTATTATTTTGATTAAAAGCTTCCAAGTTTTTATGGGCATATCAATATGTCTTTTAGCGATGCTGAAGCTTATGGATATTGAAGCTTTTGGTTTGAGTTATAAAAAATATGATTTAATTACTTCTCGATTTAAAAATTGGATTTATATCTATCCTTTTTGCGAATTATTAATTGGCTTATGTTTTTTACTATCTTCACCTCCCTCTTCAATTATTTTAATTGCTTTAATACTAGGAATTTTTGGAATGGCATCAGTTTTTAAAGCTGTTTATTTAGATAAATTAAAATTAAATTGTGCATGCGTTGGAGGATATACAAAAATTCCTTTAGGAATTATTAGTTTTATTGAAAATCTTTTAATGGCAATTATGAGTGCTTTGATTTTGATTAAATAACAATTTTATAAAATTTCATTTATTTTATTAATAGTTTTGAAAATAAGAATTCCTTACTGAAATGGCATTTAAGAAATCATTCTTTAAGAAGCATTTACTAAAGACACTTTTATTTTCTGGATTTCTCATAGTAAATATATTTAATGCCCAAAAGAGTAGTGCTAAAAATCAAGATAATATAGATATACCTAAAGTCGTTTCTTATAGATCAGCATCATGCGGTTGTTGTAAGAAATGGGTAAATCATTTACGCCAAAATGGATTAGAAGTTGTTGATAACATTCTTGAAGATGTTTCGGGAATTAAAAACCAATATAAAATTCCCAATAATTTAAGGTCCTGCCACTCTGCAAAAATAGGAAACTACTCAATTGAAGGACATGTGCCGATTGAATCAATCACCAAACTTTTTAAAGAAAAACCAATTATCTCTGGTATAGTAGTTCCTGGCATGCCTCTTGGTTCGCCTGGAATGGAAATGCATTCTCACGAATCACACTCGCATAATTATGAAAATTACAAAGTACTTTCATTTAGTAATAGTGGCAAAACAAAAATATTCGACAAAATTTCACCCTAACAAAAATACTAATTTAATTAATAATGACTTTTGTTTTTAGAAAGATAAAAATTCTTACTTTTTTCATTTTTATATTTCTTAATTTCAATTCATATTCACATGCTCATATGAAAGGAACATATTCTTCTGAGCAAGATGCTTTAAAAAAGTCATTAGAACTTGGTTGTCAAGGAACACATAAGAACAAAGAGAAATGGCTTCCATGTGAGGATGAAAAAGAATTACATAAGTACCTAAGAATGTAAATGCAAAAATTTAAACTTAGTAAAAGGAAAATACATAGAAAAGTAGCTGCAATTTCTTCAATACCTTTATTAATTACTCTTATATCTGGGACTATCTATAGTTTTCTTCAACCATTAGGAGTAGATGCTTTTTGGTTGATCAAATGGCATACAGGTAATTTTGGCATTATTAATTTGCAGCCTTTTTATTCGATATTTCTTGGTATTGCATCGATAATCTCTGTAATATCTGGCATTAGATTATTACAAAAGAATTCTTAGCTTTAACCTAAAGAACCCACAACTATTCATAGGCAATGCTTGAGCAGCTAGCAGTGGGATTAGGAATCTTTTCATTTATTCCCATGTGGTCATATATTCACTTATAAGTACTTGAAGTGGAGTGTATATTTTCTTCTTTCTAAATTCTTTAAAACCCTTGCGGTAGTTGGGCTTTGGGCTATGCCCTCGCCGAGAATTGAACTCGGGGCCTCTCCCTTACCAAGGGAGTGCTCTACCGCTGAGCTACAAGGGCAATTTTAAAGTGGGCCGGGTTGGATTTGAACCAACGTAGGCAGAGCCAGCGGATTTACAGTCCGCCCCCTTTAACCACTCGGGCACCGACCCCCACTATTTGAACTTATCAGTTAATGGACACTTTGTGTGAAATTGTTTTGGTTTTTTTGTTTCTTTCTAGATAGCATTTGTAAAGAAAAGACTTTATTGATGATGAATATTTTATTGATAAATGGACCAAATCTTAATCTTTTGGGCACTAGAGAACCTGAAATATATGGTAATAAAACATTGAGTGATATAGAAAAAGATTTAATTAAAGTTGCTAAAGAAAAAAGTATTAATCTTGAATGTTTTCAAAGTAATCACGAAGGAGAAATAGTAGATAAAATTCAGGAGTCTGTAAAAAGTATCCAAGGTATTCTGATAAATGCTGGTGCTTTTACTCATACCTCGATTTCCATTCGTGATGCTTTAATTGGATCGAAAATTCCTTTCGTAGAATTACATATTTCAAATATTTTCAGTAGAGAAGATTTTCGTAAAGAATCTTTTCTTACAGATAAAGCTATAGGAATTATTAGTGGATTCGGCATATCAAGTTATTCCTTAGCTCTTGAAGGCATTATTGGATATTTGAGTATTAAAGATTAAATGCTAGTCGATTTTAAAAGGCCCACTTCTCATATTAAGTATTTATCGTCATTTACCTCAGATGAGTGGATCAAACTCGCATTATCTAATCCAATAGATATTCTTATTGACCATGCTCATTGTGAAAGAAAAGCAGCAGGAGTAGCTATTCAATTGATGTTTAGATATCCATCAGAACCAAATATGGCAGAAGTTTTAAGTCCAATAGCGAGAGAGGAATTAGAGCATTTTGAAAAAATACTTTATTTCTTAAAGGATCTTGGACATTCTCTTGAGTCCTTAAAACCGCCTCCATATGGAGCTGAATTGTCCAATCATATAAGAAAGGAAGAGCCCAACAGAATGCTTGATAGTTTTTTAATAGCAGGACTTATTGAGGCGAGAAGTCATGAAAGATTAAGCTTGCTTGCGCTAAATTCTGAAGATAAATCGTTTAAAGCCCTTTATGAGTCTCTGCTAGAGAGTGAGGCAAGACATTTTGGAGTTTATTGGAAACTAGCGCAAACTAAATTCTCTAAAAATCAAACTTTCAAAAGGTTAGAGGAATTGTCTGAAATTGAGTCAGCAATACTGGCTGAAACTTTTGTATTGCCAAGGGTACATAGCTAAAGTTAATAAAATAAAAATGATAATAAAAAAGTTCTTAAGTTTACTTAATCCATATAAAACTGATTTGCCAACATTCACCATCGTTGGTGTAGGCCCTGGAGATCCATCGCTTTTAACAATTGCTGCTGTGGATGCAATAAAAAAAGCGAAAGTAATAGTTTTCCCAATATCAGATGATAATAAAAATAGTTTTGCTGCCGAAATAGTCAAGAAATACACCAAATTCAAAAAAAATATCCCTATCATCTTCCCAATGGCTAGGAAGGATTTTGATCCAGATGAAATATGGTCTAATGCTGTAGAAAAAATTGTGAAATTTATACAAAATGGCGAATCAGTTGTTTTACTTTGTCTTGGAGATACTTCACTATTTGCAAGTTCTTCTAATATCTTGAGGTTAATTAAAAATAATCATGTTGAAATTATTACCAAAACCATACCTGGTATTTCCTCTATTTCAGCAGCAGCAGCTTTGAATGAGTTTGATTTGGTAAAAAAAGGCGAAACATTAATCATCAAAGAATGCTCTTCTTCAGAATCAGAATTAACAACCCTAATTAGGGAAAGTAAAGCAAATAGAAGAACGGTATTGGCCATTATGAAAGTTGGCAAAAGATGGAATTTAGTTAGGGAAATTTTGAAAAAAGAGAATATCATTAATTCAACAGTAATAGCTTTAAGTGTGGGGATGCCTGATCAGATTATTCAATATGCATCACAATATAAAAAGGAATTTATGCCTTATTTTTCTTTAATTTTGATAAGGTTCGATTAATGTACAAAAAAGAAAAATTAGTTGAAAATCAATTTACATGGCCAATATGTAAAAAACTATTATTTCTTATTCTTGAAGATAAGGTTAGTGATGTATTTGTATGTGAATTAGTTTGGGAAAGACTTTTTTATACTAAAGAACCATCTATAAATGAGTGGGCCTTTAGCCCATTAACTCCTTCTTATTGGTCAGAAAAATTTGAAAAAGCTCCTCAAATCATTTCAGAGCGACCAGCCTCAATACATTTGACTCGATCAATTCCAAAAGAATATAAACAGGGATTGAAAAACTTTTTTAATTTTAAAGGTTATAAGATTAATGAACTCTATCCAAGAAGAACGAGAAGAGCGACGGCAGTAAATTGGTTAATTTATTGGGCGACAGAAAATGATTGTTTTTCAGAAGATAATGGATTAATGCCAAGTCCAAGTTCACCACCTATTAATCCAGTTAAAGGACATTTTGGCGATCCAGAAATTAAATAAGTTTTTTTGAATAAGGTAAATGATTCTATTAAAGGTATAGTTGTAATGGATACTACTTTCTTTGGAGAGAAGAATTGATTCTTCCTACAATAGCAATTATCGGAAGACCGAACGTTGGGAAATCTACCTTAGTTAATCGTCTTTGCCAAAGTAATGATGCAATAGTATTTGATAAGCCTGGCGTTACAAGAGATAGAACTTATCAAAATGCTTCATGGGGAGGTAAGGAATTTCAAATAGTTGATACTGGAGGTTTAGTTTTTGATGACGATAGTGAATTTCTCCCAGAGATAAGGACACAAGTCTTCTTGGCTCTAGAAGAGGCTTCACTTGCGTTACTGGTGGTAGATGGAAATCAAGGCGTTACTGATGGTGATTTATCAATAGCAAAATGGTTAAGAAACTCAAGCTGCAAAACAATTGTTGCTGTTAATAAATGCGAATCGACTACTTTAGGAATATCCCTAGCTTCAGAGTTCTGGAAATTAGGATTGGGGGAACCTAACCCAGTTTCAGCTATTCATGGTTCAGGGACTGGAGATCTTTTAGATCTCGTTATTGGCGAACTTCCTGAAAATAATATCCAGGATGATGAAGAAAAGATAATGATGTCAATTATTGGTAGGCCTAATGTTGGTAAATCTAGTTTATTAAATTCAATCTGTGGAGAAAAAAGAGCAATTGTTAGTGATATTAGTGGCACGACAACTGATTCAATAGATACTCTTATTAAAAAAGGTGATAATCATTGGAAAATTATTGATACTGCAGGGATTAGAAGAAAGAAAAATGTTAAATATGGCACTGAATTCTTTGGTATTAATAGGGCCTTTAAATCTATAGATAGAAGTGATGTTTGTGTTTTAGTTATAGATGCTTTAGATGGAGTAACTGATCAAGACCAGAAGCTGGCTGGGCGCATAGAAGAACAAGGTAGAGCTTGTATAATTGTTGTTAATAAATGGGATCTTGTAGAAAAAAATAGTTCAACAATTTATCAAGTAGAAAAAGAACTTAGATCTAAACTTTATTTTTTACACTGGTCAAAAATGATTTTTATATCTGCCCTGACTGGTCAAAGAGTTGATAATATTTTTGAGCATGCTCTTAATGCTGTAAATCAACATAGAAGAAGAGTTACAACATCTGTAGTTAATGAAGTACTAAAAGAATCAATCAGTTGGAAAAGTCCTCCAACGAAGAGAAGCGGCAAGCAAGGTAGGCTTTATTACGGTACTCAAGTAAAGAATAAACCTCCCACTTTTACTCTTTTTGTAAATGACCCTAAATTATTCGGAATAACTTATCGAAGATATATTGAGAAACAAATTAGAGTAAATTTAGGCTTTGAAGGCACACCCCTCATTTTACTTTGGAGAGGAAAGCAGCAAAGAGCTTTAAATAAAGAAGTCGAAAGAGAAAATATTGAGTTAATTCAAAAAGATTAATGAATTTGCTAACCAAATTTTCCGTTGGTCAATACGTGCATGGTAATAGAAGTTGGCTAAGAATTATAGATAGTAGATTAAAAATAATTATCGTAATGATATTTTTAATCACTCCAATATGGGCAGGTCCAATATGGAGATTGAGTTTAGTTGGTTTTTTACTATTAATTACTTTTTTAAGTTTATTGCCATCTAGAGTATGGTGGCGATCATTATTTTTTCTCTCATGCTTGTCACTTTTAATTGGATGTATATCAATACTTGCCTCTTCTGATATTCAATCTCTTAATGGCTACTTGAGAAATCCCAATGAGTTGCAAGTAGTACTGGAAAGCCAAAAAGAATGGAATATTTTGCAAATTCCTTCGCAGAAGATATGGTTTATTAATTTTGGTCCCTACAACCTATCAAGAAAAGCCATTGAACTGGGAATAAAAACCTCCACTTTGATATTTACCGTTATTCATAGTGTGAATTTGATGCTTTTAACCACATTGCAGGAAGACATTGTATGGGGATTAAGTTGGTTTATGTATCCATTAAGAAAGATTGGATTGCCTACTAGTAAGTGGCTTTTTCAGTTGTTAATTGCATTACGTTTTATTCCTCTAGTGCAGGAAGAACTTCAAAATATCATTAAATCAGTGTCAGTTAGATCAATAAATTTTAGAAATTTAGGATTAAAGAAATCTTTTAATGTTTTGTTAATCTTAGTGGAAAGGTTATTTCAAAATATATTTCTAAGAATTGATCATGGAGCAGATTCGTTACTCTCAAAAAAAAATATTATTATCAAAACCAACAGATTTAGAACTCTTTACCCTTCGAAATCACTCAATGTAATTGTTAATACATTATCGATTTGTTTTATTTGCATAGCAATTTTTCTTAGAAAACTGTATGGTGCATTATAAATAACACAATATTTAGGTTTGAGTTCTGAGCGTTATTTAAACCATCCAACATTTGGTATGTTATACCAAGTTTCTCCTGGAAATGATGGGAGAGATATTTATGCGACTTTATACGCTCAAAAAATGTTTTTTTTGGTAGAAGTTAGACAGAGAGAAGTTTTTTTTGAAGTTATACCTTACTTAGATGCTCGTAATCAGGCGGAATTAAACCTTCAAAAAGCTAGAAGAAAAGGATCTGAAGAACTATCTAAATGGGAGAATTTATTTACGCAAACTTTCTTATAAAATGTGAACCCTGCTAATTATTTAGAAATAAAAAATAAAATACCTTCAAATGTAAATATTCTTGCCGTAAGTAAAGGATTTAAAAGTCAAGAAATCAAGACTATTCAAAATATAGGTCAGAACGATTTTGGTGAAAGCAAGGTTCAAGAGGCGCTTGAAAAACAATTAACCTTAAAAGATCATAAAATGATAAATTGGCACTTTATTGGAAGAATACAAAGTAATAAAATAAGAAAAATAGTTAAAAATTTTAAATATATTCACTCAGTAGATTCATTTGAAAAGTTGCAAAAGATTTCTAATATTTCACGTGAAGAGAAGAAAAATCCATTAATAATGTTGCAGGTTAAGTTTAGTGATGACCCTACTAAAGGAGGCTTTAATCCTAAATTTTTAATAATGAAATGGAGAGAAATTCAAGAGTTGAAAAATATTTCATTAACCGGTTTGATGACAATCAATCCTAAAGGACTTAGCTCTAAAGAAAACTCAGGTTTGTTCAAAAATTGTCGTGCTCTCGCTGATTCATTGCAACTACCAGATTGTTCAATGGGGATGTCTGGTGATTGGGAGGAGGCTATTGACGCAGGATCAACTTGGTTAAGATTAGGGTCATTGATTTTTGGAGGTAGATCCTAATTAGTTATTTTTTATAAAAATCTTATCTATAAACTTGCAGTAAAGTTCAACTAACGTTATTTAAGTATAGGTAGTTTATTCATTTAAAAAATGAATCTATTACTTAAGGTTCTTAAACCTTAGTAATCAATTTCAAGAGGATTTAAAAGGTGTCACTTATTTCTAGATTAAAGGCAGTAGTTGCAGGGGATGAGTATCTCGATGATGATTTTGATGAGTTGGATTATGCGTCAGAGGATGAATTAAATGATATTCATAATTACAAACAAAATTCAAGGAATGCAAATGCCCTTGCAAATTCAAATCCATTCGATTTTATGAATAACAACAGATCATCAAAAGTGGTTGGTATGCCTGGAATTTCAAACTCATCCTCAGAAGTAAGCTTAATGGAACCAAGAAGTTTTGATGAGATGCCTCAAGCGATACAAGCATTAAGAGAGAGAAAAACCGTAATTCTTAATTTAACTATGATGGATCCTGATCAAGCTCAACGAGCGGTTGATTTTATTGCTGGGGGTACATATGCAATTGATGGACATCAAGAGAGAGTCGGTGAAAGTATTTTTCTTTTTGCGCCAAGTTGTGTAAATGTAACTAGCTCTTCACCAGAAGAAGCGTCTCCTTCTTCTGTCTCTACAGAAAAAACATCACAATATAGTTTGGGCAAAAATACTACTCCTGAACCAGCATGGGGTAATTCTAAATTAAGTGCTTATTCATGATTAATTTGTGACTGATAAAATTGCGATTATTGGTTTTGGAAATATTGCAAGTGCTATAGTAACTCCTCTATTAGATAACAAATTAATTCAGCCAGAGAATGTTTTTTGTGTTGTAAAATCAGAAAAAAGTTTAGAAAATATAAAAAAAAATTATAAACATAGTATAAACGTTTATAGATCAGGTTCTAAAGAGGCAAAAATTATATGGGATTGTCAATATAAACTTCTTTCGATAAAACCCCAACAATTTAATGATATTAGTGAGCTCCATCATATAAAAAACAAGGACAATTTAATAATTTCAATTCTTGCGGGGGTTTCAATAAATAGACTTTCTCAAAAGTTCCCTAATCATAAATGTGTAAGGGTGGTTACAAATATTCCTATAACTATTGGAAAAGGTTTAACAGGAATTTCTTGGGGAAAAGAAATCACAGAAGATCAGAAACAATTTACAAAAAAATTATTTGAAAATACTAGTAAGATTTATGAATTTACTGAAGATTACCTTGATATATTTTTAGCTTTAACTTCATCAGGTCCTGCAATTATTGCTTTAATTATAGAAGCATTAAGTGATGGAGGATTAAGTGGGGGATTACCAAAAATAATTTCAGAGGAACTTGTTATGGAAATGATACTAGGGACTATTTGCCTAATAAAGGAAAATAAACTTACTACTTCTGAGCTTAAAAATTTAGTAACCTCTCCAGGTGGAACAACTATTTCTGCTTTAAGGGTTTTAGAAAAAAAGAGTTTAAGGTCAGCATTAATTGAATCAATAGTTTCAGCTAGTAATAGAAGTAAAGAGTTTCGTTAGGTTTTATAATTGTCTTTTAAGTTCGTATAAACTTTTTCAAGTGAATTTATATTTTTAGTAATTGTATATCTCTCAAGTACTCGTTCTCTAGCTTTTTCACCAAGATCTTTTGTGAATGAAGGATGTTCCACAAGAATTGGGATTATAGTTTTCAATTGTGCAGCCACATTATCAGTTGAAATTACTATTCCTGCTCCTTTATCTAAAACTTCACCATCAGCTCCGGCATCTGTAGCTACACAAGCAGTACCAGCAGACATTGCCTCTAAAAGTGATAATGATAAACCTTCTACTAAACTTGGTAAGAAAAATACTTCTGCTATTTGCATAATTGCTATCCTAGTTTCTAAATCTAATTCGGCACCCCACCAAATTAATTTCTCATTACCAAGGTTAGAAAAACTATTTTCAAGTGTTGGCTTCATTGGTCCATCCCCAACAATAACTAATTTGCAATTTTGAGTTTTTGTTTGGCGCCAAGAACGTAAAAGTGCCTCGATATTTTTCTCATTTGCAATCCTTCCCATATATAAGAAGATTCTTTCATTTCCAAGTTTGTTTTTTACCTGATCATATTTTTTACTTTTTTTGCAAAAAGGTCTCCAAATATTTTCGTCAACACCGTTTGGAATAATTATTTGTTTTTCTTTAGGTACTCCTAATTTCTCAAGAACATTTTTTTGAGGTTCAGAAAAAATAATTATTTTATCGAACTTTGCTAAAGAGGGAGCATAAAGTTGATATGTTAATTGTTGAGTGCTCGCAGTTAGATTTCTATTTTTTGCATCAAATGGTGGATGAAATGTTCCTATAAGAGGAACATTAATTTCATTACAAAGCTCTGGGAGTCTAAAGTCTAAAGGAGATAAAGTTAGGCTTGCATGTACTATGTCAGGTTTTAATCTTTTCAATGATATCCTTAGCTCTTTTTCTGCCCTTGGCGAGGGTATTGTATAAACTTGAGATTTAATTAAATATGGGAGACTTACATCAGGATCATTTGCAAGAAATAGTGGGTTTGATGAATTTGAACTAGAGGGATTGTGGAAATGAATAAAACTAATTTTATGCCCTCTGGCCTTTAATTCCTGAGTAGTTGAATTACCGTAAGTTACATTTCCACAAAAAGGGGATTTTTTTCCTAACCACGCAATATGAACCACATTAATTGAATTAACTATTTATTAAGTTAACAGGCAAAGGCGCCATGATCATATTTTTTAAATTTTTAAATTCTTCATGAAAAAGCTAACTATATATTTCTCTCAACATTTTTAGTGAAGATAGCTCCTTCTCTAATTGAGTAGATATCCATGTCTCAATAATGAGTAATATTTTTAGCCAGACTTTTTTGGGACCCAATAACTCTCCATTAGATTTTATTGGTAATTCTGGGAAAAGAAGTCTTTGTAATAAAGCAACTTCAGATGCATTTATTTTTAGATTACTTTGAGGATCTTCTATGGATGAAAAACCTTCACTTGGTAAAAAATAACAACTCCATTCCCAATTTCCTATAGGTGGAATAATAGGTTCTCCAGTTTTACAACAATGATGAATTGGTAAATTAATACCCCCGATGGCTAATAGATGGATTAAAGATTGAATACTCATTGAGAGCATTTTAATATCTTCTTCTTGAGACTCTTTATATAAATAAATCCTATCAAGATGTGCAAGAACGCAAGATAAATAGTCTTGTTGCTTGTCATTGTTGCCTACTAATAAAAATGTTAATTCAGTTATTGCTTGAGCGGCTGCAAGACATTCAATATTTTTTCCTAGACCAGAATAGCTTTTTAATATTTTAATTTGACGTACAGATTTAAGATTTCTTTTCCCAAAAATCTGGAGATTTAAATATGTTAAAGGAGTAGCTGCGGAAAGACTACTTTTAGGACGCCTGGCACCAGGTACCGCTAATCTAACAATCCCTTGCTCATCAGTAAGGATAGTAATTAATCTATCATTCTCGCCTAATGGAGAAGCTTTAATACAGAGACCTTTTAGTCTGCACTCACCAGAACCAGACATTTAAAAATTTATTTCTTGGAAAATCTCACAAAAATTAGAAGTTCCAACGCTACTAATTCCATTATCAAACAAATCAATTACTTGCCTCAGTTTTTTTATACCACCTACAACTTTGATTTGATTTTGAGAGCCTGTTATTTTTAGTATTTCAGGGACATCATTAGATGTAAGAGGAGATCCAAACCCGTCCCCGAATTGAAAATTTTTTATTCCTAATTCCAAACATATTTCTATCGCATTAATAAAAACTTCTCCTTGTAGTTTTGATTTATTTATGATTATTGAAACTGGTAATCCAGATAATTTAACTTGCTCAATTTCAGCAGCGAAAGTTTCTAAATTTCTTTTGGATAAATTGATAAAGTTAGGGATATATTCAATTCCTTTCGCACCCTTATCTTTTGCAAAACAAACTAATTCTTCAATAAATGAAACTGGTAAATCTGCTAAAGGGTAAGAAATAAGTGCGTTTATATCCGCACTGTAATTACCCAAACAGTTTTTAAGATCAGTTAAATAATTTAGTGAAGTAGAAATATTTTTGATATTGTATTTTCTTATTAAATCGCAATTCACGCAGAAATCTTCCCATGATAAATAAGGGTTAATAATAATCGCATGAATTTTCTCGTTTAATTCATATTCAATATTGGGCATTTAAAATTTATTTAGATTGAATCAATCCATAACCTCCATGGTTCCTTTTATATATAACTTGAAGTTCATTATTTTTCTTGTTTCGAAAAACATAAAAATCATGATCAATTAGATCTAATTGTTTTCTTGCTTCGTCTGATGAAATTGGAGTCATTTCAAAGTATTTATTTTTTATAGATGGCTCAGGCAGACTTGCTTCAGTTCCTTCCTTAAAAAAAGCTTTATCTAAAAAATTTGATTCCATACTTTCAATTGGTAAAGAATCTTTATTTTTAAGTTGTTTATTATGAATTGTTTTATTGTGTCTTTCTTTGTATTTGCGTAATTTTCTACAAAGTTTATTTGAAACTAAATCAATGCTTGAGTATAGATTTTCAGTTTTTTCTTCAGCTCTAATTACGGTACCATTGGCAAAAATAGTAACTTCTGCAGTTTGGAACGAGACTCTTGGATTCTTTTCAATTGAAAGGTGTATGTCAGCTTCTTTAACGATATCCTTATAGTGATGCGTTGCTTTTTCTATCTTTGCCTCAGTATATTCTTTTAATGCTCCAGTGAGCTCAAGATTCTTTCCATGGATTAAAATTTTCATAACAAATCTAAAAATATTTACTTACTTTCTAAATTTACTTAAATATGGATAATAGAACAGCAATAATTAAACAACCTGATAATATTTCTTCTTTTAATGATGTTTATAAATTACAAAAAGAATATCAGGATGCATTGATTTTAGATAATTCTAACCCTGATTTTATTTGGATAGGGGAGCATCAACTCTGTTATACCTTGGGGAGAGGATCTAATTACGATAATTTACTATTTTCTCTAGATGATACTAAATATGATGTTTTTAAGATTGATAGAGGTGGTGAGGTAACTTGTCATATGCCAGGACAATTAGTAACGTATTTGGTTTTAGATTTGAAAAATTTTAATAAAGATTTAAATTGGTACTTAAGAAAAATTGAAGAAATCATTATAAAAATCCTTGGAGCTTTTAATATAGATTGTCACTCTAGAAAAGGGTTTACTGGTGTTTGGGTAGGAAATAAGAAAATCGCATCAATTGGAATTGGGTGTAAAAGATGGATTACGATAAATGGATTTTCAATCAATATTGACTGCGAATTAGAAAATTTTAATAAGATTGTTCCTTGCGGAATAGAAAATTGTCTTATGGCAAATATGATTGAATACAACAACAATTTAAATATTCAAGAAGTCAAGAGAATTGTTAAAAAAACCATCGAGGAAGAATTTAATTTTGATTTTATATCAAAATAGAAATTAAAATTTCAAAATCAATTTAATATGGGTGATTTAGCGTATTGGCCTGCAGCCAAACCTCTTTCTAAAAAAAATACATTTGCCAAAAATAGAGATTTTATTAAGAACCTTGATCATATAGATCAAATTTGGGAAAAATTAAAATTTAAATGTGGTGATACTTTAGCTGTTTGCGATTTAAGAGGGAAATACAAAGAAAAATTTTCTTATTCTGAGCTGGCTGATTTAATAACAAAAGTCTCTTTTTCTTTCGAAAATTATGGTTTAAAAAAGGGTGATGTAGTTACTGTAATATCTGAAAATTCTCCAAGATGGCTAGCAGTTGATCAAGGCTTAATGCGTTTAGGAGCTATTAATGCAGTGAGAGGTATTAATTCTCCTTCAGTAGAATTAGACTATATTATTGGGCACTCTAATTCAGTAGGACTAATAGTTCAATCTAGGGAAATTTGGCTAAAGTTAAACAACAAAGAAGAATTAAAAAAAAGACTGAAATTTATAATCAATTTAGAAGATGAACAATTTGAAAGTTTAATAAGTTGGAGTACATTCATAAGTTCAGTAGAAAAAGAAAATTCACAAAATAATAATCTTGAAAAATTTAATCCAGAAATTGATGACGTCGCTACTATTCTTTACACTTCTGGGACGACCGGAAAACCTAAAGGTGTGCCTTTGACTCATGCAAATTTTTTACATCAAATAATCAATTTAGCCTATATCGCTGATCCAGAACCAGGGACCTCTGTATTAAGCGTTTTGCCTATCTGGCATTCTTATGAGAGAAGTGCTGAATACTTCTTTTTTTCATGCGGTTGTTCTCAATACTATACAATTCCAAAATTTCTTAAAGATGATATTACACAAATAAAACCTGTTGTCATGGCTACTGTACCGAGACTATGGGAAGCAATACATGATGGTTTTTTTCAGGCTTTGAAAAAAATGCCTTCCAAAAAGCAAAAACTTATTAAGTTTTTGATAAGTAATAGTTCGGTTTTCAAAAGAAGTCTTAGAAAGATAAGAAATATAGATATAAATCAAACAACTTTTAAATCAAAGATCCCCTTACTGGGTTCTGTTATTAGCCGATATCCTTTACATAAATTGTCTATTATTTTTTTATGGCCGAATATTCTTAGACAACTATGCGGAGAAAAACTGAAATTTCCGATTAATGGTGGAGGTGCATTGCCAGAACATGTAGATCTTTTTTTTGAATCTTTAGGTGTAGATGTTTTGGTGGGATATGGACTCACAGAAACTAGTCCAGTATTAACTTGTAGGAGAAGAGAATTAAATGTTAGAGGATCATCTGGGCAGCCTCTCTCATTTACTGAAATCAAAATAGTGAATGATGATAAAAAAAAGATTCTGAACTTCAGAGAAGTCGGGAAAATTCTTGTTAGGGGCCCGCAAGTAATGAAAGGTTATCTTAATAATGAAATAGCTACAAATGATGTTTTATCCAAGGATGGTTGGTTTGATACTGGTGATTTAGGTTTTCTAATACCAAATGGTTCTCTCTTTATAACAGGAAGAGCCAAGGATACAATAGTGCTATCAAGTGGTGAAAATATAGAACCGAATCCGCTAGAGACTGAAATTCTTAGTTCTGAATTTATTAATCAGATTCAATTAGTAGGACAAGATAAGAAATGTTTAACAGCCCTTGTAGTTCCTAATGTCGAATTGGTTAAAAGCAAGTTTTTGGAAGAAGACCTTTCAAAATTAAACCTGAATAAGAAAATTGGTACATTTTTCAAGTCACAAATTAATAATTTGCTTAAAAGTCGATTGGGAGCAAGATCAGAAGAACAAATATTAGATTGTTATTTTGTTGAAGCCTTTACTCTAGAAAATGGGTTATTAACACAAACTCTTAAACAAAAAAGAAAAGAAATAGAAAAAAAGTATTCATTACAAATAGAAAATATGTATGAAAACAAATTTAGTAAGAAAATTTGATTTGTTCTATCTATATTGAAAAGGAAATTAAATTTTTTATGGAAACAAAAAACTCAATATCTATAAAGCGCTCAATAGCTATTAAAGCTGTAGTTACACCAACTTGGAAGGAAGATGCTGAAAAAGAATTAAGTAAAGCAATTTCAAACATTGATCAGCAATTATCGCAACTGGAGCAAGAGGGGCAGCAAATAGTAAATAATATTAGATCCCAATCGGTTAATCCCCTAGATCCAAGGGTTCAAGAACAGGTTAGTCAGGTGCAACAACAAGTCGCAGCAAAACGAAATGAAATTGAAGAACAAAAAAGAAATCTTCTTCAACAACAGAGTCAAGTTCGCGAATTAAAAATGGACGAAATTGTTGATCAAGGTCAAGTGGATAGTTTCTGTGATGTCACTGTTGGAGACAATCTTATTGAAAAAATGCAAGTATCTATTACTGTTAAAGATGGAGTTATTCAATCTATAGATAATAATTAAAGAGAAGATTTAGTAATTTTGATAAATATAAGTAAATCTTAATTTCGAAAAGTTTTAAATTCTAATCGATCTAAATTATTACTTTCTTAAGTTTTAAGAGTTTCCACTGTTAACATGATTTCGTATAATTAAAACAAGAGTTTAAAGGGTTCTTAACCATAAAACTTTAGGAAGTTTGGTAGAAATCTCTTGAAACTTATGCAATAACAATTTTCTTATGTCTCACGAAATATTCATGCCTGCCTTGAGTTCTACTATGACGGAGGGCAAGATTGTGGAATGGTTGAAAAATCCAGGAGATAAAGTTGAAAGAGGTGAATCTGTCTTGGTTGTTGAATCTGACAAGGCAGATATGGATGTTGAATCTTTTCAAGATGGATATCTTGCGGCTGTTTTAAGGCCTGCTGGCAGCACTGCACCAGTAGGAGAGACTATCGGTCTTATTGTAGAAAATGAAGATGAGATAGCTTCTGTTCAAGAACAAAATACAGGAAATCAACCCGAAGTTTCTACTTCGGATCAACTTGAATTGGTAAGCAATAAAACTGAAGAAAAACCTGTGGTTCAAAGTGAAATTGTTGAAAAACAAAAAAAAGAAGTCGTATTAATGAGTGAAAAGCCAGCCTCATCTTTTAATAGTGATCAAATAAATGCTGCTACGAGTAATGTTTCTTCGAGGGTGATTGCATCTCCAAGAGCTAAAAAACTTGCCTCTCAAATGGGTGTTGATTTAGCAAAGGTTCATGGATCTGGACCTCACGGAAGGATTCAAGCAGATGATATTTTAAAAGCTAATGGCCAACCAGTCTCTATACCATGGATAGGTGAAGGTGGTTCTCCTGCAAGTATACCTGGTGCAAATTTGGGAGTTGAAAGTAAACCAGAAACTTCAGGAAATAGTTTTGGTAATCCCGGAGAAACAGTTCAATTTAATACTCTTCAAAAAGCGGTAAATAAAAATATGGAATCTAGTTTAGATGTGCCATGTTTTAGGGTGGGTTATTCCATTAACACAGATAAATTAGATAATTTCTACAAAAAAGTAAAACAGAACGGAGTTACTATGACTGCTTTACTAGTAAAGGCAGTTGCAAAGACACTAAAGAAACATCCTCAAGTAAACTCAAGTTTTTCAGAGAATGGAATTTCTTATCCAGAAAATATAAATATTGCTGTTGCTGTTGCGATGGAAGATGGTGGACTAATAACTCCAGTTTTAAAAGAACCATGCAATACTGATTTATTTGAATTGTCTAGGGAATGGAAAGATCTCGTAAAAAGATCAAGATCAAAACAATTAGAACCTGATGAATACTCAACGGGAACCTTCACTTTATCTAACCTTGGGATGTTTGGAGTTGATAGATTTGACGCAATTCTGCCTCCAGGTACCGGTGCTATTTTAGCCATAGCATCATCGAAACCAACCGTTGTTGCTAATAGTGATGGTTCAATATCTGTTAAAAAAATAATGCAAGTAAATCTAACAGCTGATCATAGAGTGATCTATGGAGCTGATGGAGCTTCATTCTTAAAAGACTTGGCTTCCCTAATTGAAGATGAGCCAGAGACTCTTGTCTCCTAAATTTAATTGATTTCTCAAATTAATAATGAAGAAAGAGATTATAAGCTTGAAGCTTATGATTATTTACTTGATCCTTCATTAATTGCTAGTAAACCTTCTGCAATTAGGCATGAATCAAGATTGATGATAGTTAGAAATAGTGTTTTAGAAGAAGACTGCTTAACTAATAAATTTACCAAGAATCTTTTAGATGAATTTAGAGAAGGGGATCTTGTAATTGTAAATAATACTAAAGTTATGAAAGCTAGGTTAAAGGTTGAATTAGAAAGTAAGACATTAGTAGAGTTATTAGTTTTAGAAAGATCCCATGAATGTGTTTGGTTATGTTTGGCAAAGCCAGCAAAAAAGTTAAAAATAAATAGAAAATTAAAATTAAAATCTCCATTAGCACAAGATATTAATTTGATTGTTGATGGAGTTGATGAAGAAACTGGAGGGAGATTTATTAAATTTCCAGAAAATATAACTTGTCTCAATTCAATGAATGAACTTCTTGATAAATACGGGGAAATCCCTCTTCCTCCTTATATAAAAAATTCCGAAAAAGAATCTTTTCATGAGAAAAGTTATCAAACTGAGTATGCAACAAATCCGGGGGCAGTTGCTGCACCAACAGCTGGTTTACACTTAAGCAAAAGTCTTATTTCCAATCTAAAAAAAAAAGGCGTAATAATCTTACCGATAACTTTGCACGTGGGTTATGGAACATTCAAACCAATTGATCAAGAAGATTTAAGTAACTTAAAACTTCACAAAGAATGGGTAAGTGTTAATAAGGAAGTAGTAGATGAAATAAAAAAAATAAAGAAAACAGATAGAAAAATAATTGCCATTGGTACAACTAGCGTAAGAGCTCTTGAAAGTTGTTATTCTCACGAAATTAATGACTTTATTCCCATAGCTAAATACGTAGATTTAGTAATTAAGCCAGGTTATAAATTTAAGGTAGTTGATGGATTATTAACTAATTTTCATCTCCCTAAAAGTTCATTATTACTTTTAGTAAGTGCAATGATTGGTAGAGAAAGATTATTAGATCTATATAAAAAAGCCATAAAAGAAAAATTTAGATTCTTCTCTTATGGCGATGCGATGTATATTTCACCAGATTCACTACTGGAGAAAAAATAGATTTAGGCTTTGACTGGTTCTTGAATGATTCCGCTTGGAACTTCATTAAACATAATTGATGATAAATACCTCTCTGCCAGATCGGGTAGAACAACTACTATTGTCTTCCCAGCATATTCATCTTGTTCTGCTAATCTAACAGCAGCAGCAGCGGCAGCCCCACAAGATATTCCTACTAATAGACCTTCCTCTTTAGCTAACCTAAGAGCCATTTCAATTGATTCGTCATTTGTTACTTGTTCGACCTTATCAACAATTGATAAGTCAAGGTTCTTAGGAATAAATCCTGCTCCAATTCCTTGGATTTTATGTGGTCCTGATTTAACCTCTTCTCCATTCATTGTCTGTGTAATAACAGGACTGTGTGACGGTTCTACAGCTACAGAAGTAATATTCTTACCCTTCTCTTGCTTAATGTATCTTGAAACTCCTGTAATTGTGCCGCCAGTTCCAACCCCTGCAACTAGGACATCAATTTCACCATCGCAATCATCCCAGATTTCTGGTCCAGTAGTTTTGAAATGAATTTCAGGGTTTGCTGGATTATCAAATTGACCTGGCATGAAATATTGAGAAGGATTACTTTCTGCAATTTCTTTAGCCTTAGCTATTGCTCCAGGCATACCTTTAGATGCCTCTGTTAAAACAATTTCAGCACCCAAAACTGCCATAACCCTTCTTCTTTCAATTGACATGGATTCTGGCATTGTAAGAATCAGTTTATAACCTCTTGCTGAAGCGGTAAAAGCTAGAGCAATTCCTGTATTCCCAGAAGTTGGCTCAACAATTGTTTTGTCTTTTGTAAGTTTCCCACTTTTCTCGGCATCCCAGATCATGTTTGCGCCGATCCTACATTTGACACTATAAGCAGGGTTTCTACCTTCAATTTTTGCAAGTACTGTAGCTTTCGCGTTTTTAGTAACTGATTTTAATTTTACTAATGGAGTGTTTCCAATAGCAAAACTGTTGTCCTCATAAATTTTTGCCATTTATATATTAAGAAAATATATATTAATACTAACTATTATTCAGAAAAAGAGTATATAAGTTTCTATACGGTAAATACTAGGAATTTATAAATTATTTAGTGCTTCAGAAAAGGTTTTCCATAATTGATCTTGGCCTTCTAATCCAACTGATACTCTAATAAGGTGCGAGGGTATACCAAAACTTTCAGCCCAATCCAACTCGTCATAATGAGCTAGTAAAACATAAGGACAAACTAGAGTAAATTTTGTACCTAAACTAGGTCCTTTAGATACTTTTAGAGAATCATAAAATTTTTTAGCTTTGTTCAATCCTCCATTTAATTCAAACGATAATAAGCAGCCGTATCCCCCATTAGAAGTAAGTAAAGAATTAAAATTTGGACAATTTTCAGGATGGAAAATATTTTTAATCTCGCTATGAGTCTCTAATCTTTTTTTTAATTCTAAACATGCTTTATTTTGTTCAAAAACTCTTTGATTTACATCTCTACTAACTTTCTCTAGATAAACTATATCTCCATCGGAAAGTATTGGAATATCAATCTCGTTTAATGCATTTCTAAATTGATCAATCCATTTGCTTTTTGGATTTAGTATTAATGATCCGGCAAGAATATCACCACTACCTGAAAAAATTTTTGTAAGTGAAGTAAAAACTATATCTGCATGTTCTATGGAATTTATATTTAAATTCGAACCAATTGTATCGTCAACAATTAAAGGAATATTTAGCTTTTTTGCAATTTTTGAAATTTTTTTAATGTCTACACATTTGAGCATTGGATTACTTGGAAGTTCAATAATTAATGCTGATGGATTTAATCTTTTGATTTCTAAATCAATATCCGCGCAATTTTCTTCTGTAATTAACTTTGCGCCGTGAAAGATTTTCATTGGTAATTTAAGTACATCTACATATGGAAAACCAACTTGGAGTGTTGGTTTAGCTGGAAATAATTTATATATGATTTCTAATGATGTATGCAATGCAGACATTCCAGATGAAGTTAAGTGAATATCATTAGAGTCAATTTTTGTAGATTTAGAAATTCTATTTTTTATTCTTTGAGAACATTCATTTACGTAAGATTTTGGAGGGCAATCTTCAAGACCTATTTCTATAGCGGCAGCTCTTGAAGATAGACCAAGACCAGTATGTTGCCAAAAATATTTTGCATAAATACTTCCTTCTTTTTCAGTTATTAAGAAAGCTAAATTATTTCTTTTTTCTATTAACGAGAATTGTTCAGAAGTATTTCTATCAACGTATTTTTTAGCTTTAAAAGCTATGCTTTCATTCGGATATGGCCAGATACTTTTATTGTTGTAGTAATTTTGCTCTTTTACTTTTTCGCATAATCTTTTCACTATGGGGTTTAGCCCGAATCGTGGGTAAATGGACTTCAATAAATTCATGCATTCTTGATCTTTTTCCTCGTAATTTATTACATCATTCCAAGTTGGTAATGCTACAGAAACGGCATGAATACTATCAGGAATTGCATATCCCAACTCTAAATTTTTCCATATAGGTTTTTTAAGTAAATCTCTCAATTTTCAGAATTTATTTAAAGCAAATAAAATGTCCGAGATTAAATCGTTTGTATCTTCACATCCAATTGATAATCTGACAAGAGCATCATCTATCCCTAGTAGATTTTTTGTTTTGTCATCAACAGAAGCATGAGTCATCGTTGCAGGATGACAAATTAAACTTTCAACTCCTCCAAGGCTTTCTGCTAGAGAGAAATATTTGAGAGATTTGCAAAATTTAAAAGTATCCTCTTTATTTAGATTTAATTTTAGGGTGATCATTGAACCTCCAGATTTCATTTGCGATTTTGCTAAATTAAATTGCGGATGTTCTTGATTAAAAGGGTAGATTACTTTACTAATAATTTTATGATTACCTAATTCTTCAGAAATAAATTCTGCACTTTTAGTTTGTTGTTCGATTCTTAAAGGAAGAGTTTTTACTCCTCTCGTAATGAGCCAACTATCAAAAGGAGATGGTTGAAGCCCGAGAGCTTTTTGAGAGAAAAGCATCTTATTATTCCATTCCTCATTATTTGTAAGGACTGCTCCTCCAAGTGCGTCACTATGTCCATTAATGAATTTTGTGGTGCTTACAACCGATAGTGTTGCACCAAGATCCAATGGTTTTTGAATAAGCGCTGTAGAAAATGTGTTGTCTACAACTACTGGTATTTCGAGTTTATTCGCTTCATCACAAATCGCCTTAATATCAAGTACCTTCAAAAGTGGATTAGTTGGACTTTCTAGCCATATCAAGGTTGGCTCGAAGTATGAAATCTTTTTGATATTATTTTCGTTTGTAAAATCTGTGTATAAAACTTCTAGTCCAAATTTCTTGAAAACTTTTTCGAACATCCTCACTGTACAACCATAGAGATTTGACTCGCAGAGTATCTTGTCACCTGATTTTAGTGTTGATGAAATTGCAGTTACTGCGCTAATTCCAGATCCAAAAACTGTACAGTATTTTGAATCTTCTATTGATTTAAGGACGCTTTCTAGAATTCTAAAGTTTGGATTACCTGATCTTGTGTAGTCGAAATTATCTTTATTTCCATGTTTGAAAGTAGATGTAGAAAAAATAGGAGGCATAACGCATCCTGTTTTTTCTGCAAATGTTTCCCCATGGTGAATAGATAAGGTCTTAAAACCTGGTTTTTTTATATTATTTTCCTTACTTTCCATTATTTTTAAAAATAAGAATTAAATTAAATCTCTCATTTTTTTAATGAGAGATTTAATAATCCAAAGAAAAGTAGTATTAAACTTTTCTTGAATAATATTCAACAACTAGTAGTTCGTTTATTTCAAGAGCCACCCACTCTCTATCGCATTTACCATTTATTTTCCCCGTTAATTTAGGCTTGTCTAAATCAAGATGAGGTGGAACATTTGCTAAACCAGGGAATTCTATATTACCTTCTACAAGTTTTTTGCTTGCTTTGTTTTCTTTAATTCCGATTACATCGCCTGATTTGCATTGATAACCAGCAATATCAAGAACCTTTCCATTAACGGTTATATGGCCATGATTTACTAATTGTCTTGAGCCTGGAATGGTACCTCCAAAACCTAATCTAAAACAAACATTATCAAGTCTGTTTTCTAAAAGTCTTAGTAGGTTAGTTCCTGTAGATCCTTCTTGCGCTCTAGCTTTTTTTACATAACGAACTAGTTGTTTCTCAGAAACTCCATAATTAAACCTAAGTTTCTGCTTTTCTTCTAGACGAATAGCATATTCTGATCGCTTGCGACGGGCTTGGCCGTGCTGACCTGGAGGATTAGACTTCTTTGAAGCTTTCCTGGTGAGACCTGGTAGTTCTCCCAAGCGACGCGTAACCCTTAATCTGGGGCCGCGGTATCTTGACATAATTTTAAATTAAATAGAAATTTGCAATAAATTGGATAATTGATTAAATTCAATTAAACTACTTAAATATTATTTTACATCATTAAAGTGTTCAAAACTATTAATAAATCAATTACTTCTATTCTTCTTTTTATGATTTCGTTCTATCAAAAGTGGTTTTCTCCTTTGTTCGGGCCAAGATGTAGATTTATTCCAAGTTGCAGCTCTTATGGATATGAGGCAATTACTAGACATGGTCCTTGGAAGGGAGGGTGGTTAACTTTAAGAAGATTAAGCAGATGTCATCCTTTAACTCCCTGTGGATGTGACCCTGTGCCTGACTAAATGAATGAAAATATTTATTTTTGTTAGGCAGGGATGTTGCCTTTGTGATTCATTAAAAAATAAACTAGCAAGAATAAATCTGAATGAGTTATTCCCTAATCTGGAGGAGCTTAAAGAAATTGATATTGATAGGGTCGATTTATATAAAGATAAATATAAAAAATATGATTACGAAGTACCTGTTATTGCTGTTGAAGGAATTAGGTCCGAGGAGATTATAGAATTGCCTCGCATTTCTCCAAGATTAAAAGATGATCAATTAAAGAATTGGTTTCAAAAAAATATTATTACTATTCTGGAGAAATAATTTTTCATATGAGAGCTATAAAATTACATAAACTTTTAGATTTGGTAGGAATTATTCCTTCATTAGATTTAATCGATCATGAAATAAATAATATTTCTTTTAACTCTAAAGAAGTACAACAAGGAACTTTATTTTTAGGTATGCCTGGTTTAAATGTTGATGGAGGAAAATATTGTATTGAGGCAATTGAAAATGGTGCAAAGGCTGCCATTATTGGGTCTGCCGCAAAAGAGAAAATTGGATCTATTGATCGTGAAAGGGTTTTGGTTATAGAGGATAATTTAGATTATATTTTTGGTCAAATAGTCGCTGAGTTTTGGAATAGGCCTTCAAGAAAACTTAAACTGATTGGTGTTACGGGTACAAATGGAAAAACGACAATTACTTTTTTATTGGAATATCTTTTAAAAAAATTAGGGAAAAAGACTGCATTATTTGGGACCTTGCTCAATAGATGGCCTGGCTTTTCAGAAGTGGCTCTTCACACAACTGATTTCGCCGATAAACTCCAAAAGAAATTAAATGCCGCTGTTGAGGCAGAATCTGAATTCGCAATATTAGAGGTCAGTTCTCATGCTATTGCTCAAAACAGGGTATCAGGATGCGAATTTGAGGCGGCTATATTTACTAATTTAACTCAAGATCATCTTGATTATCACTCAGATATGGAATCATATTTTCAAACAAAAAGAAAATTATTTTTCCCACCTTACTTAAAAGAAAAAGATGGGATTTGTGTATTAAATCATGATGACCATTGGATATCTAAATTATCATCTGATCTTGAAAAAAGATCTTTATTAGTCTCTACAAAGATTACTGAAAGTGAATTGGAAAATGATAATTTTTTTTTCGTAACAGATAAAAAATTTACTGAAAGTGGTTCTACCTGTATTTTTCATACACCTAGGGAAAAAATTCAACTTTTTGTTCCACTTGTCGGTGAATTTAATTTAATGAATGCGATTCAAGCAATAACAATTTTGTATAAACTTAATTTTTCTTTAAAAGATTTATCAAAGTTAATACAATCTTTCCCAGGTGCTCCTGGGAGAATGGAGAAAATACAAATTGATAATAATGACGTTTCAAGCACTCTTCCAACAGTAATTGTTGATTATGCCCACACTCCCGATGGATTAAAAAAAGTTTTGCAATCAATTAAAAAACTTTGTGAAGGGAAAATAATAACAGTTTTTGGCTGTGGCGGAGATCGTGATCGTAGTAAAAGGCCTTTAATGGGATCAATAGCTGAAGAGTTGTCTGATCAACTTTTTATAACTTCAGATAATCCAAGATCAGAAGAACCCCAAAAGATAGTAAATGATATTTTGATAGGTGTAAAAAAAAGAGAAAAAATAAAAATTGAAATTGATAGATTTAAAGCAATAAATGAATCTATTAAATTTGCCAATAAAAAAGATATTGTTTTAATTGCAGGAAAAGGACATGAAGACTACCAAATTCTCAATGATAAAGTTATTAATTTTGATGATAGAAAAATAGCTTATAAATTATTAAAAGAAAAAAATAAATCTCAATAAAATTTCCTAATCAAATAACAAAGATCTTTACGCAAATCACAAGAAAAGTTTCTTAGAATCAATGGAGTTATTTTTAATAAAATGAAAGGCTTAGCCTTAGTTGTAGGCGCAGGTGGAATTGGAACACAACTAGCTAAAGATTTGAATGAAAGTGAAAAAGATTTAGATGTTTTTTTGTGTGGAAGAAAAAGTGAATTTAATCCTTTTTGGGAATTAGATATAGAGGATCCTCAATCCCTTTTGCAGTTGAAAAATAAAATATCAAGTCATCCTTCAAAATTAAGGCTAGTTGTTAATGCAACAGGTAGACTTCATAGTGATTCTCTTCATCCAGAAAAAAGATTACAACATCTTGATAAAAAAAATATGATGGAAAGTTTTTCAATAAATGCCTTTTCTCCTATTTTATTAGCTAAATCGATTGAAGAGTTTATACCAAAAGACTTGGATTTTAATTTTGCAAGTATAAGTGCAAGAGTTGGTAGCATTGGAGATAATCAAACTGGAGGATGGTATTCATATAGAGCTGCAAAATCTGCGCAAAATCAGTTTTTTAAATCTTTAAGTATTGAATGGGCTAGACGTTTTCCAAAGGCAACTATCACATTGCTTCATCCAGGAACAGTAGACACTGATTTATCTAGACCTTTTCATAAATTTGTTCCAGAACATAAATTATTTAGTAAAGAAAAATCCTCCCAATTCTTGATCAATATTATTAAAAATCAATCACCAGAATCTACAGGAAAATTTATTGCATGGGACAGCTCTGAGATACCTTGGTAAACTAAATTTTTTTTATATAAATAGATCTTTAAGTCAATATTTTTTTATTTCTCTAGCAAGTAAATCAATTTCAGCTTCTGTTGTCATTTGATGTACGCATGCTCTAAACCATTTTGGATCTTCTAGAACTCTAATCCAAATTTTCTTTTCTCCAAGTTTCGTTACAAATTTATCCTTATCTTTAATATTTTTGATATTAAAACTAACAATCCCATTTAAATATTTTTTTTCTAAAACTAATTCAACACCCTTTGATTGATTTAATTCATCCCAAAGTTTTCTACTTAATTTTTTGATATTTTTGTTTTTTTCTTTTTCATGGCAGTCTTTATCCAAAAGATCTAAAGAATTCCTGAGCCCAGCAAGTAAAGGAATACAAGAGGTAGCTATTTCAAATTTCCTTGCATCATCATGAAAAAGATTATCTGAAGGCTCATAAATTCCTTGTTCTTTTTTTAATGATTTCCAACCAATTATTGTTGGATCTGTTTCATGAATAAATCTATCTGAGACATAAATAGCTCCAAGTCCTTCTGGTCCACATGCCCATTTATGAGAAGTTATTGAATATAAATCAGAATAAAAAACTTCTTTTTCAATATTTATGTGCCCAAAGGTTTGAGCACCATCAACAAGTAAATAAGAATCTTCTCGATTATTTTTTAATTCGATAGAAATTTGTTTTAAAGGAATTTTATATCCAAAGTTCCATAAGATATGAGAAATAATTAGGATCTTAGTCTTACAATTTAGATTTTTCAAAATCTCTAAAATTATATTTTCGTCGTTTAGATTTTTAATTTTTTGGATTGGCAAAATTTTGAATATTAATTTATTTCTTCTGCAAAATTCTCGACTTGCAGCCACTACTCCAGGATGTTCACAGTCACTTATTAACAACTCTTCTCCCTCTTCTACTTTTATTCCCCAAAAAGGCAAAATCATACCGGAAGAGATATTTTCAGTAAAAGCTACATTCTTTGAATTGACACCTAATTTTTGCGCAATGATTCTTTTTGTGGTCAATATTTCTTTGTAAATAAAAGGCCACATATCATTGGTAAATGGTCCTAAATCTTGGATAATTTCCCAAGTTTTAACCATTGCTTCTAGAGAAGATTTTGGTAATGGTCCTTGACCGCCATAGTTGAAATAATACTTATTTTTTAATGCGGGTATTTGATCTCTTAAATTATTTCTCATGGAAATTTATATTATATTTTGAACTCTTGAATTTTTTTAAATATTGCCCACTAAAGTTACTGTTCTAAATTCAATATCCTCAATTACTTTCCAAGGTTCATCACTCCTTTCTGCAAATTTTAAATTTTTAAATCCTATTTCTTTAAAATCACTTATAAACTCTGGCTCATACCATGCTCCACTAATACAACCCGTCCATAAATCATGATCATTTTGCAATCTTAAAGGAACTTTTTTGTTAGAGACGATATCGCTAATTGCAATTCTTCCATTATCGTTTAAAACTCTTTTTATGTTATTTAGAAGGTTATTTCTAGATTCTGGACTTACCAAGTTTAAAACGCAATTACTTAAAATAATATCAACTGATTTATCTGCGATTAATGGATTTAAATCTTTATCTAATTCATCAAGTTTTTCAATTGAACCTTCTAGAAATTCTGTATTGTTGAAACCTATATTTTTTGTAACTTCTTTAGAGGCTGATCTTGATAAAGAAAGCATTTCATGATTCTGATCAACTCCAATAACTTTCCCTTCTTTTCCAACAATTTGTGCACAAATGAAAGCATTTTTGCCGCTACCACTTCCAAGATCTAAGACTATATCATTTTTTTGAACATATTTTGTTGGATCACCACATCCATAGTCTCTTTCTATAACCTCTTGAGGAATTGCTTCAAGTAAAACGGGATTAAACCCAACTGGTGTACAAAGACAACTTTCTTTTTCTTGTGCGGCTGAGCCATATCTTTCTTGAATCGCATCTTTATGATCGAATTGATTAGGTGCTTTATTCGATGTTTTTGTATTACAGCAACTTTCAGACATATTTTTTAAAGGACTCTTGATAAATATAGCCAAAAAAAAAGCCCCTGAAAAAGGGGCTTTTTTTGTTTAATTAAATTATTTAGTGTAATTAACACCTCTGTAATTTAATTCTGCTTTTTCATTACTTGAAGAAGCGTCATCCATTCTGTTGGTGTATACGTTTCTTCTGTAGGTTAGTTCAACAAGTTGCTTTTTAGCAGCTTCTTTGTTTTGAACGTAGTTTTTACCTCTGTAAGTTAAAGTAGTCATGTTTCGATGTGACAACACGGCCATCCCCCGTTCCATGGTATGACTCGAACTGCGCCCTCAAATGAGGGTGAACGAAAAAGTAGCAATTGCTACCAAATTATTATAAGCGTATTTTTAACTACATGTCTAGCTTTTACAAATAGAAACGAAGATTTAATGTTTTTTTAATTATTA
>CACCZQ010000002.1 GCA_902550485.1 uncultured Prochlorococcus sp.
AGATGTGTCCTGCACTTTTTAAGCCATATTGGTTTGAATGTTTAAACCATATTAAATTAGCTTCATATAGTATTGGTGAAAGGTAAGTTTGGCAATCTTCTTTATTTAATGATTCAAAATATCCTTTTGAATATTCAGCTGGATTATGAATAAAAAATTCTTCTAGTGCTTCAATCTTATTCAGTGGCGAAGGAATTTCCACCTTACCCTCCAAAAGATGTTTTTCTCTGAATGAACATGAAATTTCTAGTATTTTATCTAAATCGTCGACATATTCCTTTATAGGTTTTAATACCCGAGAGGTTATTCTTGATTTGCTTTTTCTAGATAGAAGCGCGTTAGTATGATCACTTCCAACAATAAGGGCGCATTTTACTAAAGTAAGATGAAATGACCAATCAATTATTTCATTAGCACTATTTAAATTGACGCAGAGGCTTATTGCTTCATTCTTTTCACCAAATTTAAATTCAGAATAATTTCTTATGGCTTCACTAAGATAGTTTTGCCAATCATTTAATAAGGGTAATGATTCAAAGCTTTTAAATAATATTTCTAGAGATTTTTTACTATTTAGATCTACTCTTTCTGCAAGATTATTTGTATGTATCCATAATTTAGTATTTTTATTTTTCCCCTGCTCTATTTGAATCATTGGGAGCATTGGAGAATTATTTGAATTCCAACTTTTGAATAAATAAGAGTTTTTATCTGTAAGGTCTATCCTCTCCCTTTGCTCTATTTTTTTTGATTCAATATGATTTAAATCGTATGATTTAACGATATTGCTTTTAGATAAAACAAAGTCTGTATCATAGTCTTCATTATTGTTTAGTTTTAGTTCTTGTATCACATGACCTAGTCCTTCTTCTTGACCTATGGGGAATCTATCAATCTCAACTTTTACTATATTCTTATTGTCTGGATTGAAATCGTATTTTTTATTTTCTTTTGGAAGTTTAATTTTAGAAAGGATCCTATCGTCTATTGGGATTGCATATACATCATTGTTAATTATTTCTACTTTAGAAAGAAGTATTTGATTTGATCTTTCAAGAATACAATCAACTATTCCTTCAGGTGATCTTCTTCTATATCCCTCTTTTATTATCCTTACTAAAACTTTATCTCCATTCCATGCATAATTAAGTAGATTTTCTTTAATGTAGATATCTTCCTTGTCTTTTCCTCTTACAGCAAAGCAATAGCCTTTGCTACTACATCTTATTTTGGCGACGAGATGGTCATTATCCTTTATGCAAGTATATTCATCATTTTCATTTTTATTAATTATTTCAAGTTTTTCTAGAGCTGTTAACGCAATATTTAATTTATCCTTATCAGATTTCTTTGTTATTTTTAATAATCTGCATAATTTTTTATATTCTAACCCTTCTGACTGATTAAGATTATCAATTATTGAAGATGATGTGAACATGATCTAAATGAAATTATAAATTAATTTGGGGTATACACTTCATTATTACACCTTATTATCCAAGCTTAAAACTAATTATTTTCTTTCTCTTCTTTTTCTTCTTTTTCGATGTTGAAAGAGTTGATAAAAAGCCTTATACCAATGATGAAAAATGTAATGGACGCTATTGACTTAAGAACTACTTCGGGTAAAAAACTTGAAATAGAACCACCTGTTAAAGCTCCTAGTAAACTTGCAAAAACAAGTGCTGAAGAAGATCCTAGAAAAACAGCTAATGGTTTATTAGAAGTGCCACTTATAGTTAAAGTAGCTAGTTGAGTTTTGTCACCTAATTCAGCTAAGAAAACGGTTAGAAATGTTGATAGTAATAAACTTAAAACCATTTATAAATAATTTTTGAATGTTTCATAAGCTAAAAATATACTTATCAATATCATTAAAGTACCAGTAGATAAAGCAAATTTACTAGGAGATATTTTTTTTGATACCCATTTACCAATAAGAACTCCTACTATGCTTGAGCTTATTAATGCTAGAGAACTTCCAAGAAAAACAATTATTGGCCTGCCCGATTCGGCAGAAAGCATTAATGTGGCTATCTGAGTTTTATCACCAAGTTCAGCAATAAAAATTGTTGTAAAAGTCGTTACAAATATTGAAAAAAAACTTTTTTCTAGATTGTTTTCTTTTTTTTCTAATTTACTATTCATTTTCCTGAAACAGCAATCCTAAAAGTTTTCATCTCTTTACTTTGGTATCCATAATTTGATGAAATATGTTGTTTGCAGCAATCTATTAAAAATTTATCACCAGATTTCAAATATCCTTTAAATAAAGTTGAAAATTCACTTACACGGCAAAAATGTGGTCTGGTTTCATAAATTAGGCATTTTTTATTTTCTCTGTCCAGGTTTTTACACCAACCGTCTTTAGCCGTCATCGAATTTATCAAAGCTATATCTTCTTTGTTAAGTTTGTTAGCTAAATCGCTTCTTTCATTCAAGTCGAATTTACAACAAGCTCCACAATTTTCTATACATGTCCATGATTTCATAATTTAATTCAATCTTGTAACGTATCAGTACAGTTTCGTCATTTATTTGTAAAAATAGTATCACAAAACATATTCATTAATCATGGCAACACTTATTCCTTTGGCTGTAGTTGCGTTAGCAGGACCAGCAATAATTGCTCTTGTATTTTACCGTAAATAAAAGAAATTCTTTTTGGTGACCTATCTTGAGGGTGTTTATTGGGATTTAGATGGTACTATCGCAAATACTGAATTAGAGGCCCATTTACCTGCTTTTAATAATGCTTTTAATGAGCTTGGTATTGATTGGAATTGGGATACTAATACATATATAAAACTTTTGAAGATAAATGGGGGCAAAAATAGGATTGCTTATTACGCTAAATCTAATAATTATAATTTCTCACAAGATTTAATTCTCAAAATTCATGAAACAAAACAGTTTCATTATTTAGAAATTATAAAAAAAAATTACGTTAGTTTAAAAACTGGTGTTTTTAGATTAATAAATGAATTACATAGAAAAAAAGTAAGACAATTTATTGTTACTTCAAGTTCAAGAATACAAGTCAATCTACTTGTCGATTATCTTTTTAATGGTTTCAACCCTTTTGAGTTCATTATTTCAAGCGAAGACGTTGCATTAAAGAAACCAAATCCATTTCCATATTTAAAGGCAATCCAATTAAGTGGTATAAACAAAAATAACTCAATTGTTTTTGAAGACTCCAATCCGGGATTGATATCTTCCTTGGCAGCTAACTTGCCAACAATTTTTGTTCCTTCAAATATCCCAATTGTTCTTGAGGAAAATATTAAATTAGATTGTATTTTAGACAGTCTTGGTGATCAGAATAATGTGGCAAATGTAATTAAAGGCCCTAAACTAAAAAAATCGTATGTTGACTATAACTTTCTAAGTGATTATTTAGCTTCTTTTAGTAATGCAAAAAACTAATTTCTCAAAAATTACCTACCAGTTAAATAATTTATTTTTTGGTTTTCTAAGTGATACTTGGAGAACAAAATCTATTGGTCTAATATCTGTTTTGACAGGTTATTTTTTGTTCGCAAATTTTATTACAAAATTTATATCTGAAGGTAAAAATGAGTTGATAATGGTCCCAATAATTATTATTTTTATTGAAATCATTATAAGAATTAAACCCACCGCAAGTTCAAAATTTTATTATCTATGGACCGTAGTTGATAAATTAAGAATTGGAGCGATTTATGCCATTATACTTGAAGCTTTTAAATTAGGATCTTAAAAGCTACTCTTCTTCTTCTTCTTCAATAGGATAAACAAATCCTTGAGCTTTCCCAGTTAAAACTGATTTACCTAGAGATATAGCTTTTTGAGCTGCTATTGCTGCTTTTCCTTTCCAAACAGCGTGCCTTTGGTTCCTTTTGCTCTTTGATTTTTTCTTCTTTGGTACAGCCATTCTGTTTCTTTATTTCCATATAATAATATAACCTTTAACTGGTTATCTCCAAAACTTTTGAGTATATTTTGTTTATATACGTCAATTTTTTAAATAAGCATATATGCTTTATTAATCACTTATAAAGATTAGTGTTTAGATCAAAATTCTCATATTCAGATTCTAAATCAAGTTATTCGGATCTTCTAGAAGATATAGAGGCGGGGAAAATAGAATCAATATTTTTCTATCCTAGGCAGAGAGAAATTGATGTTCTGTATAAAAATGGCGATAAATTTAAAATACCTATCCTTTACAACGATCAATTAATTCTTGAAAAAGCTACTGAAAATAAGGTAGATCTAACTATTAACAATAGTAGAAAAGAAGCCTCAGCTGCTAATTCATTTGCTTCAATAAGTCTTTTCCTGATTTTCATATTAGCTATAGTCCTAATCTTGAGGAGTACATCAAAATTGGCATCCAGAGCTTTTGGTTTTACCAAAAATCAAGCTAAATTTGTAACTATTGATGATGTAGAAACGAGATTCGATGATGTGGCTGGCGTCCCTGAAGCCGCTGAGGAATTAAAAGAGGTAATAACATTTTTGAAAGAACCAAAGAAATTTGAAAATCTTGGAGCAAAAGTTCCCAAGGGAGTTCTTTTGATAGGCCCACCAGGAACAGGTAAAACATTATTAGCTAAAGCAATTGCTGGTGAATCAGGAGTGCCTTTTCTCTCAATATCGGCATCAGAGTTTGTAGAACTATTTGTTGGTGTAGGAGCAAGCCGAGTTCGTGATCTGTTCTCTAAGGCTAAGGAAAAATCTCCTTGTATAATTTTCATTGATGAAATTGATTCCATTGGTAGGCAAAGAGGGTCTGGGATCGGAGGTGGAAATGATGAAAGAGAACAAACCCTTAATCAGCTTCTAACTGAATTAGACGGTTTTGCTGATAATTCTGGGATTATTGTTTTAGCAGCAACAAATAGACCAGATATTTTGGATGCAGCATTATTAAGACCAGGTAGATTTGATCGAAAAATTGAAGTAATGCTTCCAGATTTAGATGGAAGAAAAAAAATTCTTTCAGTTCACTCACTTTCAAAACCACTTTCAAGCGAAGTTGACTTAGGATATTGGGCTTCTAGAACAGTTGGATTTTCGGGAGCAGATCTTGCAAACTTGATGAATGAGAGTGCTATTCACTGTGCAAGAGACGAATCTAAATTAATCAGTGATCTTCATATAGAAAATGCTCTTGATAAAATTACCATTGGCCTGAGAAGCTCATTAATAACTTCTCCTAACATGAAAAAAATTATTGCTTATAACGAAGTAGGTAGAGCAATTGTATCTGCTGTGAGAAATGGAATTGAATCAGTTGATAAGATTACGATTTTACCTAGATCTGGATCTATGGGAGGATATACAAAAATATGCCCTGACGAAGATGTAATTTCTAGTGGATTGATTTCAAAAAAATTATTATTTTCGAAAATTGAAATTGCTCTAGCTGGAAGAGCAGCAGAAACGATAGTTTTTGGTGACGGTGAAATTACACAATGCTCTATGAATGATATCTCTTATGCGACAAATATCGTAAGGGAAATGGTTACGAAATATGGATTTTCAATTATTGGTCCAATTTCAATGGATTCTGATAATAATGAAATGTATTTAGGAGATGGATTATTTAGAAGAAAGCCTCTCATAGCAGAAAATACTAGTTCTAGAATAGATAATGAAATCATAAATATTTCTAAAATTTCATTAAATAATTCAATAAAAATATTGAAAAAAAATAGAGTCTTACTAGATAAATTAGTTGATATACTTTTAAATCAAGAAACTATAGATAAAAAAGTTTTTAAATTAACAACTTCTAAATTATTGAAAGTTTGATTTAATTGCTTTAAATTAAAAAAAATATTTTCTTGATAATTAAAAAC
This sequence comes from uncultured Prochlorococcus sp., assembly GCA_902550485.1. GTDB lineage: Bacteria > Cyanobacteriota > Cyanobacteriia > PCC-6307 > Cyanobiaceae > Prochlorococcus_A. Next base: position 5,850 of record CACCZQ010000002.1, read on the forward strand.
AATACAACGAAGTTATTAGTTACACTTTCATTTTTACTTATTCTTCCATTTGTACAAAAACAATGGTTTAATTTGTATTCACTAAATATTAATGATATTTCCTTTTATTTAATCCTTTACTATTTGAGCGGAGCAATATGTCCATCTTTGGTGTATGTAAACTCTTTAAAAAACTATACAGATTATAGTTTTACTAAGGATAAAATCCATAGTAAAAAAATAATTAAAGGAAAAAGATTATTATTCTTAGTAGCAATAAATTTAATATTTCTCTCTTTCTTAATAGCTGATTATATATATATAAATTTTGATCTTATAATTAATTTATTTCTTGAAGGAATTAATGTCCCAAAACCGGATATTCCACAGTTATGTTTTTTCATATTTTTAATTTCTATCCTATTAATTTTTAAGAAATCTAGGTTTCTTTTAAAAAAAATAATATTGGTAAATTTTATTTTGATTTCTCTCTATCTTTGGCATCTTCAAATAATTAATATTAGTGTTGATGATCAGTTTCATATTTATAGATATTTTGGTTTAAATGACCTAAATTTAATTAATCTTTTTATCCTAGTCGCAATAGAAATTTCTTATTATACGTGGTCCTTCTTATCATATAAAACTAATTTGAGCGATTGGATCGTGCACAAACCTCAAAAAGGGGATGTTATCCCCTTTTTGAATATATTTATTTTTTATTTTTTTATAATTATTTACTACTCATTACTTACTTAAATGTTTCTAATTCTCCTATAGCGCAGAAAAATATTCCTTACTACCTTTTGGGTCCTCTAACATTGTTTTCTCTCCAGGGGTCCAGTTTGCTGGACACACTTCATCGGGGTTTGCCGCAACGTATTGATAGCCTTGAAGAATCCTTAGCGTTTCATCAACATTTCTACCTACAGGAGCCTTGTTAACAGTCGTATGCATAACTACTCCTTCGGGATTGATAAGAAATAAACCTCTATCAGCCTCCCCATCATCATTTAGAACATTGTAAGCCTGGCAAATTTCTCTTTTTAAGTCAGAAACTAACGGATAGTTAATATCACCTATACCACCTTCATTTCTTGGGGTTTGTATCCAAGCCAAATGACAGTGCTTGCTATCAACTGATACACCAAGTATTTCTGTATTAAGTGCTGAGAAATCTTGGTATCTATCACTAAATGCTGTGATTTCAGTTGGACATACAAATGTAAAATCTAGTGGGTAAAAGAATAGAACAACCCATTTACCTCTTAGACCTGAAAGTGTAATCTCCTTAAACTCTTGATCATATACTGCTGTAGCACTAAAGTCTGGTGCTTCTTGGCCTACTTTTAAGCTCATGAAAAAATTTGTCCTTATTTAAATTATGTATGGTCTGTATTGACCGTAATAAGTATTATAATTTTATTAATAATGAATTAGCAAGTTTTTTTTTAATTCAATGAAATGGCATTATTCCTTTACTAGGAAATTTACAATTTTGAATCACAATAAACTCTTAAAAAATCTCAAAAAGGAGTTAATTAAATATCCCATTAACAGGCTTGACAATAAAAATTCGAATTAAAAGAAATTTTTTTTTTTTTAAGATTCTTTAAAATTTAAGTATCTATAATTAGAAATATTTTTAATATTTTTAATTGTGGCTAAATATATTGAAAGACTAAAGGAAAAAGTTAAAATAAAAAAATTTGATTCTAATCAGCCAATTGGAGCTTGGATTTTCGTTGTAATTTTGAATATAGTTGGATTTGCGGGTTATTATTACTTAAAGGTAAATCATATACAGCTAGGAAGTTAAAAACTTATTTTATTTCCTTCTTAATGGAGCGACAAAAATTTTTTAGTCTTTCATTCCTCGTTAAGTCAGGTAAAGTCCATATTGATTCTGTCTCAGGTAATGGATCTTTGTTCCATTCTTTGAATTCTTCCATTATTGAGTCATTATTTAATTTTGATGTATACTTTTTGCGTTTTTTTAAATATTTTCTTATCACTGTAAGATTTGAATTAATATATTCTCTCATAATAGAAACTTAAGCTTATATTAATTTATCATCTAGCAAGTTCAGCTTTGAGTAAAGATAAATTAGACATTTTGTACTGCTTGAAAAAGTCCAAACGAATAACCTCCTATTAGGATCCAGCCAAGCACACTAGATATTATTGTAGATCTTCTATTGTGTCTCCTTAAAGCTGATTCAATCATTTCATTAACTTCATCTCTATTAAGGTATTCTTTATTGGAGTTTTTTTTCATTTTTTTCTTTTTACAATAAACGAATTTATAAGAAAGTGAGCTTATGATTTTTACTTATAAGTATTAGTTTTATTTTTAATGATTTTATAAATATTTTTATATTTAGCTTTAAATATATTACGGATTTTAAAAGTAGCTTTTAAAATTATAAGTTAAAGTATTCAAATTTAAGGATCATAGTTTTTTATACAAACAATGAATATAAATGATAAATCTGTTTTAGAAATGCTTAATAAACTTATTGCTATTAATAGGCTAAATAAAACTCAAATTCTTCAAATGGTAAATTTAGTTTCCATATCAAATGATATCAATGATTTAAAGGATAACTTGAAATGGGAAAGTTCTAGATAATTTCATCAAAATATATAAAATATAAACTCAATCTTTGATAATTATGAATTCTTGAAATTTATATTAGAAATAAATAATAGTTAATTTAATTAAAAGTTTTATAAATAATTTATATAAGCTATTCAAATAGATTTTTGATAATGAATTTTATTAAAAGACATTAGCTCTTGATCACTATAATTAAGTGTTGTTTTCTTGTCCTTGCTAAATGATTTAATTAATATTGTAGAAGTGATGATGATTATTAATACGATTAGTAAATCTCCAACAGTAATTCCTCTCTCCTTTAGATTCATTGTAATTTATATAATTTGTTTTAATATAACCTTTTTTAATTAATAAATTAATTTTTTTAAAAACATGCTAAAAATATATATTAAGGAAATATAAAAAGAATATAAAAATATTAAGACTATAATCTTTTGAATCTTATAAAAAAAATAGATGAATTACTCATATGAAAGTCAAAAAAAAAATTAGTAGTTCTAACACTCCCAATTTTTTCTCTAAAGAAATGATTATCACAAAAAAATCTCTTAACGAAAATCATCTTAAATTTACTTACCAGAAACAGTTAATATCAGATTTAGATTCTAAGCACAAGGAATGGTCAAAAACTATTGAGTGTCAGTTTTAAAAGCTTTCTTTGATTATATTTAAAAGTTTATTTCTTTTATTTATATTTTTCTCTTCCCATTGAATTGATACTTCATCACTAATGATAGGTTTTGCTTCATAAGCGAGATACCAAAGAATAAATCCGACAGGAAATATTAAAATATACATAGCAAAATTAGTTGACTTAAATCAAATATAGTGCAACACTTGTAATGTGCAAGTGTGACACTAATTTTTTTAATTATGCCCTCTCAGAGGAAAAGAATTGGTTTTTTGCCAAGCGAGGAAGTTCATGAAATTATTGAAAAATTGTGCACAGCTAATGAGTTTAGTCAGTCAAAAGTCACAGGTTTATTGGTTGAGGAAGCTTTAAGGTCTCGTGGAGTGTTAAATGAATCTTATGGTCAAAATCAGAATAATAACAAGGATTTTATAAACTTTTCTTTTGATCAGGAAACATTTTCTGAAAATAATAGCTCTTCACTTAATGTCGACGAATATGCAGTTAATAAAAAAGTATTATCTGATGATATCAAAATGATGCATGAATTTATTGAGTTTAAGTATTTTAAGAAAGTTATGAAGCGAAATAACAACATTATTGAATAAATAGTGTCACACTTCTAATATCGTACGAGATGGCTTTTCAATGGAAAGTAGAAATTAAACAGTTATAAATATTTTTTAATATTTCTAATCAATTTTTTAAAGAAGGATCCAAAATAAATTGAATCTTTAAAAATTCAGCGGACTAAATCCTCGTGGAGATATGAACCTTAGCCCGCTTTAAAAAAATAGCAATAAAAAAATATAAATACAATAAGAATGTAAATTTACTTTTGATTTATAATTGGATAATAAAAACTCTAAATATAAATGGCAGTAAGTGAATTAGATGAAGATACACAGGATCAAATATGTGATCTTCTTGAAAATCTTCAGCAAATAGAGAAACTTAAAAATAAAGATATACGAATTTTGCTTGATAAGGTAGTAAGAAAATATGGAGGAAAAGTAGTAAATAAATGAAACACCTATTAATCCCACTATTAGTTTTGCTTCCTTTACCAAATGTTGTAAATAGCTCCCACTTAAATAATCAGAGAGAACTTAAAGTCTCCTCAGAAAGCACTAGGGAATCAATCGAATTGGCAAAATACCTTAAAGATAATGGTGTAGTTAAATATTCAGCATATTGGTGTCCTAATTGCCTTAATCAAGGTGAATTATTTGGTAAGCAAGCTTATAGAGAACTTAATGTGGTTGAATGTGCAAGAGATGGCATAAACAGTCAAACTCAGATATGTATTGATAAAAAAATTAAAGGGTTTCCCACATGGGAAATAAATGGAAAACTAATTTTAGGTGTACTTTCACTAAAAGAGTTATCCAAGTTGACTGGATTTAAGAATTAAGAAAAATGTAAGATGATTAATGGCTAGATATTAAAGGTTATTTCTAGAGTACCTTTCATACATCCTCCAGTTGGATAGTTAATTACTTTTTTTGATATTAATCCAATACTTATAGCAACTATTCCAATACCAAATAAAGCTCTTGATCTTTTGCTTGTGATGAGATATTTCATTGGGTATTTATTAAGTAATAAATAGTAAGGATTATTAAATTATAACGTGGATTTTTTTGTTAAAAAAAAACAAGTAACTTTAAATCTAAATTTTTTTAAAATAAGTTTTAGATATTAGATATATTGAAAATACTTAATCAATAAATGCCTATGTATCTTTTTTTCATTATTTTTAGTTTGTATTTGACAGTCTTTTTATAATTAAAATGAGACTTTTATTTTTTTATGAAAAATAAAGAATTTAATGTGACTCAAGGAATGGCTTTGTTACTTTTGAAGCCATTAAATTTACCCGCTAACTACGTCCTAAATCTCATAATTTATATAACTAATCCTAGTAACAATATTGGATACTAATAGTCTTCCCAAACTGGTTTGGTTCTTCTCCAACCATGAGCGATTAAATTTCTCCATTCATCTCTAGCTTTATCAACTTTAAGTTCTTCTCTGGTTGTCATAAGAGGTGGTTCTTTTCCTAAAAAACCAAGAATTCTTCCAGAGTCAATAAACATATATTCAAAAAATTTATCTTTATTTTGATTATTCTTTGAAAACCTTTTAACTAATGAACGATTCGAATTTATAAGCCAATAATTTTCTGTCAATCTTACTTATTTTATGTTTTCTCAATTGGAGTCATTGTTAATCCTTTGCTGAATAGTTGCTCATGATATAGCTCTGCTTGTTCAAGATTACCTCTCCACACCTCTGCAGATCCTGTCTTGTCAACTTTAAAGGTTAGATCCCATACCCTTTGTTCACTTAGGCTTGGGATTATTATTAGAAGACAATTTGCGACATGCTGAAAAGTATTAAAATTGTCATCAAGAACTATAACTCTTGCTTCTGGATATTTTGCTTTAGATTTTTTTGGATCTAAGACTGTACCGAGTGAATTAACCATTATTGTCTTTAATAGTTTAATTTAATTAAAATTTCACCTATGTTCTTCAATTCAAAAGTATTGAAAATGTCTCGAGCGTGACTTGAACACGCGACCTGCGGGCTATGAATCCGCCGCTCTAACCAGCTGAGCTACCGAGACATGGGAATATTGTAAGGCATTGGTTGTACTTAATTACCATTTTGAAAATTTATTTGTTTGTGGGCCTCATATATAGCAATTCCGCATGCTACAGAAAGGTTTAGACTTCTAACACCTTTTTGATCATTTTTTCCAGTCTGTATATTCGGCATAAATATTGATATTAAAAAGTCGCTTTTATCAATAATGGAATCGGGTAATCCTAAATCTTCTCTCCCAAATAGCAAAATATCATCTTGCTTAAATTTAAAATCCTTCAAATATAATCCATTTTTTTTACTAAAAGAGATTATTCTTTTTGTTGATTTTGACGCTAAAAATTTTTCAAAATTCTCATACTGATTAACAGTAACTAAAGGCCAATAGTCTAAACCTGCTCTTTTTAAATATTTATCTTCTAGTTTAAAACCCAAGGGCTCTATAAGATTTAAAGGTATATTAAATGCAGCACATGATCTGGCAATATTACCAGTATTTTGTGGGATTCTAGGTTCAAAAAGAGCGACTTCCAATTTTAAGTAGGTATTTCAATACTTATTTCATCTATTTTGATTGCTCTGCCGTTTATGGCCAGCCAATTATCTTTTGATATTTTGGTTATTCTCTTTTGAAGTTCGCCGATTCTCTCAATATATGTATTACCAATTTTATATTCAGAGACCAAACTCCAACCTACTTGTTCTCCAACAATAATTGTTATGCTTTTTCTTTTCATTAAGAGACTTATAAGTGAATTCATTTTTGTTGACCATTCATTTTGTTCCTTGCCAATACTTTTCATAACGAATCCCCCGATAGAATCTATTAATAATGGACCTTCTTCATTCCTTAATGTATTTAATAGATCTGTCGTTTCTATTAATTTCCAATCTTTTGGTCTTCTTTTTCGATGTAAATTAATTTTATCTTGCCATTCTTTATCATCCAAATTTTTTTCAGATAAGGCAACATATGATAATTTTTTTACCTCTTTTCCAAGATGCTCCGCGAATTCACTTTTCCCACTCTTTGTCCCCCCTGTAATAAAAACTATATGAGATGAATGTTCACTAATATTTAAAACCTTGGCATTCATAAATTCTCTATTATTTAGAGAAATACCACCATGTTGCTAGAGGAATAATTGTGGCAGCAATTAACAAACCTATAACTATATAAGTAGCAGTTGAACTCTCAGTATCTTTTGATCTCATAGTGTTAAAATTTGGATCCACTACAGGGTTGTCGATAGATGAGGGCTGACTTTTTTCGTAATTTATGACAGTCTTCTGTTGAGTAATACCAAAATATTTATTTATAGTATTAATTTCATTTGCGTATGTAGTCGAAGGGATAAGAATAAAAATAAAGCCAGTAAAGATAAGGGATAGTATATATTTATTGATGTTTAGGTTCATTTTGAAAGGTTTTGGTTAATTATATATTAAAAACCATATGTTTGAGTAATTTTAAATCTACTAAACAATATAATATTTGCATAATTTAATTAGAAATAACATATTTAAAATATGGGATTCAATGGGAAATCATTAATATCAGTCGGTGTAATACTCTTTATTTTTCAGATAGCAAATTTCATTTCAATAGAAACAATCACTCCTGAGCTTGAAAGAGCACAAGTGATAGCTGCAATAGCTTCGTTAATTATTATTTTGATAGGTTTTTTATTTAAACAATTCCAACCCATAGCTGGTGAGAAAGCTTTTTTAAAAGGAGAAAATATGTTTCTCTTCGATAAAAACATGCCGGATGAAGTTATTGATGAACTTGCATGGGGTTCTGAAGCGATATTAACTTCTACAGCAGCAGCAGCAATATTAATCCACAATGATGGCGTTAATATATTGAGGAGGGGTATCAATTCAAGTAATGATTTTAAACCTGGGGAAACTTGTCTAAGATCTATTAAAGATATGAAATTAATATCATTGGCAAACACTAAATTTTATCCTGGAAGAGATGAATTTTATAATTTTTGCGATGAAATTCCATCTATTTTAGTTGTACCTATAAATAATAAGGCTTTCATATTGATCGGAGGCTGGAGTGCTAAGTGTTTTACGAAGTCTGATGAAAAATGGATTAATAACTGGTCCAAAAAAATTAATAATATTTTCTCAAAAAATAGAATTTAAAAATATATTATTGATTTAACTCTTTTATCTTTTGCTTCAAAGCTTACTGATTCAGTATTTAGATTATAGAAAGCATTTTCTGAGTTTATTTCATATTTATTTTCGTTATTTTCATCTCTAATTATATATTTTACTGGATTGAAAAATTCAATTATGTTATCTGAACCCAAGATGGCTTTTCCTGAATTTAAGGTGATATTTTGATTTTCAAATCTTATATTTCCCTCTAATAGATAGTTAGTATTTTCTATATTCCAAATAAAATTATCAGCATTTAAAATATTCTCATTATTTTTTAAAGTTTTTAATTTAACATTCCCTTTCAATTTCAAGAGTTTATTATTGTCTGATAATGTAGATTCTTCTGAACTAATAATATATTTAGTTTCTTTTCCATTAAGAATTTTAATAATAGGTTTTTTTATTTCGAATTTTAATTCAATATTGTTATAACTTGAATTTGGACTGGTAATAGAATAAATTTTTTCTCCACTTTTAGAGAATATAGTCATATCTAAACTGTCTATTTTTTGTATAACTTTATTTTCATCAATTACACTTGGAGCGCAACCAATCATAAATAATGTAAGGAAAATTATTAATCTATAATTTTTGCTCATACTCAAGTTTATTTATGATTGGAGTGGGTTTAGGAAGACTTGAGTTGCTAACTAATAATCCCCAAATTAATTGTTTTTTCCAAGAAATATCCTCTCTGTATATACAGCCAAGTTGTTCATTAATTTTTATAGATAATTCGGGCAATAAAGGTATTAATAATAATCCTATTATTCTGGTACTTTCTAAAACGTTATAAATAATTTCTTTAACTAGAGGTAGATTATCCTTCTCTTTTATTAGCGCCCATGGCTGATTATCATTCAAATACAAATTTGTATTTATTGCTAGGCTAAGTACTTCATTAGCTGCTAAATCTAATTTGTAATTATCAAAGTTATAAATATAGTTTTCAACTGCAATTTTGGCATAATTCTCTAATTTATTTTCATTTGAAATTTTTTCATTATTTGGCACTTTATTATCAAACCATTTTCTAGACATAGATGATGTTCTATTTAATAAATTACCAATTGTATTAGCTAAGTCATTATTGATGATGTCAACAAATCTTTTATCTTGAAAATCTCCATCATTTCCTAATGATATGTCTTTGATGAGGTACCACCTTACAGGATCATTTCCATATTTTGTAAGCAATAAATCAGGGTCGAGTACATTTCCTAAGCTTTTACCCATTTTTTGCCCCTCTCGTGTAAGAAATCCGTGCCCAAAAACCTTCTTAGGAACTTTCATTTTGGCAGAAATGAGCATTGCAGGCCAATATACAGCATGGAATCTCAGAATATCCTTACCAATTAAATGAACATCAGCTGGCCATCCTCCATTAATTGATTTTTCCAATGAATGTTCATTTGCATCAGAACTAATGGCACTTACATATCCAAGTAAAGCATCAAACCACACATAAAAGGTATGGTTATCGTAACCAGGGACTGGAATTCCCCATGTAACATTTGTTCTTGAAATTGAAAAATCCTTTAAACCTCTAGAAACAAAATTTATAATTTCATTCTTTCTTTCTATTGGCTCTATAAAAGAAGGTTCGTTGATTATTTTCTCGATTTCTTTTTGATATTTTGAAAGCCTAAAAAAGAGATTCTCTTCATTTTTCCATTCAAGATTTTTTTGATGTATTGGACACTTGTATGTTGATGAATTTTCTGGATTATCTTTAAATTCTTCGCAACCAACACAATACCAACCTTTTTGAACTCCCATATAGATATCATCTGATGCTTTTACTCTTTCATAAAATTCATTAACAACAAATTCATGTTTTTTTGAGCTTGTTCTTATAAATTTGTCAAAGGATATATTCCAATCTTTCCAATTATTTTTAAAGACTTCTGAGATTTCATCACAATGTGATTTTGGAGCAATACCCTTTTCATTAGCTGTTCTTTGTATTTTTAAACCATGTTCATCAACCCCAGTGATGAAGATAACTTCTTCACCTGCAAGCCTTTTATACCTAGCTATTGAGTCACATATTATTGTTGTATATACACTTCCTAAATGAGGTTTATCATTAACATAGTATAAAGGTGTAGTAATGACAAAAGTCATAAAGCTTTTTTATTTATACTAACAGATATTTTTTAAACTAATAACAACCCATTATATTGATTATCTTATTAATAAATAAATTCTAAAAGATTACTATCATTTATAATATATTTAACTTTATATATTTTATTACTGTATATTTCTATTGATACAAAAAGAGTAATAAGTATTTCTAGTGAATAATCTGCAAAATAAACCAAAGCAATATTTTTTTTATGATTAATCCACTTAACGAATATAATTTTATAAAAAGCTTTTTTTTCATTTTTAAAAAATAATTTTAAATACTTAAATTTATCATTTTTAAAAATATTATTATTTTCTGATTGTCTATTTTTTGAATAATCAATAATCTTAGAAACTGAATCTTTACTAAGAACTTCGTAATTATTAATTTTGTTATAGATTTGCCTTTGTATAATTAAATCAAGATATCTTCGTAGTGGTGATGTGCATTGTACATACATTTTAAGGCCTAATGATTCATGGATTCCTGGCTTAGTAGTTATGTAACTTCTTCCCATATATTGTTTTAATATTATATACTTAATATCACTATCATTATATCTATTGAGTATTTCAGATGGATTGCAGTTTATTTTTTGAATCCTAAATGCAGCCGCTAAATTATATTTATCTATAAATAAACTTGCTACATAATTCATTAATATCATTGATTCTGCAATTATAATTTGTGATATTGTTTTCTCTAATTTAGTTAGTATAACCTTATCCTCATATAATTTAATTTTATTATTAGGACTTTCAAAAATAATTGCTCCTTGTTTCTTTCTAAATTTAATACTTTTTTCTAATAATTTTTTAATCTCAATTAATTCTATTTCTTCTTTGGGTTCTATTTCTAATATTTCATTTGCATCTTCATATGTTAATTGATATTTTGGTTTTATTATTGCTTCAGTTATTTCATATTTATTTATTGATCCATCGTCATTAAATTCTATTGCTGCACTAATAGTTTCTGAAACTTTATTTTGAGCTAGATTTGCCTTTTCAATAATATCTTTAGGAAGCATTGGGACATATTGATCAATTAAATATAAACTGCTATTTCTCCTTCTTGCATTTAAATCAACATTAGAGTCATGCAAAAAGAGTTTGCATGGATTACTAATATGTATCCATAAATTTTTTTTATTTCCTTCTTTTATTTCTAATGAAATAGCATCATCAACCTCATGTGGATCATCAGAGTCAATAATATATGTTTTTAAATCAGTTAAATCTTTCAAATATTTGAAATATTAATTATAGTGCCAACTATATTCAATATGAAATTATCCTTCAGGATTTACAAAGGGTAAAAGAGCTACAATTCTGGCTCTCTTAACAGCTAATGTGAGATCTCTTTGTTGCTTAGAGGTTAAACCCGTCATTCTTCTTGGTAGGATTTTTCCCCTCTCAGTTATGAATTTTTTTAGTAGTTCTACATCCTTATAGTCAATAGGATCTCCTGGTTTGATAGGTGATAATTGCTTTTTGAAAATTGAGTTAGGCATGATTTAATTTGATTTGATTACTTAATTTCTTTGTGAATTGTCATTCTGTTTAAATGGGGATTAAACTTTTTTAGTTCTAATCTTTCTGTTGTATTTCTACGATTCTTTTCGGTAGTATATCTTGAGACACCATTTGATCTCTTAGGATCTGTGCTTGTCCTAGCTTCAGTACATTCCAGGGTCACTACAACTCTTGTCCCTTTTTTAGCCATTTTAATTAATACTTTATTGTATAATTTTCTATTGTACATCTTCAACAAACTATTTTGAAGATATACTTATTTCTTTTATCATCATTGATTAAAAAATATATATGAAAGTTTCTCAAAATTGGTTGAAAAATTTAGTAGAGATTACTTCTACTCCTGAAGATCTCTCTGAGAAATTATCTATTGGTGGATTTGAGGTTGAATCATTAGAAGATTGTTCAAAAAATGTAAATGGTGTTGTTTTAGGAAAGGTATTATCTGTTTTAAAACACGAAGGATCTGACAAACTTTCAATTTGCCAAGTCGATATTGGTAATTCAAAGAATTTACAAATTATCTGTGGTGCGCGCAATATTAAACCAAATATTTATGTTTATGTTGCTACTGTCGGCGCGAAATTAAATGCAGTTGATTTAACTATTAAAAGAAGTGAAATTAGAGGTGTCATGAGTGAAGGAATGATATGTTCACTGCAGGAACTGGGTTTAGAGGATTCTAGCGAAGGGATAGAGATCATTGATGAAGATTTGGCCCTAAAACATGAATTGGGCACTCCAGGGTCTGACTTGCTTCAATTAAATGATTTTATATATGATTTAGCCATTACAGCTAATAGACCTGATGGAATGTCTGTTATGGGTATAGCCCGTGAAATTTCTGCCCTTTTAGAATCCACCTTAAATTTTCCAGAATTAAACCATAAATACAATATTCATTTACTTAAGGGAATTAAACATTGTCCAGAGGCTATAGAATCTAATTGCATTTATTCAATAAGTTGCATTGATGGAGTAAATGGAGAGAAATTATCACCAAATTGGCTTAAAGACCGTATAGAAAAATCAGGTATAAAATCTATTAATCTTCTAGTTGATTTGACAAATTATATTCTATTAGAACAAGGTCAACCTTTGCATGCGTTTGATAAAGATAAATTGTCAAACCTAATTGGTAAGGAAGTTTCTCCAGAAGATTTATCTGTAAGAAAAGGCAAGGATAACGAAAGGCTTATTTGCTTAGATGGTAAAGAATATGACTTAAATGACAATATCACAGTAATTACTTGTTGTGATAAACCTGTAGCTATTGCAGGTGTTATAGGCGGTTTAGAGACTTCTGTAAGTAATACTACCTCATCTATTTACCTTGAAGGCGCTGTTTTTAATCCAGTTACTATAAGAAAATCTTCCAAGGCGGCTGGTATAAGAACAGAATCTAGTAGCAGGTATGAAAAAGGGATTTCTTCAAAAAATACAATAAGTGCAGTAACTAGAGCAATTAATCTTTTAGAAGAATATTTTTCTATTAATTCACCAATCATCAATACTTCAAAATTAATAAGTAATGAGGATATATTTATTAAACTACGGAGAAATCGAATACATAAAATTCTGGGTCCATTAATTATTAACGATCAATTTGAAAAAAGAAATTTATCTGATAATGAAATAGTTGATAAATTAACACTCATAGGTTGTACTTTAAAGAATAAAGAATATGGCTGGGATGTAGCAGTAATTCCAAATAGATCTCATGATTTAACAAGAGAAATAGATTTAATTGAAGAAATAGCAAGATTAATAGGTTATGACAGATTCGACTTAAAACTTCCTAATCCAATTAAGCCTGGAAAATTGTCATCAGAACAGTTGGCATTGAGAAAAGTAAAAAATGGTTTTATAGAAAATGGTTTTAACGAGGTACTAAGCTACTCTCTTGTTCCTGAAGATGATGAAAAACTTATAAAGATATCTAATCCTTTGTTATTAGAAACAAGCTGTCTTAGAGATAATATCTGGAAAGAACATTTGGAGATAGTGAACCGTAATATAAAAGCTGGACAAGCAAGTTGTTATATATTTGAAATTGGAAATGTTTTTCAAAAGAAAACTGAGTTCATTCAAGAAGAAGTTCTGAATGGTGCGATTTTTGGAAATAAAAAATTTGGAAAATGGATAAATTCAAGTAAAGATAACGATCTTAATTATTTTCAGGCCAGAGGAAAGTTAAAGGAGGCTTTATCATCCTTGAACATAAAAATTGATGATAAACCTACTGATTCAATTGATTTTCTTCATCCTGGAAGAACAGCAAAATTAGTTATTGAAGGGAAAGATGCAGGTTATTTTGGTGAAATACATCCCAAACTAATATTAGAAAAGAAGTCATTAAAAAAAGTTTATTTATTTCACATAAATGTTTCTAACCTCTTGGGAGCTAGTACAAGAAAAAATAAATGGATTCCAATATATAAGCAATACCCAATTGTACCGAAAATGGAAAGGGATATAAATTTTGTTTTCAGTAAGAAATTTTTAATTAGCGAAATAACATCACAAATAAGAAAAACAGGAAAAAATCTCTTAGAGGATGTAAATTTACTTGATGTTTTTGAAGATACTAAATTTGGAGATGATCATATAAGTTATACATTTAGATTATCTTATAGAGATAAAGATAAAACATTACTGGACTCTGACATTACATCAATACATTCAAATATCATTTCTAATGTTGAAAAATGTTTTAACACTAAATTGAGGAATTAAATGTATCTCTAATCTCATATAAGACTATTAATAAGTCTATATATGATTCTTATATTAGATAAATAATAATCCTACAAAAGTAATTAATGTTGTATGATATTAATCTATGATCAATCTACTATCTCTACTTCTATCTTCAGTGCTTTGGGTTCAAGTCCCTCAGTGGTCAGATGATTGGTCAAAATGTGCTGTTGACATACCAGATGCATCATGTCACTGGTATATAACTGCACCAGATAATACTTTTGGCGAAGGTTTTGATTGGGCTAGCGCACCATGGTTTGATGCTAACGGATTAAGTGATGTTCCTAGTATTGATAAACAAACTGCTATTGAAAAGCTTCAGTCTAAGTAGTACTGTCTTTAAGGCAGTTCGGGACGACATAAAAGCACCTTATAGTAAGACTTTTTAGTCCTTATTAATTTCTTGGACATATAAAGGACGTAATTTATTGATTGATTATTAAAATATTAATTTCCCCATGTATTATTCAGCTTGGGAATGTTTCATTCAAATTGATAAATTAAATTATCTTATTATTCTATTTTAAGACTAAATAAAAGACTTATAATAAGTCTTATATAAGAATTACTGTACAAAGAATTTTTAAAGTAAATTTGTTTTTAATATTCATTTATACATAGTTGTTGTTCCAATTAATTTGAATAAAAAAAATTGAAAAATGGGAAATTTGGGCTTAACAGTTATCTTATATGAGACTATTTACTAGACTTATAATTAGTCTTATTTAAGAATTACTTTACAAAGAAATTTTTGAAAAGTACATATTATTTTAATGTTCATTTATGTACAATTGTTGTTCTCATTAATTTGAATAAAAAATTGATAAAAATAAGGAAATTTAGGCTTAACAGCTTTCTTATATGAGACTATTTACTAGACTTGTAATTAGTCTTATTTGAGAATTAGTATACTAATTTCTATATAGATTTTTTAGCAATTGATATGCTTCATTTAATTTTCTCATTTGATCTGTTGATCCTCCAGCATCTGGATGCGTCTCAAGGGCTATTGATTTATAGGCCTCCCTTATTTTACGGAACGTATGAGCAGATCCTGCGGATGTTGATAAATTCAATAATTTAAGTGCTCCATGTACTGTCATTGTTGAGTCCAATGTTTCAAATGAATTTGATCTATTATTTCGCTTAAATCTACTTACAAACCTTCTCATAAGTGTTGGTATTCGATTTATCAGATCTGATGTAGCAAAAGGGTCTTCTAAAACACCAATCATTAATAAAACAATTTCAAGGGACGGATTTTTCTTGATCCAAAATGGGCATAATTCTGACATTAATTTATTGGCTGCAGTCCACGTAAAGGGTAGATTTTCAGTTCCATCAAGATTTGGCCATATATCCTTTTCAAACCAATCCATCGAGGCTTCTACTACATGATCATTAGGAACTGATCCATATAAGGTTTTCCAATGACTAATTAACTCAATTCGACATTTTATTAATTCAGTTTCTTTAATTGTATTAATTTGAATATCATTAATATTCTCCTTTAATTTTTCACTATTAATACTTCTTCTTAGATTCTTTACTTTTTTTTCAACAAAATTGGGAAGGCTTATGTTTGAGTTGGCTTTTTCTTTATATTGATTGTTATTTGTAAATCTTTTATTCAAAGATATCTCATTAACTTCTTTTTTTACGTCTGATTTAATTAATACCAATGCAGTATCTTCATCAATATTTGAATTTTCATTATTCTTCTTCTCGTTAAAGTCTATTTCTTGTTGTTGGTTCTTAGGTAGTAAATCATCTTCTTGAAGAAGTTCTTTTAGTATCTTTTCTATTACGGGTCCTCTTGCTCTAAATCCCCACTCTTTCCGTAATTGATCAAACCTGGAAATTAGTTCCTCAGGTAAATCAATTGAAATTCTTTTTTTACTTGAATTTTCAGGAATAATCAATAAATTTTTTCTTGAATAGTATGGATTTTATTTAATTTTATTCAAAAAAAATTGAAAGTCCATACGGAATATTGTTTTTAAATTAAAACCAATTTATTTTCATGTCACAAGTCAATTATGAATCTTTTTATAATAAAAATAAAAATGTTCAACTGTTATTTCAAGTCATCTAAAGAAAAAAAAAGTTTTTATCAACATAAGAAATTAGAAATGCTCAATTATATTAAGGATTCACTTGAACGTAAAATCGCTTCCGTAACAGCATCTATAGAAGTTCTAGAAAGCCAAATAAGCAGGGATAAGGAAATTAAAGTAACTAACTAGTATTCAAACAAAACTTTCTAGAAGTTTTTCAGGTCCAAATTTCTTTAAATAATTGATATTAGAATTTTCAGTTACTAATAGATATCCTGCAAATCCTAAACCGTTAATACTGAAACCATGAATATGATCACTTTTTCTTTTTATGATAGCGATCCATTTATTAGTTATCAAAATATTGTAAGGATATATCGGTTTCTTATCACTAATAGGGTCCCCCAGTCCTAATTTCTTGCATAATCCTAAGTAAAATTCCAAAAGACATGATGGATTTTCTAAAAAATTAAATTTGGATACAATAATATTTTTTTTAAGTTTACTATCTATATCTTGATATGAGTTCATCTCTAAAAACCACTTTTCTCTAGGGCATGATATCTCACCTTTAGATCTACGAAGAAGTTGAAAATGCCTGTGAGGTTGACTTGCTCCTGCAATTGGAGAACTATTGAAAAACCATAATCCACTAGTATCTTTATTAACTTGTTGGATCGCTCTCCAATCTTCTATATCTAACCATCCATTTTGAGGTTTCCATTCATTTGTAATAAGTAAAATATGACCTTTTTGTACAGGGTACTTATTTAATATTAGTTGATGATTATCACCTATTTTATCAATTTCAAGTATTTTTTCCCAAGGACAAAATGGATTTTGCTTAGGACCATAAATTTTTTTTTTATTAAATTTTAAAGTATCGAGTTTCCTAATTATGAAGTCGTCTTTTTCATATAAATCTCTTGTAATAATATCAGTTTTGAGAGGATATAATGATTTATCATCAATTGATAATCGAGTTTGTTCTAGTGCTTTTTGCCAATATATTTCTAAACTCATTAAAAAAAAATTATCATAATCATTTTAAAAAAAAAAATAAACTTGTAATTACTTTTTATTAAATTGATATTCTTTCAATTTTTCCAGAGGTACAGATTCTAAGACTACAATATTCGTTGATTCTAATATGACTTTTGGTGCAAGACCGTCTAATAATGCTTGTTTCCACCTATCTAGACAAATACACCAATGATCACCATCCTTAAGTCCTGGGAAGGAATAAATAGGCATGGGAGTTATTAAATCATTACCTTGTGATTTACTATATTTCAGGAAATTATCATCCATTACGCAACATATGGAATGATTACCTCCATCATTTTTGTCATAGTTGCAGAATCCATCTCTGAACCACCCCGTCATTGGTGCGCAACTACAAATCTCAATTTTTTCTCCTAGGACATTTAACTGATTTTGATTATTTATGGTCATAGATTTTTTTATTAATAATAAAACACCAACATTTCTTTAAAAAAGGTTGACGAGTATGGGGGGTAAGGAGGTAATAATTCTAATAAGGTTTTTTTCATTATGGATTGGGACTTTACTGAAAACATAGCATTTAAAGCTCTTTATGAAGCTTTTAAAGATAGTGATGAAACTTCCGCATTAGAATTTTTATCTAGTGATGGTGCTTCATATTATCTTGAGTTAACACAGGATGCCGCAGGTGAGGGACTTGATCTGGGTGATAATGAAACGATGGAAGAACTACAGGAAGAAATTATTGAATATTTAGAAAACAACTAAAAATTTAGCTTAAGCGCTGAAATATTTAGCTTTTGAGTGTAGTGAAATGATTGCAGTAGTACTTTGTTCTGGATGAAGTTGTTCAGACTCATCCATGGTCAAGTTAATTCTTTTTGCATCCAACAATGTTAATTGTATGTTTGAATCAGATACTTTTGGACATGCAGGATAACCAAAGGAATATCTAGCCCCTCTATATTTTTGAGCTAGTATTTCTCTATTTTTGTCTGGTTCTTCAGTACTAAAACCACATTCAATGCGAATTAATGCATGGACATACTCAGCCAGAGCTTCTGCTAATTGAACTGTAAGTCCATGGAATATTAAATAATCGCTATATCTATCTTCTTTAAATAATTTTTGAGAATATTCACTAGCAATATCTCCCATCGTTACTGCCTGCATAGGAAATAGATCTATCGGTTTATCATTTTTTAAATCACAATAGAAATCAGCTATGCATAAATTATTCCCAGATTTTTGTCTTGGAAAATTAAATTGGGAAATTTTATTTAATGATTTCTCATCAAATAAGAAGATACTATTATCTTTTCTCCCGCATCTGAAATATCCATAAACTGCTTTGGGTGAGATAAGTTTTTTTTGTATAATTGTGTCTAGCCATTTATCTAACAATGGTTTAGCGTATGAATCCAAATAGTTATTGTATTCATCTACACTTTGGTTTTTTCCTTTTTTTATTTGCCATTGTCCGCTAAAAAGAGCTTTTTTATCTAAATAAAAAATTAACTTATTTAAATCTATATCAACATCATTCAAGACTTTCGTTCCCAAGAAAGGAGCTTGAATTGGTTCTTCTTCATTTATAAATTTAGATCTTATAAAATTTTCTTTAAAATTTAATTTAGAAGTCTCTATGTCCACAGATATTGATTTTTTAACAGCTTGAGAGTTGGATTTTGATGAGGCAAAATTAATATTTATACCCTCATTGTTAATGAACCCCTCTGTATTTGACCAATTACCCTTTTTTTTATTATCCATATATTCATTCATAAATTTAAGATCAGTGAACGCATCTTTTCCGTACAATATTTTCCCGTTATATATTTTGCTGCAGTCCTCATTTACAAATTTTGGGGTTAAGGCTGCGCCTCCTAATATTACTGGTACAGAAATATCTTCATTGTTAAAAGCCTCTAAATTATCTTTCATAAAAGCAGTTGATTTAACAAGTAATCCGCTCATAGCGATGCAATCTGCATTATGCTTCTTTTGTGCATCTATAATTGCTGAAACATCTTGCTTTATTCCAAGATTTATAACGTCATAGCCATTATTTGTAAGTATTATATCAACCAAATTTTTTCCAATATCATGAACATCGCCTTTAACAGTTGCAATTAAGAGTTTTCCATTTGATATGTTTTCTTCTACAGTTTCCATATATGGTTCTAAAATTGAAACAGCAAATTTCATTGTTTCTGCTGATTGGAGTACAAATGGCAATTGCATTTGACCTGAACCAAATAAATCTCCTACAACTTTCATCCCATCCAGTAAAAAAGTATTAATTATTTCAAGAGGTTTATATTTTTTTAAAGCTTTATTTAATTGATCCTCTAAACCTATTTTTTCTCCATCAATAATATGATTTTTTAGACTTTCTTCCAGAGTTAGGTTTTTATTTTCTAAAGATGCTTTTTTGAAATCTTGAATAGATAAATCTTGAAAAGCCTTTGTTAATTCTACTAATGGATCATAAATACAAATATCATCTTCAAATTCTCTTTTGTCATATATCAAATCTAAGCAAAGCTTTTTAGTTTCTTCAGAAATTTTTGATAATGGCAAAATTTTATTTGGTGCGATGATAGCAGAATCCAATCCTGCTTTAATACATTCATCTAAAAATATTGAATTTAGATTAATTCTTGATAAAGGTGAAAGACCAAAACTAATGTTTGATATCCCCAGTATGATATGAATATCTGGGAAATTTTCACGAATTTTTGATATAGCAGTAATTGTTTCTTTAGCGTTTAATCTATCTTCTTCTATCCCAGTAGATATTGGCAGAGCTAATGGATCAAAAAATAGTTCATAATCTGACAAACCACATTCTCTTGTTCTATTAAGGGCTCGTTTTACAATGTTATATTTTTTATCTGCATTCCTTGCCATTCCATCTTCATCAATAGTTCCTACAACAAGACCTGAACCATACCCTAAGGCTAAATTTAGTACTTGATCAAACCTTTCATTGCCATCTTCGTAATTGGTTGAATTTATAATACATTTACCACCAGCTGACTTTAATCCACTTTCCATTTTGTCAGCATCTGTAGAGTCAATCATTAATGGCAAATTTATATTGGTAACTAGTCTTGAAGTTATTTCTTTCATATCTTTTACTCCGTCTCTCCCCACATAATCAACATTCACATCAAGAACGTGTGCATTTTCTTTTTGTTGTTGCTTGGCAATTGAAACTAGTCCATCCCAATCGTCGTTATTTAATAACTCCCTTACCTTTTTAGATCCACTTGCATTTAGTCTTTCTCCTACAATCAAGATAGAATTGTCTTGTTTGTACGGTACAGAATTATATATTGATGATGCAGAAGGAATATAACCACTTAAATTTTTATTCCCAATTTTGTTAGACCATTCTTTATAATTAATTTCATCAATTATTGAACAAAGATATTTAATATGTTCAGGTGTTGTCCCACAACATCCACCTATTAATTGAACTTTAAAGTCATATATAAAGTTCATTAACTGCATCTTTAATTCTGTTGGCTTTAATCTGTAGTGAGCAACACCACCAATATTTTCAGGAAGTCCTGCATTGGGAATACAGCTTATAGCGAAAGGAGAATTTTCAGATAAATATTTAATATGTTCTTTCATTTGTTCTGGTCCAGTTGCACAATTCAGTCCAAGGATATCTATATTAAATGGCTCTAATATTGTTAATGCAGAGGCGATGTCAGATCCAACAAGCATAGTACCTGTTGTTTCCATTGTTATAGATACCATTATAGGTATGTCTATATTTTTACTATCAATTACCTCTTTAGACGCTAATAAGGCAGATTTAATTTGTAATACATCTTGACAAGTTTCAATTAAAAGAAGATCAACTCCTCCATCTGTAAGACCATATATTTGTTCTTTATATGATTGCTTTAATTCATCAAAATCTATATGTCCTAATGTGGGTAATTTAGTAGTTGGTCCAATTGAGCCAGCAACAAACCTTGGCTTATCTACTGATGTATATTTGGCAGCAGCCTTTTTGGCTATTAATGCAGCATTTTTATTTATCTCATATGCCTTATCCGCAATATCATATTCATCAAGAACTATTGATGAGGCTCCAAAAGTATTAGTTTCTATAACATGACAACCTGCTGCTAAGAATGAATTATGAACCTTTTCAACTACCTTTGGTGAGGATAAAACAAGGTTTTCATTGCAACCCTCTAATTCCTTGCCTCCAAAGTCTTCTGCAGTAAGATTTAAGTTCTGAAAAGATGTTCCAGTACCCCCGTCAAAAATTATTAATGGCTTTTCATCTCTATTTAAATAGGTTCTGAAAGATTCCATTTTTAGGTAAAAATTAATTTATTTTAGAGAAATTCTTGTTACCCAATTATCATAGTCTTGCGAACGACCTTCTGTTATTTCTATAAGCTTACTTTTTAATTTATTCATTATTGGTCGTTCACCATTTAATTCACTTGATTCAATTTTTTTAACTGGTGTAATTTTTGCTGCTGTACCAGTTAGAAAAACTTCATCTGCGATTAATAATTCTGTTTTGTCAACAGGTCTTTCAATTACATTTATTCCAAAAGATTTTGCTAATTCAATTACACTAGCTCTAGTAATACCCTCAAGGATATCTTGATCAACACCAGGAGTGATTAAGTCTCCATTTCTTACAATAAATAAATTCATACCACTAGCTTCGCTCACCTTACCACTTGAATTTAATAACAAGGCTTCATCAAAGCCCGATAAACTAGCTTCTGTTTTAGCTAATGAACTTGTAATATAAGCTCCACTTATTTTTCCTCTCAATGGGAGAGATCTGTCTTCTTGTCTAGTCCAACTACTCATTCTACAAGAAACTCCATCTGGAGATAGATAATCTCCTAGTTCAATACAATACATAAAGAAATCTGTTTCAATATTGTGTAACCTTGGAGCAATACCTAAATCGCTTGTATATACGAATGGTCTTATATAAATAGGTTTTTCTGGCTTATTTCTTTTTATAACTTCCTCTAAGGCTTTAAAAATATATTCTTCAGAAATATCAGTTAAGAGTAATTTTGCACTTTGAGATAATCTTTTTATGTGTTTATCAGTTCTAAATAAAAGGAATTCTTCTTTATTTGTAGGGTTAGGTATCGCTCGCATTCCTCCAAATGCAGCAGTACCATAATGTAGTGCGTGAGTAGCTATTGATATTTTTGCTTCTTTAAATGGAATACATTTACCTTCGAACCAGGCGTATGGAAGAAATTCATGCATATTTAGTTTATTTAATTAAGGTAAACTAGTTTTATCCTACTTACGTATTCTAAACCCTATTTATATATAAAAATGCACAGGATATTGAATGTAGCAGGAAATGAAAAGAATAAGGATGATTTAATAGAGCAACCAGTTGCAGATTTTATTTTTATAACAAGTGTCAAAGCTGATTTAAATCTCTTATCGAACTTATTGTTAGAAAAAGAATTTGCTTCAATAAAAAATAATATTAGAGCTTTAGAAATTTCTAATTTAAATTCCTCAGCTCAAATAGATAATTATCTATTAAAAACAATTAATTATGCAAAAGTTGTCGTACTACGATTATTTGGAGATAAAGGTACATGGAACTATGGAATTGAACAACTCTTAAATTGGCAAGCAATTGATAAAAAAAGGAAGTTAGTAATCCTATCAGGTACCCTTGATCAGGAAGTTTCCTTATGTGAAATTAGTAGTATAGATAAAGATGTAGCATTAAATATTTCTAAATTACTAAGATCTGGAGGACTAGAAAATTATAGAAAATTTCTTAATTGTTTAAATTATCTTAAAAAAGATGAAACATTAATTCCCAATGAGTTTTTGAAGATTTCTTTTTATGCAGATCCCTATTTACATGATTGGAAAAATGAAAGTGGCGAAAAGATAGGAATAATATCCTATAAATCACTTTTTTTGGCTAATGAAATTGAAGTAAACGAAAAACTTAACTTGCAATTAAGAAAATGCGGATTATCTCCTAAAACATTTTTTATTTCAACACTAAAAGATCATATTATTCAGAAGAAATTAATAGAAATTTTTAAGAAAGAAGATATTAAACTAATAATTACCACTACTTCATTTTCTTCATCTCAAATCAAAAATAATGAATTAATTGAAAATTCAACAAATATTTTTACTTCTCTTAAAATTCCAATTTTACAGCTTCTTTCTTCTAATAGATCAAGAAAAAAGTGGTTAAATTCATCTATTGGAATGAATTCATCTGATTTATTAATGCAAATAATTATTCCTGAATTTGATGGAAGAATTACTACCTGTCCTTCAGCATTTAAAGAAATAATTTCTAAGAACAATACACTATATAGTGAAATAACTAGTTACAAAGCTGATCAAGTAGGTATTCAATGGATTTCAAAATTTGCAACAAATTATGTGAAACTTCAGAAACTTAATAATTTTGATAAAAGAATTTGTTTAGTAATAAGTAATTATCCAGTAAAGAACGGTAGAATCGGTAATGGCGTTGGTCTAAATACACCATCTTCAATAATAAATGTTCTTAATTGGTTAAAAGAAGAAGGTTATGACCTTGGATCATGTAATTATCCTCAAGATTCTTCGGAATTAATGTCAATGCTTATAAAAACTAGAACTAATGATATTGAATCTCAAAATAATAAACCATTAGATTACTTACCACTTAGTGAATATTTAAAATATTGGAATTATTTAGAAAGTGATCCCAAAAATATTATTGTTAGTCGTTGGGGTACACCATCTGAAGCGATCGATCTAGATAATAAAGGTTTCTCAATAAATGGCATTAGATTTGGAAAAATAACATTATTGATTCAACCACAACGAGGTTATGACGCTTTCACTGATAGAGATATTCATTCTCCCGATCTTCCACCTCCCCATAGATATTTAGCACAATATTTTTGGATTGAAAAAGTTTTTAATGCAAATGCTATGTGCCATATTGGTAAACATGGGACTGTTGAATGGTTACCTGGTAAATCAATAGGTCTCAGCAATAAATGTTTTCCAAATATTATTTGTCCAGCAATACCAAACATATATCCCTTTATCGTAAATGATCCTGGAGAAGGATCCCAAGCTAAAAGAAGAACTGCTGCAACAATTATTGATCATTTAACCCCTCCTTTGGATAGGTCAGAATTATATGGAAAATATTCAATATTAGAAAATTATTTAGACGAATATTTTGAAGCAAAATTATTAAATTCTAATCGGATTGAATTAATAGAAAATTCCATTTTTGAATTAATAAAAAAAGATTTTAGCGAAATTAATTTAAAGAATAAAAATAATCAAATAGAAGAAATTGATTCCTTTCTTTGCAAAATTAAAGAATCTCAAATTAGGACAGGTTTGCATATTTTTGGCAAAAGGCAGAATGACATTAATGAAATAAATTTATTCTTGTGTATTGCTAGAGTACCAAATACGAACAGAATTGGTGTTACTCAATATATAGCAAAGCATTTAAAACTAGATTTGAATCCTTGGACAAATCAATATGATCAAATGTTAAGTGAAAAGGATAAAAAAATATTATTGACTTTTTCCAACAAAAACATTTTAAACTTTAGAATGGCTATTGATTTTTTGGAACAACAAGCAAAGTATTTAATATATTTGTTTTTTTACAAAAAGAATATCAATATAAAAAATCTAGAAAAATATAAAAATCAGAAAATAATAGACTATTTCTTTAATGAAAAAAAACATAAAAAGTATTTTTTATTATTAAAAAAAGAGATTCTAATTCCAATCATTAATTCTTCATATAATGAGAAATTATCATTTATTAATTCATTAAAGGGACAATATGTAAAAAGTGGTCCATCTGGAGCTCCTACGAGAGGTAAAACTGAAACTTTACCCACTGGTAAAAATTTCTTTTCAGTTGATTCGAGAGGAATGCCAACTGAATTAGCATGGAGTGTTGGTTGTCAGTCTGCTTCACAAATACTTGATTTATACAAACAAGAAAATGGAGAAGATTTAAAAAATATAGCAATATCTGTATGGGCAACATCCACAATGAGAAATGGTGGTGAAGACATTTGTCAAATACTATATTTATTAGGAGTACAGCCTATTTGGGATGGGCCTTCAAGAAGAGTAGTTGACTTAGAAATCATTCCTTTATCTGTTCTCGAAAGACCAAGGGTTGATGTTACTTTAAGGATTTCGGGAATGTTTAGAGATGCATTTCCACAGTTAGTTAAATTAACTTCTAAAGCAATAAATCTTGTTTCTAATCTTAATGAGGATGATAAATTTAACCCTCTTGCTGGAGCATTAAGGGATGGTGATTCAATTAATCGTATATTTGGGTCAGCGCCAGGTTCATATGGTGCTGGTCTGCAAGAACTAATTTCAAATTCTAATTGGGAAAATATTGATGATTTTGGAGAATCTTTTCTTAATTGGAGTAAGTGGATTTACGGTGATAATCTTGAACCTATAGAGGATAAAAAATCATTAGAAAATGCTCTTAAAAATGTGCAGTTAGTTGTTCATAACCAAGATAATAAGGAACATGATATTTTAGATTCTGATGATTATTATCAGTTTCAGGGTGGATTATCTTCAGCAGTAAAAAAATTGAGCGGTAAATTTCCTGAAATGTATCATGGTGATTTATCAAAATTTGGATTATCCAAAATTTCAAAATTACAAGATGAAATTAATAAAGTTGTTATATCAAGAATACTTAACCCTAAATGGATAAATGGAATGAAGGATAATGGTTATAAAGGAGCTTTTGAATTTTCAGCTACACTAGATTACTTATATGCTTTTGATGCTTCTACTGAAGTAGTCTCAGATTGGTGTTATGAGGAAGTTTATAAATCATGGTTATGTGATATGGATCTTAGGAATTTCTTTCTAGAGAATAATCCATGGGCTTTAAGAGATATTGCACAAAGATTTCTTGAAATTGTCAATAGAAAAATGTGGAATAATTGTTCATCAGATGTCATTGAAAATTTAAAGAACATAATTATTAATACTGATTCAATAATTGAAAAAAACGAATTCTGAATTATCTACCTAATAGCGAAAGTCCATGACTATCTGTTCCGCATGTTTTTAGCATTGAATATTTATCTGCTAATTTATCTATTTCTGAACATACAAATAAACTAGGATTCCATACTTCATTAAGTTCATAATCGTACCAAACCTCTATTCCATCAATACCTTGTATTTTAGCCTCTGGAATTAATTTATAAAAGGGAATCCTGTATCTCGCTGGATGTGCAAGAAATGATAAACCACCAGCTAAATTTATTGCTTTTATAACTGATTTAATATTTAAATCATTACCTATTGGAGACTCTCCAAGGATGTAGGGATTTAGGTATTTACTTTTTATATCTATTCCCAATCCAATTACATGTACTAAACATCCTAAAATCAAACAATTAATTTCTATTCCTGAAATTAATGTAAAAGAATCTTTAGGATAATTTTTGAGTATATTATTTTTCTTTATATATTCATGAGCTTTAATTGTATGATGATCGGTTATTGATAAAAATTTCAAATTATTTTTATAAGCTTGTTCTAAAAGTTCATATGGTTCTAAACTTCCATCACTAAATTTTGTATGACAGTGAAAATTAATATTTTTAGGACAACTATTTTTATTAATATTGGAAGTTAATTTTACTAAGTCTTCCCTATTCATTACTTAATGAATTCTCATTTTTCTTTCTAATCTTTGCATATAATTGTATTGAAGCCAACATGAAAATAATTATTCCAACTACGCTCCATGTAGCAATACTAGTTGGAAAATTATTTTTAAAAATAACTAAAAGTACAATTATAAATAATAATAAAGTAGGCAATTCATTTAATAATCTAAGGTTTTTTGCTGAAATGGTTGAAGTACCATTATGTAATGAATACATTATTTTATAACAATACGAATGATAAATTACTAATCCCAAAACAAAAGAAATTTTAATTTGCAACCACTTCTCACTTAACCAACTTGGTTGCATAATAACCATGCAAATAGCCATACTTAAAGCTAATATCATCCCAGGTGTTGTGATTATATTCGCCAGCCTTTTTTCCATCAAGGTGTATTGTTTATTAAAGGCAATTTTTAATTCATTATCCATATCTTTAGATTCTTCATGATATATAAAAAGTCTTACTAAATAAAAAAGTCCTGCAAACCAAACGATTACACCAATAATGTGTAGTGATTTAAACCAGAGGTATGCTTCAGCTGCCAAATTACTAGATTAATTTAAAAAAATATATTTTTAATATAGTTATATTTAACAATATCAAGAAATCTATTTTTCAAAAATTAATTAATATTTATAACTCGTTAAAATATTCATATATATCATTTACTGAATTTTTTCCAAGTCCTTTAACTTTTGATAAATCCTCCTTACTAGCTATTCTTATCGCGTCTATTGATTTAAAATGCTCAAGCAATTCTCTTATTCTTGATGGTCCTAATCCACTGATTTGGGACAATTGAGATCTATTCATTCTTTTAGATCTTTTGTCTCTATGAAAAGATAATGCAAATCTATGTGCTTCATCTCTTACCCTTCTTAATAGAAGAACTCCTTTTTGATTTTCATCAGTATCAAGAGACTTAGTAAATCCTGGAATAAATATTTCTTCATTTTTTTTTGCCAATGAACATATAGTTACTTCTTCCTCAAGATTTAATTCTTTTAATGCTTTAATAGCTGCATTTAACTGTCCTTTTCCTCCATCAATCATTATTAAATCAGGCCAATCTGATAGAAGTTCATTGTCTAATTTACTATTAGTTTTATCATTTAATATTGAAAAATCCCCTCCGCTTTTTTTAAATCTTGACCATTTTTTAAACCTTCTATGTATTACTTCATATATCGAAGCAAAATCATCACTATGTCCTACAAAAACGTTTGGATCTTTAATTTTATATTTCCTATAATCCTGTTTAGAAGGAATCCCATCAATAAAAACGACTTGTGATGCTACAGGGTCACTACCTTGAATATGGCTTATATCATAACCTTCAATTCTTTTAGGTTGTTCGCTTAATTCAAGTATTTGGGCAAGATCCTCAATTGATGATTCATTATCTTGTATCCCATTTAATATTCTATCTAATTCTAATTTCGCATTTTTTAAAACCATTTCTACAGTTTCATGTTTTTTATTTCTTTTTGGGATTAAGATTTTTACTTTCTTTTTTCTTAGATCCGTTAACCAATCCTCTATGGTTGCTTGTTTTGGAAGGTTATATTGAATAAGAATTTCTGATGGTATTTCTACAGTTTCAACATTCATATAATGCTCTTCTAATATCTTTTGTAAAATAAGATTTTCATCTTCATTATTTAATTTTTGACTATAGCCAATTCTCCCAATGAGCTTACCAGATCTCATTTGGAAAATTTGTATACTAGCTACATTTTTTTCTGAAACTATTCCAAAGATATCCCTATTAATTGAAGAATCTGGTATTGATATTTTTTGTGATTCAGTTAATAATTTTAAACCTGAAATTTGGTCCCTTATTTTTGCTGCATTCTCATAATCTAAATCATTTGAAAATTGCAGCATTTTTTTTTGTAAGAATATTTCTAAGTCATCATTTCTTCCCTGAAATATCATAGATACTTGTTTCACTATTTTTTTATAATCGTCAGATGATATAACTTCTTGGCAAACACCTGGACATCTTCCTATTGAATAATTCAAACAAGTTCTATCTTTATAGACTGGCCTTGGTCTTTGTCTAAGTGGAAATATTTTTTTTATCGTAAATAATGTTCTCCTTAATAATCCGACATCAACATAAGGTCCATAATATCTATCTAAATTATTTCTATTTCTTCTTTTTCTTGTAATAAATATTCGAGGATATTTTTCACTCCAAGTTATACAAAGATATGGATATTTCTTATCATCCTTTAAAAGAATATTAAAGTATGGTTTGTTTGTTTTAATTAAATTTGACTCTAAATTTAATGCTTCATATTCGCTATCTGTGACTATTATTTCTATTTCAGTTATTTGACGAACCATCAAACTTAATCGGGGAGTTAAATCTGAATAATTATTGAAATAACTACTTACTCTACTGCGTAATTTTTTAGATTTACCGATATAAAGTAAGTTATTATCAATATCTTTAAAAAGATAACAACCAGATGACTTTGGAATTTCAGATAATCTTGATTTTAATAACTCCTTATTATTAATTAATTTATATTCAATTTTAAAATTATATTTGTTATTTATTTTTTCGATAGAGGAATTACTCATTTATAATGATCAACCTCCATAATTCCAGCCAGTTGAAGATAAATTTAGTGAGTCAACATCATTATTCAGATAAGCAGATTGAACCTCTCCTACAAAAACGGTATGGTCTCCATGCATAACACTTCCAACAACATTACATTCAACACCACCAACACTATCCACTAAAATAGGCAATCCAAGCTCACCTAAATTAAATTCAACAGATTCAAATCTACCACCTAATGCTTTTTGAGGTTTAAAGAAAACAGCTGCTAGATCCTTTTGATCACTTTTGAGTACATTTAATGAGAACTTATTGGTTGACTTTATTATTTCATGACTAGAACCCTCTGCTCTAACAGCCATTACAACTAATGGTGGGGTGAATGAACCTTGAGTCACCCAACTTGCAGTAAATCCATTCAATTCATTTTTATCCTCGTCTCTAACGCCACAAATAAATAATCCGTGAGGTATTTTTCTTAATAAGATTTTTTTTGCTTCTAGATTTAATGTCATAATTGATTTAACTAATAATCTTATTTTAACTAAATTTCTTATTCGATCATAATAAATTCATGAAAATTCTTTATCCAGGTACATTTGATCCTTTAACAAATGGGCATCTTGATTTAATAGAAAGGGCTGAAAAAATATTTGGCAATCTAGTAGTTGCTGTTTTAGAAAATACCTCTAAAACACCAACATTTAATCTTGAAAGAAGAATAATACAAATAAAAAATTCTCTTTCTCATTTACCTAATATTGAAGTTATTTCTTATTCTGGTCTAACTGTTGATTGTGCAAATGATCTAAAAGCTAATCTTATTCTTAGAGGCTTAAGAGCAATGAGTGATTTTGAGTATGAACTTCAGATTGCTCATACAAATAAATCTCTTAATAATGATATTGAAACTATATTTTTATCGACAAATACAAATTATAGTTTTCTTAGTAGTTCTTTAGTAAAAGAAGTTGCAAAATTTGGTGGTGAAATTAATCACATGGTACCCCCCTCAGTTGAGAGAGATTTAAAAGAATATTTTAAATAATATTTTTGTTAACAAGATTTCAAGTAATAAAGATCACGTAATAATTTAAAAGCTTTTTCTTTATCAATTTTATTAGAATTTTGGATAATGCTTATAATTATTGGCTTTTCATTTTTATATAAAAAGCCAGATAATGCAAAGACATTTGAAAGAGTCCCAGTTTTGCCAAAAAACTTTCCAGACAATTCACTATTTACAAATCTTTTAGCTAATGTTCCTCTCACTCCAGTAATTGAAAGTGTAGATTGATATGCTTTAAAATCACTGAAATATCTCATTTTATCTAAAAACAATACAACTAACTTTGTTGTAATTTTATTTTTTCGAGACAATCCACTAGCATCTGCAAAGTACGCATTAGTTGTTGGGAGGCCTTTACTTTCAAGCCATCTTTTCAATTTTATATAGTTATTATCGTTCCATGTATTTGAGGCATTTTTAAAAAGAGATTCAGCCGTAAAATTATGGCTCTCAGAATTTGTTAAAGTTAATAATGAAAGAATTGGAGTTGAATATACTTTTTTTATCTCTTTAATATTTTTTAAATAAAAAGTTTTTTCTGAATCAAAAAAATCTATATATATTTTTGAATTTGGAAATTTATTTTTTAAATTATTTTTAATAAAATTTTTTAATGCATAAATATCATCATATTTATTGTGATTACTTTCTATTGCAAGAGATGTAATTGGGGATCCATATTCGTAAAGTTTATCAGTATTTGTCCAACCATTAGGCCAATATAATTTTGAATCAATTTCTACAATATTAAAGTTAATAATTTTATTTTCTTTAACATTTGAAATTAGTTCAATTATATGTTCATAATTAAGATCTGGATCACCTTGACCGTATAAATAATAATCGTTTTTATTTTTAAATAAGGAAGTTTTTAAATTATTATTTAATTTATATTTACTTAAAACATAAGCTGATGAGAATAATTTTTGGTTAGAAGCTGGCAACCTTGGAACATCCTCATTGTAGGAACTTATTATTTCCCCTTTATTATTAATAATTGATACACTAAAAGAATCATCAAGCGTTTGATTCAATAAAGCATCATAAGTAGGACATATTTTGTTTTTAGTAATTATTCCCGGGAAATTAAAATAAATACTATTTAAAATAGTTATTTTCTGATTTACTAGTAAATATCTTATTAAGAAAGGAGATGTTACTAATACAAGAACAATAAAGAAAAATGAATATATTTTTTTTATCACATTCAATCTATAAATTTACAAAAATAGATTCATTATCGGGTTTAATTTCAAATTCTTTTTTAAAAAAATATCTTTTATTTTCTTCTTTGAAAAGCAACCAGTTATTTGGATAAATATGCATAAGAGCAGCTTTATTTAAAGGCTGCAGAAAATAAATATTATTCCATGTTTTGACAAAGTTTTTACGTCGCTCTCTAATAACACTTCCTATACCAATATTGGCATCTTCAAATTTTGGATTTAATGAATAATGAGTACCTTGATAATTATCAGACATTGGTTCAAATGAATCGAAATCATATGGCTGAGGTAGTATCGAAATCATTACACTATCAATATTATTTATATTATTTGATTCATTAAATGATTTAAAAGTAAAGATTTTATCTTTGATATCTGGATTGTCTCTTTGAGCCAAAGCCACTGCACCTTGATCAGCAAATGTTATGAATACATTATTATTTTTAGACAATATCTTGTAGATAGTTATTCCAATTCTGTTAAACTTCAATCCTTCAAAATTAAATTCTATAGTAAATCTTTTATTTGAATCTAATAAACTTGAAATAATTGCATCCTCCATATTCTTAAGAGATTCATTTAAATCTTTAGGTAGTCTGTAATTGGTTTCCATTAAAATTTGTCAATACATATTTGAATAAGTTCTAAAAATTTATCTATTTCTGACTTATTGTTTATTGAACCTAAAGTAACACGAATATTTGAATATAGTTCATCATCTTTTAAACCAATATTTTTAAGTGTTGAGCTAGGTTTCCCAGATGAGCTTGAACAAGCACTTCCACTACTTATGGCTATTTTATTTTCTGACATGAAATTAACAATCTTATAGGCCCTTATAGGCTCAAATAGTTTATTTAATAGTAGAAAAGAAATATGACTGGGAAGTCTATGTTTAATACTACCCGTAATCTTTATATGATTATTATCTTTAATTTTTTGAAAAAAATAATTTTTAATTTTATTAATATTATTAGAAGGAAATTCAGTTTTGTAA
The DNA here is from genome assembly GCA_902550485.1 of uncultured Prochlorococcus sp. Lineage (GTDB taxonomy): Bacteria > Cyanobacteriota > Cyanobacteriia > PCC-6307 > Cyanobiaceae > Prochlorococcus_A. The sequence continues at coordinate 38,976 of CACCZQ010000002.1, forward strand.
TCATATAATTTTATTTTTCCTTCAATATTCTTTAGTGATTCATACATTCCAGCGATTAATGGCAAAGCTTGTGTACCTTGTCTAATTGAAAATTCCTGAGTAAGTGATATGTCCTTATTTTTTAAAATTTGTCTAGACTTTTCTTTTGTTAAAAGAATACCGATCCCTTTTGGACCTCCAAATTTATGAGCGGATAAACTTAAAAAATCACATTTAAGATCTTTCCAACTGAACATTCCATTACTTAATATTTGAGTTCCATCTAAATGAAACATTATATTTAATTCTTCACATTTGGAACCAATAAATTGGACAGGTTGTATTGTCCCAATTTCACTTTGTCCCCAAATAATTGATACAAGCTTAGTATCATTGTTTAAAAATTTTTCGATATTAGAAATATTTAAAATTCCATCATTATTTACCTTCCATTCGTAAATATCCCAATTTTGTTTTCTTAGTTTATTAGCACAAATAGTTGTTGCTTGATGTTCAACATTTGAAATAACAACCCTACCATTTTTAAATTTCTCATAAATATTATTAAATACAATATTTGTCGATTCCGAAGAACCAGATGTAAAAATTATATCCTCTGGATCTGCTTCAAATATATAAGCAATTTTAGATCTAATTTTTTCAAGATATGTAGAGCATTTTATCCCTAGCTCATATGTAGATGAAGGATTATGCCAATAATTCCTATAAGTTGAATTAATCATATTTAAAACATTCTTAGATAATGGAGTTGTGGATGCATTATCTAAATAGATAAAATTATTTTCCATTAATTTACTAACATTGATCCTGAGAAAACCTTTTTAGCATTACCGGTCATCATTACTTCACAATCGTCTTTTGACCAATCAATTTTAAGATTACCTCCTGGTAAGGTTACTATGGTTTGTGAATTACAAAGGCCTAATTTATAAGCTGCCACATGGATAGCACAGGCACCTGTTCCACAAGCTAACGTTGGTCCTGCTCCCCTTTCCCATACTTTTACTTTGATATTATCTCTATTTAAAATTTGACAAAAATGCACATTAGTTTTTTCAGGAAATAATTCATTTTTTTCAAATATAGGACCAAGTCTGGAAAGAACAATTGACTCTATGTCTTTTACAAAGAATATTAAATGAGGATTTCCCATTCCTACGGCATAACCCATATTATTAAAATCTTTCTCAATAAATTCGTGTGTAGGAATTGAATTTATTTTTTTTTCAATTGTTGTTGGAATATTTTGACATTCTAAAATTGGAACTCCCATTTTTACTGTAATTTCATCATTTATATATTTTGCAATTTTTAAACCTGCTTTAGTCTCAATTTTATATTCTATATTTTTATTATTCATTGAATCATTTACGTGGAGATACTCAACTAAACACCTAATTCCGTTTCCACACATTTGTGCTTCAGAACCATCAGAATTAAAAATTATCATTTTTGCATAATTATCTTCATTTGGTTCTTCTATAAAAATCACACCATCTGCTCCAACACCAAATTGCCTGTTGCAAATCTTTTTAATATCAAATATTTTATTTGTCTTGTAATTTTTATATAATTCATTTCCTCTAGAATCTATTATTACGAAATCATTTCCGTTACCTTGATATTTTTCAAAACTTATATTTTTCATTTTTAATTTATATACCTTAAATTTTAATTATAAATTATTCCTTTAACATTCTATTTCTATTTTATACAATGGATATTAAAATAATAATTTAACAAATAAAAATTAAGTGATTTCTCCCGATAAACGATATGAGGCTGATACTAATTTATATAATCCATCTGAAATAGAAAAAAAATGGCAGTCAATATGGACAGAAAACAATTTATACAAAACCGATGAATTAACTGAGAAAAGCGATAAGTTTTATGCCTTATCAATGTTTCCCTACCCTTCAGGTAATCTTCATATGGGACATGTTAGGAATTATGTTATTACAGACTTAATAGCTCGATTCCAAAGGTTTAAGGGTAAATCTGTCTTACATCCAATGGGTTGGGACGCTTTTGGTTTGCCTGCTGAAAATGCTGCGATTGAAAGAGGAATTAGTCCAAGTGTCTGGACTAAAAAAAATATTTCTCATATGAAGTCACAATTAAATCTTTTGGGACTATCAGTTGATTGGGATAGGGAATTTGCAACATGTGATGAAAATTATTATATTTGGACTCAATATCTATTTTTAGAGTTATACAAGTCAGGTCTTGTATATCAAAAGGAATCAGAAGTTAATTGGGATCCTATAGATAATACAGTCCTAGCAAATGAACAAGTTGACTCAGAGGGTAAATCTTGGAGATCTGGGGCAGTAGTTGAAAAAAAATTATTAAAGCAATGGTTTTTAAGAATTACTAATTATGCGGATGAGTTATTGAAGGATTTAGAAAAATTAGATAATTGGCCAGAAAGAGTAAAAATAATGCAAGATAATTGGATTGGAAAGTCAATTGGTGCAAATATTAATTTCAATATCAATACCAATCCAGAAAAGAAAATAACTGTATTTACAACAAGGCCAGATACTTTATTTGGAGTTACTTATTTAGCAATTTCTGTAAATCATTCATTAATTAAAAAAATTACTGATCAAGAAACCATACAAGATATAGAAAATCTTAAACAATATTTGAAAAATAATAAAAATAATGAACTTGAAAAAATTGGAATAGAAACTAGCTTAATAGCAATAAATCCAGTTAATTCTGAACCTATACCTATTTGGGTGGCTAGTTATGTTCTTGATGAATACGGTACAGGCGCTGTTATGGGTGTACCTGCTCATGATTTAAGGGATTTTGAGTTTGCTAAGAAAAATAATATAGATATTAAACAGGTAATAGTAAAGGATAAAAGTCAACAAATTAATGAGCTTGATAATGCTTATGTAGAAAATGGATATCTAATTAATTCAAATCAATACAATGGTATAGCAAATACTATTGCTAAATTAAAAATTGCAGAGGAGGGAGTAAATAATGGATGGGCCGAAAATAAAATTCAATATCGTTTAAGAGATTGGTTAATATCTAGACAAAGATATTGGGGATGTCCGATACCCATCGTTAATTGCAAAAAATGTGGGGCTGTTCCTTTAACCCAATCGGATTTGCCTGTTTCATTACCAAAAGATATAGAAATCTCCGCTAACAAGATTAATGCTTTAGGTAATAATAATAATTGGATAAATACAACATGTCCAAAATGTGGAATAGCGTCAAGAAAAGAAACTGATACTATGGACACTTTCATGTGTTCATCTTGGTATTTTTTAAGATACCCATCTTCAAAATGTTCAACTAAGCCATTTGAAAAGAATGAAATTAATAAGTGGTTACCTGTAGATCAATATGTTGGAGGCGTAGAGCATGCAATATTGCATTTGTTATATGCAAGATTTTTCACTAAAGCTTTGCGAGATAATGAACTATTTGATATTGATGAACCTTTCAAAAAACTATTAACGCAAGGAATGGTTCAGGCCGCAGCCTATAAAAACAATAAAACTGGTAAATATGTTTCTCCTTCCGATATTACTGACTTATCAAATCCTACAGATCCAATTGACAATTCTAAACTCGAAGTTCTTTTCGAGAAGATGTCTAAGTCTAAATATAATGGAATAGATCCTGAATCAGTAATTAAAAAATATGGAGCAGATACAGCAAGAATGTTTATATTATTTAAAGCACCACCAGAAAAAGATTTGGAATGGGGAGATACAGATGTTGAAGGACAATTTAGATTTTTAAGTAGGATTTGGAAGCTTTATATAAATTGTGCAAAGGATATAAATAGTAAATCTAATTCCTATCCAGATAAAGAAAAAAGTTTAATAAAGTCAATGAATATTGCTATAAAAGAAATTTCAAATGACATATTAAATAACCAATTTAATACTGCGATTTCAGAACTAATGAAGTTTTATAATTCATTATCAAATTCAATTAATTACATAAACAATAATTTAAAAATTGATGCTTTAAAAACATTTTGTATTTTATTGGCTCCATTTGCACCTCATATTGCAGAAGAAATATGGCATCTTATAGGATTTAAAAAATCTGTACATTTAGAATACTGGCCTTCCTTTAATGCCGAGGCACTAAAGGAAGATTCATATGAACTAGTAATACAAGTGAATGGAAAAGTTAGAGACAAAGTAAATATTAATAATGATATGAGTGAAGATCAAATTAAAGAATTGACTATTAAAAGACCTAACATATTAAAATGGACTCAAGATAAAGAAATAAGAAAAATAATTATTGTTAAAGGAAAAATAATGAATATTGTTGTTTAAGAATTTATTTTTTGAATAACTAATGAATTTGGATTTGACCAATCGCCCTTAACTAAATAATTATCATTACCGAAACACATTTCACGGAGTATAAAAAATATAGGTTCACTAACTGAATTATCAAATAATGATGTTATGTCATTTATAGAATATTCTCCACCTTCATCTAATAAATTACTTACTTTTTGTTGATACTCAATAATATTTGCAGCTGCTTTCTTTCCAGCTTCAACTCCAGGTTGATCATATGCATTTATATTTACCAATTCAGCGTAGAAGGATACAGCCCTCTCAAATAAAGCGATTAAGGCACCTAGTGAAAAACAATTTAACTTTTCTAACGTTATTGTGATACTTTGTCTGTTTTCACTAGAGAGTGCTGATCTGGTTCCTTGCAAAAAACCAGAAAGATATTCTTTAGGATTCTCTTTTTCATCAAATATATTAGTAGATGGAGAATCTAATAATTCAATAAAAATACAAAAGAAATTATCAATACCATCTCTCAGTTGCTGAACATAAGCATGCTGATCTGTAGATCCTTTATTACCAAAAACGGAAATACCTTGATTAACTACTTGACCATTCCTATTAAATTTCTTTCCTAATGATTCCATTACTAATTGCTGAAGATATTTACTAAAAACCTGTAACCTATCTCTATAAGGTAATACGACCATATCTCTCTTTCCAATACCATCCCCAGTTAAATACCATGCGGATGATAATAGTGCTGCTGGATTATTTTTAAAATCACTTATACGTGTGGCTTCATCCATTAATGATGCACCTCTGATAAATTCAGAGATATTTTCATTAATAAGAGCTAATGGAAGTAATCCAACAGAGCTTGTAATACTAGTTCTTCCACCAACCCAATCTTGCAAATTAAATATTTTTAACCAATTTTCAGCAGTAGCTTTTTTAAATAACTTACTACCTTTCATAGTTATAGCTATAGCATTAGAATTCCATTCAAGAGAATTGTTTTCGCAGTGACTTTTAATAATTTCCATAGCAATTCTAGGTTCAGGCGTACCACCTGATTTGCTTACTACTACAAATAATGTTGTTGATAATTTTTCAGATAACTCTTCTAACTTTTCGCTAATTAAAAAAGGATCAACATTATCGATATAAGAAAAATTTAAGCCTTTAGAACACTTCTGCAGTGACTCTGTAATAAGTAATGGTCCTAATCCACTTCCACCAATTCCTATCCATAGAACATCAGTATACTGCTGATTATTCTTATTCTTAATATCGCCATTTAAAATTTGTTTTCCAAATTCAGAGATCGAATTAATATCTGCACTAATTTCTTCTCCAATTTTTGAAGAGGGTGAAATTGATGGATTTCTAAGCCAATAATGTCCAACTTGTCTATTTTCATCAATATTTGAAATTGCACCATTTTCTAATTCTTTTATAGATGAAAAAACATCTATAAATTTATCTTCTAAACTTTTTATCTCATTACTTGTGAAATTAATTTTGCTTATGTCTAACCAAATATTTAATTTTTTATCAAACCAAAGATAATTACAAAATTTATCCCAAGATTTTAAATCTAAATTCATATTATATATTTGTTTCTTTTATTTTTATCCAATTATATCTATACGAATAGTACATAGATTTGAATCATTTAAATTTGTTTAAATTATTATCTTCAAATAAATATGTTTTTGAATATAAACAATTAAAATTGAGGGTTTTTTTTATTTCATATGAATTTATCATTAGATAAAATAAAAAAAATTGGATAGATCATTTAATTACATAATTTCGCCTGAGATATCTGCATTTAGAAGATTTTCACCAAAATTAAAAATAGGTGTACTTGCTTCTGGTAAAGGAACAAACTTTCAGGAATTAATTAATCTCTCAGAAAAAGGAGAATTAGATATAGATATAAAAGTTTTAATTACTAACAAAGATGAAGCCGGTTGTATAAAAAGAGCTGAAAGTAAAAATATACCTCACAAAATTATAAAAGGCAAAGACTTTCTGCAAAAAGAAGCTTTTGAATTAGAAATTGTAAATACTTTAATTCATTACGATGTTGAACTTGTGGTTATGGCAGGTTGGATGAAAATTGTTACTCCATTTTTTATTAATAAATTTAAGAATAAGATAATAAATATTCACCCTTCACTACTTCCCGCATATAAAGGTGGTTCTGCGATAAAGGATTCTATATTAAATGGTTCAAAAATAACTGGTTGTTCAGTTCATTTTGTAGAAGAGGAGGTAGATAGTGGATCATTGATAATGCAAGCTGCATTGTCAATTAGAGATGAGGATGATATTGAATCACTTTCCAAAAGGATACAAATGCTTGAACATAAAATTTTACCTCACTCAATCTCTCAAGCTGGTTTTTTGATAAGAAGTAATTTTATGGAAAATTATTAGTTAAATCAAGACCTTCATCCATTGAAAATCCACTCATAATATTTAAATTTTGAATTGCTTGCCCAGTCTGACCTTTTAACAAATTATCAATTGCAGATAAAATAATAATCCTTCCATTTCGGATATCCACTTTTACAGAAAGGAAAATTTGGTTTGTATTTTTAACCCATTTTGTTGAAGGGTATGTATCTACAGGTAATACTTTAATATTTTTGAAATTTCTATAATAATTATCTAAAAGAATTCTGCAATCATCAGAGGTTAATCCTGGATCTCTTAATCTTCCATATATAGTCGAATGCATCCCCCTTGAAATTGGAACCAAATGAGGTGTAAAAAGCAGTTCAATTTTATTTCCAGAAATTATAGATGCTACTTGCTCGATCTCTGAGGTATGTCTATGGTTTATCAATCCATATGCCGATAAGCCTTCACCACATTCTGATAAGAGAAGCTTTTGGTTAGGTTCTCGACCTCCTCCAGAGGTTCCGCTTTTAGAATCAATCACTATTCCTTCATTTTCAATAATTCCTTGCGATAGATAAGGAACTAATGGAATAAGAGCAGATGTTGGATAGCATCCTGGACAGGCAATTAATCTTCCTTTTGAAATGGCTTCCTTATTTATTTCAGGAAGACCGTAGACTGCCTCTTTACATAAATCATCATCATTCCTTTTATAAATAGCAGCTTCCTTGGAATATACATTTTTCCATTCATCTAAAGACTTATATCTGTAATCAGCAGATAAATCAATAACTTTAAGTCCTCGATCTAATAATTTCCTTGTCAATGTTGAAGATAAGCCATTTGGTAAGCAAAGCAAAGCAAAATCAGCATTTTTTGAAATATTGTCTACGGAAATTTCTTCTATATAAGGATCATTATCTAGATAAATAAAAGGAAAATTATCATTCCATTTTGATCCAGATGTTTTATTACCTCCTAAAAATGTAATTTTGTATTTTTTAATTTTCTTTAAGAGATTTACCGCTTGAATACCGCCGTAACCAGTAGCACCTACTATTGCAACATTCATTTCTTTGAATTGGCAGACTTTGAGATAGGATTATAAAGTGTTGAATTTAAGGTAACTAAAACACTATTTTTCTATATTGATAGGAATAATGAAAGAAACAAGTCCCAAATCAAATAATGGAACAATTTTGGATATAAATGAATCTTTTAAAATTGAATTTGATCCTATCAGCGATGCGTTGGCAGCTATAAGAAATGGTGAATGCATAATTGTTGTTGATGATGAGAGAAGAGAAAATGAAGGAGATTTAATATGTGCGGCTCAGTTTGCAACTCCACAGCAAATTAATTTTATGGCTACTGAGGGACGTGGCCTTATATGCCTAGCAATGCAAGGTGAAAAACTTGATTCATTAGATTTACCATTAATGGTAGATAGAAATACAGATGAAAATCAAACAGCTTTTACAGTATCAATTGATGCTGGACCTGAACATAATGTTTCTACAGGGATTTCCGCTGAAGACAGGGCAAAGACAATACAAGTTGCTATAAACCCAAATACAAAACCTGATGATTTAAGGAGGCCTGGACATATTTTTCCATTAAGAGCAAAAAAAGGTGGAGTATTAAAAAGGGCAGGTCATACCGAAGCGGCAGTTGATATTGCCGCAATGTCAGGTCTTTATCCCGCTGGAGTGATTTGTGAAATACAAAATCCTGACGGTTCTATGTCAAGACTTCCTCAACTTAAAGAGTATGCAAAACAGTGGGGAATGAAATTAATATCAATAGCTGATTTAATAAGTTATCGGTTTCAAACTGAGAGATTTGTATTTAGAAAATCTGATGCTATTCTTCCAAGTATTTTTGGTAATTTCAAAGCTTATGGATATGTAAATGATCTAGATGGTTCAGAGCACGTTGCATTAGTTAAACAAAAATCATCGAAATTAAGTGAACCTGTACTAGTAAGAATGCATTCAGAGTGCTTAACTGGTGATGCTTTTGGATCATTACGTTGTGATTGTAGACCCCAGTTAGAGGCTGCTTTATCAAGAATAGAAAAGGAGGAAGAAGGAGTTGTTGTTTACTTAAGACAAGAAGGCAGAGGTATTGGTCTAATAAATAAATTAAAAGCTTACAGTTTACAAGATGGTGGATTAGACACTGTAGAAGCTAATGAAAAGTTGGGTTTTCCAGCTGATCTCAGGAATTATGGAGTTGGAGCACAAATTTTAACTGATTTAGGTATAAAAAAATTAAAATTACTAACCAACAATCCTAGAAAGATTGCTGGATTAGGTGGTTATGGAATTGAAGTTATTGAGAGAGTTCCTTTAGTAATTTGTCCAAACGATAATAATGCAGAATATTTGAGTGTTAAAAAAACAAAGTTAGGCCACATGATTGATGATGATAATTCTAATTCCATTAATATTGATCCATTTATATCAATTTTTCTTGATGGAAAATATAAATCTATTGATTTAGTTCCAATAAAAAATAAAGTTATTAAATTTTGTAGTGAACAAAACATTAATATTAAACTTGAAAGTAGTCCAAGATTATTGGCGTTTTGGAACCGACCAAAATTGGTATGGAGAATTTTACATGATCAGAATAGAACCAATTCAAATATTAATGATGAGGAAATAAAGAATATAGAATTATTTATTCAGTTTTTATCCAAATATGAAAATAGTACAAAGATTGGGATTATTGTTTCTAGAAATATTGAACAAGCATTACATCCAAAAAGTAGCATCAAACTAATTAATACTAAATTCACTATTAATAACGAAATTTTATATTCTTCTACAAGAAAATTTAATCTAGATAAAGAGACATTCAGTATTGTTTTTGATGGTTAAATTACTAGTTTAGAGTTGCCTTAATAATTTTTGAACCGTTAGTAAGCTTTAGCACGACATCGATATCATCTGTCTTGCCAAAAACAGTATGAACTCCATCGAGATGAGGCTGTGGTTCATAAACTATGAAAAACTGACTACCACCTGTATCCTTTCCCGCATGAGCCATAGAAAGTGAGCCTTTTAAATGTTTATTGGAATTAATTTCACATTTAATATTATATCCTGGGCCTCCAGTTCCAGGCATACCAGATGCACCATCACGAGTATTTGGACATCCACCCTGAGCCATAAATCCTGGAATAACCCTGTGAAATGCTAGTCCATCATAAAACCCATCACTTATCAAATTCGTAAAATTTTTAACGGTATTTGGGGCGTCATCAGAGAAAAATTCAATATTAATGTTCCCAACTTCTGTTTCAAATAAGGCTGTTGTCATGATTTATTTGTTTAATAGTTTATTAGTATTTTAGTAGCTAAAGCAACTTTTCAAGGTTTTCCTTAATGGTATTTAAATCAATATCTCTATTGTTTTTATTGTCTCTCTCCCAATTTTCAACTTCTAAGTTTTTCTGTGGTGGTGAAATTAGTAACCTATCTTCAGCTGTTTTAGGAACAAAGTTTTTTTCTACTAATTTGCATTCATAATCTAAATTAATGCAGAAATCTTTTATTTCATCTATGTTGATCATTTCAACTGTTGGCAAAGGGAAATCTTGAGCTTCCAGTAGACCGCAATATCTTGTTGCATCGTCCTTATCTTCAAACATAAGAACTATAGTTCTCCCTTTAAGTTCGATAGAGTGAATTCCTTCCTTATCTGTTCCTGAGTTGTATAAAAGAACAAATACGTTCATAAGTATGAATTTCTCTTTTTATATAATATTTGATTAAGAATCAGAAAGTGATAATTCTTGTAATCTTGTATATAAAGCAATTTCTTCATCTTTAATATCCGCAGGTATTACTACTAAGATTTCAACATATTGATCACCTATATTATCTCCGAAAGTTAAACCTCTACCTTTCAAACGTAACATTCTTCCGGTAGATGATTTAGGGGGCACTTGAAGTGTGACATTTCCATCAAGGGTTGGTACTTCTACTGCACAACCAAGAAGAGCATCATGAGGTAATAACTCTAATTTATATAGAACACGTAAACCATCAATTCTTAGACCACTTTCAGTTTGAACTTTTAACTGTAGATAATGATCTTTTCCTCCCATTGCTATATTTTCTAATCTTAATCTCCACCCATCTCCTGCGAATGGAGGTGTGTCAACCTCAACTACAGTTTCATCTTCCAATTCTATTAAAATTGAAGCTCCATTCAATGCTTCATCAGGAGTCAATTCAATAATTGTTTCGATATCTTGGTGAAGTTTAACTGGAGGTGGCTCTTCTGGAGAGGTTGCTGGGTATTGATTATTAGTAAATTCATCATTATCTGTGTGTATATATTCATCCTCAAATGTTTCATCATTATATTCGTCGTAATTCTGAGGGGAGTATTCATATCCAAATAATGAATCAAGATATTCTTGAAAATCAGGAAACCCTGTCTTGAAATTATTATTTTCATAATCTTCATTGATAATATGATCCGAACTATTTTTACTTTTATTAGGGTCACGTAGATATTCGTAAGCTTCATTAATTAATTTAAATCTTTCTTCTGCATTAAGATCATTTTTATTTAAATCTGGATGCCATTTTCTTGCCTCTCTTCGAAAAGCCTTTTTAAGTGCTTTATCATCAAAATTAGGGGATAAGCCCAAAATCGACAAATAGTCTTTTTTAGAGGAAGTAGTCATTGTCCCATGGATCATCGTCCCTAGAATTACCATACCTCGAATTTCTATAATTTCTATTCATTTGATTATCCCAAGGATCATCATCCCAATAATCATCTGAAAAAAGTTCATCCTTTAATGATCCAAATGTATTTTTAATGCTTTGTAAGGGATTATTATCAGTTTTCTTTTCTGCTGCAAATTTTCTATTTAAGCCGAATAAAGCTTCTTGAAGAGCACTTACTGAGATTTCTAATTCTTGAGGATCATCATCATCTATATACTCTTCAACATCTTGAATTGCTATTTCAACGGCTCGTTGTTGTCTTTCAGCACCATAAGGGCCAAATTCCAATGAAGCATCTCTAAGTCTTCTCTCAGCTTGCGCAATAAGAGTTAATGCACTATTTTTTCTATCAATTACAGTTCTTCTTTTTCTATCTTCATTAGCTTTTTCTTTAGCTTCTTCAATTATTGAATTTATTTCTTGTTCGTTTAAATTAGACCCTCCAGAAATTGTAACTGTTTGCTTTCTTCCAGTGGTTCTATCAGTTGCACTTACTTCTAAAAGACCATTGGCATCAATATCAAATGCCACCTGGACTTGAGGTATTCCTCTTGGTGCTGGAGGTATCCCTGATAGTCTAAATTTACCAAGTGATTTATTTTCAGAGGCTAAAGGCCTTTCCCCCTGCCGTACTTGAACAACCACTGATGATTGATTAGCTTCGGACGTACTAAAAACATCAGATTGTCTAACTGGTATTGGAGTATTACGAGGAATAAGTACCTTCATTAAACCACCAATAGTTTCTAAACCTAAAGATAAAGGAGTTACGTCATTTAGGAGTAGATCTTGTAAATCACCACTAATAATTCCAGATTGTATCGCTGCTCCAACTGCTACAACTTCATCCGGATTAACAGATTGACAAGGGTCATTTGGAACAAGAGTCTTTACTAATTGTTGAACCATTGGGATTCTGGTGCTGCCACCTACAAGAACTACCTCATCAATATCATCTGCATTCCATCCAGAATCATCTAAGGCTATTTGCACAGGCTCTAATAATCTATCTAAAAGATCTTGAGATAATGATTCAAATATTTTTCTATCTAATGTCTCATCAATATGTAATGGACCCTCTTTACTAGTGGTAATAAAAGGTAATGATATTTTTGTTTTTTGCAATCCAGATAATTCACATTTAGCTTTTTCGGCAGCTTCAGTTAATCTCTGTAAAGCTTGTCTATCCCTCCTTAGATCAATATCATGTTTATTTAGAAATTTTTCTGCAAGCCAATCAACTATTTTTGAATCAAAATTGTTTCCTCCTAGCTGGGTATCACCACAAGTGGCTTTAACATCAAATACACCATTAGAAATTTTCAATAAAGAAACATCAAATGTTCCTCCTCCTAAATCAAAAACCAAAACATTATTAGAAGAACTTTTTTCAAAACCATAAGCTAAAGCTGCCGCAGTTGGTTCATTTAGAATTCTATCTACTTTAATACCAGCTAATATTGCAGAATCCTTTGTAGCTTGTCGTTGAGATTCATTAAAGTAAGCAGGGACAGTAATGACTGCAGAATCAACAGTATCCCCAAGATAAGTTTCAGCATCATTAATTAATTTTCTAATCAATGAGCTCACTAATTCTTCTGGTGCATACTCTCTTTTTGTATTTGGACTAAGAACCCTAACGCTTCCATTGGTATTAGCCTTAACGTTATAAGGGACAGAAATACTATTCTCATCTAATTCATCCCAGTCACTACCAATAAATCGTTTAAGGTTATAAAAGGTATTCTTAGGATTTAGAACAAGTTGTCTTCTCGCTTGATCTCCTATTACTATTTCCTTTTCTTTTGTAAATCCAACTATTGAAGGAGTAGTTCTAGAACCCTCAGAATTTGCAATAACAATTGGACGTCCAGCTTCAATCACTCCTATAACAGAGTTAGTAGTACCTAAATCAATTCCAACTATTTGCCCCATGATTTTAGATCGCTAAATTAAAGCAAAATTTACTAATAATTTAAATAATTTTTATCTTAGATATTTACATATAATAGTAAAAATCAAATATTTTCAACTTAATTTAAATATAAAAGATTATTTATAACTTATCAAATAGATTACTATTAATTTTAAAAGATATTTTAAAGAGAAAGGTGTTGATGTATTTAACCAAAATAAACTAATATAAAACGGAGAGAGAGGGATTCGAACCCTCGATAAAGTTGCCCCTATACAGCATTTCCAGTGCTGCGCCTTCAACCACTCGGCCACCTCTCCCAAGATAACTATTTTAACCCTTGATCATCCCATTTTAGAGGAAAGTTATTTGAAAAATACTTTCACAGTCACGATTAAAAATAAGGAAACCGGAAAGGTTTACCAAGAACAGGTTAATAGTGATAATTACATACTTAAGGAATTTGAAAAGAAAGGTTTCAAACTTGCATTTTCATGTAGAAATGGTTGCTGTACAAGTTGTGCAGTTAAAATTAAATCTGGTACCTTACAACAACCTGAAGCCATGGGCGTATCTCAGGCTTTAAAAGACAAAGGCTATGCACTTCTTTGTGTCGCTAAAGCAACTTCAGATCTTGAAGTAGAAACTACATATGAAGATGAAGTTTACGATTTACAATTTGGACAATATTTTGGGAGGGGAAATACAAGAGTTGCGCCACCTTGGGAATTTGAGGAAGATTAACTATTATGTTTGAATTAAGTGAAATAGAGGAACTTGCAAATCAATTAAACTTATCCATTTTGTATGAAATAGCGAAGAATTCCGCTCAAATTGGTAATGAAATTTTAAAAGTTAATTACAATAAAATTCAGAAAATATCTTCAAAGGGTAGGAAGGGTGATCTAGTTACCAACGTAGATTTGGAAGTTGAAAATAAAATAAAAGAATATTTATTAGAAGAGACACCAAACATATCTATAAATGCAGAGGAATCGGGTAAATTAACCAAATCTTCTGATTTAACATGGTGTATAGACCCATTAGACGGCACAACAAATTATTCCCATGGATATCCTTTTTTTGGGACTTCTATTGGTCTTGTATATAAAAATAAGCCAATTATAGGAGCTATATCAGTGCCTTATTTAAATGAACTATATTCAGCCTGTATAGGTATAGGTTCATTCTGCAATGATAGTGAACTTAGAGTATCGAATCCCTCTAATCTTTCTGATAGTTTACTTGTTACTGGTTTCTCTTATGACAGATTTGAGACAGAGGATAATAATTATGCTGAATTTTGTTATTTAACACATAAAACTAGAGGTGTTAGAAGAGGTGGAGCAGCAGCAGTTGATCTAGCATTTGTTGCGGCAGGTAAGGTAGATGGATACTGGGAAAGAGGATTGGAAGTATGGGACCTAGCGGCCGGTGCTATTATTGTAAAAGAGGCTGGTGGTATTATTTCTGATTATCCATCAGGCGAATTTAATTTAAGTTCAGGAAGAATTTTAGCTTGTTCTCCCAGCCTTGAATATGAATTAAAAAATGAATTAGATAAAGTCTCTCCATTTAAAAAAATTCTCTATACCTAAAATTAGTAAAATATTAAAATGACAGACATAAAGGAAATTAAATTAGTCGATGTAAAAAATAACTCAAATATCATAAATAATTTAAATAGTATTTATAAACTATGGGGATATGAAGAGGTTTCACCCTCATTTATAAATACTTTAGAGACCATAAAAGGCCGTGGGGTTATTGACGAAAATCAGGTTGTAGGGATAGTAAGTAATAATTCATTATGTCTTAGGCCAGAAATGACAACATCAATTGTCAAATTGTCATCTACTAGATTAATTAATAAGAAAAGACCTATAAGATTATTCACCAATGGAATGGTTTTTGATAAAAAACAAAATAATAAAAATTCATTTAAGTTACAAGAAAAATTACAGAGTGGAATTGAATTAATTGGATATGATACAAAATACCCAGAAATTGAAGTTATTAATATTTTGTTTGATTCAATCGACAATATTAATTTGAAGGATGGTTGTAATTTATTTCTACTAGTAAGCACCACAAAAATAATGGATTTAATCTTAAATAAATATAAGAATAATAATTTTGAAGAAATTAAGAAAAGTTTGGTTAATTTTGATCAAGATAATTTATCTAAATTAGGAATAGATGAAGATGATAAATATATTCTTAAAGATCTTTTATTCACGCGAGGAGAGCCAATTGCAATATTAAAAAAATTAAAAACTATATATGGTATGAGTAAAACATTAGATGACTTAAATTTTTTATTTGAAACATTATCAAAAATATCAAAAAAATACGGTGTTAAATTACAACTTGATCCCACTTTTCAACCTCACTTGAATTTATATGAAGGAATAGTTTTTCAACTAATCGGGGATAATGGTAAAAATAAAAGCGTCATCGCAAAAGGTGGAAGATATGATGAGTTAGTAAGATCCTTTAGTCCTAATGAGAAAATATTTAATGGGATTGGATTTACGATTTCAGTAGACATTTTAAGAAATTTAATTAAGGATGAAAAGACAGATAAAAAAAAGATTTTATTGATGTTTAAAGATTCTTATTTGTTAGAAAAAGCTATGAATGAACAAAAAGTACAACAGAAAAAAGGGAATATTGCTGTCTTACATTTAAATCCTTGTGATGACTTGGCTAAAGCCAATCAAATTATGAAAGAAAATAATTGTAGTGATATTTTGTGGGTTAAATAAACCTTTAAATATTATATTAAGGTTTTTAAATTCAAATATTGTTCGGACAATACTCCTAATTAAACTTGATTAACTAGTTTTTACGAAATAGGATTTAATATGTTTGATTTTTTTTTAAATGGAAAAAGGCGAAATTCGTATTAATACCGAAAATATTTTCCCAATTATCAAGAAGGCAGTATATTCTGACCATGAAATCTTTTTAAGAGAACTTGTTAGTAATGGTGTTGACGCAATTAGTAAAAGAAGAATGGCCTCTATGGCAGGTGATTGCGGGAATACTGAGGAGCCTCAAGTAAAAATAACAATTAACCGTGAAAAAAATACGTTAACAATTTCCGATAATGGAATTGGAATGAGTGATGAAGAAATTAAAAAGTACATAAATCAAGTAGCATTCTCTAGCGCAGAAGAATTTCTAACAAAATACAAAAAAGATAATGATGAATTCATAGGTCATTTTGGACTAGGTTTTTATTCAAGTTTCATGGTGGCAGATAGAGTTGATATATTAACTAAGTCGGCAATTGGAGAATCAAAATCTTTTAAATGGTCTTGTGATGGATCCCCAAATTTCACGTTAGAGGAATCAGAAAGAGAGACAATTGGTACAGATGTTATTCTTCACCTACTTGAAGAAGAAAAAGAGTTTATCGAGCCTGAAAGGATTAAATCACTAATAAAAAAATATTGCGATTTTATGCCAATAGATGTCTTATTAGAAGGAGAGACAATAAATAAGAAAAATCCTCCTTGGAGAAAACAACCTAGTGAATTAAAAGATGAAGATTATATTGAGTTATATAAATACCTTTATCCTTTCCAGGGAGATCCACTTTTATGGATTCACCTAAATACAGATTACCCATATGACATACAAGGGATATTGTATTTTCCAAAGTTGTCAGGTAGAGCTGATTGGGAAAAAGGAGAAATAAAACTATTTTGCAATCAGGTATTCGTAAGCGATTCAATTAAAGAGATAGTACCAAAATACCTTTTACCTCTAAGAGGAGTTATTGACTCTACAGATATACCTCTAAATGTTAGTAGAAGTGCATTACAAACAGATAGAAAAGTAAGGTCCATATCATCATTTATCTCAAAAAAAATTGCTAATAAATTGAAGGATTTGATAAAAAATTCTCCAGAATTTTATGCAGAAATTTGGGATTCAATCTCTGCTTTTATTAAAATTGGTGCTATTGAAGATGAAAAATTTGCTGATTTAGTCAATAACAGTATAATTTTCGAAACAATAATAAATTCTGAAAAAGACGTCACTAAAGATATTGAAAATAAAACTCTTATTAAATCCAATGATAAATATTTTACAACTCTTGCAAATTACAAAGACCGAAATAATATAACTGATTCTAAAAAAATAATTTACTGTTCAGATTCGATTGCTCAGTCAAGCGCATTAAATATCTGCTTATCTGATAACAAAGAAGTCATTAAATCAGATCCCTTAATTGATGCACAATTTCTTCCTTGGTTAGAAAGTAAAAACGAAGATTATCAGTTTCAAAGAGTTGATTCAGAAATAAATGAACTTGATGATAATGAATCTAAGGAAATTGTAGATAAGGATGGAAAATCAAATACAGAAAATCTTAGAGATACTATTGTAAAAGCACTTAACAACGAAAAAGTTACAGTTAAAGTTCAGTCACTTTCAAGTAAAGGTGCACCACCAGCAATGATCTTGCTTCCAGAGCAAATGAGAAGAATTAATGATATGGGTGCTTACATGGAGCAAAAGATGCCTGGCTTGCCCGAATATCATGTGCTTTTAATTAACAAGGAACATCCTCTTATTGTTGGTCTTAATAAAATTACAGGCAATAAAATAATTATTGATAAAAAAGACCCTATAGAAAATCCATTGGCATCTAAAATTGCAAATCATGTTTACGATATGGCTAAACTATCTGTTGGAGGATTAGATCAAGAACAGATTATTAATTTACAAAATAATAACGCCGATTTAATTTCAGAATTGCTTAATTCAACAAATTGAGTCGTGTGTTAAAATTTTTAGAGATATAACTCAAAAAATATGTCAAGAGTCTGCGAACTGACTGGAGCAAAAGCTAATAATGGGATGGCTGTAAGTCACTCACATATTCGTACAAAAAAATTGCAACAAGTTAATCTCCAAAAAAGGAGGCTTTGGTGGGAAGAAGGGAAAAAATGGGTAAATATAAAAATTAGTACCAAAGCACTAAAATCCATACAAAAAATTGGATTAGATAAATTTGCCAAATCAAATGGAGTTGATTTAAAAAAATTCTAAATTTGATGAGAAATTTAGTTTTAAATATATTAATATCTCTTTTTCTTTTAACTAACTGTAATTCAGCAATAGCTTTCGATTTTGCCCCAGAAGTAGGAGATATGGCTCCATACTTTCAATTAGAAGGTTTTAATAAAAAAATAAAATCAAAAAAAATATGGGAATTAAATGATTTTCATGGTAAATGGCTTGTTATGTATTTTTATCCAAAGGACTTTACAGCAGGTTGCACACTTGAAGCGAAAGGTTTTTCTGAATTAAAAAAGGATTTTTCAAAATATAATGCTGAAATTGTTGGGATTAGTGCTGATAATAATGATTCTCATGAAAGTTTCTGCAGCGAGAAATCCATAAACTACACTTTATTATCTGATCCTGAAGGAATTATTAGCGATAAATATGGTTCCTGGATTCCTCCATTTTCAGATAGAAATACTTTTTTGATTTCTCCAGAAGGGGAAATTTCTTATAGATGGATAAGTGTTTTACCTATAAATCATGCCAAGGAAGTACTTAATGTACTAAAGAAAAAAATATAAATTTTGCACGAGCTATCATTTGGAACTTGGTTAATTCATATCTCTTCAGTAATTGAATGGATATTTACCATCTTTGTCATATACAAAATTTCTACATATAAAAAATATAATTTATTTTTTTGGTTAAGTTTAGCTATGGTCCCAAACTTAATAGGAGCTATGTGTGCGATTACCTGGCATATCTACGATAATCAAGATGCATTATATGGATTAGTAACTCTTCAAGGGATATTTACATTTATAGGAAATTCAACATTAGCTCTAGCATCATTCACTATTTTTAAAAAGCAAGAGTCTTATGAATGATTTATTTATAAAATTTATTGAAAAATTAGCTTCAATTGACAACACATTATTGTTCGCAGTATCAATAATTCCATATGCAATATTTTTGTTTTACTTATATAAAATCAAATCTGTTAATAATTTTGTAAAAACAGGATTTTCCTTAACTGTTTTATTCGTATTTATAACTATATTGGTTTCTATCTTCACACTAAATTACTATGATAAAACCCTTGTTGAGGTTGACTTCCTGCATGGCATTGCAGAATCGTTCCTAACACTAAGTGATTTTGTTATTTTGTTTGGATTTATAAAGTTGTTAAATAGCTTAGAAGTAAACAACTCTTAAGACCTTTTACAATTTTGTGTTTTTTAGATAAAAGTATTAGAGAATATAAGAAAATAAAGATTTTTTATGTTTACTACATTATTTGCAGCTGCAGATCCAGCAACTTTTTCTTGGTCTCCAAAGTGTGCCGTCGTAATGATTGCATGTAATGTTTTTGCTTATGCAATTGCTAGAGCAACAATAAGAAAACCTAATGAAGGTTTTGAAATACCTAATTCAAAATTCTATGGTGGTTTAAGTCACGCATCAGTAGTAGGTGCTAATTGCCTAGGTCATATTTTCGGAATTGGAGCAATCTTAGGATTAGCCTCAAGAGGTGTGTTATAAATGTTTATTTATTAAATATTTATTTATTAAATTTTTTAATAAACTAACTTAAATTTCTTAACAATTTTATCTGCCATCTGATCAGGCATAAGTCCTAGTTTTTCTTTACTCTGATCAGGTGACGCATGATCAACTAAAACATCAGGTATACCTATTCTGTATACAGGAATGTTTATTTCATTATCGTTAAATAATTCAACTATTGCGGAACCAAATCCACCTATTAAGGTTCCTTCCTCCATGGTTACAACTTTTTGAATCCTACTTGCTAAAGGCATAATAAGATTTTTATCGAGAGGTTTAACAAATCTTGCATTAACAATACATGTATTAATGTTCATATTGTTTAATATCTTTGCTGTTTCGATTGCTGAGGCAACCATTGAACCATAAGCAATAATTAAAATATCTTCTCCTTCTTCAAGTATTTCAGCTTCACCTATATTCAGAGGTTCCCAACCCTCATCCATTACAGCCACTCCTAATCCAGAGCCTCTGGGTATTCTTAGAGCTGTAGGACCATTATGGTTTATTGAAGTTATTAACATTCTCTGTAATTCAGACTCATCTTTTGGTGCCATCAATACAAAATTAGGTATAGATCTCATATAACTGATATCGTACTGACCTTGGTGAGTAGGTCCGTCAGCTCCAACTATCCCAGCTCTATCAAGTACGAATGATACAGGTAAATTTTGTATCCCTACATCATGAATTAGTTGGTCGAAAGCACGTTGAAGAAAAGTACTATAAATAGCTACAACAGGTTTAAGACCATCGCATGACATTCCTGCCGCAAGTGTAACTGCATGTTGTTCTGCTATTCCTACATCGATATATTGATCAGGGATATTTTTTTGCAATATATCTAAGCCAGTACCTGTAGCCATTGCAGCTGTAATACCAACGACTTTGCTATCTTGCTCACATATTTTTAATAAGGTTTGACCAAATATTTTACTATAACTAACAGGTTTAGGTTTCTTTGATGGAATAGATTTCCCAGTTGTTAGATCAAATGCAGACTGTGCATGATATCCAACTTGATCAGCCTCTGCATAAGGGTAACCCTTGCCTTTTGTTGTGACGACATGAACAAGTACAGGTTTTTTAAGTTTATGAGCAGCATTAAAAGTATTAACTAAATTTCCAATATCATGACCGTCAATAGGACCCATATATGTAAATCCAAGTTCTTCAAAAACAGCACCAACCTTAGGTACAGCTAGTCTTCTAACGCTTCCTTTAATATTTTTTAGTTCTTCTGGAATATCCTTACCAATTAAAGGAATATTTTTTACACTTTCTTGAACACTATCGGATAAAAATTGCAAAGGTGGACTAACTCTTACCTTATTTAAGTAAGTTGAAAGTGCTCCAACTGGAGGTGAAATAGACATATCATTATCGTTCAATACCACAACTAAAGGAGTATTTGGTAAATGACCTGCATGATTTATAGCCTCTAATGCCATTCCTCCAGTTAATGCTCCATCTCCAATAACAGCAACACATTTATAATTCTCACCTTTTTTGTCTCTTGCCAATGCCATTCCTAAAGCAGCAGAAATAGAAGTGCTCGCATGCCCTGCACCAAAATGATCAAATTTACTTTCACTTCTTTTGAGATATCCAGCTACACCATTTTGTTGCCTGAGAGTATCAAATTGACTGAAGCGTCCTGTTATTAATTTGTGAGGATAACCTTGATGTCCTACATCCCAAACAACCCTATCCAAATCAAGATCAAGAGTTTGATATAAAGCCAATGTAAGCTCAACTACACCTAATCCAGGGCCAAGATGTCCACCACTAGTAGACACTACTTGAAGATGTCTTTCTCTAATTTGACAAGCAATTTCCTCTAGTTGTGAAACTGTTAAACCATGTAGTTCATTTGGATGGCTTAACTCACTTAAAAGCATTGAAAAAAAATTGGTATCTATATAATCTAAAACGCCAAGGTGCAAAATGAGTATTTTTTTTGAAATAGATCATGTAATGTTTTATTAGATTAATAATTAATGCTAAAAATATATATATGAATGATTATTTTGAAAAAATACTTCAAGCTGAAGTCTATGAAGTAGCAAAAAAAACACCATTAGAGAAAGCTCATAATTTAAGTAATACACTTAATAATGAAGTTTTCCTAAAAAGGGAAGATCTTCAAGATGTATTTTCATTCAAAATAAGGGGTGCATATAACAAAATGAGTAAGCTCACTAATGCACAGCTTGCTCAAGGAGTAATTACTTCAAGTGCCGGCAATCATGCACAAGGGGTTGCACTTAGTGCTCTCAAGTTAAATTGCCAAGCAACCATATTAATGCCCATTACAACGCCTCTAGTAAAAGTTAATGCAGTAAAAAATTTAAAAGCAAAGGTTATATTATATGGTGACAATTATGATGAAACATACAAAGAGGCAATAAGGATAAGCCAAGAAAGAAATTTATGCTTTATTCATCCATTTGACGATCCAGATGTAATTGCAGGACAAGGAACTATCGCTATTGAACTTGAACAGCAACTAAAGGTCAAACCTTATGCGATTTATATTGCTGTTGGTGGTGGTGGATTGATATCAGGAATATCTTTATATATCAAAAAAATATGGCCTGAAGTAAAAATAATTGGCGTAGAACCTGAAGACGCAGACGCTATGACAAAATCTTTGGAGGAAGAAAAAATTGTGGAATTACCCTCTGTTGGTCAATTTGCAGATGGAGTGGCGGTTAAAAAAATTGGTAAAAATACTTTTGAAATTGGTAGAAAATATATAGATAAGATGGTTAAGGTTAATACTGATGAAATATGTGCTGCTATAAAAGATGTTTTTGAGGATACTAGATCAATATTAGAACCCGCAGGTGCTTTATCAATAGCAGGAATGAAAAAAGATATCTTAAATTCGAATCATTCAAATAGAAAAATGGTTGCGATTGCATGTGGTGCAAATATGAATTTTGAGAGGCTTAGATTTGTAGCAGAAAGAGCAGAACTTGGAGAGTGTAAAGAAGTAATGATGGCTGTTGAAATTCCTGAACGTGCTGGTAGTCTTATTGATTTTTGTAAGTTACTTGATAATAGAAATTTAACTGAATTTAGCTATAGGATGTCGAATTCTAAGAATGCACAGATCTTTGTAGGAGTTCAAGTCTATGGTTTAAAAGATAAAAAAAATCTATTAAATTTATTTAGAAATTCTGAGTACTCATTCATTGACATAAGTGATGATGAATTATCTAAAAATCATCTTAGATATATGGTAGGTGGAAGATTACCAAGGAATTTTAAAGAAATGGAATATAGAAACTTTGTTGAGCTTTTATACAGATTTGAGTTTCCTGAAAGGCCTGGAGCATTAATAAACTTCTTAAATAATATGAAATCTAATTGGTCTATAAGCGTTTTTCACTACAGGAATTATGGTGCTGATGTAGGGAAAATTGTTATTGGAGTTTTAATCGATAAAAATGATATCTTAGAGTGGAATAAATTTGTAAGAATCCTAGGCTATAAATTCTGGGATGAAACTCAAAACGATACATATAGATTATTCCTTGGTGCATCAGATTAAATATAAGGTAAATTAGGAGAAATTTCGGTAATTAAAATCAATCAATCTGATCTAAATTCCACGCCAATATCTGATATAGATCTAGTTACTAAAGTTGAAGCTGTTCTATATTTGAAAGGCAGACCAATAACAAAAAAGGATCTTTCAGAAATCACTAATTCTGATATAAACTCAATAAATGATGCAATTAAAGATCTAAAAAATAAATACTCCAATCCCAACTCAGCTATTGAATTAAATGCAGTCAATAACAGTTTTTCTCTCGAACTAAAATCTAGTCTTAATGAATTCGTAGAAGATTTACTTCCTTCTGATTTAAAAACATCAGAATTAAGGACATTGGCAACTATTGCGATCAAAAAAAAGATCTTGCAATCGGATCTTATACTTCTTCGAGGTTCAGGTGCTTATGATCATATTAAAGAATTACTAGAAAAGAAATTTATCGTCAAACGGAAGCAAAAAGATGGTAGATCATATTGGCTATCATTATCAGAAAAGTTTTTTCAAACCTTTGCTGTAAGCAAAGAATATCTCTCAAATATAGGAAGCAGTAATAATAAGCACCAATAATAACTAAATGTTAGGATATATTAAGTTACGACAAGTTAATGTTATCTGAGATTTTTGCAGTTCTGGGCCAAACTTTATCAATTTATTCTTTCATATTGATAATAAGAATATTACTTACATGGTTTCCTGGTATTGACTGGAGTAACGGTATTTTATCTGCTTTATCCTCTATCACAGATCCTTATTTAAATATTTTTAGAGGTATTATCCCTCCAATAGGTGGATTTGATATTTCATCTTTATTAGCTTTTTTACTTTTAAATGTTATTCAAAATTTAATTACCAATCTCCAGTATGCAAGCTTAGGTTATAGCTGAATTTATCTATCATCTCCAGAACCTCTTATCTTCCCTTTAGCTGCTCTTAATTTTAATTTTTCAAGGTTTTGTAATGCAACATCCTCTAAATTGAAATTTAATTCTGTACAAAGATTTGATATATACCACAAAACATCTCCTAACTCTTTTTTAATACCTAATTTTGATTCGTTATCAAATATTCCATTTTTATCTCTTATAACTTTTTTCACTTTTTCTGCCACTTCACCAGCCTCTCCAACTAAACCAAGAGTTGGATAAATATTATTTGAGCCTAAATCAGGATATTGAGCTGTTTCTCTAGCTTTTTTCTGATAAGTTTTAAAATCCATGACTTAAATAACTAACTTTGGGTATGGTAAATTTATTTATATCTAGCAATATTATCTATATATGTCGAATATTGATTTAAAAAGAAGAACAAAAATAGTAGCAACTATTGGCCCTGCAACTCAATCTGAAGAGATTATTACAGATTTAATTAAAGCTGGTGTAACAACATTCAGATTAAATTTCTCACATGGAGATCATAAGGATCATGCTGAGAGAATAAAAACTATAAGGGAAGTATCCAAAAAGTTAGATATAGATATTGGAATATTGCAAGATCTTCAAGGACCTAAAATAAGATTAGGGCGCTTTAAAGATGGTCCAGTAAAAATTAAAAAAGGTGATAAATTCACATTAACATCGAATGAAGTCGTATGTACAAATACAATTGCAAATGTTACCTACGACAAACTTTCTCAAGAAGTTAGTGAAGGTAAAAGAATACTTTTAGATGATGGTAAAATAGAAATGATTGTAGAAAAAGTAGATATAGAAGCTAACATTTTGGAGTGCTTGGTAACTGTAGGTGGGGTTCTTTCAAACAATAAAGGGGTTAATTTTCCAGATGTTCAATTATCAGTAAAAGCCTTAACAGAAAAAGATAAAGAGGATTTAAAATTTGGTTTATCTGAAGGGGTTGATTGGATCGCACTAAGTTTCGTAAGAAATCCATCCGATATAAACGAAATAAAAGATTTAATCAACAAAAATGGGCATTCAACTCCCGTAGTCGCAAAAATAGAAAAATTTGAAGCAATTGATCAAATTGATTCAGTATTACCCTTATGTGATGGGGTTATGGTTGCAAGAGGTGATTTGGGAGTAGAAATGCCTGCTGAAGAAGTTCCTCTTTTACAAAAGGAATTAATAAGAAAAGCCAATTCATTAGGTATTCCAATAATTACAGCGACTCAAATGCTTGATTCTATGGCATCAAATCCAAGACCAACCAGAGCCGAAGTTAGTGATGTTGCCAATGCAATTCTAGATGGAACTGATGCAGTAATGCTCTCAAACGAAACTGCAGTTGGAGATTATCCTGTTGAGTCAGTAGAAACTATGGCAACCATAGCAAGAAGAATAGAAAGGGACTATCCACTTAAGGCTATTGAGAGCCATTTACCTAGTACTATCCCCAATGCTATTAGTGCAGCAGTAAGTAATATAGCTAGACAACTTGAAGCAGGAGCTATAATCCCTTTAACTAAATCAGGCTCTACTGCTAGAAATGTGAGCAAATTTAGACCGCCAACACCTATATTGGCAACTACTACAGAGAGGAGTGTAGCTAGAAGGTTGCAACTTGTTTGGGGAGTTACTCCCATAGTTGTTAAAAATGACGAAAGAACAGCAAAAACTTTTAGTTTAGCTATGCAAATTGCACAGGAGATGGGGATCCTAAATCAAGGAGATTTAGTAGTTCAAACTGCAGGTACATTAACTGGTATTAGTGGCTCTACAGATTTAATAAAAGTTGGTTTAGTAAGGAAGATTGTTTCCAGAGGTATTTCAATAGGGGAAATTGGTGTTACAGGTAAAGCAAGAATAATAAAAAATAATCTTGATATATCCTTAATTTCTCCAGGAGAAATAATATTTGTTCCAAAGGAATTAATGGAAAATATTCCATTGAGTAAAAATATCGCGGGTATTGTTACAAACCAAAATGTAAATGATGTTTATGCTTTATTTAACAAAAATAATAAAAAAATTTCTACAATTTGTAATCTAGAAAATATAGATAATCATCAAATAAGTAATGACGATCTTATTACACTGCAACTAAATGAAGGGGTCATATACAAGGGGCAAATTGAAGATGAGGATGCACTAGATAAATACAAATATGTCTAGGAATATAACAATAAAAGAAGCCTTAGGCATGGCTACAAAAACATTATTATCCAATAAATTGAGAAGTTCGTTAACAATGTTGGGGATAATCATTGGAAATGCTTCAGTTATCACACTTGTTGGACTTGGAAGAGGTGCTCAAACCTTAGCAAAAAACCAATTGAGTAATTTGGGTGCAAATGTTTTATTCATTGTTCCTGGAAATAATGACACAAGAAGAAGAGGCATATCATTCCCTAAAAACCTTGTTTTAGAAGATGCAGAAGCAATAAGTAATCAAGTTCCAACAGTTAAAAAAGTTGCTCCTCAAATCTCTGCTAATGAAATAGTGCAATCGAATTCTAGAAGCCTAAACATATCTATTGCAGGAGTCACTCCTGAGTTCCTTGAAGTAAGAAGCTTTGAAGTAGATAAAGGTAGATTTTTATCTAAAAGTGATGTTAATAGTGCAAGAAGTTATGTAGTAATAGGGCCTGATCTTAAAGACGAATTTTTCAAAGATAAATCTTCATCACTTGGAAAAAAAATTAGAATTAAAGATCATACTTATGAAATTATCGGCATATTAAAACCAAAGGGTGCTGTATTTGGAAGTAATCAAGACAAAAATGCTTATATTCCATTAACAACCATGGTAAATAGAATTACTGGTAAGGATCCCACATATGGTGTAAGTTTAAGCTTCATTAGTGTGGAAGCGATAAATAAAAATGCAACAAGGGCTGCTAAATTTCAAATTACTAATTTATTAAGGCAAAGGCACAAAATAATCAGAGATGATGACTTTGCAGTTAGATCACAAGAAGATGCATTAAATATAGTAACTAATATTACAAGTGGGCTAACGTTTTTATTGGCAGGTATTGGAGCAGTATCTTTAGTGGTTGGAGGCATAGGAATCATGAATATTATGCTAGTTTCTGTTAGCGAAAGGACTGAAGAGATTGGACTGAGAAAAGCAATAGGAGCTAAACAATCAGATATATTAATTCAATTTTTAATTGAGGCATTGATTTTATCTACAATTGGAGGATTAATTGGAACAACAACGGGATTATCAGGTGTTTTTCTTTTATCTTTGATAACACCACTTCCTGCATCAGTAGGAATTACAACTACTTTTTCAACCATGATCATTTCAGGATCGATAGGTTTAATCTTTGGCGTTTTACCTGCAAAAAGAGCTTCTAAATTAGATCCAATTGTTGCGTTGAGAAGTTTATAAATAAAATTCATAATAATGCTCAATTTTTATAAATTAATTGAGATACTCGTGAGTCTTCAATCACTAGTAATAACATCTATGTTATCTGTTTATGTTCCACTACCTTTTATCTATAAATCTAGTAATAACATAGAGTTGCCTATCACATTGCAAATTCCAACCATAATTTTATTAACACTTATATTTAATAAAAAAGTTGTTTTTAGAGCATTTTCTATATATATATTTTTGGGGTTATTTATATTTCCAGTCTTTCATCAAGGAGGTTCAATAGGTTATTTGCTCACTCCAAATTTTGGCTATTTACTAGGTTTATATCCATTAATCAAAATAATTGATAATTTAAATACTAGAAGTAAAATAAATGTTGGAAACTTTTTAAAAAATGGATTTATAGCAATCGCTGCTATGCATTTAACTGGAATATTTTACAACTTCATACAAATTATATTCTTCAGTCAATTTAATTTATTTTTATATAATTTAGGGAAATACTCATTAGGTAAGATTGGATATCATTTTTTAATGCTTTTTCCACTTTTATTACTTATTAAACCTATAGAACATTTAAAACATAGCAAATAATGATTAATAAAATACAAACAAAATTATATTTTTTATCTTTAAGTATTTTTATTGTTCTAATAGATCAATTTACGAAATATTTAATGTTTTATAATAAAAAATTATTTATTAATAAAGATTTTCTATTATTTAAATTAGACTTTGTAAAAAATTACGGCGCAGCATTTAACATATTTAGTGGTAGTAGAATATTTTTATCTTTAATAAGTATTTTTTTTTCAATATTACTTCTTTATTTAATATTAAGAAAAAATACTTTAAACTCTTACGAACTATATTCTTATAGCTTTATTCTTGGGGGAACTATTGGTAATGGCATAGATAGGGTATATAAAGGTTTTGTTGTTGATTTTATAAACTTAAATGTTATAAATTTTCCAGTATTTAATATTGCTGATATATCTATTAATATTGGTTTCCTTTTTTTACTGTATAACATTTTTAAAAATAATCGATAAAATGGATTACTTGAAATTAAAATATATTGTATTAATATTATTTCTATATATTTTATTTTCGATATTTATAAGATTAGTAAATATTTATACATTTTTATTTTTAATAGTAATTATCTATATCTTTTATAATATTGATAAAAAATTATTTAAAAAAATAGTTTATAAAGTTATATATAAAAATAAAAAAAACACACTTTCATTCAAAAATACATATGGTGCTGCCAAAATAAGTTTGGAAGGGGTCGAGAAAATTAATAAAAAAATTAACGATAAAGTAAAAGTTGAATTGTTAAATTACCAAAAAAATAAACTAGATTCCCAATTAAAAACAGGAGATTATAAAGTTACTCTTTTTGGTGCAGGTTCATCAGGAAAAACATCTATAGCAAGATCTTTATTGAAAAATATTGTCGGACAAACTTCAGCAAAAATAGGTACTACAAAACAAATTAATAGCTACAAAATTCGTATCCCAATCTTAAAAAGAAACGTTAATATAGTTGATACTCCCGGTTTATTCGAACCATCCAAATTAGGAGAAGAAAGAGAAAAAGCAACAATTATACAAGCATCAAATTCTGACTTAGTTCTTTTTGTATTAGATCAAGACATAAATAAATACGAAAACTATTTAATTAAAGAATTATTAAAATTAAGGAAAAAAATAATAATAGTTCTAAATAAATGTGATTTGAGGTCTAGAGATGAAAATAACCTCATAAAAGAAAATATAATTTCTATAACTTCCGCTAGAAAAAATAAAATTTCAGTTGTTCAAACAATTGCAGTACCTCAACAATCTCCCTTTGAAAAATCAGATGCTTTAAATTTATTTCCACAGGTAGGAAGTTTGTTTAGAGAAATAATTGATACGCTCGATAATAATGGTGAAGAGTTATTGGCGGATAATATTCTTTTTCGCTCAAATAAGTTAGGTATTAAAAGTAAGAAATTTGTTCAAGAACAAAGATATTTAATGTCAAATAAAGTGATTAATAAATATATGTGGATAACCGGAGGAGTAATACTAGTTAATCCACTTCCAGCTGTTGATTTCCTTACTACTACCTCCGTAAACCTTCAAATGATAATGGAATTATCAAAAATATATGAAATAAAGCTTACAAAAAAAGATGCGAAAGATTTAGCGACATCATTGCTTAGTGCATTGGCTAAACAAGGTATACTAAAAGGTGGTCTCGCCATTCTTTCTCCTGCTTTAGCTACTAGCGTGACTAAAATAATATTATCTAAATCTATACAGTCAGTTACAGCAGGCTGGTTAATAAGAATAGTAGGATTAAGCTTGATTGAATATTTTAAAAATGGACAAGATTGGGGAGATGGAGGAATTCAAGAAGTAGTAGATAAGATTTATAGAATAAGTAAGAGAGAAGACATTTTAAACAACTTTGTAAAAGAAGCTATTTCGAAAATTAAAATGAAAAATTATTTTAAATCAAATAAAAGTTTGCCTCCATTTACTATGTAAAATTGGATAATTGATCATTTAGATAAGTTCTAAAATCAAAGATAGTTATTAAGAGTAAGTAAGCAATACAAATAGCTATTGATATGAACCCTGTTAAAATTGCAATAATTTTTGATCTACGCATATTCATTAGTTAAGCATCTAGTAGTCTCAAAAGTTCTTCAATATGAGATTCTTTAGTATTGTAATTTCCCATGAC
This sequence comes from uncultured Prochlorococcus sp., assembly GCA_902550485.1. Taxonomy (GTDB): domain Bacteria; phylum Cyanobacteriota; class Cyanobacteriia; order PCC-6307; family Cyanobiaceae; genus Prochlorococcus_A. Next base: position 69,535 of record CACCZQ010000002.1, read on the forward strand.
AACCCGTAAAAAATATTTACCTTTAAATTTTGGTCTAGAAAGCATAAAGTTGTTGTTAATTAGATCATTAATTTTAGTTTGAGTCCATGCATCAGAGTCTTTTGGCTCAAGTTTCTTTGGTAAGAATGAAACAATATGAAGAGGACCTGAATATATATCAAATTTATTTTTACTAATATTTTTTATAAAAAAATCTTTTCTTTTAATTGAAGATTTTAATATATTTTCTATTCCATTCATACCTAAAAAACGTAACCCAAGCCACAGTTTGATAACTTCTGCAGGTCTAGAACCTTGTATGCCTATTTCTCCTCTATTAATAATATTTTCTTTAGAGGATATATATGGTAATCCAGTATTAAAAGTATTTTCTAAAGTACTCATATTTGAAACTAATAACAAAGATGAAGTCTTTGTAATGCCAATGATTTTTTGTGGATTTATCGTTATCGAATTAGCCTGATTAATATTATTTAAACCTTCAATTGGAATAGAAGTTATAGCAAAAATCCCTCCAATTGAACCATCAATATGTAACCATATGCTTCTTTGTTTACAAATTTCACTTATTTCCTTAATAGGATCAATAGCTCCTCTTACAGTTGTCCCAAGGGTGGCGACTATAGCAAATATTTTCTTATTTTCTATTGAACATTTATCTAAAGACTTTTTTAGATCGTTTATATCCATTCGACCTTGATTATCAGTTTTAATCCTGACAAGATTCGTAGTATCAAGACCCATTACTCTGATACATTTAACGAAGGAAGAATGAGCATCTTCACTAACAAGTAATACAGAATTAGGATTTGTAGCTAATCCAGCATTATTTCTAGCTGCTATGAGTGCATTCAGATTACTTAATGTACCTCCGCTTGCAGCTATACCTCCTGAAAAATCATTAAACCCTATTTTCTTTGCAAACCATTTGCATAACGATTCCTCAAGCAAAGTTACACTTGGTGATAACTCGTAAGCAAGAAGATTATTATTTAAACCAGCAGCAATTAAATCTCCCAAAATAGAGAAAATTAAAGGTGGGGGATCAAGATGAGCTAATGATCCAGGATGAACGGGATTAAATGAATTATTCAAAAGAGATTCAATCTCAGAAAACAAATCTTCTTCAGAATTACCATCTTCTGCAGGCATAATGCACTTGAAACTCTCATCAAAAGGTAAAGGACCATTTTTATCAGTATTAGAGAACCATTCACAAAGAGTTTGACTTGCTCTATTAAGAAGAGTAATCAATTTGTCATTAGTCCCTATATTTGAGGGGAAGTATATATCTTTATTATTTATTAAATCTTCAGCCATCAGATAAGATATCTATTAATAATTCTATTCTCAATATTGGTAAATGAGATATATTTTTGAAAATGGAAATAGTAATAAAGATCTACAAAAAAGAACAAATTACACTTTGTGGATGAATTCGATATTAAGAAGATCAAAAGAAATTGGAAAAGTTGAGTTACCAATATGTTCAATGATTTTAGATGAGAGAGGTAGATGTATCGGGAGAGGGGTTAACAAGAGGAATATAAATAAAGACCCATTAGGTCATGCTGAGATAATGGCACTTAGGCAGGCATCTCTAATAAAAAATGATTGGAGATTTAATGAATGTACTATTATCACAAATTTAGAACCTTGTACTATGTGTTCCTCTGCTCTTATTCAAGCGCGGATGGGTAAAGTTATTTTCGGAGCTTACGATAAGAAAAGAGGTGGTTTGGGCGGTTCAATTGACCTATCAAAACATGAAAGTGCTCATCACAGAATGGAAATAATTGGAGGTATCCTAGAAGATGAATGCAGTCAAATTTTAAAGATTTGGTTCAAAAAGATGAGGACTCGAAAATAGAAAATTTCTTTAGCTCAGTATCAAATAGGTTTAATAATCGGTCAACATTCTCTTCACATGAATTAAAACCCATTAGCCCTACACGCCACACCTTACCGGATAATTCTCCAAGTCCATTCCCTATTTCTATTCCAAAGTTTCTTAAGAGATGATTTCTAAAACCATCCCCATCAACTGCTGGTGGAATTTTAACTGTGGTTAAAGTTGGCAATCTATATTCCTCTGATACATGTAATTCCATTCCAAGACTTTCTAATCCATTCCACAATTTCTTTGCATTAGTATTATGTCTATTCCAAACATTTTCTAAGCCCTCATTCGCAATTAATCGTAAACCTTCACGAATAGCAAAATTCATATTTACGGGCGCAGTATGATGGTAAACACGATCAGAACCCCAATATTTGTTCAATAGAGACAAATCTAAATACCAGTTAGGTACTTTTGTTTTTCTTAAACTTAGTTTTTCTTCAGCTCTTTTATTCATTGTAAAAGGGCTTAATCCTGGAGGACAACTTAATCCCTTTTGACTACAACTGTATGCTAGATCAATTTTCCATTCGTCTATCAATAATTCTAAAGCGCCAAGTGAAGTAACTGCATCAACTAAAAACAAGCAGTTGTTTTTTCTACATATTTCACCAATCCCCTCAAGAGGTTGTAAAACACCACTTGATGTTTCAGCATGCACAATAGCAAAAATGGCTGGTTTTTTAGTTTCTATTTCATACTTGATTTCTTCATAAGAAAAGGATTCACCCCATGGTTTTTCAATAACAGATACATCTGCTTTATATCTTGTTGCCATATCAACAAGTCTGTCTCCAAAATATCCTTTTTTAGCGATAAGAATTTTCTCTCCTTCCTCTATAAAATTCGCTATAGAAGCCTCCATAGCTGCACTTCCAGTACCACTCATTGGAAGAGTCAGACGATTATTACATTGCCAGGTATATCTTAGAAGTTGTTGAACATCAGACATCAATGAAATATATGCTTCATCTAAGTGACCAATAGGATTCAACGAAAGAGCGCTTAAGACTTCTGGATGGGCGTTTGAAGGACCAGGACCTAATAAAAGTCTAGAGGGAACATAAGTTTTTGAGAAATGAGATAAATTCTCTTCATTTAAAGCCGAAATAAGTTTTGCTTCTGTCAAAGCATTACATTCAATTACATTTAAATTAAACTAATATCGCTACATAAGCGATATTTATTTAAAGAAATTCATTCAATTTAAATATTTAAGTAAACAATTATTAAACTTATGACTCGAAACACTGAAAGAAGACATCAAGTCTTAAAAAAAGTTACCGTTGATACATAACAAGAATCATCATCTTATTAATTTCATATAAGGTATTACAAAATTATGTCTAAATCTCCCCAAGATGTTTTAAGTCAAATTAAAGACGAAGGAATTGAACTCATCGATTTAAAATTCACTGATATTCATGGAAAATGGCAACATTTAACTCTTACATCAGACATGATAGAGGAGGATTCTTTTACAGAAGGGTTGGCATTTGATGGCTCATCAATAAGAGGTTGGAAAGCAATTAATGCCTCGGATATGTCAATGGTGCCCGATGCAAGTACAGCTTGGATAGATCCTTTTTATAAACATAAAACTCTAAGTATGATTTGCTCTATTCAAGAGCCAAGAAGTGGGGAACCTTATGATAGGTGTCCAAGAGCTTTAGCTCAAAAGGCATTAAAATATTTAGACTCGACGGGTATAGCAGATACTGCATTTTTTGGACCAGAACCAGAATTCTTTTTATTCGATGATGTTAGATATGACTCTAAAGAGGGAGGTTGTTTTTATAGTGTAGATACTATTGAAGCGCCATGGAATACAGGGAGAATTGAAGAAGGGGGAAACTTAGGATACAAAATACAATATAAAGAAGGATATTTTCCAGTTGCTCCAAATGATACTGCGCAAGATATTAGATCTGAGATGCTTCTTCTTATGGGTGAATTAGGTATCCCCACAGAAAAACATCATCATGAAGTTGCTGGTGCCGGTCAACACGAGCTTGGAATGAAATTTGATTCGTTAATAAATGCTGCTGATAACGTAATGACTTATAAATATGTTGTAAGAAATGTTGCAAAAAAATATGGAAAAACAGCAACATTTATGCCCAAGCCTGTTTTTAACGACAACGGAACAGGAATGCATGTTCATCAAAGTTTATGGAAGAGTGGACAGCCACTATTTTTTGGTGAAGGAGCATATGCAAATTTATCTCAAACAGCTAGATGGTACATCGGAGGCATACTTAAACATGCTCCATCATTCTTAGCATTTACTAACCCAACTACGAATAGTTATAAAAGATTGGTTCCAGGATTCGAAGCACCTGTAAATCTAGTTTATTCTGAAGGTAATAGATCAGCTGCGGTTAGAATACCTTTAACAGGACCAAGCCCTAAAGCTAAAAGATTAGAATTCAGATCAGGTGATGCACTTGCAAATCCTTACTTAGCATTTTCTGTAATGATGCTAGCTGGTATTGATGGAATTAAAAATCAAATTGATCCTGGTGATGGAGTAGATGTAGATTTATTTGAACTTCCAGCTGATGAACTTGCAAAAATTGATACAGTACCTTCATCTTTAAATGACTCACTTAATGCGCTAAAAGCAGATAAGGATTATCTATTAGCTGGTGGAGTATTCACCGAAGATTTTATTGATAACTTTATCGATATAAAATACGAAGAGGTACAACAACTAAGACAAAGGCCTCATCCACATGAATTTTTCATGTATTACGATGCATAATTAAAAGAACCCTTTAGTTTAAATTAATCAATTTGAGAAATATCACAAAATATTCTCAAATTGATTTTTTTTTTGTTGGAATATATATATATAAATTAAAAAATGGCTAGGGAATCTATTTCAAAAATTGCATATAAAACGCTACAACAAAGTAAGAGCATTGCAGGTTTCGCTCACAAGCAGATCAGTTCAAGATTAATGAATTTTATTCTTCCCGATTCTAAGCTTGAAAATTTTGATATAGATAAGGATCTTCTAATGCAAATACAAAATTCAATGGATATTTTAAGAGAAGAAGATTGGAATGATGCAGAAAAAAATATATATCCAAAAAAATTATTGTTTGACGAGCCATGGCTTAGATATCTAACTCAATATCCTAAAATTTGGCTCGATATGCCTAATACTTGGGATAGACGGAGAAAACAAAACTATGATGATCTTCCAAAATCAATTGATAAAGATAATTATCCTCAATATTACTTGAGAAATTTTCATCATCAAACAGATGGTTATTTATCAGATTTTTCAGCTAGTATTTATGACCTGCAAGTAGAGATACTTTTCAATGGAAGTGCTGACTCAATGAGGAGAAGAATAATTAAGCCAATAAAAGAAGGACTTGAAACTTTTAGCGATAGAAAAAAAAGCTCTATTAAAATACTTGATGTGGCAACAGGATCAGGAAGAACATTAAAACAATTAAGAGCGGCATTTCCTAAAGAAAAAATTACAGGGATCGATTTATCTGATTCATATTTAAAAGAGGCAAGTAGATATATTTCAGATTTAGGTGGAGATTTAATTCAGTTAGTAAAAGGTAATGCTGAAGAATTACCTTTTGAAAATGATAGTTTTCAATGCATTTCTTGTGTTTACTTATTTCATGAATTACCTCGAACAGTTAGAGCTAAAGTATTAAATGAATTTTTTAGAGTTCTTGAACCTGGTGGAATATTAGTATTAGCTGATTCAATTCAAATAAGCGATTCTCCTGACTTTACTTTAGTAATGGAAAACTTTTATAAATCTTTTCACGAGCCTTTTTATTATGATTATATAAAAGAAGATTTAGATTCTAAAATTGAGGAATTAGGGTTTAAAGATGTAAAATCAAATTCCTTTTTTATGACCAAAGTATGGTCTGCTGTAAAGTAAATAAAAACATCTATGACCTTTTGGGATAAAGATACTATTCAGCTTGTTCAAAGTCTTAACGACAAATTAAAGATAGATCATTCTAAATGGCATAAAGAAAAAGGAAATAAATATAAACGATCTGCAGAACTAATTTCTGCGGGATTATGCCATTTAATTATTTCTTGTAATGAAAAGGAAACTATTGAGTATTTAGAAGAAAGTATTAAATGGTTAAAAGAAATTAACGTAGATCAACCTTGCCCTAGTAAAAATCAAAAATCACCTTTTTAAAGCCAACTGAAGCCTATTACCTTTACTACTCCATCTAATATCATCAAAACATTCATTAATAATGTATAAGCCACGGCCTTTTACACTACTTATTTTTTTTGGTAATTTGTAATCTCTTTTTTTTATTTCTAAACCATTACCTTGATCTTGAATTTGCCATACGCACCAATTAGGGGTAATTATTCTTCTTACTCTAATATTTTTTTTAGGATCTAATTTATTTCCATGTTTTACTGCGTTAACTAGAGCTTCATGTAAACCAAGTTTTATAAGATAGCTTGATTGAGAATTTTCAATAGGTTCTAATAATTGATCTACAAATTCATTTAACTGTAATGATGATTCGAATTCGTAATTTGACCAGTTAATCTTTGGCCTTTTAAAAAATTTTTTTAAAATATTTTTGCCCCGAAATAAGGACATAATAATATTTTGATACTATCTTAATTTTAACTTATTAAATACCTCAATTTAAAGAATATTATTATGTCTTTCTGCAATAGAAGGATGCCGTAGAATTGAGTCCATAAGTCTTACTCCTCTTAGTTGATTTATTAAAGGCATATGTCCATCAGGAGCATCCAATGACCAGCAAAAAGATCCTGGATATCTAGTCCATAAGCCCTCTTTTTTCCAACCTATTTTCGGCCACATTAATTCATATTTTTTTCCTACTGATTTTAATATCTTTGCCTGAATTGAGAATCCAAATCTACCAGTAGAATAAATAGTCCATAATCTATCAATTGTTTCAAGATCTTTACCTGACATATTCTTAACTTCACTAAAGAAAACATATCCACGTTTTTCAGCTAATTTTCCAGCTAATTTTCGTAAATAGGAACTTGTTAATCTATCTGCCTCTTCAAATTGTTGCTCAACCAACATCAATTGCAAATCATCATAATTAATAGCAATATCTGAATATGTATTAAACCAATTATTGAATTTGGAGTTTTCAAAGAATTCAGGCTTAAATTTTTTTAAAACTTGCAATATCCAACCAGCAGCCCAATCGTCGCCATCACTATCAAAGATATCAAACAGGGAAGGTCCAAGATTAAAAATATTTTCGACTTCGGATTCTATTTGAGTTAATGAATTTATTCTTTTTCTTTGATTGGAATCTACAAATTTTTTTATCAGGTCTAATGTAGCATTATTATAGTTATCTTGTTCTTTGTTATTCATTTTAAAAAATTAATTTAAAAAAATTAAAACTATCCATGTATTTCAAAAGAAAAGAACTAGAGAAATTTAGAAGTTTTCAAGGACCACTTATAGATGTTAGGAGTCCAGGTGAATATTATAAAGGACACATGCTTAATTCTATTAACATTCCACTATTTGATAATGATGAGAGATCAATAATTGGCACGATTTATAAGAAAGAGGGAAGAAAAAAAGCAGTGATAGAGGGATTAAAATTTTTTGAAAAGAAAATGGAATTACTTCTTGATAATTTATTCATGAGTATTGACTCTTATAAAACTATTACTAAAAAAAATAATGAATTTTTTATCAGAATATATTGTTCTAGAGGAGGAATGCGTTCACAAAGCATTGCTTGGCTACTAGAAAAATATAAATTAAATCCATTAACACTTAAGGGGGGATACAAAATGTATAGGAGATGGGTATTAGATAGATTCTCAAAAAAAATGAATATAGTAGTTATTGGCGGAAAAACAGGAACAGGGAAGACAAGATTATTATCATTACTAGAAAAATATAAATATCAAACTATTGATCTTGAAGGATTTGCTTGTCATAGAGGAAGTACATTTGGAGGTTTAGGAATGAAAGAACAACCTTCAAATGAACAATTTGAAAATTTAATTGCAGAAAAATTAAATTCTTTTAAATTGTCTAATTATATTTTTGTAGAAGCTGAAAGTGCAAATATAGGTAAATGCAAAATTCCTCATGAATTCTTCAATCAGATGAAACATTCTAGGAGAATCGAAATTTTAAGAAGTGACTCTAACAGGTTAGAAGAGTTGATAGATACTTATAGTGTATTTAAAAAAGAGGAACTTCAAGAATCTGTTTTAAGGATAAAAAAAAGATTAGGACCGCAAAGAACAAAATTAGCTCTAGAATCAATTAATAATGAGAAATGGGACTTAGTTTGCAGATCAGTTCTAGATTATTACGATAAATGTTATGAATTCGAAAAGGTTGGCAAAACAAATATAGAGTTGTTAGATTTAACCGACAAAAAATATGATGAAGGGATTCTAGAGTTAATAAATAATGTTTTATAAAATAATTACAAACGATAGTGAAAAATATTTCCTAAGATAAAAAATTATTAACCGAAAATTATGACAGCAAATAAAACTGCAAAAATACAATTTTATCAGGGAACTGATGAACCAGTAGTGCCTGAAATAAGATTGACTAGGAGTAAAGACGGTACCACTGGCCAAGCATTATTTTTATTCGAAAAACCTCAGGCATTATCCTCAATTACAGAAGGTGAAATCACAGGTATGCGTATGATTGATTCCGAAGGTGAAATACTAACTAGGGAAGTAAAAGTAAAGTTTGTTGATGGAGAACCCATATTTTTAGAGGCAGTTTATATTTGGAAGAAAACATCAGACTTTGATAGATTTATGAGATTTGCAAATAGTTATGCCAAATCAAATGGATTAGGATATTCTGAAAAGAAGTAGAATATTTTGAAAATTGAGTAGTTCATCATATTTTAAGTTAGTAGTAATATTAGTCACTTCTTTAATAATATGGATTTTGAGGGATTTTCTCCTACTAATAATTTGTTCTTTAGTAATTTCAAATATTGTTTGTAATTTATGTAATCAAATGCAAAGGGGATTGAAAATTCCTCGATCACTTTCTTTGTTTCTTGTATTAACCGTTATATCAGTAATAGTATTTACTATTTTTATTCTTGTATTGCCTCCGTTCATAAAAGAATTCAATGAAATACTAGTTGATATTCCAAATGGTTTATCAAAAATAAATATTTTGATTAATACAAATCTGAACAAACTAAATAACCTGTTTTATGGCGAAAAATCAGAAAGCGTCATAGACATTTTCAATCTTATAAATAATGTAGTTACCATTCCAGATGTCTCAACTATTGCAAAAGCTATTCAAGAAAGTTTTAAGAATTTAATAAATATAGCGGGAAATTTAGGCTCAGGTTTTTTGAAATTAATATTCGTATTAGCTGTTAGTTTGATGATTTCTATTGAACCAAAACAATATAAAGAAAATATACTTCTATTAATACCAAAAAATTACCGTAACAAATTTAGAAATATTCTGGAAAAATGCAATATTGCATTAGCAAATTGGACCTTCTCCATGGTCATAAGCTCATTATCAGTAGGTTTGTTATCATTAATAGTTTTATCTATACTAGATGTCAAATATGTTGTCTCAAATGCTTTAATAGCAATGGTTCTTAATGTAATTCCAAATATAGGTCCAGTTATTAGCGGTATATTTCCTATCTCAATTGCACTATTAGATAATTTTTGGAAGCCACTGGCTGTTTTAGGAGCATATGTAATCATTCAAAATATTGAAAGCTATATAATAATGCCATCGATAATGAAGAAAAAAGCAAACTTACTTCCTGGTTTGACATTAATTTCACAATTTGGATTTACCTTCATTTTTGGTCCATTAGGCTTAATACTATCCCTTCCATTGGCAGTAGTAATACAGGTTTTAATCAAAGAATCAATTAAAGATATTTAAAAACTACTTAATTAATTTTTTATATAAATATGGATAGGAAAAAAGTATAAAGAAAGCTAAGGGATGTTTACTTATAGCAAAAGATAGCGAATTAAAAGTAAAATGATCAAATAATATTCTTAGCTCAGTAGAAAGATCTATTAAAACTAAAGAAAATAAAATTATCAAATAGTAATTTAATTTCATAAATTTAGAAGCTTAAACTCAGTCTTTAAGCAACAAGGAAGGAGCCAGCAAAATGCTTGAATAACTTCCAACTATAATTCCTAATGATAAGGCCAAAGAAAACCAAAATAGCGAGTAAGTTCCAAACAACATTATGCTTAATAAAGGGATAAGGGTTGTAATACTTGTAAAAGTTGTTCTCCTAAATGATTCGTTTACTGATAATTGAATAGTTTCGTTATAGCCTTCGTTCTTTGATTTAAAATTCTCACGAATTCTATCAAAAATAACAACAGTATCATTTACAGAATAACCAGCAATAGTTAACAAGGCAACTGCAAATAAACTATTTACCTCAACGGATAATATAATGCCCAACCAGGAGAATATACCGAAAACAATTAATAAATCATGGAATAAAGCCAATAATGCAAAAAATGCATATTTTTTATCAAATCTAATGGTTATATATAATGATATTGCTAATAAAGAAACTAACAATGAACTAACGCAATTAGTAAGTAATCTTTTCCCAAGCTTTGGACCTATTAATCTTGAATCTTTACTAGCATAATTTAAAGGACCGATAATATTATCAAGATTAGTAATAAGATTATTTGATTCTTCGATACTCAAATAAGGTGTCCTTATTGAAATTAACTTATCATTATTTTGGAATTGTAATTTAATATTACTTAAAACGTTTTTATTTTTAGAGATCTCTCTTAAATTTTCTAAAACTGTATCAGGGGAAAAATTAGAACATTCCTCTTCACAAAATCTCTCTATTCTTGTTTCATTTCCCCCAACAAAATCCATCCCTAAATTTATAGGTTTCTTATAAGAAGTATTAAAAGTAGAATATAAAATTCCTAAAAGACTCAACAAAATAAGAACGGTTGAAAAACCAATTATCCTACTTTTATTTTTTATTAGTTCGAGATTGTATTTCATGGGAAAATTAGAAATAAAAATTTAATTTGAAAAATTATTCTTGGGTAGATAGAAATTTTTTTGTCTTAAAGATTGATATGTTGTTAAAAATCGCAAAATAGTTTTAGAACAATTTAATGAGGTAAACAAACTTATTAAGACTCCAATACCTAATGTTGCAGCAAATCCTTTAACAAAATTTGTTCCTAATAAAAACAATACAAAACAACTTAGAAGAGTTGTAATATGTCCATCAACTATGGATGAATTAGCTCTCTGAAACCCACTATCAATTGATCTTGTAAGAGTATTACCATCATTTAATTCTTCTCTAATTCTCTCAAATATTAGAATATTTGCATCAACAGCCATACCAATGCTAAGTATAAGCCCAGATATTCCAGGTAATGTCAAAGTTACAGGAATTAAAGAATATAGGGCTAAGTTAAAGAAACCATAAAGTACTAGAGAAAGAACTGAAACAAAACCTAGAATTCTATAATTAAAAAACATAAAAATACCCACAAAAATTAACCCACTAATAGCTGCATAAAGACTTTTTAAAATATTTTTGGATCCTAACAGAGCGCCTATTGTGTTAGTTTCTACTATTTCAATTGGCAATGGCAATGAACCTCCTTTAAGTTGAACTTCTAATTCTCTAGCATTTTCAGCACTAAAATTACCGCTTATTGTTGCTGATCCACCTGTAATCCCAGTATTAACAAATTGATTACCAACACTGGCTTCACTTATTGATTCACCATCTAGAATGATAGCCAATAGTTGATTAGAGCCAGCAATTGACTTTGTAATTTCTGCAAACTTTTCACCTCCTGAATTACTAAAAGTTAATAAAACTTCCCAATTACTATTTGTTTGTTCTTGTCTCCTTCCTGCGTTAATAAGATCATTACCAGATAAATCTGTTTTAATAAATAAATTTGAAATTTTTTTATCAACATATTTTTTGATTTCAATTAACTTCCCATATAAATCATTACTATTAGATGAGTAATTCAATTCTTGCTCTATATTTTTAAGATCATCTTGAATAACTTTTAAGTTATTATCATTTTGACTTTTTTCTGCAGAGGAATATTGTTCAATTAATTCTTTAATACTCAATCTCTGCAGTTGCAGGGCTTTTAAATTTGTAGATGTTCCTTTTTTTTGGGTTCTAAATTCTAATAAAGCAGTCTTACCTAATACCCTTGAAGCAACTAATGGATTTTGTTCTCCAGGCAATTCTAAAATCAATTGATCTCCACCTAGGGTTTGCAAGTTGGACTCGGAAACTCCTAAATTGTTAACACGCTTATCTATAACAGAATTAACTGCTTCAAGTTCATCCTTTGTTACCTTACCTTCCTCTTTAATAATTTGTAGTGTAAGTTGAGAACCCCCTTGTAAATCCAATCCCAACTGTAAGGGATAATTTACTAACAGATAAACAGATAAAGTAAGTAGAAATATAATAAAAAAAAGCCAACCTTGCCTTCTTTTCATTGTCTATATACTCCCACTTATTAAATCTTCAACTTTCTTAACTATTTGATGTGGTTGGATTATTGTCAAATTCTCAAGATTTCCATTATAAGGAGTTGGAATATCCTGACTAGATAATCTAATTGGTCGGGCATCAAGATCATCAAAACACTCTTCTGTTATCAAGGCAATTAATTCTGCACCAATACCTCCAGTCTTCATACATTCTTCAACAATAACTACTTTATTTGTTTTTCTTATAGAATTTGAGATGGTTTCCATATCAAATGGTTTTAAACTTATTAAATCTATTAACTCAACATCTATTCCTTTTTTTTCTAATTCTTCAACAGCTTTAAGGCAGTGATGTCTCATTCTTGAATAAGTCAATAAAGTAATATCTTTCCCTTCTTTTACAACGTCAGCCTGATCCAAAGAGCAAGTATAATCACCCTCAGGTAATTCTTCAGACAAATTGTATAGAAGAACATGTTCGAAAAATAGAACCGGATTATCATCTCTTATAGCTGCTTTCATTAAACCTTTAGCATTTGTAGGTGTACTACATGCCACAATCTTTATGCCAGGGACTGCATGAAAATATGCTTCAAGTCTTTGACTGTGCTCAGCACCAAGTTGACGACCAACTCCACCAGGTCCTCGTACTACTGCTGGTATTTTATAATTTCCGCCACTTGTATATCTAAGCATACCCATATTATTTGATATCTGATTAAAAGCTAAAAGCAAAAACCCCATATTCATTCCTTCTACTATTGGTCTCAAGCCAGTCATTGCTGCACCCACAGCCATACCCGTAAAACTATTCTCTGCAATTGGAGTATCTAAAACTCTTAACTCTCCATATTTTTCATATAAATCTTTAGTTACCTTATAAGATCCTCCATATTGACCAACATCCTCCCCCATAACGCAAACATTTACATCATTTGCCATTTCTTCATCAATTGCCTCTTTCAAAGCATTAAATAATAATGTTCCAGCCACAATTAATTACCTAATTAATCACATATATAATCCTACCACTTTGAATAATTCAACCTCCTTCAGCGAAGGTTATGAGTAGTAATATTGATAAAATCATTCCAGGTGACAGCAAAAGGACTAAAAGACCTAAGTCATGTAAAGACATTAAAAGAAAGTGTTTTCTTAATAATATTGGCAATTCAATTTTTCTTCAGAAAAAAACTGCGAATAAATACAATAAAAAGTCCAATACCAATAAAGGCAAAAGAAAAGGTTAGCAAAAAAGATAAACCAATTATTAAGGTATTAATACTAGAAGAAATATTTTGGACTATTTCAGAAGAATTAGATGGTTTATGTAATGAAAAATAAATTGCAATTTTATTACTTAAAAAATAAAAAAATATAAATAATAGAAAACTTGTTGATGATCCTACAATAAAATTTAACGGTCCTTTTTCGGGAATGTTTTTTTCAATATTCTCATTACTATTATCAGTCACAATAAAATTTTACAGAAAAATTTAAATGAATGTTATTCCCTTTTCAAGGAAAGTGCAAACCCATGAATCGTAACCTTTATTTCTAAACAATTTATAATTTGAAGTTAATTCCTTTTTAGCAATCTCTATATCTTTAAAGAGTGCAAAGCATGTAGGTCCTGATCCACTCATTGAAAATGTGAGACAATTTTCTAATTTAGAAAGTAAATATAATGCCTGCTTTACAGAATCATTTTCATTTTCAACAACTAACTGCAAATCATTTTTAATAGATAAATGTTGATTATTTAAATTTAAGTTATTTAAACCATTATCTCTTAAATTGTTTCTTCTGTTCTCAATCATTTCTCTATCAGTAAGATATTGATCACAAAATCTATTACTATATTTTTTATAAGTTTCAGCTGTAGATACTGATACATTTCGATTTTTTAAAAGAATTACTCCATATTCAAAGTTTGAATCTAATTTCTCCAAAATTTCTCCTCTTCCAAAACATAATTGAATACCACCATTTATAAAAAAGGGAATATCAGATCCTAAAGTTGATGCTAATGAACATAATGTTTTTTTATCTAAGTTCAAATCCCATAACATATTAAGACCAATTAATGTTGCTGCTGCATTACTGGATCCACCAGCTAATCCTGCGCCAATTGGAATATTTTTTTTTAAAAATATATTCGCACCGTAATCAATATTTAATTTTTTCCTTAATAGATTTGCCGATTTTACAATTAAGTTATCAGCAGATAAGCTTAAATCATTACAATCAGATTCTAGTTTAATTAAACCTTCATTATTAATTTCAAATTCTAAATAATCAGAAAGATCGATATTTTGCATAATCATTGCTAACTCATGAAATCCATCCTCTCTTTTACCAATAACTTCAAGGTGCAAATTTATTTTGGCAGGAGATTTTATATTAATTTTCGTTTTAGTTAAATCTTGCATATACTTAAATTTTTATTTTTTAATTTTAATACAATTTTCTGCAAGGTTAATCCATTGGTCAATTGAAATATCTTGTGGCCTTAAATTAAAACAAACTTTTGAAGATTCAGATAATTCATTTATCTCTTCATTTGAAAGTATTGAATTAAGAGTATTTCTAAGCATTTTTCTTCTTGAATTAAATGAAATTCGAAGAAGTTTATCTATATATTTTTCTAAACTAATATCTAACCTTAAATCATTTTTAATTGGTTCGAAAACTACTAAAGAAGAAACAACTTTTGGAGGCGGACTAAATGATGAAGGCGGCACATCACATATTCTTTTTATTTTTGATAACAGTTGCATTCTTATACTAAGCGCACCAGCATTGGGACTTCCTTCTTTTGACAAAATCCTATCTACAACGTCTTTCTGCATCAAAAATATTATTTTTTCGTAATTATAGTTTCTTATAATGCCCAATCGACCTATGAAAATATCCAATATTGGACCAGTTATATTGTAAGGAATATTTGCAATCACTTTGGTAATCTTCTTATTAATCGAATCTAAATTTACAGAAAGAATATCTCCCTGCTGCAGTGAAAACTTATCATTATTATTGAATTTATCATTTAATAAATTTATTAAATCTTTATCTAATTCAATTGCATGTAATTTTTTAATTTCTGAATTTAACAACTTAGATGTTAAAGCTCCTTTACCAGGACCAATTTCTAAAATAAAGTCATTTTCATTAAGAACAGCAATTTCTTTAATTTTTTCTAATATTTTTTTATTTACCAACCAGTGTTGTCCAAATCTTTTTTTTTGATGATAGTTTTTAGAATTCATCTAAAAGATTAATAATATGTTTAAATTAAATATGAATTTATCTAATACTTTATATCATGAGCTTATCAAAAAAAAATTTAGATAAACTCAATGAATTTAAAAAAAAGAAAAATTTAAATAACGAAAGTAAAAATATAAATAATTACACAAATATAACTAATAATGATAATTTAATCACCAATCCACTTAATTCAGAAGATCCCAATAAAATTTTTTATTCGTTAATTGATAATTCAGAATCTTTAGAAGAGACTTCTAACATTAATAATTCACTAAGAGAAAGTGAGATTAATCAAATTAATATGAATTCTAAAAAACATAATTTATCCAAGAAATTAACAACCGAAGAGGAACTATATGATGAATTTAATTATCTTCTTGATGAATAATTAGTTTTAATATTTAATTATGCTTCAGAGTAATAGATTAGCAATTTATGCTATCGGCAAAATAAAGAAACTTTGGATTAGAGATGGAATTAATCAATACAAAAAAAGAATGCCTGAACTTGTCATTAATGAGTTAAAGACTTTTAATTTAACTAATCTTAGATCCAATAACAATATTATTATCTGCCTAAGTGAAGAAGGGAAACAGTTTAATTCAGTTGAACTATGTTCCTTACTCTTGAATTTTAAAAATAAAAAAATTAATTTCTTAATCGGTGATACTGATGGAGTTAGTTCAGATATAAAAGAAAAATCAGATCTGGTACTAAGCCTATCTCCTTTAACTTTTCCTCATGAATTAGCTAGATTAATCCTAATCGAGCAAATCTATAGAGCTATTTCTATATCTAATAACTCCCCTTATCATCGTTCTTAAAAAGATTAAATTCAATCTAAAATTAATCTATAAAAGTTTAATAACTAACTATTTTTTGTTTTTTTGCTATATAGTACATATATACTATTAATTTAACCTTGGATTCTTTTGATTCAACTACTAAAAAATTTAAAATCCCCTTATTAACTGATTCGGTATCAGCAGGGTTTCCTTCTCCTGCAGATGACTATACAGAAGAAAATATTGATTTAAACGAACATTTAATATCTAATCCGTTTAGCACTTTTTTCCTTAGAGTTAAAGGTGACTCAATGATAAATGCAGGAATTAAAGATAAAGATTTAATAATAGTAGACAAGAGCTTAACAGCCAGGCCAGGGAATATCATCATTGCAATGATAGACGGAGAATTTACAATAAAAAGATTATCTATAAAAAATAATGAATTATATTTAAAAGCAGAAAATCATAATTATCCTGATTTTAGATTTAAAAACCATATTGATGTACAGATATGGGGAGTTGTTATTTATTCAATACATAGCTATTTATGAGAATTTCAAATATTGATGCAATAGCTCTTATAGACGCTAATAATTTTTACGCGTCATGTGAACAAAATATTAATCCTCATTTAAGAAATAAACCAGTAGTAATTTTATCTAATAATGACGGATGCATCATTGCAAGAAGCCCTGAAGCGCGAGCTTTAAAAATTAAAATGGGAACTCCGTATTTTAAGGTCAAAGAAAGACTAAATAAATTAGATGTAGCAGTCTTAAGCTCAAACTACTCGCTTTATGGGGATATGAGCAGAAGACTAATGAATTTACTGAAAAATTACTGTGAACAGATAGAAATTTATTCTATTGACGAAGCATTCGTCTCAATTTCTAGACCTAATGATGAAAATCTATATCCTTGGGCAAGAAGCATAAGATCATTAATATATCAGAATCTAGGGATTACCATAACAGTAGGAATAGGAGAAAATAAAGTAAGAGCAAAAATTGCTAATAAACTAGCTAAAAATATTGATTATTCAGCTGGAATATTTGATTTAGCTAGAACCGAAAATGAGAATAATTATTTGAAAAGAATTAGTATAGATAAGATATGGGGAGTCGGGAAACAAACCTCTAATTGGTTGCAAAGTAAAGGTATTAAAAATGCGAAAGAACTAAGAGATATGGAAGAAAATGAAATCATTAAGAAATTAGGTATCGTAGGGAAAAGACTGCAATTAGAACTGAAAGGCCATAGATGCCTGCCCATAGAAAAAAATAAGAAATCAAAAAAAGAAATTCAGGTAAGCAGGAGTTTCGGCACGCCTATCACAAAATTAGAAGACTTAACTCAAGCACTGGCAACTCATGCAATAAAAGCCTCTGAAAAAATGAGAAGTCAGAATTTGCAATCATCTGAAATTAGAGTATTTGCCAGAACCAGTAAATATTCAAGTCAAAATTATCAAAGAAGTGCTCATAGAAAACTTACAAATGCAACAGATGACACAAATAAAATTTTAAAAATAGTAGTTGAATTATCTGAAGAAATTTATAATCCCGAATATAAATTCTCAAAAGCTGGCGTTTTAATGCAGGATTTAACTAATAGCGAATATTTACAGCAATCAGTTATCAATTACAAATCTCAGAAAGACTTAAAAAAATCAGCAAATCTTATGAGAACGATTGACTTATTAAATAAAAGATTTAATAACAATGCAATTACATGGGCCATTACAAAAAATCCACAAAGTTGGAAGATGAATAAGAATTTCTTAAGTCGCTCATCTACAACTGATATAGAACAAATCCCAACTATAGTGAGGTAAACAAAAAAGAATGGAATTTATATTATTTTTGAGCAAATTAGATAAAGAGATTCTTAACTTATTAATTAAAGCAAACTACATAGTTGAAGAAAATAAAATTGAATGTCTATTAAACAAAGAAATAAAAGGGCTACATAATTTTAAAGAAAATAAAATAATAATATGTACTGAAAATGCAAAAAGGAAAACAAATTATAGAGATAAGAACCAAGAACCAAATAAAGATAACTTCAAAACAGAAAGGGCGATAAGAAAAGCATTAAGACACGAAGCAACTCATGCGATACAAAAATGTAATGACAATAAAACAATAGGGGATATAAAAAAATTAGAAAGCAAATTGCATCAAAGTAAAAGAAAAGCATTAGAGTTTTCTAGTTCAAATTTTTCTGGGACTTATGCGAAAGAAGTAGAAGCTTATGTTCTTGAAGATAAACCCAAAAAAGTTAAAAACTTGATTAAAAATTACTGCCTATAAATTAAAAATTTTTATATTAACTAGCTATAAAATTGCCACAACGTTGTTTATCTAAAAAATTAATATGTTGCCTTTCTAAGTAATATAATTCCTGAAATTTGATCGCATCTGAGTTTAAATCCTTAAAAAGATCATCTATCTCTTTATTTGTATTCGAAGAACCTGAAGAAGGATTATCAATTAAAATAGATATACAATTTTCTAAAGTTTTTAATCTTTGAGATCCCCAAGATTCGATTAAGTGTCTACATCTTTTAAGAGAATTATATTTCTCAAGAAGTGATAATGTTCCTAGTAAATTGTCTTTAGGATTACTCAGCAATGTTAAAAACAACTCATTTGGATTAATAAAAATATTAATTTTATTTGATGATTCAGGATTATTGAGAGCTAAGTAATCAGGCAGAAGTGAAATTAAGTTAATAGAAGAAAAATCTTTTTGAAGATTTTGACTATTTGATTGATTTAAATCATTTAAGTAGTTTAAACCTAAATTATTTTGTTCAATTTTTGAAATAGCTTCCCATAAAATTTGAATATAACTAGTATTAAAACCATTAATTTCTCTTTTTAGAAATTCATCACGAATAAATAGCCTAAGATCTGGACAATGTAAATAATAAAAAATTATTTCCGATTCATTTTTCTCCCGTCGGGAAATTTCATTTGGTTGTTCAAATTTTTTTGATCTACCATGCCAACGAAATCCCTTTACTTGATTTCTTAAATCTTGTTCAAACTGTATTGCTAACCTAGCTTGTCCCTTACTTAATTTTTCGGAAACTTTTTGTAGATAATGAGTTCTGGTTGATGATTGAGGTAATTTACTTAACAATTTTACCAATGACGAAATAACACTCTGGAAAATTTCAGACTTAGTTAAATCTTTATCTTTAAAGATCTGGTCAATCTCCCAATCAATCCAAAAGGATGAATTATCAATTAAATTAAAATAATCTTCAGGAGTATGACTATTTAAATATTCGTCAGGATCTTTAAAATCATTTAGTTGAAGTATCTTTAGATTGATTTGATCATGGAGAGATAAGCTTTCTACTTCTTTTATTACTCTTTTTGTAGCTAATATTCCTGCATTGTCAGAATCAAAATTCAAGATTATATTTTTATTATCTGTACATCTACATAGTTGAGAAATTTGATACTTATTTAATGCGGTGCCTAGTGAAGCTACAGAATTAGCAATACCTTTTGAATGAAGAGAAATTACATCAAAGTATCCTTCAACAATAATAGCTTTATCTCTCTTTCTTATAACGCTAGATGCTTTTTCAAATGCAAACAACAATTTCCCTTTTTCAAATATCTCTGATTCAGGAGAATTAAGATATTTGGGTTCCTGTCCATCAAGAGATCTTCCACCAAAGGCAACTACACGTCCCTGCATGTCATGTATTGGAACGATTAATCTATTTCTAAAACGATCATAAATTTTGTCAGAATTATCTTTAGAAATTGAAAGACCTGAAGCCAATATTAGATTAATAGGAAATTTTTCTACCTTGGATAGATAGTTAAATAAATCATTCCATGAATTTGGGGCAAAACCTAATTCAAAGTCATCAATAATTTTATTACTCAAATTTCTCTTGGATGTTAAATATTTCATAGCTTCAACACCTAGAGAATTATTTAATTGAGACCTAAACCAATTTTTAGTGACTCTTAATATTTTATAAAGGTCATCCTTTCTAGATAATTGTTTTTTATAAGCTTCTACTTGAGGACCCTCAAGATTTTCAACATTAATATTATTCTTCTTAGCAAGAGTAAGTACGACATCAGAAAAATTTGCACGAGTAAATTCCATTAAAAACTTAATAGAGTTACCACCTGCACCACAAGAAAAACAATAATAGAATTGTTTACTTGGTGATACTGTCATAGATGGCTTAGTATCATCATGAAAAGGACAAATCCCAACAAATTCTTTGCCTTTCTTCTTAAGAACAATATGTTCAGATATAACGTCAACAATATCTGCTTTTTCCTTAACCTCTTGAATAGTCCTTGGGTGTATAGGATGAACCATTGAGAGTTTTTTTAAAAAAAGAAATAATGATTTATTCGTTATAGGTCAAAATTAAAAAAGAATCTACTTAATTTCACAATAAAACTATTTTTTTTAAATGATAAATATCGAAGAATTAGAAAAAAAATTTAATTCATTGAATAAATTTAATTTGGTATTTGCCTCATTCTTCTTCAGTTTGATGACTTTATGCGTAAAAAATATTGATAAAAGAATACCTATTTATGAATTAGTTTTATTCAGATCATTATTAAGTTTAATAATTACATCATTCATAATAAATCTAAAAAATATAAATCCTTGGGGCAAAAATAGACCATTACTTATCTTAAGAGGTGTTTTAGGTACTTTAGCTTTAGTTTGCATTTTTTATGCGATAAGAAATATGCCCCTTAGTATATCTACCGTCATTCAGTACACATACCCTATTTTTATTTCTATATTTGCTGGCTTATTTATAAACGAAAAAATAACTCGTAATATAATTATTGCATTGATTATTGGTTGGATTGGAATATTCGTAATAATAAATCCAAGTCAATTATCAAATATAAATGTCGAAATTGAAAGTATTTCGATTTTGATAGCAATTCTTGGAGCAATCTGCACCGCATTGGCTTACGTTACAGTTAAGAAACTTTCATTTACTGAAGATGTTTATGTAATTATTGAATATTTTCCACTTGTTTCATTTATAACTTTATTACCAATTGTTTTAATTAACTGGGTTACTCCAAATTGGAATGAATTAGTTTGGGTAATTGGGATTGGATTATTCACTCAGTTAGGTCAGACTTTCTTAACAATAGGATTAAAAAATTTACCCGCTTCTGAAGCATCAACAATTAACTATTTACAAGTTTTATTCGGTTCAATTTGGGGGATTTTGTTTTTTAGTGAGATAATAAACTTAAATTTTTTAATAGGTGCATCACTAGTTTTATTAGGAACTATTATAACCACTACCAAAATAATCAAAAGGACATAGAATATTAATAAGAGTGAAAAAATCGTTGAAATTTTACTATTTAGCTTTATTTTTTTGTTTTTCTCCCATCCTTCAAGTTAAAGCAACAACCCCAAAGTCAGTAACTTGTACAAGAACTGAGTATAGAGAAGAGTATTTTCCTGGAACGAAATCAAACCCAGGCTACATAAAAAGATATGAAGATGAAGTTGTAATACCTTGTGGAGGTCAAAGCCAAACTAAAAGGTTAGATGATAATGATTGTAGAGAAGGCTCTTTTATTGGAGGTATTCTTGGTGCTGGAATAGCACTATCCTCCTCTAGAGGGAAAGACAGATTTTGGGCCGTACCTGCTGGAGGCACTGCTGGAGCGCTAATTGGATGTCAGGTGGATGGTGGTTAATTGATTAGTTGGATAAATGGAGAATTGGTTGAATCTTGGCAAACTAATCAAAAATTTTATGTTCTAATAAATTGTCAAGGAATAGGATATGAGATACAAATACTTGAATCCTTTTTTCTTAAATTAAAAAAAAATCATATATCTAATAAAAAAATCACTCTTTGGATAAAACATATTAAGAAAGAAGATTCAGATTTATTATTTGGCTTTACATCAAAAGATCAAAAGAACTTTTTTATTGAAATTTTAAGTATTCGAGGTGTTGGATCTCAAATTGGTATGGGTATATTAAATAAATTTTCTATTAGTGAAGTTATCAAAGCAATAAAAACACAAAACAAAAAATTAATTTGTTCAGTACCTGGTATAGGACAGAAAATGAGTGAAAGGTTAATTTTAGAATTAAAAAATAAATATAAAGTTGAAATGAAAATTGAAGAAGAAAAACCCCAAGATGAATTTAAGATTAAGAATCCTGAAATTAATAAAATGGTTGATGACCTTCAGTTAACACTTCAATCATTAAATTACAAAAATAAAGAAATAAAGCTTATTTTGCCAATTGTTATTAAAGAAGTAGATCTCCTTGCGAATAAAGAAAAAAATTTATCATTTGAAAAAATATTAAAATTAGCAATGAATTATTTAGATCAGGATATAGTAATTTAGCTAGATGACGTAGTATCATAAAATAATAGAGAATAAATTTTATGTCATTAGATACAGCTGAAAAACAGAAGCTGATTGAAACTCATCAAGTCCATCCAACTGATACAGGTTCAGCAGAAGTTCAGGTAGCAATGCTTTCTAAAAGAATATCGAAATTAAGTGAACACCTTCAAGGAAACATTCATGATTTCGCTTCAAGGCAAGGATTATTAAAAATGATTGGCAAAAGGAAAAGATTACTAACTTACATAAAAGAGAAAAACGTTCAGAAATATCAAGAACTAGTTAAGAAAATTGGAATCAGAGGATGATTTCAATTAATGAAAAAAAAACAATCTAAAAAAAGGACACAAAATAAAAAGAAAAATAATTATTCTGAAAAAACTGCCTTTGCTAATCTAAAAAAAACATCTAATACTGTAACAACCTCAAAGCGATCATCAAGTGGGATCCCTAAATATGTAGCTGATAGAATGGCAAGAAGAATATTTTTTACAGCAGG
The DNA here is from genome assembly GCA_902550485.1 of uncultured Prochlorococcus sp. Lineage (GTDB taxonomy): Bacteria > Cyanobacteriota > Cyanobacteriia > PCC-6307 > Cyanobiaceae > Prochlorococcus_A. Next base: position 92,930 of record CACCZQ010000002.1, read on the forward strand.
AATACCGACAATATTAGGAATGTCTGTTTTTATTGTTAGCTACATTATTGTTACAAGAAATATTGCTGAAATACCTCCTTCCTCAACAATTGCAATTTCAGCATTGTTTTTCCTGTTAGGTCTAGCAGGATTGAGTTTTGGAATATTATCAGCTAGTTGGGATAAAGAGCCTGGATCTTTTTTTGGCATTGAAAACATTCCAATGAACATTCAACGAGCAAAAGCAGCCTTCAAACCTGCAACACAAAATTTTGATGATAAAACTTAATCTAAGAAACTAGAGATTTCAAATTAACTTGGAATGATTTATCTTCTAATAATCTGCGTGCCCCTTTAATATCTCCAATACAGAATTGTTCACCAAATTTAACGTAGGTAACGCTATTTTTATTTCTTACTGCAGCTAAAACTGGAATCTTGATTCCACATCTATTTTTATCTGGTTTAAATTTAATTAAACAGTCTCTCAAAGTATTTTGTACTCTTACATCTGATGCTTGAGAACTTTCAAGATTAATAATAAGCAATTTAAGGTTATCTATTTCTCTACAATCATCAATTATTAATTGAGTTTTATCACTTTTTTTATCTATTGTTCCCCACACCAATAATCTAGTATCAGTCAAAAGAAATTCAGATAATCTGACATAGGTTTTTGGAAAAACTATTGCTTCGCAACTTCCAGAAAGATCTTCTAGCTGAACTATAGCCATCCTATCTCCTTTTCTCGTTGTGATTTGCTTCAAATCAGGGATCATCCCAACTAAAGAGACTTTGGTTCTATCTTTTGTTTCTTCTAGATGTGAAATGCTTATAGGAGATATAAGTTTTGCTGGCTTAGTTAAATGCTTTAGAGGATGATCAGATAAATAAAAGCCTAATAATTGTTTTTCTAACTTTAACTTCTCAATAAGTGAATAATCATCAACCTTAGCCAATTGTGAATCTGAAAAAGCAACATTAGAAAATTCTTCATTAGAATCAAATAAATTTCCTTGCCCGGATAACCTATCACGATTTCTTGAAGATGCCCACTCAATAACGTGATCAAGATCAGATAATAATTGAGCTCTATTATTATCATTTGAAAACTCATCTAGTGCACCACAATGAATTAGAGATTCAAGACTTCTTTTGTTAAGAACATTAGAAGGCAAACGGTCGCACATATCAGATAATGACTTAAAGATTCCAAAACTATTTCGGTTTTCAATTATATTTCTTATTGCAGAATCTCCTAAATTCTTAATTGCAGATAACCCAAATAAAATCTGTTTATTCTTAATAGTGAAATCAACACCAGAAAAATTAATGCTGGGTGAAATAACTTCTATTCCCATGGAATAACAATTAGAAATATATCTTTGCATCTTGTCGCTAGAGCCTGAATTTACGCTTAGAAGAGCTGCCATATATGCAACAGGAAAATGGGCTTTTAAATATGCAGTTTGATAAGTTACTGCACCATAAGCAGTTGAGTGACTTTTGTTAAAACAATATTCTGCAAATAGAACCATTTGATCAAAAAGATCATTAGCTAATTTTTCATTTACACCTTTCTTCATAGAACCTTCTACAAAAATATTCCTATGCTTTACCATCTCAGATACTTTCTTTTTCCCCATTGCTCTTCTGAGTAAATCAGCATCACCTAAGGAATAACCAGCCAGGTCTTGAGCAATTTTCATGATTTGTTCCTGGTAAACCATAATGCCATAGGTTTCTGTGAGAATTGATTTAATGAAGGGATGAGGAAAATCAACCTTTTCGTTCCCATTTTTACGATTTATGAATTTAGGTATAAGGCCCGCATCAAGAGGACCAGGTCGATAAAGAGCCAGTATAGAAGAAATATCCTCTAGAGAGTTAGGTTTGAAATCCTTAACTACCTGTTTCATACCAGAAGATTCAAGTTGAAAAATACCTTCAAGATCTCCTCTCCCAATAAGCTCAAAAGTTTTAAAGTCATTTTGAGGTAACTCATCAATATTTATTTTATCTCCGGTAGATTGATTGATGAGAGTAACTGTTTTTTCAATCATCGTAAGATTCTTAAGACCCAAGAAATCCATTTTCAATAATCCAAGTGATTCAATATCATCCATAGAATATTGGGTTATTATTTGTCCTTCATTATTCCTTTGAAGGGGTACAAGTTTGTCAAGGGGATCTGATGCGATAACAACTCCAGCAGCATGAACTCCATATGTTTTATTCGTGCCTTCAATTCTCAAAGCCAAATCAACCCATTTTTTTACTTTATTATCATTAATGTATTTGTCTCTAAACTCTTGGCTAGGAGAATTTTTATCAATCATTTCGTTTAGTTTATATGGTTTCCCTCTTACAACCGGTATTAACTTAGCTAATTTATCAGCCTCTCCATATGGTATATCTAGGACCCTAGCAACATCTTTTAAAACCGCCTTAGAGGTCATCTTATTGAAAGTAATTATTTGCGCAACTTTATCCTCTCCATAACGATTAGTAACATAATCAATAACTTCATTTCTCCTATCAATACAAAAGTCGGTGTCAATATCTGGCATTGACTTTCTTGCTGGATTTAAGAATCTCTCAAACAACAATCCATGCTCAACAGGATCTATATTCGTAATTTGAAGAGCATAAGCTACAAGTGAGCCAGCTGCAGATCCTCTACCTGGTCCTACAGGGATAGAGTTATCTCTAGCAAATTTAATGTAGTCCCAAACAACCAAAAAATAATCTGGGAAGCCCATATCTTTAATAATTTTTAATTCAGAAGATAGTCTTTTTTTATAGTTATCATCAACTTCTGTAAGATCATTTTTTTTAAGTCTTTTAAGAAGGCCTTTATGAGATAATTGTGTAAGGAAAGAGAATGAATCTGTATCTTCGTTAAGAGGAAATTTTGGCATTCTATAATTACCAAACAAATCAAATACTTCAACTTTTTGAGAAATTTCTACTGTATTGTTCACTGCCTCAACAATTGATTCATCATCAATATGATCTTTAAAAAGTTCAAGCATTTCTTTTTCACTTTTAATATATTCTGTACCGGTATATCTCAATCTTTTTTCATCACTTATTAGTTTTCCTGTTAATACACAAAGCAAAGCATCATGTGCTTCAACATCCATACTTGATAAGTAGTGGGCATCGTTGGTGGCGATGACTTTTATTTGGTGCTTCTTCCCAATTTTTATTAATTCAACATTAACAATTCTATCCTCAATAGAGCCGTGGTCTTGTATTTCTAGATAAAAGTCATCTGCAAATAATTTTTTATACCAAAGAGCTATATCCTCGGCTACGTCTAATCTACCTTTTAAGATAGCCTGAGGTATCTCTCCACCAAGGCAAGCTGTAGAAACTATAAGACCATCACTATATTTAGTCAAAAGAGATTTATCAATACATGGTCTAGAAAAAATGCCTCGACCTCTCATTCCATTTAGGTGACTAATTGTTGTCAACTTCACTAAATTCTTATAACCAGTATAATTTTTCGCTAACACCACCAAATGATATCTTTTTTCTTTTTTTGGTTGAGGATCATCAATAGAACCATTAATCACGTACATTTCATTACCAACAATTGGTTTTATACCTTTCTCTTTACACTTCTTGACCAAATCAAGAACACCATACATAACTCCATGATCAGTAAGAGCTATCGATTCCATTCCAAGATCATAAGCTCTATCAACAATTTTAGAAATTTGACTGGCACCATCAAGTAAGCTGTAGTCACTATGATTATGAAGCGGAACAAAAGCCATATTCAAATAATTTATATCTATAAGATAAAGAAAATTTCTAAAAGATCTATACTTTGTGATTACAAATTAATTATTAATACAAATTTAAAATAAAGGTCCGTTCTTAATTACCTGAGCATCAACTTCAAAAATATTCGCGGCATTCAATATTCTATCTTCTTCTAATACATTCCCTATTAATTGCATTCCAATAGGTAATCCTTTAGTATCAAAACCACAAGGAATACTGATTGCTGGGAGTCCTGCTAAATTAGCAGGAACAGTTAATAGATCTGACAAATACATTGAAAGTGGATCATTGACAAAATCTCCCTTCAAAAAAGCAGTGGTTGGGCAAGTTGGAGTTAATAAAACATCAACTTTCTTAAAAGCATTATCAAAATCTTTTCTTATAAGTGTCCTAACTTTTTGTGCCTTCTTGTAATAGGCATCACTGTATCCAGCTGACAAAGCATAAGTACCTATCAAAATTCTTCTTTGTACCTCATCTCCAAAACCTTCAGCTCTACTTTTTGAAGTCATATTTATTAGATTTGAACCTTCATTCGATCTGTAGCCATATTTAACTCCATCATATCTAGCTAAATTTGCGGAAGCTTCAGATGGTGCAATGACATAATAAGTCGAAATTCCATCGTTAAATCTAGGACATTCAACTTCGATAATTTCAGCCCCTAAAGCTTGGAATCTATGTACTCCAGAAATAACAGATTCCTTAACTTCTCGATGAAGCCCTGGGTGTTCAAAACATTCTTTAATGATTCCAATTTTTAAACCCTTGATAGATTTATTTAAATCAGTCAAATAATTTGGCACCGGCTTATCAAGACATGTTGAGTCAAAGGGGTCTTTACCAGATATCGAATAAAGTATTTCAGCAGCATCTGAGACAGTATTTGTGATTGGACCAATTTGATCAAGAGAGCTAGCAAATGCTACAAGTCCCCATCTGCTAACTCTGCCATAAGTAGGTTTAAGACCTACGACGCCACAAAAAGAAGCTGGTTGTCTTATTGATCCTCCTGTATCAGAACCTATAGCCGCTGCACAAAATCCAGCGGCAACAGAAGCAGCACTACCACCTGAACTACCTCCTGGAACTCTATTAATATCCCAAGGATTTGACGTAACACCAAATACAGAAGTTTCCGTTGAACTACCCATTGCGAATTCGTCTAAATTTGTTTTTCCTAAACAAATTCCCCCTGAAGACCATAATTTACTTGAAGCGGTTGATTCATATGGCGAAACAAAGCTTTTAAGCATTTTACTTGCACAAGTTGTTGCAACACCTTTGGTGCAAATATTATCCTTTATTGCTATTGGCATCCCCGCAAGAGGAGGCAGTTTTTCTTTATTTTGAATTAATTTATCAATGTTCTCTGCTTGAGCAATAGCACTATCTTTTGTAGTACAAATATATGAGTTAATTACAGGATCTTTATGATCGATTTTGGCGAAGATATCATTAACTAATTCCTTAACAGAAGCATTATTGCTGATAATTTCTTTTCTTAAAGAATTAAAATTCATTTCTTAATTTATTTCTTAAAATCAAAGTCATCAAATAGTTAATGGTTCTTCTTTGTTACAACGTACTAAACTGTGTTTAATATTTTTAGAACCTTCATCAGAAAGATCTTCAATAAAGGAAGACATATTTTCTTTTAAACTACGTTTAGTAATAAATGGGCCGAACCAGTAAGTCCCCTTAGGTTGATCTGTCTCAATTTTAGCCCACCAGGCTAAACCGAGTTTGTTTCCAAAATTTCTAATCAATTTTTTTGGCCTGCTAGACCATCAATTCTTGTTAAATTCTATACAATTTTGTAGTGAAAATTCAATAAATTATTATTAATCATCTTTATGTATTGAAACAACAACATTTTATTAGTATTTAAAAACAGTCATTAATAAAAATTAAATTATTTACCAGTCAAGTGAAATAGGGATATGGCGGCTGCCACAGAGGCATTTAAGCTTGAAGTCTTACCTTTAAGAGAAATACTTAATATAAAATCGCATTTTTTTTGAGTAAGCAAAGAAATACCTTTATCTTCAGAGCCAACTACAACTACCAAAGGTGCTTTTTCTTGAAAATTTGAGATAGATAGTTGACCATCTCCAGATAAGCCAACAATTAAAAAACCATTTTTCTTAAGCTCCTCAAGTGCTCTATTTAAATTAACAACTCTACTTACATGAAGGTGTTCTAAAGCTCCTGCTGCTACCTTGGAGACTGTTCCAGTCAATCCTGCAGACCTTCTTTGAGGAATTATTACCCCCTTACAATCAAATGCTTCCGCTGATCTTATAATCGCACCAAGATTATGAGGATCAGTTATACCGTCTAAAGCGACTATTACAGGATTTTGGCAATTGTGTTTAGAAAAAGCGATTAATTGTTCTAGGGATATTGTTTTAGAGCATGCTAACTGCAAAGCGACACCTTGATGTGATGCACCATATGTCAATTGCGAAAGCCTGTTCCAAGAAACTTCTTCAATAAGAACTCCTTTTAATTTAAGATCTTTAAGCAAAATATAGAATTTGTCAGAAGAAAAAATTTCCGAAGTACACCAAATCCTATTTATCGCTCTATCACCATTAAGAACCTCATAAACCGAATGTTTACCCCATATCCAATCATCAAAATTTCTCTTATTGGAAAACTCTTTATGCATATCAGAATTTTTATTAGGAAATTCTGTATTAGATTTAAATCTTGGATTTCTTCTTTTTAAAGATGAAAAATTATGATTTTCATCATTTTTATTTAAATTTTCAACTTTCTTTTTTTTAGCGGAATTGTTCAAAAATCTATCATTTTTTTCTGAACGATTTTTATTTTTTGAGTAATAACCAAAATCTGAATTTTTATCGTGCTCTTTATTATTTTTTCCGCGAAATTTATTTGAGGAGTTTTTCATAGATTCAATTCATTTTTAATTCTAAATATTCAAAAAGTGTTGATAATCTTTGAGGATCTTTTAAAAATAGCCAGCCAATAAGAGTTTCAAAACCTGTTGCTCTAGAGTATATGGTGGGGTCTGAAGATTTTGGATATCTCTTTGTTTTATTTCTAGCACGCCTTATTAGATCCATTTCATTTGAATTTAATAAATGTTCAATTTGGCCTAATGATTTTGACTGAGATTTTGCTTTTACCTCATTTACTACAGATAAGTGGAGGTCTTTAGATTTTAAAGGGAAATGAACATGCCTGAGCCTTTGGTGGAGCTCCCATACCGAATCTCCAAGCCAAGCAAGTTGAATAACACCTATATCCTCGGGAGATCCATATGGAACCAAGTTTTGAATCCAATAATTCAATTCTTTAAATAATTTAATGCATCTTCGAGGTTTGACTTCAAGTTAAGAAAATCCCCTAAACGAACAAGTTTAATTGTTTGGGCCACTCTCGAATTGCCTACGACTGAGAACCCAAGTTTCGACTTTTTGCATTCTTTTGCAGTTTGAACAAGTGCTCCAAGACCCGAGGAATCTAAAAAATCTATTTTTGTAAGATCAATAACGAATGAAAGGTCATTTTTTAAATTATTAGTAACAAAAGTCTTAAATTGTTTTTCTGAGAAAGCATCAAGTTGGCCTTTAAAAGTAAAAACCATAATGTTTGTTTTAACCTCAAGGTTTCCTCTTAAAGAAACGGTTAACTTCTGGAAATCTTCTATGATCTAATACCTCCAAAAAATTTATATATCAAATGTAATTATCAAATCAAAAGAAAACAATATGTCAACATCTTTCTAACATTAGAGAAACAAATTTTTTAAATAAATAATCTGAATCATGTGGACCAGGTCCTGCTTCTGGATGATATTGCACACTAAATATAGGCTTATTATAAACCTCTAGACCAGCGACAGTATTATCGTTAAGATTATAATGGGTAATTCTAACTATGTCCTTTGAGAGAGAATTGGGATCAATAGCAAAACCATGATTCTGACTAGTTATTTCAATTTTATTATTTTCACCACAAGGATGATTTAAACCTCTATGACCAAAAGGTAATTTATAAGTTGAACCTCCTAATGCTAATCCAAATATTTGGTGGCCAAGGCAAATACCAAACATAGGTATTTCACCATATTCAATGAGTGATTTAGCTAAGGCTATACCTTCAGAAACAGAAGAAGGATCGCCTGGACCATTTGAAAAAAATATACCATCCGGCTTTTTAGACAGAACATCATTTAGAGAAGATCGAGAAGGTAAAACCAAAACTTCACAACCATGGGATACAAGTCTATTAAGAATTGAATTTTTAATGCCAAAATCAATTGCTACTATTTTTAACTTTTTAAAAGATTCATCATATCTTTTTCTTAAATCAAAAATTGTTTGCGTATGACTTTTCCATAAATATTCTTGCTTTGCTGAAACAACTTTTGATAAATTTAATCCCTCCATCTTTGGCGTATCAGAAATTATCTTTAAACAATTTTCATCAGTTTTATCTAGAGAGGTAATAACTCCATTCATCGCGCCACTAGATCTCAAAATTTTTACAAGAGCCCTTGTATCAATTCCATATAGTCCTATGATATTTTTTTCAACTAACCATTGATTGAAATTCTTTTTAGATCTCCAATTGCTGCTATTAGATGAAAAATTTCTAACAATTATACCTTTAACATTAATATTAGATTCTGAATCTTCAAAATTAATACCAGTATTTCCAATCTCTGGATAAGTGAATGTTAATATTTGTCCATAATAACTTGGATCAGTAATAACTTCCTGATATCCGGTCATCCCCGTATTAAAAACTATTTCACCAATAGCTGTGCCAGAAGCACCAAAAAAAAATCCTGGGAATACAATTCCATTACTTAAAACCAATTTTGCGTTTTTCTTATATGAATTAATCATCAATTTGAAATTAATTAATTTGTATGTAAATAATTTTTTAAAAGTAAAAACTTTTTCCAAGGATCTCCTTGATTTATCGAAAATAAAGCTTTATTAAATCCTTCATTTAAATCATCCTCAATGCCTGCGGCCCAAAGCACTAAAGCAGAGTTCAAGGCAACTACATCAATATGAGATTTTTGTCCAGAACCATTTAAGACAGACTTTAATATTTCCTCGTTAGAATCACAATTAGAAACCACAAGCTTTTCGTTAGATACATTTTCAAGGTTAAAGTCTGAAATATTTATTTCTGAAAACCGTAATTCACCATTATCAACAAATACTAATTTATTTTCTCCTTGAAGCGAAGCCTCATCAAGGCCACCAGACCCATGAACGACTATTGCTCTATTCATACCCATTTGCAAAAGGGCGGTTCCCATGGGTTTTAAAAGATCCTCAGAAGCAACGCCCAAAACTTGTGCATTGGGTCTTAAAGGATTTACCAATGGTCCAAGTTGATTAAATACTGTCCTTATTCCAAGGGTCTTTCTTAATGGAGCAAGTTTTATTAAAGATTTATGCCAAACAGGTGCAAACAAAAAAGTTATTCCAATTTCACTTACGGCTTCGATAATTTTTTCTAATGAACAATTTAAATTCAAACCAAGATTCAACAAAACATCAGCAGAGCCAACTTTTCCACTAGCACTTTTATTTCCGTGTTTTGCAATTTTTACCCCACAAGATGCAGCTACAAATGCAACTGCAGTTGAGATATTGAATGTATTAGCTCCATCACCCCCTGTTCCACATGTATCTACCAAATACAAATTTGGTCTAGCTAATGGCAATTCGCAAGCATTTAAAAGTTCCTCAGCCATAGAACTTAGTTCGACACCTGTAGAACTCTTTGCTCTCAAAGCACTCAAAAAAGCACCTGTTTCAACATCTGAAATTTCATCATTAAGCCATCTTTGCATTAAAGATCTAGAAGTTAATTCATCAAGGTCCCTTCCCTCCAACAAATTATTTAGGATTTCAGCGTTTGATAGATTAAAAGACATTTATTTATGGAAGAGGAATTTTGGAGATAAAATTCAATTTGAGGTATCAAAACCTGAGCCAACTAAATCTTTGTTTGTATTAGAAGGCCTGAAGCTTTTTGACCAAATATTTTTTGTTTTAGAAAAAAGTTCATTTTTAGTTATCTTCCAAAAATTTAAAATTTTTTCAATATCGTTTTTAATTTCAATTTCTCCTGGGAAATTGGTATAACGATTTATTAATCTCGCTAAATTTATGTAGTCAAGATTTTCTGGTGTTTTTTTAGTAATAAGGGAATCTATGATAATCTTGTCTGTTTCATGTAATGGATGAGTTTGCTCGTTACCCATAAATAAATACTGAATCATTTATCAAATTAGCTCACATATTCAAAAATGAAACATTATCTTAATCATATCGGCAAAATAAAATGAAAAATTTAAAGATAAAAGTTATATATAAATATCTGAGACCGTACAAAAAAGAATTCTTATTTGGATCTTTAGCTCTTTTATTAGTAAATATACTAAGTGTTGTAATACCCTTAGAGGTAAAAAATATAATTGACCAATTACAAAATGGGTTTTCTTCGGATTTTGTTATTTCTAAATCTTTATGGTTAATATTTTTAGCAACTTGTATGGGTTTAATAAGACTATTTTCAAGACAGATTGTATTTGGCATAGGAAGAAAAGTAGAAGTAAATCTTCGTCAAAAACTTTTTGACCATTTACTTATTCAAGATCCAGAATGGATTCAAAAAAAAGGTAGTGGAGACATTATTAGTAGAGCTACAAGCGATGTTGAAAACATAAGAAGACTTTTAGGTTTTACAGTTTTAAGCTTGTGCAACATTGTCTTAGCGTATTCATTCACTATTCCTTCAATGTTTTCGATCAATAAAACATTAACAATATCGGCTTTAATGATTTTTCCATTAATCCTTGGAATTGTAAGTTTATTTGGCGGCAGAATGGTTAAACAAAGAAAGGCTCAACAAGAATCATTATCAAAACTTAGTGATCTAATACAAGAAGATCTATCTGGTATAAGCGCCATTAAAATATATGCCCAAGAAAATGCTGAGATAAAAGAATTTAGCATTTACAATAATGACTATCGAAATTCAGCGATAAAACTTGCAAGAACAGCGAGTACCTTATTCCCTTTGTTACAAGGAATTTCCTCAATTTCATTATTGATATTATTATCATTAGGAACTTTTCAATTAGAGAGTGGATTTATTTCGATAGGTGGTTTAGTAGCTTTAATTTTGTACGTAGAAAGACTTGTCTTCCCAACAGCTCTATTAGGTTTTACTTTAAATACATTTCAACTTGGTCAAGTAAGTTTAGATCGTGTGGAAGAAATCTTTCAGAACAACCCAAATATTGTAGATAGAGCAGAAACTAAATTTTTAAAAAGAAAGGTTAAAGGATTTTTAGAAGCAAAAAATTTAACAATAAGGTATCCAGGATCAAAATTTAATTCATTAAATAGTCTCAATTTTAAAATTCATCCTGGAGAACTTATTGCAATAGTTGGCCCAGTAGGTTGTGGTAAAACAACATTAGCAAAGTCTCTAGGACGGACTATTGAAATTCCAGACAATCAATTATTTTTAGATGAACTTGATGTAAAAACTTTAAAATTAAGCGATCTTAGAAAAAATATTTCAATCGTTCCTCAAGAAGCATTTTTATTTACTTCTACAATCTCAGAAAACCTAAGTTTTGGAGAGCCCAAAGCTTCTAAATATTTAGTTAAAGAGAGCGCTACAAAAGCTGGATTAATTGATGATATCAATAGTTTTCCACAAAGGTTTAGAACTATTGTAGGCGAAAGAGGTATTACATTAAGTGGTGGACAAAGACAAAGAACTGCACTAGGAAGAGCATTACTTGTTAATTCTCCTATTGTTGTTCTTGATGATGCTTTAGCAAGCGTAGATAATAAAACAGCAGCAAGAATAATAGATGAAATGAGCGATAGAAGTAATAAAACAATCATAATGATTAGTCACCAACTTTCTGTGGCAGCTACTTGTGATAGGGTTTTAGTAATGGATAAAGGAGAAATAGTACAAGAAGGGGCTCATAAAGATTTAGTAAAAATTAATGGTCTATATAAACAACTTTGGGAAAGAGAACTAGCTACCAGAATTGTTAAGAGCTAAAAGTAATTTTTATACTTATAATGAATAAATTTAAATTATGTTTAAATTCCTTAAAAACATTATGAATAATAAGGAGGTAAATTTAACTAATGATGCTTACTCATTACATAGAATATTAAAATCAGATATTAAAAAAGATCCTAATGAAGAAGAAGATGAAATAATTTTTGGATGTGGTTGTTTCTGGGGAGCTGAAAAATGTTTTTGGAAACTTCCTGGAGTTGTCACAACTTCTGTAGGTTATGCTGGAGGTGAAAAAAACAATCCAACTTATTATGAAGTATGTTCCGGTTTGACTGGTCATTCGGAAGTTGTAAGAGTTATATGGGATAAAAGGGAAATAGATGTAAGTGATTTATTAAAAATGTTTTGGGAATGTCATGACCCTACTCAAAAAAACAGGCAAGGTAATGATATGGGAACACAATATAGATCAGCAATATATTACAAAAATGAAAATAATATTAAAACCATATTGGCCAGTAAGGAACAATATCAAACTGAACTAAACAAAAAAAATCATGGTTTAATTGAAACGGAAATAAAAAAGATTGATTCATATTTTTATGCGGAACAATATCATCAACAATATCTTGCATCAGCTGGAAGCAGACAGTACTGTTCCGCTTCACCGACAAAAGTTAAGTTAGGAGCTTTTACTGGAAGCAACTATAAGTTAAAAGATTATATATGGGAAAGTTTTAATTGGGAAGTTGAAAAGTGTGTATTGAGATCTGATAACAATCCTATAAAGAATAACATTTGAATCAATCTAATCTCTATAGTAAATATACGGGGCGTAGCGCAGTTTGGTAGCGCACCACTTTGGGGTAGTGGGGGTCGTGGGTTCAAATCCCGCCGTTCCGATTAATTATCGTCTTCATTTATGAGCGATTTGTATAGTTTATATGAACTTATGCCTACTGCTATGAATGTAAAAGAAGAAAAAAAAGCTAAAACCAATATAGTAAGATTTGAAACTTCCACTTCACCTAGTTGGAAAGATATAAAAATGTTCATTAGAAAGAATTTTTTTTAAAACCTTAACACAATTGCAAAAATATTTTTTCACGTCTAATTACAAATTCAAAAGAATTACAACACCAAAAATAACTCGATAAATAATAAATATTTTCAACCCATTGGAAGAATAATACTTTAATAAAAAATTTATAGCTAATAAAGAAGACAAAAATGCCGTAATGAGACCAACAAAAAAAGGAAGAATACCCAATGAAAAAAAATCATTAAAAGAAGAAATAAACTCAACAATCGCGGTGAGACAGATTGCTGGCATCCCTAAAAGAAAAGAAAATTTTGCGGCATCACCTATTTCCCAGCCTGATATTAGAGCGCTAGAAATAGTAACGCCTGATCTTGAAACACCAGGAATAATAGCAAATGCTTGAAAAAAACCTATCAATAAACTATGTGAATAATTATGGTTTTTAATATTAATAGAACCTCTTTTCGACTTATCTGCTAAGTACATAAAAAAAGCCATTAGGAATGATACTAATGCTATTGATAAATTTGATCGAAGAACATTATCAAAAAAATAAGGGGCATATAATTTTATACTCCCACCAAGTAAAACAATTGGGATAGTACCAATCAAAATAGACTTTAATAATCTTTCGTGTAAGAGATAGTCAAGGAATTTTTTTGAAGATTGACTTCTAAAATTAAAAATATCACTCCTAAAATACCAAGCTATAGCAAAAACACTTCCAAGTTGAATTGTGGCAGACAAGGAGATGCCGGGGTCATCGATACCTAAAAAAATTGATATAACTTTTAAATGAGCTGTACTACTTACAGGAATAAATTCCGTCAACCCTTGAATTAAGCCATATAAAATAAATTTTAAATATTCCAAAAATTTATTAAATTACCTAATTAATTAATAGCAATTCACATTTAATAATTAAAAGCTAATATAGAAAAATGAAAAAAAAATCTATTTTAATATTATTTTTTCTTTTTTCCATAATCTATTCTGATTCTGCAAAAGCTAACTATTGGTTAGTAATTGGAACTTATCGACAAGGACCAGCTAGAAGGCCAGAGGTTAGTGGAATAACAAGTCCCTCATTACATTCTATTCCGATGAAAGATTTAGATACCTGTAAGAAGGCTGGCGAAAAAATTACAAATGAAATATATAAACCTGTTTTGCAATTTGATAGTAGATGGACATGTGTATTTAGAGGTAATTAACAATAAAGTTACCTTTTAACATCGTGAGCACAGCCATCACCTTTATAATTTTCACTCTCGTAAAAATCATTTTTTGTACCAAAATAAACTGTTAATAAAACGAACGGTAAGCTTAATATAAATAAAATAGTTGTTAAATCCATAGTGTTAACTAATTAAGTAAGATTATAAAAATTAAAATAACCAATTCTTCATTAAACTTAGCTTTAATAATCGGTAGGCCCTTTAATTCCAAGATAAAAGAAGGCTCCTAAACCAACTAAAAGTAAAACTCCAGCGATAGCCGCAGAGGGGACAAAACCTCCTATTGCAAAGGAAGAAAAATAATTCATCTATAAAACTAAAACTAGTTAGATAATATCAATAAAAACTAGGAATTTGTTAAAAATTTTGACTCGAAGACAAATATAGAATATCTAATCTATGCCACTAAAGAGGAATCTTCATTATCAGCAGAAATTCTTATTCTCTCTTCCAACTTAGGGCCATATAATTCATTTCCCCAAATTTCCACTCTTGAGTCATTTGGGGCCATAAAAGTAAGAATGTCAGTAGGAAATAAAACTCTCTCTAAAAAAAAATTCGATGGACCAATACATCTCAAGACAACCATCCTACAACCTTCATTTTTGTAAGAAAACTCAACCATCCCTAATCATAAATTATCTTCAATTAAACACTATTAAGAGCTAAAAAAAATGTATAAAAAATTACTGAAAAAAAAGAATTATAGAAAATGCTACAAATTTAATCGAGCATCAACTAAATTTCTTTGTTGATCAATTAATAAAAGTGCATAAGAATTTATAAAATCAAAACTTTTATGAGGAATAGAGACATTAAGCATTCTCAAGAAATTAGATAATTTTTCATCTTTAAGGGCGTTACCTTTTTGTAAAAACATTTCTTTTTCTTGATTTGATTTCCAGATATTCATATATTCAATTTTCAAGGGCTTTAAGTGCCAAATACTGTCTATTAAAGTCCAAATATCTAAGTATTCTATTAGGTTTTTTTGGATTTTTAATATATAAGAAGATTCATCAAGACTTAAATTTGTTGTATATGTAGATGAATCATTTATGTCAATAGAGTAAGGTTTTACTCCCAAAAACCAACCCTCAAGAATTAATAAATCAGGATTATCTAATCTCCAATGAGATCTTTCTCCTAATCCATTTCTTAAAGATTTATCAAAAACTGGTACATTTAATTCTCCATTTATCTTCCAATTTAATAATTTTTCATGCATTAATTTTACTGAATGACTGCCAGGAAAACCTCTTGAGACGTTCCAAGGGTTATTCTTAATTGCAAATTTCATTTCATCTGATGGGAGATAAAAGTCGTCAATTGAAATAACCGCAATTTTGAAATTTAATTTTAACGAAATTGCTTCGAGCCATTTACCTAGTGTTGTCTTTCCTGTACCAGGTAAAGCTGAGATCCCAATTATTTTTCTATCAGTAAAATTATTATGAAATTTATAAGCCTGAGATAAAAGAGGTAAAGCTAAGCCCCAAATCCAATCATTATTTACTTTGTTTTTCCAATATTGATCAATTGATAAGATATTTCTTTGATTATCCCAAAAATTGAACCAATCATCCAAAGATTCCCAACCAATATCAATAATTAATTTTTTAAAATTATCAAGAGGAAATTTAATATCTAAATCTTTCATCGTTCTAAATTAGTTCTCGCTTATTTATCAATTTATTGATTTCATTTTTCCAACCATATCCATTTGGTTCAGAAGCCAAAGTAAATTCAAAATCTTTTAATTGATTTAGTAAATTTAAATTAGGTCCATCTGTTCCTGGAATAACAATTTTAATGTCTGAGTTTAAAAGTAGAGGTAAATCATTTGGAGAATCGCCTAAACCTATAATTTCAATATTTTGAATATTTGAATGTTCTTTAAGAGCATTTATTGCTTTACCTTTATTCGATTTTGAAGATAATAAGTGACTCATTCTATTTCCCTTAAAAATATCAACATTGAACTTTTTACAACAAATGTTAATTTTCTCTTCTAAAAACCTTGGGGGATTTAAAAAAGGCATGCTCCAGTGTCTATCACGCATTAAGTCTAATGAGATTCCTTCTAAACCAGTAAGCTGAGTGGCTTCTTGGTCAGTAAGATTATTAAGAGGAGTAAGTTTGTAATCAATTTCATTAGAAATAAAATTTAGGATTTCTTCGAGGAATTCGTATTTTATTCCAAGAATAATTTCTCCATTAACACTTTTAAGAGTTTCACCATATATTGCAGCACCATTTTCAACAATATAGGGATCGGTTAAATTTAGTTCATCCCTAATAACTCTTACTTCTGCTGCCGTTTTGCTTGTACATAGAATTACAGGTATAGATAATTTTTGTAGTGTTTTTATTGTTTCTTTAGCAGGTGATAAATCATAGGAATGATCCATTAATGTACCATCTACATCACTAACCACCCAAATCGATGAATTTCCTATCATTTTTATAAAGCACTAAGCCAAATAACTTGAAAAGGATCAAGACTTATATTTTTCCAATTGTATTTAGTGGATGTTAAAAAATCTTGGGTATTGAAATCATTATCAATTATTTTTGGTAAATCATTATCATTCAACTGATAATTTATTTTATTTTCAGTCATATTATGAATTGCAAAAACAGATTCAGGTCCTTTACTTCTTTTGATTACAACAATATCACTTCTACCTTTAGACAAACATTTCATTTCTGAACAAGGGTGGAATTGCTTTAATTCTGATCTAACATCCATAGCATTACGAAGATATTTTAAATTTTTATTTGCATTAGATTCAGGATTATTTAAAACAGATAAAAGATTATCTAATTTAAATTTTTCTCTATTTAAGTCTCTTCTTTGACCTGTCATTGAAAAACTCTTGATGTCATTTTCTGAGGCAAGTAATGCTGGCAAATAAAAGGCAGGGACTCCTTTCAGAGCCATTACTAGTAACTGAGTCAAGATAAATCTCTCAAACTGGAATCGATTAGAGTCTCTACTGGAGTCTTCCATTGCGCTCCACCAACTAATATTCAATTCATAGGGTTTATCATCACCATTTGATAAGCGTCTATGACTAACTAAGCCCCCTCTTTTTTCACAATTAATTAATAAATTTTTAATTCTCTGCTCATTCATTAAACCCTCAAGAGCTCTTAAACCAACACCATCATGTGATGCAGTAAAATTAAAAAGTGTAGTATTTTCAGGCAATATTGGCCAATCAGAAATCCATGAGTTTAGAACATCAGCTCTTGAAGTAATAATTGCCTCTAAGAGAAGAGGAGGCAATGGGAAATTATATGCCATATGGGCTTCATCATCAGGAATCAGATAAGATAAATTTTCCTTTTGAGGAACATTAGTTTCTGTTATTAAAACTCCATCGTTAAGAAGATTATTTAAAAGAACTCTTAAGAGTTTCACAATTGAATGTGCCTTTGGCAAATGTAAGCACGTTGTTCCTGATTCCTTCCAAATAAAACCTACAGCATCAAGCCTGAACCATTTAATTCCATTGGATAAATAAGTAATAATTAAATTTAAGAACTCAAGAGTCATTTTGGGATTATGCCAATTTATATCAATCTGATCTGGCCCAAAAGTTGTCCAAACTTGTTTAGGGCCATCATCAGTATTAATTTGAGAAAATAAGGAGGAACTTCTTGGCCTAACAACATTTGACCAGTCAAGATTTTGTTTCGGTGAAAAAACATTTGATATTCCTGGTTCTTGGGATTTTATAAATTGTTGAACCCATGGGTGAGAAGATGAAACATGGTTTAGTACTAAATCAGCCATTAAATCATGATTTTTAGAAATACTCTTGAGATCATCCCAACCACCAAATTTTTCTTCTAAGTAATCATAACTTGAGACTGCAAAACCTCCATCGCTCGTGGATCTTAAAAAAGGAAGTATATGAACAACTTTAGAAAGACTGCCAAAATGATCACTTATTATCTCCTTGAGAGTTATTAACGTTGCCTCTCCATTTTTATAAATACTATCTGCATAAGTTATCAAAACCGAATGAGATTCGTTCCACCTTTCCTTATCTGTTATTTCTTCATAAGCAGATTTCTCTGAGAAATCATCTAAAATCTGCAATAATTGATTTGAAATAAAATTAATTTCTTCTGTAGTATTATTTGAATAAATTGTTCTTAACAATCTATCAACTTTTAATCTATCTAATTTTTTCTCTGATTCAATTTGCTTCACTTTGAAAAAATCATCGAAGTATTAATACTATTCTGCACATCAATTAGAAAATGGACTTTCAACAAGGGTTAATCACAACAATACATGAATATGGAGTTACAAGAAATTTACTTAAGGAATTAAACAAAAGTCTCAAAAAAAGATCTACTAGTATTTTAATACCTTGCTTATACGAAGAGTTTGAGCGTCCAGCTTTAAAAGATATAAGAGAAGTTTTAAAAACCCTTACAGGTCTAAATGAATTAGTTATTGCTCTCTCTGCAAAAACTGTTGAGCAAGTTAAAGCTGCAAAATCATTTTTTGACTCAATGCCATTCCCAGTGCACGTTCAATGGACTAATTCTCCTTCTGTAATAGAGCTATTAAAAAGTCAAGAAAAAAATGGGTTAGAACTTTTAGGAACTCCAGGTAAAGGATGGGCTGTCTGGCAAGGCATAGGAGTTGCTACTAGAAAATCAGAAGTTGTTGCTCTTTTTGATGCTGATATAAGAACTTTTAGTCCTTTGTATCCTTCAAGAATGATACTTCCGCTTCTAGATGAATCATTTGGAATATCTTACGTAAAGGCCTTCTACAGCAGGTTATCCTTAGAAACAAATCAATTGCAAGGTAGAGCTACAAGATTATTTGTGGGCCCTTTATTAGCAAGTCTTGAGCAGTTAGTTGGGAAAGGCCCCTTTTTACAATATCTTCAATCATTTAGATATCCATTAGCAGGCGAGTTTGCTTTTACTAAAGACCTCGCAATGAATTTACGAATTCCTTGTGACTGGGGTTTAGAAATAGGTCTATTATCAGAGGTTTATAGAAACGTGAGAACCTCAAAAATAGCTCAAGTTGACCTAGGTTTGTTTGATCATAAACATAAGAATATTGGTGATTCTTCTAAAGAAGGATTGCAAAAAATGTGTACAGAAATACTTTCAAGTGTTTTAAGAGGTCTCATGGAACATCAAGCAGAGACCTTAACAAGTACTCAATTAGCAACTTTAGAAGTTCTCTACAAAAGAGTTGGAGAAGATCGGGTAAAACAATTTGGATTAGATTCAGCAGTTAATCAACTTCCATACGATAGACACGAAGAGGAACTATCAGTACAAAAATTTGCGAAACTATTGAGACCTGCGACAGAAGATTACTTAGCTTGCCCCACTACACAGCAGTTACCAAGTTGGTCAAGAGTTCTATCTTGTGAGAACAAACTGCAAGAAGATTTGGCTATTGCTGGTTCAAAGGGCATAAAGACAAGTGAAAAAGAATTAATTAAAAACATCTAAAGTAAAAAGTACCTTTGAGCCATTGGGACTTCATCAAGTGGTTCACAGGTAAGAAGTTCTCCATCGGAAAAAACTTCATATGTTTGAGGATCAACTGAAATATTTGGCAGTTTAGAATTGAGTTTTAAGTATGATTTATTAATATTTCTAGTATTTTCTACGGCGATACATTTTTTTTGTAAGCCTAATTTATTTGGAATATTTTGATCAATTGAATTTTTACTTAAAAAGGTAAAAGAACTTTTAATTAGAGATTGGCCGAAACTTGCAAACATAGGTCGACCATGAACGGGGCCTGGAGTAGGAATTGAAGCATTTGCATCACCCATTTGGGACCAAACTATAGATCCTCCTTTAACAACTAATTCAGGCTTTACACCAAAAAAGGAAGGTTTCCACAAAGCCAAATCTGCAATTTTACCCTTTTCTATAGACCCAACATATTTATCAATACCATGAGCTATTGCAGGATTAATTGTGACTTTAGAAATATATCTCTTTACTCTGTAATTATCGTTTCTATCAGAATCCTGTGATAGCGGCCCCCTTTGGACTTTCATTTTATGAGCGGTTTGAAAAGTTCTGGTAATTACTTCACCAACTCTTCCCATAGCTTGAGAATCACTAGCAATAATTGAAAAGGCACCTATATCATGCAATATATCTTCAGCTGCAATAGTCTCTCTTCTGATCCTTGATTCAGCAAATGCAATATCCTCTGGGATTTTAGAATCTAAATGATGACAAACCATTAACATGTCAAGATGTTCTTCTAATGTGTTCCTAGTATAGGGTCTTGTTGGATTAGTACTACTTGGAAGAACATTTTTTTCTCCACAAATTTTTATAATGTCTGGTGCATGACCTCCACCAGCGCCTTCAGTATGAAAAGTATGAATAGTTCTTCCTGCGATAGCCTTGATAGTATCTTCAACAAACCCTGCCTCATTCAAAGTATCAGTATGAATACATACTTGTACGTCAAAATTATCTGCAACATTAAGACAAGAATTTATTGTAGAGGGAGTCGTTCCCCAATCCTCATGAAGCTTCAATCCACATGCTCCAGCTTCAACCTGATCAATAAGATTGCTCTCGTTTGTTGAGTTTCCTTTTCCAAAAAAACCTAAATTCATGGGAAATGCTTCTGCAGATTGAAGCATTCTTGAAATATGAAAAGAACCCGGCGTACAAGTAGTGGCATTTGTGCCAGTTGCAGGCCCAGTTCCTCCTCCCAGCATGGTTGTAATTCCCGAGGCTAATGCTGTCTCAATTTGTTGGGGACATATAAAATGAATATGTGTATCTATTGAACCTGCAGTAAGAATATGCCCCTCACCTGCTATTACTTCTGTTGATGCACCAATAACAATATCGACATTATCCTGAA
Organism: uncultured Prochlorococcus sp.; assembly: GCA_902550485.1. Classification (GTDB taxonomy): domain Bacteria; phylum Cyanobacteriota; class Cyanobacteriia; order PCC-6307; family Cyanobiaceae; genus Prochlorococcus_A. The sequence goes on from CACCZQ010000002.1 coordinate 113,934, forward strand.
TATCAGGATTACCAGCCTTACCAATTTCAAAAATCATTCCATCTTTTATCCCTACATCAGCCTTAATTATTCCCCACCAATCTACGATCAAAGCATTTGTTATTACAGTATCTACAGCTCCATCAACTCTTCTTACTTGAGACTGTCCCATTCCATCTCGAATAACTTTACCTCCACCGAATTTAACTTCATCTCCGTAAGTAGTTAAATCATTTTCCACTTCTATAAAAAGTTCAGTATCGGCAAGCCTTACTCTATCTCCGGTAGTGGGTCCGTAAGTTTGCGCATAAGTATTTTTGTCAATTTTATAGGACATGATTTTAAGTATCTAAAGAACCGTTGACTAATGAATTAAAACCATTTGCAATTCTTAACCCTGTATATGGAACTAATTTGACATCAGTTGTATCTCCAGGTTCAAATCTAATTGCTGTTCCTGCAGGAATGTCAAGACGCATACCAAATGTTATTTCTCGATCAAAAATTAAAGCCTTATTAGCTTCAAAAAAATGATAATGAGATCCAATTTGCACAGGTCTATCTCCAGAATTAGAGACTTTAACTGTTTTAACTTCCTTGCCAAGATTTAATTCGATTTCACCTTGTTCAGGAATTATTTCGCCAGGAATTAAGTTACTCATAACTAGTTAATCGGATTGTGAATAGTAACTAATTTAGTCCCATCAGGAAAAACAGCTTCTATTTGAACTTCATCAACCATTTCAGGAATGCCCTCCATAACTTGTGATTTTGAAAGCCAGGTAGGTCCCTCTGACATTAATTGACTTACACTTTTTCCATCTCGAGCTCCTTCAAGAACTTGAAAACTCAAAAAAGCAATTGTTTCAGGATAATTAAGCTTAAGACCTCGACTAAGCCTTCTTTCAGCTAAGAGTGCAGCAGAAAAAATCAGTAATTTATCCTTTTCTTGAGGTGAAAGATGCATAATAAAAAATTAATCTATAAATTCTTAAAAAAGGTTCTTTCTGAACATAATTAATAATTCATAGAATCTTGTAAAGGCCATACTCCTTGATATTTTGGCTCACAAAATCCACAAACAGATCTAATTTGTTTCCAAATACAAAAAAAACATTTCCTAGCTTCTTGAGAGGAACTACCTAGAAATCGTACAGAGATTCCATTTTCAAGAATCCCAATAGATAAATTATTATCAGTTTCATTGAAAATCTTTTTTATATTTCCCACAAGATTATTTATTTTTGTCTTGGAAAAATCTTTTTCGCAAATCCAAATTAAGGATCCAAAAACAGGCATGTAATCCATACCAGATTTAGCCACATAACTTGCCTTGGATAATTCAATTTGATCAACATATTCCCAATCATCATATAAATCATTATTTCTCATAATTTCTAATTTAGACCTAAAAACTCCACTTTCAATAGATTCTCGGGAAGAAGATCTTCCAAGTCTTATTAAATCAGTGAATAAAAAACTTGAAGTCTCTGAAATACATATTTTAAACATTTGATCAAATAAACCATTTGCAAAGATAATTGTTTCTTGAGGAAGATATTCCAAATGAGAATTTTCAAGAATGTTCATGATATTATTTTGCTTTGAAAAAATTCCTTTTGGATTAACTTTAGATCTTCCAACTGATCCATACACTTTTTGAGCTGAAGAAGTAGTCAACAAAACCTTAGAGTTTTTTTCAAGATTTACTTCAAACTTAAGTAAATCTCCTCCAACCAATCCTCCTGCAGTATGAAGCACAGGTAAGATGCATCTGCCTTCTTCATCATGAGTAGCCTTTATTAACTTATAAGGAGAAGTTGATTTGGATTCAAAGATTGTTTTATCAACATTCCCTAAACTTGCTTTATTATTATAAAAATTTAAGAAACAATTACCTTCCCATGAAGTTTTAATCATAAATTGTTTTCTTTAATTACTAAATTAAAGTAACCAAAAATTTTGATGTTGAAAATGAATAAACAAATAGTTGTAACTGATTGGATTGAGGGAAAACCTAAATTAGGTGAATTTTTAAAACTTACATTAAGTTCGGATGAAAGAAGAATTTTACGAGGGAAAAGATTAACTGATTGTGATCAAGAAATAATTTTACAATTACCTAGAAAGGGGAAATTAAATGATGGAGATTTTCTTCTAACTGATAAGTCCAATTTTTATATAGAGATAATTGCCAAAACAGAAGATGTAATTGAAATAAGTTCAAACTCCAAAATTGAACTTATTAAAACTGCTTATCATTTAGGAAATAGACACGTAGAAGTAGAAATTAAAGAAAACACTCTCCTAACAAAAAGTGATCACGTTATTGTAAATATGCTTAAAAATTTTAATGTTGATATCGTAAATACACAGAAAAAATTTTTTCCTGAAAGAGGTGCCCATAATCATGAGTAAAAGCCACTTGTTAAAATATCTATTGATAAGCCCTAATTTACCAGTAGGAGGGTTTTGTTATTCGGAGGGATTGGAGAGTTACCTAAATACTAAAGATTTAAAAGACTCAAATTCAGTAAAAGAATTAATCGTAAATGAACTAAAAATTGGCCAGATCAGACTAGATGCAAAACTTTTACTAGATTTTTTTGATATTTTTAATGAATTAAAACATCGTAATGCATTAAAAAGTAATTTGCGAAAGCTATTAAGTTTGGATAAGTGGATCCTCTCATCGAAGGACTCTATCGAAATGAGAGATCAACAAACTCAAATGGCAAAATCTCTCTTTGATTTAATCAAAGAATTGGGATTTGAATACAAATATGCAAATAGCAAAAAAAGCTCTTGGCCATTAGCGTGGAGTTGGGCTTGTTATTGTTTTGAAATTGAAAAGTTAGAAATGGTTGAGAATTTTTTATACGCTTGGAGTGCCAACCAAATAAGTGCGGCACTAAGGATTATTCCTATTGGTTCAACGAAAGCACAATTAATTCAGAGAGATCTATTAGAAATAATTTCAAAAGTTTCTAAAGAAATTATGGACAAAGAAATTGATGACATCTATTTTGGCAATGTAGGTTTAGGTATGGCACAACAAAATCATAATGACCTTTATACAAAACTTTTTAGAAATTAATTTATGAGCAGTAAATTGAGAGTAGGAGTTGCTGGACCTGTAGGATCAGGAAAAACTGCATTAGTAGGGACTTTATGTTTAAGCTTGAAAAAAAATTATGAGATCGCAGTTGTTACCAATGATATCTACACCAAAGAAGATGCTAACTTTCTTATAAATAAAAAAGTTTTAGAGGAAGGAAGGATTATTGGTGTAGAAACGGGAGGTTGTCCTCATACAGCGATAAGAGAGGATTGTTCTTTAAATAAGAATGCAGTATTAGATTTAGAAAATAAATATAATCCTCTAGATTTTGTTTTTGTAGAAAGTGGAGGTGATAATTTAGCATCAAGTTTTAGTCCAGAACTTGTAGATTTATCAATTTATGTAATTGATGTATCTGCAGGAGACAAAATTCCAAGAAAAGGAGGACCAGGAATAACAAGGTCAGATTTATTATTAATAAACAAAATTGACTTAGCAGATATGGTTGGTGCAGATTTAAATATTATGAAAAACGATACGGATTTTATGAGAAAAGGGAAACCTTGGTTTTTTACCAACCTAAGTAGCGGCATAGGAGTTGAAGCAATAACTCGATTTTTAGAATCACATATACCCAGCAATCGAAACTAGAAAAATGTTCACATCTAATATATTGGATTCAACAAAAAGTTACGTACGATACAAAACTAATCCTCACTCGTTAATAACTTTTAACTTATCCCCCTAATGAGGGTCAATTACTTAATTTATCCTAATTCATGAGAATTTCAAGGCGTATTTTGGCAGGATTAGCTACTGCCTCACTTGCGGTCACAGCTACTTCATGTGGTGGAGGTGGAACCTCCGGAAGTTTCGATGACACAGTAACTGTTGGTATTTTGCATTCGTTATCTGGAACAATGGCAATTTCTGAATCAACACTTGTTGATACTGAAAAAATGGCTATTGAAGAGATAAATGCTGCTGGTGGTGTAAAAGTTGGCGGTAAAAGCTACAAAATAGAATACATAGTTGAAGATGGTGCATCTGATTGGCCAACTTTTGCTGAAAAATCTAAGAAACTTATAGACCAAGACGGAGTTCCTGTCGTATTTGGTGGTTGGACATCTGCAAGTAGAAAAGCAATGTTACCAGTCTACGAATCAAAGGATGCTTTCCTTTACTACCCAATTCAATATGAAGCTCAGGAATGTTCTAACAACATTTTCTATACAGGAGCCACACCAAACCAACAGTCAGAACCTGCTACAGATTTCATGTATAAGCGTTCTCCCGCAGCTGGTGGAGATTTCTTCCTTGTTGGTTCTGACTATGTTTTCCCGAGAACTTCAAACACAATTACAAAAGCTCAGGTAAAACAGTTAGGTGGTACAGTTGTTGGAGAAGATTACCTCCCATTAGGAAATACTGAAGTTGCTCCAATTATCTCAAAAATCAAAAAAGCGCTTCCTGAAGGTGGAATAATCATTAATACACTTAATGGTGACCAAAACGTTGCATTCTTCAAACAGATTCAAGATGCGGGTATCACACCTTCCAGTGGCTACTACGTAATGAACTATTCAATTGCTGAAGAAGAGATTAGTACAATTGGGCCTGAGTTCCTTGAAGGTCACTACGGCGCTTGGAACTACATGATGTCAATTGATACTCCTGCATCTAAGAAATTTGCAGAAAATTTCAAGAAAAGATGGGGAGCTGATCGTGTTGTAGCTGACCCTCAAGAATCTGCATATAACATGGTTTACTTATGGAAACAGGCAGTTGAAGATGCTGGAACATTCGACGATAACGCAGTAAGGGAAGCCCTAGTTGGTCAAAAGTTTGATGCCCCACAAGGTCCAGTTGAAGTTATGCCTAATCACCACTTATCTCAAACAGTAAGAATTGGTCAGATTAATGCAGAGGGTGGATTTACAATTCTTGAAGAGACAGGAGTTGTTCTTCCTCAAGCATGGAACCAAAAGCATCCAAGTTCAAAAGGATTTGCATGTGATTGGACAGATCCTTCAAAAGGAGAAAAGTATAAGCTTTAATTTAATTAAAACCTATACTTCAAAATAAAAGGAGGTTAACACCTCCTTTTATTTTATATAATCAAATATTTTCTTTTTTTTAAATTGGAGTTACTTCTCGATAGTCTTTTTAATGGTGTTGCAATAGGATCTGTACTACTTGTTGCTGCATTAGGTTTGGCAATTGTTTTTGGTCTTATGGGTGTTATTAATCTTGCCCATGGAGAACTTATGATGCTCGGGGCATACACAACATACGTTACACAATTAATTTTCAAATTACCTATATTGAAACCCTTCTACAATTCATACATAATAGTTTCAATTTTCCTTGCATTTATTGTTAGTGGAGTTGTAGGTATACTCCTGGAAAAAACAATAATAAGAAAGCTTTATGGAAGTCCACTAGAGACACTCTTAGCAACATGGGGCGTAAGCTTAATTCTTCAACAATTTGTCAGGAGTGTACCTTTGGCTTATGGGACTGGTCTAGTTATAAGTCTGATAATTGGTTTATTTTTACCAACAACGTTTCCTTCAAAAATAAAGGAATCAATAAATTTCAAATATTTTAAATTTAGTTCTTGGATATTTGCTGCTTTAACTGGGGTCATAACTAGTAGCGTAATCTCATCCTCTATCAGCAAAATTAGTAGAGCAAGCGCTAGAAATGTTGATGTAACAGCACCCTTATGGATGAGAGGTCAAGTAGAAATTATTGGCACTGCATTTCCTAAAACAAGACTAATGATAATTGTCATTACCCTAATCTCTGTAATAGCAATAACATTATTTCTCAATCAAAGTGCTTGGGGGATGCGTATAAGAGCAGTTACTCAGAACCGACAAATGAGTGATTGCCTTGGTATATCCACAGAAAAAGTGGATATAATCACTTTTGGAATTGGATCTGGCTTAGCAGGAGTTGCTGGGGTAGCAGTATCTCTTTTAGGTTCTGTAGGACCAAATGTTGGCGGAAACTATATAGTTGGTTGTTTTATGGTTGTAGTGCTAGGTGGAGTAGGAAATTTATTAGGAACAGTACTTGCTTCATTTGGAATAGGTATAATGACTGATTTAATTGGAGCTGGAAGGCTCTTATCAATATGGCCAGATATGCCTTTACCTTTATCAAACACAATTAACTTTTTTGCGACCACAAGTATGGCAAGAGTAATGATATTTGCACTAATTGTTATATTCCTACAATTTAAACCTACAGGTTTATTTCCTCAAAAAGGAAGGATGGTTGAAAACTAATGTCCTTAAGTAAAATTAAATTTGATAAAAAAATAGTATTGTCATTTTGGATAATATTAATAGCTTTAATCATTGCAGCACCAACTCTACTCCCTGTATTTAGACTAAACCTTCTAGGCAGATACTTATCCTTATCCATAGTTGCACTTGGTGTTGATCTTATCTGGGGATATACAGGTTTATTAAGTCTTGGACAAGGAATATTTTTTGCATTAGGTGGATATTGTGCAGCAATGTATTTGCAAATAACCAGCTCCTCTGAATTTCCAAATAATATACCTGAATTTTTTGCTTTATATGGTGTTGAAAAATTACCTTTTTTCTGGGAACCGTTTAGATCGCCTGTTTTTACTTTCTTCGCTATCTGGATAATTCCAGCATTGGTTGCTGGTTTAATTGGATTTCTTGTTTTCAGGAATAGAATCAAAGGAGTTTATTTTTCTATACTTACGCAAGCTTCTCTTCTTGTATTCTTTAACTTCTTTAATGGACAACAAAAACTTATAAATGGAACTAATGGATTAAAAACAGATGTAACACAACTTTTTGGTCAGATGGTAGGTTCTGAGTCCATGCAAAGAATATTCTTTTGGATAACCGCCACACTAGTAATAGCAGCATGGTTTTTTGCAAAGTGGGTAGTTAAAGGAAGATTTGGAAATATTCTTATAGGAATACGAGATGATGAACCAAGAGTTAGGTTTACAGGATACAACCCAGTTATATTCAAGACGATAATTTTTTCTATTGCTGGAGGTCTAGCAGGAATTTCAGGAGCTTTATATACCGTGCAGTCTGGAATAGTATCACCTCAATTTATGACAGTTCCCTTTTCTATAGAAATGGTTATATGGGTTGCGGTTGGAGGGAGAGGAACCTTATTGGGAGCGATACTAGGAGCAGTTTTCATAAATTATGCAAAAAGTCTTGTAAGTGAAGCATTACCTGCTAGCTGGATGTTTATTCAGGGAGGATTATTTATCTTAGTTGTAACAGCACTGCCAGAAGGTGTTCTGGGATGGATTCAAGGAGATGGTCCTAGGAATCTTCTTCAAAGATTTGGTTTAAAAAGAAAGATTGAAACCTATCCAAGCTTAGAAGTTAACAGTAAGGGAGGGGAATAATGAATAATAAAGATCTTCTAAATTTAATTGATATAACTGTTAGTTTCGAGGGTTTTTTAGCTCTTAACAAACTAAATTTAAATTTAAAGAAAGGAGAATTAAGAGCTGTAATAGGACCCAACGGCGCAGGTAAAACAACATTTCTTGATGTAATTACTGGAAAGGTTAAGCCAACAAAAGGTGAAGTAATTTTTAAAGGGAAATCTTTAGTAGGTAGAAAGGAGCATAAAATAGCCAGACTTGGAGTTGGAAGAAAGTTCCAAAGTCCAAGAATCTTTGAGAATCTGACAGTTAAAGAAAATCTTGAAATATCGGTAACAACTCCTAAAAGTCCTTTAAACCTTATAAATAAAAATATTAAGGATGAGCAACTTAATGAGATTGAACGTCTTATGAAGATTGTAAATTTAGCTCAAAAAGTTGATTCTAAAGCTGGATCTTTATCACATGGCCAAAAACAATGGCTTGAGATAGCAATGTTAGTAGGACAGAAGCCAGATTTAATGTTAGTAGATGAACCTGTTGCTGGTTTAACTGATGAAGAAACTGATCTTACGGCTGATTTATTAAAATCTTTATCAGGAGAAAATACCGTAGTGGTTATAGATCATGATATGGAATTTATAAGAAGACTTGATAGTAATGTTTCAGTATTAAATCAGGGAACAGTATTATGTGAAGGAACGATGGAAACCATACAAAAAGACAAAAAAGTTATTGATGTTTATTTAGGAAGACCTGAGGCCTAGTTATGGAGAATTTAATGGAGAATTTACTCGAAATAAAATCTTTAAATACTTATTATGGCGAGAGTCATATTCTTAGAGATGTAGATTTAAATGTTAAAGCAGGAGAAATGGTTTGTTTGATCGGAAGAAATGGAGTTGGCAAAACAACTTTATTGAAATCACTTATTGGTTTATTAAAACAAAAAAAAGGCGATATTTATTTTACTGGCGAAAATATGAATAGAAAAGCACCTCATCAGAGGGCTAGGAAAGGAATGGCTTACGTTCCTCAAGGGAGAGAAATTATTCCATATCTATCAGTTGAAGAAAATCTTATGTTAGGAATGGAGTCTCTACCAGGTGGATTATCTAAGAACAAGAAAATAGATCCATTTATTTATGATCTCTTCCCAATCCTAAAAGATTTTCTTCAAAGGAAAGGAGGAGATCTTAGTGGAGGACAACAACAGCAATTAGCTATTGCAAGAGCATTGCTGGGTAAACCTCAACTTCTATTACTTGACGAACCAACGGAAGGTATTCAGCCGAATATAGTTTTAGATATTGAAAATGCAATTAACAAGATAATTAGAGAGACAGGAATTGGTGTTTTATTAGTTGAACAACATTTGCATTTTGTAAGACAAGCCAATAGATACTATGCGATGCAACGTGGGGGGATTGTTGCTAGCGGCAATACTAGTGAGTTGAGTCAGGCAGTAATAGATAAGTTCTTAAGTGTTTAAATAAATTACTTAAGATTACTAAAAACTTTTATTCATTTTCGCATCTTATAAGGTCTATACTATTTGGATGCTCATGTATATACTTATTAAATTCCATTGCTAGTGTTCTAGCCTCGTAAGCGTCAAAAGCATAAAAACAACTTTCTAATCTTATATTTTTAAAATCACGGTAATGTACTGTATATGGTTTCAACATATTATTTTTGTTCATTTTAATTTGCTAAAAAGCAATAATTTCATATCTCAACCATGCATATGTTCATAAATTTAAAGTGCATGTTTTGTTGTTATCAAAATATATTGACTTAAATTTTGTATTAAAAGATACTTATTTAGAAAAAAATCAATCTATTTTTTATTTTTAGAATCTTTCTTTTTACCTTCTATTAGGAAAACAAACTTCGATAAAATATAACCAAACAATGGAACCCAAAACTTTTCATAAAAAAATTTCATAAGAAATTAAGCAGCTAATGATTCGTTATCTTCAATTTCAGTATTATTTATAAGCTTCAAATCTAAAGAATTAAATAAATGTTGCATAAGCAGAAAATCAAGTTCCCCTTTCAACAGATTAACATCGGATGAAAGTAGATCATCAACAAAATCATCAAAACTAGCTGAGAGAGGATTCACAATTTAAAATTTATTTTTGCCATTATCATCGCTTTAACAATAAAAGTCAACCAAATTTGAATTTGAATTTTTAAATTTTTGAAAATTAATGAATAAAGACTAAAAAATTCAAATAATAAATATAAATAAGCAAAATAATAGATTTAATATCAAGCTCAGACTCTTTGAATTAAATTTCATTTATCTTGCTTTTCTTAATTTTATATCTCTGTTAATTAGCATTATCAAAACGATAATGCACATACTTGCTAAAAAGAAATTTAAAGAAATCATCATCAAACCATTTAATTTTTTTATAGCAAGACTATTTGATGTGCCAATTAGAAAAGATTCACTTAAAGAGTTTTAGACGTAATAAAATTTTTGTAAAAATCAAATCTGATATAAAATGACTAATTTTAAAATTATTTTTTAATTAACTCGAAGTAACCATTTTTATTTAATAAGTACTTATCAAACCAAAGGCTTAATAGATTGTCTAATCCTATCCCATTCATTTTATTTAATTGTGAAGTCTTATAGTCTGAAATTGCAAGCAATAAATATGGAAAAATCATATCAGAAACTCCTTTTGGCAGTTTATCTAAAGGTATTCCATGAGCTCTATCCCATAAAATTTGCATATCCTGGGAAAACAAAGAACTCCAATAACTAAAATTACAATATAACTTGTCTGGAGGGAGTAGATTTACAGATAAAACGGAGAAAGATGGATTCATAGAAAAACATTTTATGGATAAATTGAATTTAGGTTTTTGAAATGGTAATAAATAATTTCTAATACGAAAATCCTCTATAAATGCAAATCAAATTTAACGCACAGTACTGCACTTAGCAACACTACTTATGTATCATATTTTTCTGTCATTTCCTGAAATTTGAGGAATGATAAAAACTTTTTATAAGTTTTCAAGTCAAAAGCCTCGTTATTTACTTCATTTAAATTGGTAGAATTACTTAGATAAAGATGATTTACTAATTTAGTATTGATTGAGGGTTTTGATTTATCTATAAAGTCTGCAGAATTATCAGATAAGTTTTGTAAATGCACTTCAGGCATTTGAAATGATTGGGTTGCTTTACCATTAGTTTTATTAAATATGCCCCTTATAGAAAGTGCTTCCTCTACCAAAATACTTATTATTTTTGAATTACTTAAATTATTCTCGATACTCAACTTATCAATTATTCTCATAACATCTTCTCTAGGGATAAAACCAACTCTTTTTTTCTTGGTAGGCATTTATGAATTAATTAAAGTTCAGCACTTGACTGTAATAAGTGTTGCACTATATTCATAATAAGTCAATCAAATACTAATGATTTTACCCACAACTTTACTTTTAGGAGCCCTTGGATATCTTTTCTACACTTCAAAAAAAGAACTTTCACTGGATCACATTGACCCTAAAGAAAAAGAAAATGATGATTTTTATAAAGATTTAGAGGATCTATTTATTTAAACTTATTCACTTCATAATAAAAAACTTTGTTTCTTGATTAAATATATACAAAACCTAAAACATAATTAGAATAAAAATAAAGATTTAAAATAAATGACTGTTCATCAAGATTACGAAATAAAAATCAATCTAAATGAATTGATTGAGAAGAGAATTCCATGTTGTGATTTACTTCATCCAGATCATTGTCTAACCGAAAAACAAGTCTCTGAAATTGCGCATGATATTCGTATGGATTTAAATTTGCATGATCTTTACAAGCAAGTGGATAAACACATTATGAATTATGTAAATGCTGCTGGTATTGATAACAAAGACCATTGGGTTGAACCACATCTTCCAGATTTAGAGAGAGATTTAAAAGAAGAAGTTGGTATAGAATTTGATTGATTTTTTACAGAAGAAATTAATATATATATTTTTTTTCTAAATCATCTATTAATTTATAAATACTTTTAGCTGATCTCTTTCTTTTTTTTAAAATTCTAAAAACTATAAATCCAATCAACACTGCAAAAATAGGTGTGAAAATAATAATTTCATGATTCATAACCTTCAAACAGAATTATATTATTAAAATTATTAAAAAGTCTGCACCAATAAAATAGGTACTTTATACAAATATCTTTCACTATAAAAAATTAAGATTTCTCATAGAAAAGCGAAAGAATTAAAATTTTTGTAAATTATGTAGATATAAATTTTAATTCAATAAAGATAATGATTAATTATTTTGCTTTAACAGTAACTGAGATGGGGATCGGCAAGATAGAGTTAGCAGTTATTGGCGCGATAATTTTAATATTTCCAGTTTTATTTGTTTATGCATCTAAAAACCTTGATGCTAAGGGGGTTTTCGAATGGATGATGGAGAAACCCAATGATTGGATAGGTAAAAAATAAAACTTCAACAATTTACATTTTTCTAGTTGAATTTTAAATTTTCTAATTTACTAATAGCAAAGTCATAAACTTGGCAATTATTTTCTAAATCATTAACTATAGAATTTTTTAACAGATAATAATCTATAAACTTATTGAGTTTATTATTTTTAAATTCCTTATTAGTCTCTCCAATAGCAAATGCCAAAGCTCCATCATAAGAAATCCCGAATTTGGTAGTATTGCAATAAGTTCTTGTGAACTTATTAGAAATCTTTTTAGTATACTTTTCAAGAGTTTTAGAGGAAGTATCTAATGAGTAAACTGGACTATTAAATAGAAGAAGCAAAGTTAAAGTAAATATCGTAAGAACTCTTTTGATCATAATATTTCATAAATTGCAGGATTAATATAGTTTAGAATTTAATTTTCCGGACTAAGTTTTATTAAAAATATAGAAATTAAAAAATTGTTGAACATAACAGCTCTTTCATATTTTTGAAGATAAAAACTCTCTAAATGAGTATTTTATAGTTTGAATTTTTTTTGGTAGTTTTTTAAAAAAACGCCTAAATACTTTTGGCATAATAAAAAATACATATCAATTATTAATAGATAACAAATAATACTTGGGTATTCAATAAATAATTATCAAAAAATAAGTAAATTAATTATTAAATATATGGATCAAGCTATGGAAATGTATTTGAACATGAATTATTGTTTAATTAAGTATTAAATACAAAATTTATATGGCACTACCAGAACTAATTTATGCTCCTATAGATGGCGGTACGATACATAGATATGAAATTAGTGGTGGCAAGAGAAAATTCTTAAGATTTATAGGTTGTTATTTGGGCCAGTGCAATTTCCACAAAAATATTGATGATGCTATTGATTACATAAAAAATTTGAAAGAATCGCAAAAGATACAAAAAACATGAAATAAAGATACATAAATACGATAGGGACTTAATATTTTTTAAGAACTACATAATTATTGCTACAAATAATAGAGAATTTCCTTTTTATAAGAAATTGATTATTTACTTGGGTTATAGTTCCGAAAGAAAAACAGTCAATTAAAAAAGAAATTAATTTATGGAAAACAGACAAATTAATTTTTTTAAATCAAAAGACTTCAATACCGTTCTTAAGCCATTAAAAAAAGGAACGGTAGTAAAAATTGACTCGTTTGATATTAGAGAAAATCAAAATGAATTAAAAATAGGTTTATTTGGCTGGTATGCTATATGTCCTTCAAGAGAACTAAAAAAAGATAAGCTATATTATTTTTCTCTCTATGATGAGCCTCTTGTTCTATATAAAGATGAAAATGAAAACGTTAGGTGCATTAAAAATATTTGTCCACATAGGGGGGCCTCTTTTTTTGAAGGAACAATATCAGATGGAGTAATAACCTGTCCATATCATGGAGCTAAATTCTCATCTGGTGGAAGTTGCCAAAATCTAGATAGAATAACATGTAGACATATAGTAGATAATGACTACGATAACTACGCCAAAAGAATACATTTATCTCAATACAAAGCTTTAGAAAAGAATGGATATATTTTTGTACATTTTTCTAAAAAATCTGACACTGATTTAAACAATATAAGCGAAGATGCGCCAATAAGTAATTACGAATTATATGAAAATGGGTTTTCACATAAGGATTATGTTTTTGAAGAGGTATTAGTTGACTTTAAATGTGATTGGTCAAGGATAATTGAAAATCACTTAGATATCCTTCATCTTTTTTGGGTTCATGGCGATACAATCCCTGATAAAGATGTTTATAAAAACGTTCTAGTTAGTTTTAACCAGAAAATTAATGTTACTCCAAAATACATAGAAAGTATTTATTACTACAAGAATGAGCCCACAAAAGAATTTATCCGGATAAAATTCATACCACCAGGAAGAATATTAATTTATAAAGGTGATCCCTCTGCAGCAAGATATTTACAAGTTTTAGATCATATTCCACTAGGAAATAACAAAGCAAGAGTAATAGTGAGACATTACAGGAAATTTTTAAAAAATAAACTACTTAATAACCTCATATTGTTTAAAGAGAATCAAATAAAGATTTTTTACAAGATATTCAATGAGGATTATATGATTTTAAAAACACAAACATATAACCACAATATGGGATTTATAAGTAAAGATGAAATAAAATTATTGGGAGAAGACAGAATTATAAATTATTTTTGGAAATGGTACAAAAAGTCTGAAGATAAAGATGAACCATGTAAAAATAATATAAAAACCCAAAATCTTGATGTATATGACAAAGTGATTTTAAAATATCCTCCTGAGATAAGGAAGTTAGAAATTGCAAACAATATAGTTATTATTAGAAAAACATTTGTACGATTTGCTGCTCCGCTTATATTTTTTATGTTAATTATATAATTTATGAAAAAAGTAAATAGACCTTCATGGTTGAATTGGCTTTATCTTATTATTTTTATTTTAAGCTCAATTCAATTGATTATATTTTGGAGTAATAAGTTTTAGTGTTTAATAAATTTTGGTTTGACGCAAAAAATATAAATTGTTTTAAAAATGGCTTTAGAGTAATTAAAGATTTAAATTTAAAGATAGCGTATTCAGAGAATGTAATATTAATTGGACCAAATGGTTCAGGTAAATCATCCTTAATTGAAATAATTAATAGAAACATATACCCAGTAGAAGCTAATAATTCGAAACTGAAGATATTTGACAAAGAACTTATAAATTTATGGGAACTTAGAAAAAAAATAAGTACTGTAAATAATGATATAAAAAATAGAATAAATCCAAATTTACAAGTATTTGATTTAATTTTAAGTGGAATATATGGAAGATATTGTTACGTACCAAATAAATCTGAAAGAGATTCTAATGAGGTGGAACAAATCATGAAAAAAATGAATATATGTAATTTATCTAAAAAGAATTTTTCCTATTTATCTGATGGAGAAAAACAAATTGCACTTATTGCAAGGGCATTAATCAAAAAACCAGAAATCTTAATCCTAGATGAACCAATTGCAAATTTAGATTATAAATCAAAGTTTTTTGTAATTGATAAGGTTAATGAATTATCAAAATTAAATACAAAAATCTTTTGCATCACTCATGATATTTCCACAATTACAAAAATTTATGACCGAGTCATAATGCTAAAAGATGGCAAAATAATCGCCGATGGAGATCAAAATAAGGTTATAAATAGTGAAAATATTAATAAGTTATATGGTATTCAAGTAGAGGTAATTAATAATAATGGAATTTGGAATATAAACAGATTAACTAAATAACAATTATTAAAATAGTTATCACAATAGCAATAAATACTAATTTCTTACTTTTCAAAAATGAAGAGGATTTTTTTTTAAATGAAGAGGATCCACATTTAGAACATACAATCTTACCTCCTAAAGATCGATCTGAGACGAATGAAGAACTTCCACAATTTAAACAGACTCTATTTACGCTCATCTAAGATAATTAGCAATGCTACCTAAATTATATTCCTAAATACTATGTAAAGAAAAACTTCAGAAATGGGTTGATAATGAGAATCTATTGCAATAAGTATTTTTTTAGTGCATAATTGATAATAATTCTCATTATCATTCAGTTATCTATGAATTTTCATTCATATGGAGAATCTCCCTCAAAATTAGTAAGGATAATTACTGGACAATCTGTTTTAATAGACCCTTCATCAAGACCAAAAGGCACATGTCTAGAAGTTGAATCTGGAATTGCAAGAGTTTTTTGCCCTTGTGAAGAAACTGAAGGAATGACACTTGCATTTTTACAATCAGGTGATCAATTAAGAACGGACCTTTTATGTAGCGAAGGTGTCTGTGTTGAAGCGTTAACAGATTTATCGTTTCATAGCAATGTAAATATTGATGAGAATATTGGTTTCGATGCGGTAAATGAATGGACTTTGCAACTCCTTAGGATTAGACACCTAAGAAATGCAGAGCAGCGTTTACAAGCTTTGTTTTCAATACTAGTAAATCGTTTAGGTAGAAGATGTGGTCAATGGTGCGAGTTACCTTTTAGGTTAACTCACGAAAGGATTGGGGAATTAATCGGTTCTACACGTGTAACATCAACAAGATTAATTTCTAAATTAAGATCATCTGAGTTATTAATAGCTCCTATTGGAAGCCAAACAGTCAGTGTTGCGCCTTCTTTCATTGAAACATCGCCACTATAAAACATGAAGGAATCACAATCAATTACAAACAACTTGTTAATGGAAGTTGATGTCTTATCGAATAGACTCAGAATTATCAAGCAATCCTACAAAACCACAGAAAATAAAGCATTGAAGGGAAGGTTATTTACTGAAAACAAAAATATTTTTAAAAGAGTTAATGAGATTTATAAAATAGCTGAACTCTTGAATAAGAATAATGAGAAAATCAACTTTTCTAATTTACTTTTTGAAATAACCAAAAGGACATTGAATGAAAATAAATTTGAAAGTAATTTATTTTTTCTTTAAATCACTATCTATTAATAAAATTGCCGAAGGTTGATTAGAAGCAAACTTTACCTTGCCAAGTATGTTCGCAAATTCATCTTCTGATTGTGTTTGAGCCTCTATAATTGGATCTAAAAATACGTTAGTTCTTGTATCTGAGATTCTTTCTGATATGGAATAAAGTTGTTGTAAAGATGAAGTTAAATCAGCCTCCATATTAAAAGAATAAGAGATCAGCTCCTCTATAGAATCCCATGTTTGAACGGGTGCGGGAATTTCATCTAATTTTACGCTTTGTCCTCTTGCGATTAAGTAATCTGCAAATTTCTGAGCATGTTCCATTTCACCTTGTGATTCACTTAGAAAGTGTGAGGCAAATCCATTTAAATCACGTTCTTGGAACCATAGATACATAGAAAAATACTGAACATTGGCATATCTTTCCATTGTTAGATGTTCAAAAATATTATCCAATAAACTATTGTCTATCGGTTGAGCAACAGCTCTCCCAGATGGACCAAAATTAATTAATTTTTTTGTTTTTAAATTATTTTCATTCATTTTCAAAAAAAAAGCATATATAAATAATACAACATTTTGTATAAATTAGTAATTAATAATTCATTTAAATTATATTAAATAATATGATAATGAAAATCACTCGCAATACTATAAATGAATCTAGAGTACAGTTTTTCTGAACTGCTATTAACTAAAAAAATATATAAAAGTAAAAAAAAGAAATGTAAAAAGAAAAAATGCTCTAATTGGAAGGGAGGGAAGTGTAATTGCCTATAAATAAATTCTATATATATATTTTATGTGCTCCAGGATATAAAAAATAATAACTATTTTTATTTATAGAAAGAGAACATTTATCACCATTATTTAGGAGATTATTAATATCAGTTCTAACCCGCAATATGTTTCCATTAATAGTCACTTTATATATAAGAAATTCTCCAAGAAATTCTTTAGATATTACATTCGCATTACCTGACTCTGATCTTTTAATTGAAATAAATTTAGGCGAAATTGACATGCTTTTAATGTTTTCATTTTGTAAAACCCCTGAAATATTTATTTCACCTAAACAAGACATATATGAATTACCATTTTTTTGAATTTTAATAATATTATTACCCAAAATAAAACTACTAACAAATAGGGTCTTGGGATTATTTAGAAGGTTAATTGGTGTATCAATTTGATGTATTTTTCCTTCATTCATGACGGCAACTTTATCGCAAATTGACATAGCCTCTTCCGGATCATGAGTAACCATCAATCCACTTACGTTACAACCTTTTAGGATATTTGGCATTTCACTTCTCAATTTTAGTTTGACATGCATATCAAGACTACAAAAGGGTTCATCTAATAAAATAAAATTAGTATCAGGAGCAAGAGCTCTTGCAATTGCTAGTCTTTGTTTTTGGCCTCCAGATAATTCATGTGGGTATCTTTTAATAAAACTATCAAGACCAACAACATTTAATAAATAGTCAACTCTAGATCTATCTTTTTTATTCTTCAAACCAAACATCACATTTTCCAAAACGTTTAAGTGAGGGAAAAGTGCATAATCTTGAAAGACCATTCCTATATTTCTTTTCTCAGGGCTAAGAATTTTTTTCCTACTTGAAATTTCGATATTATTTAAAGAAATCCTTCCTTTAGAGGGATATTCAAACCCCGCGATTAATCTTAAAAGAGTAGTTTTTCCGCAACCAGAAGGACCAAGCAACCCTAATAATTCGCCATTTTCAATTTTCAGGTTAATTTCGTTTAATATCCAATTTGAACATTCTCGCTTATCATATTTATGATGCAAATCATCAATTATTAACGCATCATTTTTCACAAAGTTCTTCTTATTCAAATATATTAAATTAGCAGAAATTATTTACTTAAAATATCCCTTGTATAATTTTATACATCATTTAATTTTCAAATTTGATGAGAAAGTCTGAAAGAGCAGAAATAATACTCAAGGAACTTAAAAAGCTATATCCTTCGCCTCCAATACCCCTTGATCACACAAATGCATATACACTCCTAGTCGCCGTAGTTTTAAGTGCTCAATCAACAGATAAGAAAGTTAATGAATTAACAAAAAGCTTATTTAAGGTTGCAGATAATCCAGAAAAGATGATGCAGCTGGGTATTAATGGCATTTACGAATACATAAAGTTTTTAGGTCTATCTAATCAAAAATCAAAGAACATCTATAACCTATCTAAAATATTGATTGAGAAGCATAATGGTACGGTACCAGATTCTTTTGAGAAGCTTGAATCTCTTCCAGGGGTAGGTCATAAAACAGCATCAGTTGTAATGTCTCAAGTGTTTAAAATACCCTCATTCCCCGTAGATACTCACATACACAGGTTGGCACAAAGATGGGGTCTAACAAATGGCGATAGCGTGGTTCAAACAGAAAAAGACCTAAAAAAAATATTTCCTATTAATTATTGGAATACCTTACATTTGCAAATAATCTTTTATGGCAGAGAATACTGCACAGCAAGAGGCTGTGATGGAACAAAATGTTATTTATGTCGCACTCTTTATCCCAAAAGAAAAAAGAAATTTATATGTAAAAAGCCTTAAGAAATTTATATAATATTAAAATTAGTCTTTAATCATGAAAATAGCAATTACTGGTGCATCGGGTAAAACAGGTTATAGAATTTCCGAAGAAGCAGTTAAGAAAGGATATAAAGTAAGGCAAATCATCAGAAAGAATTCAAAAGTCTCAGCAGGACTAGAGGGTTTAGAAACTATTAGGGTTTCATTAGACAAAAAAGGAGAACTTGATAAAGCTTTAAAAGATATTGATGCTTTGATAATTGCGACTGGAGCGAGAGCCTCATTAGATTTAACTGGTCCTGCGAAGGTTGATGCATTAGGTGTATACAGGCAATTAGAGAGTTGCAAAAGAGTTGGTATTAAGAGAGTTATTTTAGTTAGTTCCCTTTGTACTGGTAAATTATTTCACCCATTAAACTTATTTGGTTTAATTCTTATTTGGAAGAAATTAGGTGAAAACTTTCTACGAAATTCAAATTTCGAATGGACTATTATTAGACCTGGAGGATTAAAGGAAAATGAAGATATTAAATCAGAAAATATATATTATTCAAAGGAGGATACTCAAATTAATGGATCAATCCCCAGAAGATTAGTTGCGCAATGTTGTATAGATTCTTTAAAAAACAAAGAATCCATAAATAAATTAATAGAAGTCACAAGCTCGAATGATAATAAAAAGATATCTTTTAAAAAAGCTATGCAAATGATTTAAAAGATGTAAATATATTAATTAAAACTATGAAAATAAATCCCAAAATTGACGCATTACAATTAATGCTTACTGATTTAAGAACTAGAAATGAGCCAATAAGACATAAAGCGGCTTTTAAAGGTTGTCAGCCAGAATTTCAAAGTCTTGTATCAAGATTAATAAAGCAATTAGAGGACGAATTAGTTGCTGAAAAACTTACAGATCGTGATTGTTAATAATTTAGATTACTTAAATGAAATTAAGTTATCCAACTTTGCTTGTTCTGAAAGTTCATCATATCCTCCAAAAAATTTATTATCCAAAAATATTTGAGGGAAAGTATTATGGCTACTTTGAGCCATAATTTTTTGAAAGCTCACATCATTGTCTATTAAAGTAACTTCATGAGGGATAGATAAAGAATTAAGCAACCTAATTGCTCTTTTAGACCAAGGACAATCCTTTAAAATATATGCTTTTACACGTGATTCATTAGTGATTAAATTATGATTTGAGATATTAATAATTTTCTGTTCAAAAGAAAGTAATAATATATCAGTTCCTTTTTTTACAATACATCCCTCCTCAAGATGCCCGCCAAACACATTACATCCCTCATCTGCAAAACTCAAATGTAAATGAACATCTCCTTTATTAAAATGTCCGTTTAAAGAAACTATCTCTAGATTTCCTTCAAATTTATTTATCTCTTGATTACCTGGGCATTGAATACAAACTGTTCTAAGATTACCAACCACTCCAGAAACATACCCATATAAATTATTCGATAAAGAATATTCTTTAATTGAATTTATCAAATCAGATTCTGGAGATAGCTTTAGGCTATGAGGCTGCATTAGATATTAGATAAAAGGAATAATTTTGTAATATAAATCATCATCATTCATAAAGAGAAGTTGAGTTTATAATCTTTAAGATTCGGATTTATATTAAATTTTAGAATCTAACATCAAAAACCATTTAAAATTTTTACTAAAAATTTAAGCTTGTTTAGAGTGTAATATATTTTTTATATACAAAAAACTAATTTGTTATTAAGAAAAAATCTTAAAAATTTGGCATTGAATATTCCCAATTTATTATCGATATCTCGCCTTTTCCTTGTATTTCCATTAATACTTTTTTTAGAAATTAACAGACCTTTTTATGTCTTTATATTGATTATTTTTGGAGGTTTAACTGATTATTTTGACGGGTTAATTGCAAGGAAATTTAATCTTAAAACCAGATTAGGAGCTATCCTTGATCCCTTAAGCGATAAAGTATTCTATTTAATTCCTTTGACCTTCCTTTGCAAAAATAATTTTATACCCTTCTGGTCTTTGTCATTAATTTTATTTAGAGAATTAATTATCTCTAGCCTAAGGAACTCTACAAAGGACGGTTTGCCAGCATCAATGTTAGGAAAATATAAAACATTTTTCTTTTTTATTTCAGTAATTACCTTCTTTACACCATTAAAAATAAGCTTTTTTAATAATTTGGCTTTAATTTTTTATTGGTTAGGATTCATCCTGACTTTTGTGACTTTATTTGGCTATTTAAGAATTAAAAAGAATATTATCTGAATTTCCATCAAACTCCTCACTCTTTTTATTATTAAAATCATTCACAAAACTATCCTTTAGACCATTTAGTAAATCAAAAGTTGGCGCCCACTCTAAATCACGTTTTATCTTAGAGATATCAGTCTGATAATGATTTAATCTAATTGGAAATCCCTTTCGAGACTTAGGATCTAATTTTTGATAATCAAATGTTCTTAAAGAAATCTCATTTTGGTTTAATCCAAGAACATTCGCACAGAAATAAATTAAACCCTTTATTGTTACACCTTTTTCACCTGAACAATTGTAAATATTATTTTTGGAATTTTCAAAATTTATGCACCTAATCATTACATCAGTTAGATCCGAAACATGGCCTAGCTGAGTAATTAAAGAACCGTCACCAGGGATTGGTATAGATTTATTAGAAAATAACCTTTCAAAAAACCAATTTTCAATTTTATTATAATTTCCTGGTCCATAAATATAAGTAGGCCTAAAACTTGTAAAAGGGATTTTTTGGTTTTTTAACCAATTTTCTGTCTCAAACTTTCCTTTGTGCCTACTTTCTAGATCAATTGGGTCAACTTCGGATAAGGGTAGTTCACAATTATCTTTATAAACACCTGCAGAGCTGACATATATATATCTCTGGAAAGAGTTATCTAAATTTTCTATAAGAAGTTTGGTTTGTTCTAACTCTCGTCCAGAAATATCATAAACAACATCGTACTTTTTATTTCTTAGTCTGACGATATCTTCTGAATTATTTCTATCACCCTTAATTAAATTTGTTTTTTCAGGATTACTTTTATTGCCTCTCGTGAAAATATCAATATCATAATTTTTACTTAATAACTTTCCGACCAAAGACTTGCCAACAAATCTAGTGCCGCCCATTACAAGAATTTTCATATTCAAAAAATATATAAATGAAGTAGTAATCTTAAATAGAATTACATATTGAATAGTACTACTAATAAGTTATTAATGAAAAGGATGATTCTATGGACCTAATACCAGCAATTGATTTAATGAATGGTAAGTGTGTAAGGCTTTTTAAAGGCGACTTTAATAAAAGAAAAGACTTCACCAAAGAGCCTCATGAGCAAGCTAAATTTTGGGAAAGCGAAGGGGCAAAATATATACATATAGTTGATTTGGATGCTGCAAAAACTGGATCCCCAACAAACGATAAATCAATAAAAAAGATTGCAAAAACAGTTAACATACCTATTCAAATAGGTGGAGGGATAAGGTCTCAAGAAAGGATAGAACAACTATTTTCTTATGGTATTGATAAAGTCATCATGGGAACCTCTGCGATAGAAAATAAAGAACTAGTTAAAGACTTATCAAATGAATTTCCTGGAAAGATAATTGTTGGGATAGATGCAAAAGATGGAAAAGTTAGTACAAGGGGTTGGCTTGAGCAATCTAATATTTTGGCCACAGATCTAGTAAAGGAGTTTTCTTCATTTAAAATTGCTAGTTTTATTGTTACTGATATAAATACAGATGGAACTTTAGGAGGGACAAATGAAGAATTCATAAAAAGCATACTTGAAATTACTGATATTCCAGTAATAGCCTCAGGTGGTGTTGGTTCAATTTCTGATTTATTATCGTTAGTAAAATTTGAAAACTCTGGACTCTTTGGAGTAATTGTAGGTAAAGCTCTATATGAAAATAAATTCACGATAAACGAAGCGAATGATGTATTGTCATCAGAGAGATTAAATGACTTTGATTTAAACAGAAATTACTACGCTTAAAAGAGTATAAAAATTGATTTAAGGCTGGTGTTTGCAGTAATTGTTAGTTAATTTTGTATAAGAGCTAAGAAATCTAGTCTTGGAATTAATTTCAAAAAAATCGATATTGATTATTGCTCCAAGCTTAATAGCAGAATCTTTATCGCTTAAGTTAACATCACTAGACCAAAATTTAGACATTAATTTTAATAATGGAACAGGTGATAAAACTCCGGATTTAGTAATATGGAATGTTCTTAATTTCCAGTCAGAAGATCTTATAAGGTTAGAATTATTAAAATTAAGAGAAAGCTATAGTGAGTCAAAGTTTCTTATAATTCTCTCTGGCGAACTTGTTGTTTGTGAAGCAGATACCACTCCATCGTTAAATGCTGAAGGTTTTCTTTTAAATCCCAGTTCAGAAAAAGTTCTTGAATCTATTGATACCATTTTAAATGGAGGAAGGGTATTTGATATTGAAAATAATTCCCGAGTTCAATTAAACAAAAATAAGCCTCTCTCTTTTAGTCAAAAAATTCTAACTTCAGGTCTTAAACAAATAGATTCTGAAATTAATCATATATTCAAATATGTTAACTCTGATTCAACACCAGAATTTTATAAATTCATTTTAAAAGGAAGATTAAGAGAACTTATTACTGCAAAATCTTTTCTAATTTTTTTATGGGGTAATTCACTAGAACTTTATACAGAGGCAGTTTACACTGAAAATAAAATTAATATTGAAAATAAGAACACTGTATTCATTAAAGATAAAAATACTACTGAAATATGGAATTTAATTTTAGATAGACTAAAAGAAAGGTATAGCTCAACTAACTTACAGGTTGAATTCAATAATTCATCAATAATTCTTTCTGGGATAAAAAAAGAATTCATTTCACGATTAATTTGCAAAATGTTAGATGAGTTAGATAATTTAGTAAAAAATATTAAGGAAAACTATAAAGAGAAAGATTTTAAAGATGATTTAAATTCACTTATACAAGAACTTAAAGTTAATACAATTTCAAATATCACAGACAGCTATTTTCGATTAAAAAAAGGAAGCGAATCTATTTCAATAAATGATTTTATTTATAGTGAGGTAAGTTGTGAAGAGATAGATAGAGAATCACATGAATCAATAATGTTTATTGAGCCAATTATTAAAAATGAAGCTCTTGACTATGATGGAAGATTACTCCCTCTATATGAAACAGAATCGTTTTTGATCCTTGAAAATATCATTTCGAATTGGACAATAAGGAACTGTAATTTATTAGCTTCTGAAATCTTTAATATTTGTTCTTCTTGGCCTGAATTAAGAACTATACTTATAAATCCCGAATTACAATCAACAAGAAATTTTGAAAGATTTAGAAATAATATAAATAACTACAATCGTTGGCATGACTATATTTATATGCCTATCTACTTGTATGAGAGTAAACGAGAATATATTGATATTATCGATAAAAAATTTACCCGTTACTTTAAAAATGAAAATAGGGAGAAAGAATTAGAGAATCTAGAATGGCTACAAAAACAAGTTACATTGTTAGTTGAGATAAGAGATGCTGTAGCACCGCAGTTAGAAGTTGCTGTAAAATATATCGGTAATCTTTTTGTAACTTTCCTTACAAAGGTCGTTGGCAAAGCTATCGGTTTAGTTGGGAAAGGAATCCTTCAAGGATTAGGAAGATCAAGTTCAAAGTAAGTTTTTAAACTTTAATGAAAATAATTCAATGGATCCTAATAGCATTAATTTTCTTAAGTCCATATAAAGCAAATGCCTCTAGAGATTCTGATAGTTACGATGGTAACATCTTTCCTATATACGCAGGTAATGGGGCTATAGTTCCTCCCCAGACAACTCTTCAGGAATCATTTAAAAATAAAAGAGTTGCAGTTTTATTTTTTTATCTTGACGATAGCTCAGATAGTAAAGCTATGGCTCCGATAATATCTGGTTTAGATTTGATATGGAGAAATAATATAGATATTATTGCTCTGACTACTGATGAATTACAAGACAAAGAAAAGTCTGATCTTAGAAATGAACCTAATTATTATTGGAACGGATTAATTCCACAAACCATTATTTTAAATAGTGATGGCGAAGTTAAATATGATAAAAATGGGATGATTAAAATCGATGAATTAAACAAAGTTATAGGAGAACTAAAAGGAATTGATATAAAAGATACGACATTTTCTGTAGAAAGTTTTAATGAATACAACAGTATCATTTCTGAAAAAAAAGATAAAAACAAAAATTAATTACAAATGATATTAATAAATATCCTTATAGTTCTTTTAGTTTTATTAATTCTTTCAGATT
>CACCZQ010000003.1 GCA_902550485.1 uncultured Prochlorococcus sp.
GGGCAAATGAAAAAGTAAAAGATAGATTAGCTAAGTTTGGAGTTGAAGGCATCATTGAAACAAGAAAAGAAGCTTTAGAAACCGCTCTAAATGAAATAGCCTAATAATTTATGGAAATAAATCCAATTCTGCAAAATGTATTAGCCCCGCCAGTTCTTTTCTTTTTGATTGGAGCAATATCAGTACTCTTTAAATCTGATTTAGAAATACCAGCTCCATTACCTAAACTCTTCTCCTTATATCTACTACTAGCAATTGGTTTTAAAGGAGGTATAGAGATACAGAAAAGTGGTTTTACAGATCAAGTATTGCCTACTTTAAGTGCTGCAATTCTTATGTCATTAGTAATTCCTCTGATTGGATTTTTAATTTTAAGATTAAAGTTTGATGTCTTTAATTCCGCTGCAATAGCAGCAGCATACGGTTCAATTAGTGCTGTTACATTTATTTCCGCAGAAAGTTTTTTGGAAAGTCAAAAAATAGCTTTTGATGGGTTTATGGTTGGAGCCTTAGCTTTAATGGAGTCTCCTGCAATAATTGTAGGATTATTACTTGTGAAATTTGCAGCTCCCAAAAATAGGCCAAAATCAAGAAAAATGCATTTAAGCGCAATATTACACGAATCACTTTTGAATGGATCAGTTTATTTATTGCTCTCAAGCTTAATTGTAGGATTTCTTACTGCTTCCAGTAATCCCTCAGGGATTGCAAAAATGGAGCCTTTTACTGGACAATTATTCTATGGAGCAGAATGCTTCTTCTTGTTAGATATGGGAATAGTCGCTGCTCAAAGATTACCGAGACTGAAGAATGCGGGTTCGTTCTTGATTGGCTTTGCCATTTTTATGCCTTTATTTAACGCATTTATTGGTGTTTTCGTTGCAAGATTTTTATCATTAGGATCTGGCAACGCACTTTTATTTGTGGTTTTATGTGCTAGCGCCTCTTATTTAGCAGTTCCAGCAGCGATGAGGATGACTGTACCAGAAGCTAAATCTAGCTATTATATTTCAACTACACTAGGTCTAACTTTCCCATTCAATATAGTTCTTGGCATTCCCATATATATGAGTTTAGTAAATACCATTATCCCATTGTCCCCTCTATAAAAATGAAAAGATTAGACTTAATATTTAGTGAAAGAGAACTAGATGCAATCATTAAAACATTAGAAAAAGCTAATGTTCCTGGATATACAGTTATGAAACACGCTACAGGCAGAGGGCCTGAAAGAGTTGTTACTGAAGATATGGAATTTACAGGATTAGGAGCAAATGCTCATGTAATTGTTTTTTGTGAGCAAGAATTAATAGATAAAATGAGAGATAACATCAGGGACGATTTAAGCTACTACGGAGGAGTTGCTTATATTTCTGAGGCAACACCACTTTAAATTAAAAAGCAATATTTATTTTTAAGAATGAATCCAATCTACTCTTATATTTTTTCGACTATTTAAGTATCTATCAATTGACATTGCAGCAATACATCCATCAGAAGCTGCAACTACGGCTTGCTTAAATGGTGTATTTCTTATATCTCCAATAGCCCATACTCCATCAGAGTTTGTAGACATAAAGTCATCAACAATAACCCCTCCGTCTTCTTTTAAAGCAATTTGGTCCCCTAAAAAATCAGTAATCGGCTTTGAACCACTCATATAGACAAACACTCCATCTAAATTTAAATTGATAGGATTTTCTTCTTGTTTATTTTTTACAACAACCCCATTCACGCCCATATCATCACCCAATATTTCCAATAATCTTGTTCTACTCCAATGTTTTATATTTGAATTATCCATCAATTCCATAGCTTCTTCATTATCTGATTTAGGATCACTTGATGTAATCCAATGCACAGTTGATGCAAATTTAGTTAGAACAGTTGCCTCTTCAATTGCCTCCTTGTTCACTCCAACAACGGCAACTTCTCTATTCTTATAAAAAGCCCCATCACATGTAGCACAATAACTTACTCCTTTGCCAAGAAAATCGGCTTCGCCCTTAAATGATGCAGGCCTACCCATAGCTCCACTTGCAAGTACAAGTGCTTTAGCTTTGAAAGTACCTTCTGGCGTATAAACCATTTTCCATTCTCCACTAGCGTCTATTCCAAACACTTGTGCTCTTCTATAGTCTGTGCCGTATTGCACAGCCTGTTCTCTCATTAGAGTAAGTAATTTCTCCCCACTTATATCAACCGGAACACCTGGATAATTAGCGATTTGATGAGTTATTGCTAAGGCGCCAACAGATGGATTTTTATCTAAAATGACTGTCTTTAAGTTTGAACGAGATGTATAAAGTGCGCAAGTACATCCTGCCGGGCCTCCTCCGATAATAACTACATCTGACTCAATGATTTCCAATTTTAAAAACTCCTTTTTAGTAGTTAATTAGATGAGTTCTTGGTTAAAAGATATTTTAATGTAAATACCTAAACCTCTTTATAGATATAAGTTAAAAGAAAAAAGAGAAAAAAGCATAATATAGAAACAAACTTACATAGGAAAAACATAAAAAATTAATTATCAAAATGATCAGGTACGTGAAATGTTCTGAATTGATCTATTATTAGTTAATATGCAAAATTAATTGCTGTAGAAACATTATATTTTTCATGACCAACTCTGATTACCTTTTAAAAGCTGCCATTAAGAAAGTAACCGAAAAATTAAACGATATTTTGGTTGACAAAATTGAAGAAGCAACAAATATTGCTCAGGATGCTCCAGAAATTCTCAAAAAAGAATTTGATAGTTTGAAAGAATCCATAATTGAAGAAGCCTCAAGAATGGAAAAAGCCGAAAATATTCAAGAAAATGAGTCTGCAAATACTTATCAAGATTCCAAAATAAAAAAAGCTTTAAATGAAATTGAAGATATCAATAAACAAATTGATCTGTTTAATAAAACCACAAATAATCAAATGACATGAGTTTTCACATTCTTCATTATCGTTTAAAAAAGTTGAAGAGAGCCTTTCTTATTTGGATAACTCTGATTTCACTTTTAATAAATTTGTGGATAGATAATATTAGATTTACAATTTTCCAAGCTAAGAAGAATGAAAAAAGTAGGGTCCAAATTAAAAGAGCTAGATGTTTTACTAATCAATTAATAAAGCTTGGTTCAGCATTTATTAAAATTGGACAATTATTATCAGCGAGACCTGATTTAATTCCTAATACCTGGATACAGGAATTGTCTAAATTGCAGGATCAAGTTCCTAATTTTTCATTTACGCAAGTTGAAGAGACTATAAGAAATGAACTAGGGTCTAAGTTTAATGAAATAGATCAAATAATATGTGATCCGGTTGGATCAGCATCACTAGCTCAGGTTCATAGGGCGACTTTAAAAGATGGAAAGAAAGTGGTTTTTAAAGTTCAAAGACCCAATTTAAAAGAATTGTTTATTATCGATTTGGGCATAATGCAGCAAATAGCAGGATTATTGCAGAAAAATGAGAATTGGAGTCGAGGTAGAAACTGGGTTGAGATTGCTAAAGAGTGTAGAAAAGTTCTGATGAAAGAACTTGATTTTAATTGCGAAGCGCAATATGCAGCAAGATTTAGGCAGCAATTTCTTGATGATGAAAATGTTGAAGTTCCTGAAGTAATTTGGGATATGAGCAGTGAAAAAGTGCTTTGTTTAAGTTATGTAGAAGGGACAAAAATAAGCGATTTAGAAAAATTAAAATCACAAGAAATTGAGTTATCTAAAATTGCAGAGATAGGTGCAATCAGCTACTTAAAACAATTAGTAAATTACGGGTTTTTTCATGCAGACCCTCATCCAGGGAATCTAGCTGTTTCAAGTGAAGGTAAATTAATTTTTTATGATTTTGGAATGATGGGGAACATCTCAAATAATCTTCAAACAAGATTAGGGGGGATGGTTAAGGCTGCTGCTCTTAGAGACCCCTCATCACTTGTTAGTCAATTACAACAAGCTGGGCTAATTTCAAAAGATATTGATGTAGGACCAGTCAGAAGATTAGTCAGATTGATGCTTAAAGAAGCCTTAACTCCGCCATTTAGTCCTAATATTATTGAAAAATTATCTGGAGATTTATACGAACTGGTTTATGAAACGCCATTTCAACTGCCAGTAGATTTAATCTTTGTAATGAGAGCTTTATCAACTTTTGAAGGAGTTGGTAGAATGCTTGATCCAGGGTTTAACCTTGTATCAGTTACCAAGCCTTATTTAATAGAACTTATGACTTCAAATAATCAAAGTCCCAACGATTTAATTAACCAATTTGGAAGGCAAGTAGGTGAACTAGGATCGAAAGCTGTTGGAATTCCCAAAAGAATTGATGAAAGTTTAGAAAGATTAGAACAGGGCGATTTACAATTGCAAATAAGAATGGGAGAGTCTGATAGGCAATTCAAAAAAATGTTTACAGCTCAAAAAACTTTAGGCCATTCAATTCTCATAGGAAGCTTATCAATTGCATCTGCTTTACTTGTAACCAATAAACAAAATAATTTTGCATTGTTGCCACTTTTTTTTGCACTTCCAATAAGTATTGATTGGATAAAGTGCCAATTAAGTATGAGAAAAGGCTCACGTCTAGAAAAACTTAAGCGTTAAAAAAAACTATATATTTTTGGGACCTAAACCTAAAGCTCCAGCGAATCTTGCTTGATTTCCTAATTCCTCCTCAATTTTTAAAAGCCTATTATATTTTGCAATCCTTTCACTTCTGCTCAAAGAGCCAGTCTTGATTTGACCCGATCTTGTGGCGACAGATAAATCTGCAATTGTTGTATCTTCAGTCTCACCACTTCTATGACTTATAACACTTGTGAAACCAGACATTTTAGCCAACTCAATAGCTTCCAAAGTTTCAGTTAATGTTCCAATTTGATTTACCTTTATTAGGATTGAATTGGCAGATTTTTCTATAATCCCTTTTCGTAATCTTTCTGTATTAGTAACGAATAAATCATCACCTACAAGCTGAACTTTATTCCCTAATTCTTTGTTTAATTCTGACCAACCCTCCCAATCATCCTCAGCTAAACCGTCCTCTATTGAAACTATGGGATAATTAGAAACTAATCTTGAAAGATATGAAATCATTTCAGAACTATTTAGACTTTTACCTTCATATTTATAAATACCATCACTATAAAATTCAGTACTAGCAGCATCTAAAGCTAAAGATACCTGCTCACCAGGCTTAAATCCGGCTTTTTGAATTGCTTCTAATAATAAGTCCCCTGCTTCTTCGCTTGATGACAAATTCGGGGCAAATCCACCCTCATCGCCTACAGCAGTAGATAGACCTTTTTGATCAAGTAATGATTTTAATGAGTGAAAAATTTCAGTACCCATTCTTAATGATTCACTGAAATTATTAACTCCATGTGGAACAAGCATAAATTCCTGAAAATCAAGACTATTTGGTGCATGAGCACCACCATTAATTACATTCATCAATGGGACTGGAAGAAGATTGGATAATGGATCTCCAAGATATCTATATAGGGGAATTTCTAAAGCATTTGCTGATGCTCTTGCAGTTGCAAGACTTACTGCAAGGATTGAATTTGCTCCAAGGTTAGACTTATTAGGAGTTCCATCAATTTCAATCATTAATTTATCTACTGCAGTTTGATCTAAAGATGACAAACCACATAAAGCCGGCGATATTGTTTCATGAATTTTATTAACAGCATTCAAAACGCCTTTCCCCATATATTTCGAACCACCATCTCTTAATTCATGTGCCTCATGAGCACCAGTGCTAGCCCCGCTGGGAACAATTGCTCTACCACTTGCACCACATTCCAAAAATACTTCTGCCTCTACAGTTGGATTACCTCTTGAATCAAGGACTTGCCTTGCTTCAATAGTATCAATAAGAAAATCAATAGTTTCTTTCACAATTTAATTATTACTATTTAAATCCTATTAATAGCTGAACTATTTGGCTAATATCTGAAATATATTTGTTAACCAACTATAATTTTTAATTTTATAAGAGCTTAGATATTATTTAACGTTTTTTTCATACTAAAGTCCCCGCAAATCCTCTCATCTAAAAAATTTTCAAATTCATCTTACAATTTGAAAATTATTGGATGATTATTAATGCAGATCCTATTTAGAATATTAATTAGTAATCAACTATAGTTTTTATAGTTTATGAGAGAAACACTTACATCCAGTCCTGAACTATTTAGCGATATTAGTTGGAATCTTCTTTTATTAGGGGAAGAAACCGCAAAAAAATGGGATCATAGCGAATTTAATATTGAACACATAATTCATACATTGTTCTCATCGAGTGAATTCTTTGCTTTTATTGAAAAATTATCAATCGATCAAGATACAGTTTTAGATATAACAGAAGATTTTTTAGAAGAGACCCCAACAAGTGAGTCAGATATTTTTACTATCGGAGAAGATTTAGAAATTTTATTAGATAATGCGAATCAGATTAAAACTCAATGGGGATCAAGATTAATAGAAATTCCTCATTTACTAGTTGCTATTGGAAGGGATTTAAGAATTGGAAATTATGTTTTTGAAGAAGGAAATCTTTCAATAGAAAAATTAGAGGAAGAATTAAAGTTTTTCCCAAATATTAATCAATCAAAAAAGTCTTTAAATTATAAGAACGTAATTGAGATGAATAATCAATCAAATTTTGATTCAAACAAAGAGGTCTTAGTTAAAGAAGAAAAAATTGAAAAAGCTATTGTTCAATTACCCAAAAGTGAACTTCAGATTGAAAGCAAAAAACAAGTTGGGAAAAATGAAAATGCTCTTTCAATTTTTGGAAAAGACATAACAGAATCAGCAAAAAAAGGGTTGCTAGATCCCGTTTTAGGAAGAGAAAATGAGATTAATAATTTAATGAGAGTACTCTGCAGAAGAAACAAAAATAATCCTATACTTATAGGTAATCCTGGAGTTGGTAAAACCTCAATTGCAAAATTACTTGCTCAGTTAATAGTAGACAAAAAAGTTCCTGATTCTTTAAAAAACTTAAAAATTATTTCGCTTGACTTAGGTGCTTTAGTTTCTGGTACGAAATTTAGAGGCCAACTAGAGGAACGTCTAAGCTTAATAATGCAGGAATTAAACAATCCAAGCCAAGGAATTATTTTATTTATTGATGAAATCCACTCAATATTAAGTTCTGACAGATCTTCTACCGACATTAGTAATATCTTAAAACCTTTACTAGCTGAAGGAGAACTTAGATGTATCGGTACAACAACACCTGAGAAATTTCGTGAAACTATTGAAAAAGATCAGGCATTGAATAATTGCTTTCAAAAGATAGCTGTTAATGAACCTTCAGTAGAATTAAGCACTAAAATACTACAAGGTATCAAAAAAAAATATGAAACACATCATGGCATAAAAATTTCTGAAGAGGCTCTAAACTATTCGGCAAAATTGGCAGACAGATATATCAGCGATAAATGTCTTCCTGATAAAGCAATAGATTTAATTGATGAAGCAGCTGCACAATTAAAAATAGATTCTAATAATAAGCCTCAAATAATTCTCCAAGAAGAAAACAATCTTTATACTATTGATGAAAAACTGAGTAATTTAAAAGGAGAAAATATCGAAGGTCAAGAAAAACTATTTAATATGAGACAAAAATCAGAGGCAAAATTGAACGTTCTTTTAGACAGTTGGGACAATTTGCTGGGAGAAATGGAGCAATTATCTATTTTAATGAAAGAAGAAGATAAGCTAACCAAACAAATTAAAGATAAATCAAATCGAGGAATTGAAAATAATCTGGATTATTTAGAAAAGCTGGAAGAGGAGTTAAATGAAATAGAGAATGAAATACAAAAAGTTGAAGAGAACTTTAATAAATTAAAGAAAAATAAAAATTTTCCTTTCAAATATCAAGTTGAACCTGATGATATTGCTGATGTTATCTCAAAAATCACAGGTATTCCAATTTCTAAAGTAGTTTCAAATGAACGTAAAAAACTAGTCAATCTAGAAACAGAACTAAGTGAAAAAGTTATTGGACAAAAAAAAGCTATAGAAGCTGTTTCTGCTGCAATTAGAAGAGCTCGCGTTGGCATGAAAAGTCCTAAAAGACCTATTGGATCTTTTTTATTTATGGGTCCTACAGGTGTTGGTAAAACAGAATTAGCAAAATCTCTTGCAACAGCTCTATTTGATGAAGAAGACGCACTTTTAAGATTAGACATGAGTGAATATATGGAGAAAAATGCCGTAGCAAGACTTTTGGGAGCTCCTCCAGGTTATGTTGGTTATGAAGAGGGGGGTCAATTAACTGAAGCTGTAAGACGGAAACCCTATTCAGTGATACTTCTTGATGAGATAGAAAAAGCACATACAGAAGTATTTAATATCCTTTTACAAGTCTTAGATGAAGGAAGATTAACGGACTCTCAAGGAAGGACAGTCGATTTCAAAAATACAGTAATCATTATGACAAGTAACCTAGCTGGTAAATCTATATTGGAGTATTCTCAAAAAATTGCAAATAGTGAGGAAAATTTAGAAAAAGATCAACAAACTCTAGATGATTCCATTAGTAATACATTGTCCTCAATTTTTAGACCTGAATTTTTAAATAGAATTGACGAAGTAGTGAAATTTGATCCATTATCTATTGATGAACTTCAAAAAATAATAATCTTACAAACAGAAGATTTAAAAAACCTGCTACTTGAACAGAAAATAAATATTACTATAGATAAAAAAGTCATCAATAAAATTGCAAATGATTCTTACGAACCTGAATATGGTGCTAGGCCACTTAGCAGGGAACTTAGAAGACAAATAGAAAATCCACTATCTGCAAAACTTTTAGAGGATAACTTTAAAAATAAAAAAAATATCACAATTAAACTGAACCCAATTAAAAAAGATGAGATCATTTTCAAACCTAGCTGAGGAGTAAATCAATAAGCTAAAATAAAACAAAAGCGTAAAGCTTAATTTCAAAAAAAATTTTGTGACAAGTCCTAATACTAATAAAGAACCCCTAAAAAAGGATTCTTCTGAAATTGAAGATCCAAAAAAAAAGAATAATTTTTTTAGATCTACCTACGATGAGCTTAAACTTGTAGTGTGGCCTAACAAACAACA
This sequence comes from uncultured Prochlorococcus sp., assembly GCA_902550485.1. GTDB lineage: Bacteria > Cyanobacteriota > Cyanobacteriia > PCC-6307 > Cyanobiaceae > Prochlorococcus_A. The sequence goes on from CACCZQ010000003.1 coordinate 9,117, forward strand.
ACTTTTTAGCGAATCAGTAGCAGTTATAATTATGGTATCCTTTTCTGCAGCAGCCATTGCTTCTGTCAGCAGATTCTATGGATGGGCAGCCTCGCAAATTTTTGGTTAAATTATCCCCGAATATCCATAAATAAAAATCTTAATTAAGCTTCCAGAAAAAAATGAGTAATGAATTAACTACAAGCCTTGCTTCTTCAAAAGCAAATACAAGCATCGCAAGATGGTATGCAGTTCAAGTAGCATCAAGCTGTGAAAAAAAAGTAAAAGCGACTCTTGAGCAGAGATCAGTAACTTTAGGAGTTAATAATCGAATCATTGAAATTGAAATTCCCCAAACTCCAGGAATTAAATTAAAAAAAGATGGAAGCAGACAAACTACTGAAGAAAAAGTTTTCCCAGGTTACGTCCTCGTAAGAATGATTTTGGATGAAGATACAATGATGGCTGTAAAAAGTACTCCAAATGTAATTAACTTTGTGGGTGCTGAAGACGGCAGAGGCAGCGGAAGATCGCGAGGTCATATCAAACCTCGACCATTATCCAGACAAGAAGTGAATAGAATCTTTAAGCGTGCATCAGAGAAAAAAGCTGTAATTAAGTTAGATATTGAAGAAAAAGATAGAATCATAGTAACTAGTGGTCCATTCAAAGATTTCCAGGGAGAAGTTATAGAAGTTTCCGGGGAAAGAAATAAATTAAAAGCACTACTTTCAATATTTGGGCGCGAGACTCCTGTAGAATTAGAATTCTCCCAAATCAGTAAACAAAATTAATTTCTAATTGTTCTGGTTTATCGAGTAAAATGATGATTTTCTACTTCAGCTTAAATTTTCTAATCTAATGGCAAAAAAAATTGTTGCAGTTATCAAGCTTGCTCTACAAGCAGGCAAAGCGAATCCTGCTCCTCCTGTAGGGCCAGCTTTAGGACAACATGGTGTCAATATCATGGCATTTTGTAAAGAATACAACGCAAGGACACAAGATAAAGCAGGTTTTGTAATTCCAGTTGAGATTTCTGTTTTTGAAGATAGAAGCTTTACTTTTATCACAAAAACACCTCCTGCTTCAGTCCTAATAACAAAAGCAGCTGGCATTGAGAAAGGATCAGGTGAATCCGCAAAAGGCTCTGTTGGTAATATAAGTAAATCTCAATTAGAAGAAATAGCCAAAACTAAGCTTCCTGATCTAAACTGTTCTAGTGTTGAATCAGCAATGAAAGTAATTGAGGGTACTGCTCGTAATATGGGCGTCTCTATCACTGATTGAGTTCAAGACAAAATTGTTCACTACTTAGGGGAGGTTAATTAATAACCGTTTGCACCCAAAATTATTATGAAAAAACTATCGAAAAGAATGGCGGCTCTGTCAACAAAGATAGAAGATCGCATTTACCCTCCACTTGAAGCTCTCAGTATTATCAAGGAAAATGCTAATGCAAAATTTGATGAAACTATTGAAGCACATATACGTTTAGGTATTGATCCAAAATATACTGATCAACAATTAAGGACCACTGTTGCATTACCACATGGTACTGGCCAAAGCATCAAAATTGCAGTAATCACAAGCGGTGAGAATGTATCGAAAGCTAAGGCTGCTGGTGCAGATTTATTTGGCGAAGAAGATCTTGTGGAAAGCATCAACAAAGGAAATATGGAGTTTGATCTACTTATTGCAACTCCAGATATGATGCCAAAGGTTGCAAAATTAGGAAGAGTTTTAGGACCTAGAGGTTTAATGCCTAACCCTAAAGCTGGAACAGTAACTAATGATATTGCTAATGCAATAAAAGAATTCAAAGCTGGAAAGCTGGAATTTAGAGCAGATAAGGCGGGTATCGTTCACGTCCGCTTCGGAAAAGCAAGTTTCACAAAAGAGGCCCTATTGGACAACTTAAAAACCTTGCAAGAATCAATTGATAAAAATAAACCAAGTGGAGCCAAGGGAAAATATTGGAAAACTTTTTATGTAACTTCAACAATGGGGCCTTCAGTTCAAGTAGACATAAATGCTGTACAAGATTATCAACCTGAAGGTTAACGCTTTGTAGTATAATTTAAAGTGCAATAATACGGCCAAAGAAAGTAGGTTAATTTAGCTATTCTAAATTTTTAATTCCTACCGAGGACTCGTCTTAAATTATTTCTTTTTGGATCTAATAAAAGCGGCCTCTTTAAAAGGACTTTGCCGCATTTCCTGCTCTCCCTAAATTACGATCCAAAAAACATCAATGGGCCGAACACTAGAGAATAAGCAACAAATCGTTATTGAGATTAAATCTCTATTAAACGACTCGGAAATGGCTGTAGTTCTTGACTATAAAGGTTTAACTATCAAAGAGATGTCAGATTTGCGATCTAGATTGCAAACAACTAACGGCATTTGCAAAGTTACTAAAAATTCATTAATGCGTAAAGCTATTGATGGAGATAGTAATTGGAACGATCTTGAATCTTTACTGACCGGAACAAATGCTTTTGTCTTAATCAAAGAAGATGTTGGTGGTGCTGTAAAAGCTATCCAATCTTTTCAAAAAGACACCAAAAAATCCGAAACCAAAGGAGCTTTATTTGAAGGCAGACTTCTTAGCGATTCTGAAATAAAAGAAATTGCGAGTCTTCCATCTAAAGAAGTATTGATGGCAAAAATTGCTGGCGCTCTTAATGGCGTTGCAACAAAAATTGCGATCTCTATTAATGAAGTACCTTCTGGACTTGCTAGATCACTTAAACAACATTCTGAAAAATCAGAATCCTAAATTCAAAACCTAATTAACTTTTAAGAAAATGTCCGCAAAAACTGAAGAAATTCTTGAATCATTAAAATCTCTATCACTTTTAGAAGCATCTGAGCTTGTAAAGCAAATTGAAGAGGCTTTTGGTGTATCTGCTGCAGCTTCTGCAGGTGTAGTAATGGCAGCTCCAGGAGCAGCTGGAGGTGACGCAGATGGTGGCGCTGCTGAAGAAAAAACTGAATTTGATGTAGTTCTCGAAAGCTTTGATGCAGCTGCAAAAATCAAAGTACTTAAGGTTGTAAGAAACGCAACTGGTCTAGGTCTTGGCGATGCAAAAGCACTTGTTGAATCTGCACCAAAAACAGTAAAAGAAGGAATTGCTAAAGCAGATGCTGAATCTTTAAAGAAAGAGATTGAAGAAGCTGGAGGTAAAGTTACACTTAAGTAAGATAAGATTTTTTTAAAGCCGATAGACTTTATATCGGCTTCAAAAATTATGAATATTGATAGTATTGCAATTGAAGCTGCAACTGATGGAGCCTGCAGTGGTAATCCAGGTCCAGGTGGTTGGGGTGGTCTAATAATTTTTGACGACAAAAGTGAATTAGAAATAGGTGGTTCGGAGCAAAATACTACTAATAATAGAATGGAACTCACTGCGGCTATAAAAACACTTGAGAAATTAAAAACCTATAAATTAAAAGAAAACTTTAAATTAAGAACTGATAGTAAATATGTCATAGAAGGGTATACAAAATGGATTATTAATTGGAAGAGAAACGGATGGAAAACCAGCTCAGGAAAATCCGTTCAAAATCTTGATTTATGGCAAAAAATTGATCAATTAAGAATTCATGGTCTTGTAATGGAATATGTTAAAGGCCATAGCGGCGACAAACAAAATGATAGGGTAGATAAAATCGCAACCAATTATAGCAAAGGTATATCTCTAAAAAGTAACTTAAAAGAGTCTGAATCTTCAATAGAATTTTTTAAAAAAAATGCACCTTCAGAAATTCATGAATTATTATCAAGAAATGAATTAATTCAAAAATTTGCTGACAAAAAGTACTTATTAAATTCACAAGAACTAAGTAATTTATTAGGTGAAGAAAACCACGTAAAAATAAAACAATATTTACTTTTTGAATGGCGTAATTGGAGATTAATTCCTAAAGATAAAAAATATTGGATAATAGAAAAAAAAGAATCCTAATTTTTTATGAATGAACAGAAGGGAGTATTTAAAAATCTTTATAAAAACTTGATGACCCCTATACTAAAAAATGATTCTGGAATAGATGCAGAATATTTAACTAATTTATCTCTTAGCCTTCTATCATTTAGTTCAAGAAAATATAATTGGCCTTTAGTTTCATCAATCCTAAAAAATCTAAATGAAGAATTTTCTGTAATTGATAAAAGGTTAAGTCAGAACATATGTGGAATAAATTTTTGTAATCCAATTGGTTTAGCTGCGGGTTTTGACAAAAATGGAAATGCTGCAAATATATGGAAAGATTTTGGTTTTGGATTTGCAGAGCTTGGCACAGTAACTAAATTTGCTCAAAATGGCAATCCAAAACCAAGGTTATTTAGATTAGCTGAAGAAGAAGCAGCATTAAATAGGATGGGTTTCAATAATAATGGTGCAGAAAACTTGGTTAAAAATTTTCTTGAGCAGGGTATTGAGTTCAAAAAAAACAGAGAGAATATTTGTTTAGGGATAAATTTCGGTAAGTCTAAAATCACAAGCTTATCTCAAGCAAAAGATGATTATCTAACTTCTATAAAATTATTAATTCCATATTGTGATTACGCAGCAATAAATGTAAGTTCTCCAAATACTGAAGGACTAAGAAAGCTCCAAGATCCAATACTTCTAAAAGAACTTCTTAGTGAAATTAAAAATTTACCTAATTGTCCACCATTATTTGTAAAAATTGCGCCAGATTTAAGCCTTAAAGATATTGAAGATATTTGCCAGTTAATAATCGAAGAAAATATCGATGGGATAATTGCTACTAACACCAGCATAGATAGATTAGGTCTTGAAAATAGGAAGATCCGGCAAACAGGATTATTACTTTCTGAAGAAAGTGGAGGATTAAGTGGAAAGCCTCTACAAAAAAAAGCAAATCAAATAATAAAACATATTCATAATATTGATAAAAAGATTATATTAATTGGCGTTGGTGGAATCGATAGTCCTGAGTCTGCTTGGGAAAGAATTTGTTCTGGAGCATCATTAATTCAACTTTATACCGGATGGATATATAAGGGGCCACAATTAGTCCCGAATATACTTGAAGGGATCTTAAAGCAACTCAATAACCATCAACTATGCAATATTAAAGAGGCTATTGGATCAGATTTAAAATGGGTCGAATAAAATAAGAAAGTGAATAAGTAATAATGAATAAATCGGAAACTAATGATTACGCAACATTAGCCATGCAAATATCAAACTTAAAGCATGGAGGAAATGTATATGCAAATGCAAAAAAATTAAATTTACTACCCTCTGAAATTATTGACGCAAGTGCCTCGTTAGTACCCTTTGATCCACCTCAAATACTAATAGATTCATTAAATGCGGGAATTAAGAATATTGGATTTAGATATTATCCAGAGAGAAACTTGAATGATCTGAAAGAAATAATCGGTAAATTTCATGGGATAAATCCAGACAATATATTGCCTGGAAATGGAGCCTCTGAACTAATAACCTGGGCAGGTTATGAAGCATCCAAATTTGGAATAAGTTGTATTCCTTCTCCATCATTTGTTGATTATGAAAGATCTTTAAATTGTTGGAATAGCAATTTTATACATTGCGAATTACCAAAAAACTGGAATAATATTTTTCCACAATCATTTCCTCTACATCCAAAAGGTGATGTTATTTGGATAACAAATCCACATAACCCTACCGGCCAATTATGGAAAAAGAATTCATTGGAAGAAGTTGTGAAAAAATATAAATTAGTTATCTGTGATGAAGCTTTCTTATCGATAACACCTAATGGAGACAAAGAATCTTTAATACCATTAACCCAAAGATTTGATAATTTATTAGTTTTGAGAAGCTTGACCAAAATCTTCAATATTCCTGGGCTTAGATTAGGTTACGTTATTGGCTCATCGAAAAAACTTAAACAATGGGAAATAAATAGAGATCCTTGGCCTTTAAATTCATTTGCTATTAAAGCCGGAATTGATCTACTAAGTAATCAAAAATTCTATGAACAGTGGACAAAACAGATTCACAGCTGGATAAATATTGAAAAAAAGAGAGTATTTGAAAAATTATCAAAAATAGAAAACCTTAAAGTTCATAACTCTTCAACCAACTTTTTTTTAATAGAAAGTAAAACATCCTTATCACCAAATATAAAATACTTAGAAAATAAGGGAATATTGCTTAGAGAATGCACTTCATTTAGATTTCTTGACGAAAAGTGGGCAAGAATAAGTTTGCAGAATAAAAAAAATAACACTATTTTATGTAAAGAAATTCATAATTCTTTTAAAAAATAATTCATAAATTTTTTAATCTCATTTTTAGATTTAATTTTATTATTATTTTCCATGTTCTTCTTCATGAGATCTAATATTTCATAATGATTTTTTCCCTTTTTTGATTTTGTTTTAAAAATTCTTTCTAGAGTTATTTCAAAAACTTCTTTAGAAATTTTATTCTGATTTATTAAAACTGAGCCTCCACTTTCAGCAAGAATCATTGCATTTTTCTCCTGATGATTATTTTTAGAATATGGATATGGAATTAAAATTGAAGGTTTTTCAGCCTCTATTAGTTCATTGATTGTTCCTGCTCCAGATCTCGATATTACAAGATCACAGTTTTGAATTAAAGCTGCTACTTCATTAGTAAATTTCTTTTGAACATAATTTTTAGAATTTTTTACATGAAAAAGTTCTTGATTAGATTCGCCAATAATATGAACTATTCGGAACTTTTTTTTCATTAAAAATTCCAGAGATTCATAAAGAATTTTATTTATAGCTTTTGCCCCTTGACTACCTCCCATAACAATCAAGAGAGGTCCTTTTCCTTTTGGAACCCATTCCGGCAAGGGATTAGATTTATAGAATTGCTGTCTTAAAGGAGTCCCAGTGAAAATAGTTTTGCAATTTCTTAAATAAGAATTTGTTTTATTAAATCCTAAGAAAACATAGTTACACAAAAAACCAAAATATTTTGTGACCATTCCTGGAATTAAATTTGATTCATGAATAATGACAGGTATCCTGAGAAGTTTTGAAGCAACAATAGTAGGTGCTGATATATAACCGCCAGTCGTAAAAACTAAGTTAATTTTTTTTTCTTTTAAGATCCTAATTATTTGGAAAGTTGACATTAAAATTTCTATATATTGATAAAACAAAAAAATATTTTTTCTTGGTGTCTTTATATTCAAAGTCCTCAAATTATATTTTTTGGGAATAAAATTTGCATCAAGTCTTTGACGAACACCCAACCAATGAATATTCCATTCATCTTCCACCTCTTTAGAAACTGCTAAGGCTGGGAAAATATGCCCCCCTGTCCCACTTGCTGCGACTAATAAATTATTTTTTTTCGACATAAAAACTTAAATTAGTAGAATAAAAAGAACCAATGATTAATATGTTTAATTTAAACTTATTCAAAAATATAGGATTTCTTCTCTACTTATTTGTTTATCTTATTATTCCCTATTCAGCAATAACGCAAACTTTAAAAGTTGATTTTAAAATAAATCTAGAAAACTCTTTAAATGCAAGAGATTTAGAATTTATTAGAAAAAATTTCAGAAATGAAGAAAGCCAAAATATACCAAAACAATTTTCAAAGATTATTAATGATTTCCCTAACAGCAAATGGAAGATCAAAAGATTAAAATCTAAAATTCATAATGAAGATATTTTGCGAATAAAAGTTTCTGGGAGAAAAATAGTTAATGGAGAAATATATATACTCGAATCTAATTTTGATTATATATTTTCAATCGTAAATGGAAAAATAGATGAAGGGATTATCAAAAATTTATTCACAACTATAAGAAACGATAATAAAAAGGTAGATATTAGTTTTAAAATTCCTGATAGAGTTCTTACTGGTTCAAAATACGATATCGATATAATTCTAAATGAGCCACTTGAAGAAGTGATTATTGCTGGAGCTATAAAAGCTCATCAAGTTAATTCATTTTTTGAACAAGAAATATTATTGGAGCCATTGGCGTCTGGAGGGATTTTTAAAATAACAAGAGCCCCTTCAAAACCTGGGATACAAATTTGGTCAGGAATCATAGCTCACCCTGAGGGAATGATTACTTTCACAAAGAGCATTGATATTGTTGATAAGATATAGCCTAAGCGTCGTTTAACGCAGCTACACCTGGTAAGGTTTTACCTTCTAAAAGTTCCAAACTTGCGCCACCTCCAGTAGATATATGAGACATTTTCTCAGCTAATCCTGCTTTCTCTACTGCTGCGACTGAATCTCCACCACCAATTATTGTACAAACTTCAGAAAAAGCACTTAAGTCCGCAAGGGTCGTAGCTATTGCATTTGTACCGTCTGCAAATTTATCAAATTCAAAAACTCCCATTGGACCATTCCATATTATTGTCTTACATTCTGCAAGAGCATTCTGAAAAACTTTAATGGAATCTGGACCAATATCGAGACCCATCCAATTCCCACTAATTGAATCAATTTGAGATATTTTACTGTTGGCGTCCGGAGAAAATTCATCAGCTAAAACAACATCAGTGGGTAATAATAATTCTACTCCTTTTGCTTTTGCTTTTGCTTCTAAATCTTTAGCAAGCTCGAGTTTATCTTCTTCTACAAGGCTCTTTCCGACATCTAAACCTCTAGCTTTATAAAAAGTGAAAATCATACCTCCACCAATCATGATTTTGTCACACTTATCTAGTAAAGAATCAAGTACTCCTATTTTGCTACTAACCTTTGATCCTCCAACTATTGCTGCCAATGGACGCTTGGGAGAATCTATTGCGCCTTGTAAATATTTCAATTCTTTTTCTAAAAGAAATCCAGCTACTGAGGGACTTAAATAATTAGTAACACCCTGAGTTGAAGCATGAGCTCTATGAGCAGCACCGAAAGCATCATTTACATACATATCTGCATGTAATGCTAATTTTTTCGCAAACTCAAGGTCGTTCTTTTCCTCTTCACCAAAAAAACGAACATTTTCAAGTAGAAGAATATCTCCATTAGATAAGCTATTTGATTGCGCAACTGCTTCATCACCAATACAACTATTAGTAAGAGCAACATTTTTTCCCAACAATTCACTTAATCTTGCTGCTACTGGAGTTAATCTCATTTTTTCATTTACCTGACCCTTTGGCCTGCCAAAATGAGCAGCTAAAATAACTTTTGCAGAATGATTAATAAGATATTCAATAGTTGGAATCGCTGCACGAATACGCGTATCGTCTGTTATTAGATCATCTTCATTTAATGGAACATTAAAATCTACTCTTACAAGAACTTTTTTTCCTTCTAAATGTGTCTTATCAAGACTGGAAAGAGATAATTTTGACATTAAACAAGCTTAATTTTTAATCTTTAGACCCTAACGTTAATTTGGGCTTATTGGGTTAAAAAGTAGTTACTGTTACCTAGGCCTTAATAAATTTTAAGAATTAACGATTATAAAAATTTTTTAGTCATTGAATTTATACTAAACTTTAGAAGTAAATACTTTTGAAACTTGTAAAAACTAAAAGGAATACAAAATTTTATTTGATTTATTGAAGTGGACATACCCAAAATTCAATGGTACCCAGGCCATATCGCAAAAGCAGAAAAGAAATTATCTGAAGTCATCAATAAAGTAGATCTAGTTATAGAAGTTAGAGATGCACGAATTCCTTTGTCAACAGGACATCCACACTTAAATAAATGGATAAATAATAAAAAACATATTCTTGTTATTAACAGATCAGACATGATCTCCCCTAATACAATCAATAGTTGGAATAAATGGTTTAATGCAAAAGATCAATATCCTCTTTGGTGTGATGCTAAAAGAGGAATAGGTATTAAAGAAATTTGTAAGTCAGCCAAAGACTCTAGATCTGCAATCGATGATAGAAGACTCTCTAGAGGGATGCGAATTAGGCCAATTAGAGCCCTTACACTTGGTTTCCCAAACGTAGGAAAGTCAGCATTAATTAATAGAATTGCAAAAAAAAGAGTTGTAGATAGCGCTAGGAAAGCAGGCGTGACTCGTAATTTAAGATGGATAAAATTAGAAAGTGGTATAGATCTGCTAGATGCTCCTGGTGTTATACCTCCAAATTTAGAAGATCAAAAATCAGCACTTAATCTTGCACTGTGTGACGACATTGGTGAAGCTGCTTATGAAATAGAGAGTGTCGCAATTGAATTTATCAAAATTATATCCATTCTCATCAAAGATAAGAATGCGAATATCTCAGTTAAACAAATATCTAATAGATATGGAGTTGATATTGCAAAAGGCTTTAAGAGTCCTTCTGCTTGGATCAACGAAGCAGCTTCAAAACATACCGCAGGCGACAAAAGGAGAATGTCTCATAAGTTATTGGAAGATTATAGAAATCAAATGCTGGGTAAAATTGCTTTAGAAGTCCCACTATGGAATTAGATAATCAAAATTCTTTCGGCATTGGAGAAGGTGAGCTTATAGAAATTATTTATGAGCTACCTCTTCCTATGAGGCTAGACAGATGGTTGGTAAGTAAAAGGCCAGAACAAAGTAGAGCAAGAATTCAACACTTTATAAATGCAGGTTTAGTACTTGTAAACTACAAGACCGCGAAAGCAAAGACCCCATTAAAAAATGGCGACAATGTTCAAATATGGATGCCTCCTCCAGAACCTCTTATTTATTTAAAACCTGAAAAAATGGATTTAAATATCCTTTATGAAGACGAGCACATCATAGTAATTAATAAACAATCAGGACTAATTGTTCATCCAGCTCCTGGACACAAATCTGGAACTTTAGTGAATGGATTACTTTTTCACTGTAAAGATCTACCTGGAATTAATGGGAAACTAAGACCTGGGATTGTTCACAGATTAGATAAAGATACCTCCGGATGTATGGTTGTTGCAAAAAGCCAAGAGGCATTAGTAAATCTCCAGAAACAAATTAAAGAAAAAATAGCATCACGCGAATATATTGCAGTAATTCATGGAGCACCGAATTCTGAAGAAGGCCAAATAGTGGGAAACATTGGCAGAGATAAATTAAATAGATTGAAATATAAAGTAGTTGAAGAAACTTCAGGAAGGTATGCCTGTACCTATTGGAAATTAGAAGAAAGATTTGGGAATTACTCATTAATGAGTTTCAAACTAGATACGGGGCGAACGCATCAAATAAGAGTGCATTGCGCTCACATTAATCATCCAATTGTGGGTGATCCGTTATATGGAAGATGTAAAAAATTACCATGTAAATTAGATGGCCAAGCTTTACACGCCATTAAGCTTGGACTTATACATCCAATAAATGGTAAAGAAATGATATTTGAATCAGAATTACCATTAGATTTTCAAAAATTACTAAGTGTTCTTAAAATTAAATAAGATTCAAAGAGGAATTTAGAAGCGATTTTGTATACGTGTTTTGAGTTTTAGTGAATATTGTGGAACTGTCTCCTTCATCAACTATCTTTCCGTGATTCATAACTAGCAACCTATCACAAAATCTTTTAGCAATGCCCAAATCATGAGTAATAAAGATAATCGTTAAATTCATTTTTTCTTGCAAGACTCTAAGTAATTCAAGAATCTCTATTTTTACTGAAGCATCCAACATATTAACGCTCTCATCACAAATCAAAATTTTTGGTTTCAACAATAGCGCTCTGGCTAATGAAATTCTTTGCAATTGACCACCAGATAATTGGCTAGGATAAGAATAAAAAAAATCATTATTTAAGGGAAGATTCAAATTTCTAAACATTAATTTTATTTCTTTTTCGATTTTTCTTTTATCTGAAATTTTTTGAATAAAAAATATATCTTCCAAAATACTTTTAATTGTCATTTTCGGGTTCAAGCTTGAAAAAGGATCTTGAAAAATAATTTGCACTTTATTGTTCTTTTTAAAAGATTTATTTTTTTTCGATGCATGATTTTTATCATAAATTTTGATTTCACCACCTCTTACTTTAAGAAGTCCAATTAAAGCCCTACATAATGTACTCTTACCACTCCCTGAAGAACCAACTATTCCAAGAGTCTCATTCTCATATAACTTGAAACTAACTTCATTTAAAGCCTTATTCCATTTATTAATAAAAATTGAAGAATTTAATTTATACCAATGTCTAAGGTTATTTACCTCTAGAACGATCTGATCTCGAGCATTATTTTTAGTATTTGGTTCTAATACTATTTTTGAAGCATTTACTAACTTTTTCCCGATATCTGATTTTGGTGATTGAAAAATATCTAATATATTCCCTTTTTCAACAATCGATCCCTTTTCAATTATTGCAACTTTTTTACACCACTTTGCTGCAAGATTAATATCATGACTAATTAAAATTAAAGTTGTATCAAATTCATTACATAGATGAATTATTTCTTGCATAATTTCAAAACTTGTTTTGGTATCTAAGCTTGTTGTAGGCTCATCAGCTATTAATAATTTAGGTTTCAAAGCAAGTGCCATTGCTATAGAAACTCTCTGTCTCATTCCGCCGCTAAATTGATGTGGGAAAGAATCAAGTCTACTTTCTTCAATTCCGACTTTTTGAAAAACTTCTCTTACTAATTTTTTAATAGCTAAAGATGATTTAGTTTGATCATGTGTTTGAAATAATTCATATAAATGATCCCCAACTTTCATTAGCGGATTAAGTTTTTTTATAGAGTCTTGATAAATAAATCCAAAATTCTTTCTTCTAAATAATTGTGCATCTTTGTTATTTATTTTCCTAGGATCTACATTAGAAATCGATAGATACCCTTTAGAAGTGGCCTTTGCAGGCAATATATTTACTAATGTTTTTGCAAAAGTGGTCTTTCCACATCCAGAAGGTCCTATTATGGCCAAATGATCTCCACTATCTATTTCCAAATTAAAATTTTTGATAATAGGTTGCTTTTTTAGACCATATTTAACAGTAAGATTTTTAACTACAATAATTTTTTCTTTATTTTTTTCCATGATTTATAGCAAATTTTTCTAGACATAAATAAAATACATCTAAAGCAATATAAAATGTCCGAGGCAGCTGCAAATTCAAAAGAAAAAAACGAAATTGAAGTTTCCAAAACTATTTTGCCTGAAAATAAAAAATATGAAAGTGAATCTTTGAATTATCAAATAAACATTCCCGATTGGCTTCTTAAAGATATTCATAATTTTGAAAAATCAAATAAAGAAAATGATGAGAATCAAAACCTTATAGTAAAGGCTTTTAAACTTGCTTATAAAGCTCATGATGGACAATACCGTGCTAGCGGCGAGCCATACATTATCCACCCGGTTGCTGTTGCAAATCTCCTTAAAGAAATAGGTGCTAGTTCATCTGTTATTGCTGCAGGCCTTTTACATGATGTAGTTGAAGATACTGGCACTGATTTATCTGAAATAGAAACAAAATTTGGATTAGAAGTAAAAATACTTGTAGAGGGTGTAACAAAATTAGGCGGCATTCACTTTAACAACAGGACTGAAGCACAAGCTGAAAATCTTAGGAAAATGTTTTTGGCTATGGCCAGCGATATCAGAGTTGTCTTAGTTAAACTTGCAGATCGACTTCATAATATGAGAACAATTGAATGGCTAAATGATGAGAAAAAACTAAGAATAGCGAGAGAAACAAGAGAGATTTATGCACCATTAGCTAATCGACTAGGAATAAACAGATTTAAATGGGAATTAGAAGATTTAGCTTTTAAATTCCTAGAGCCTAAAGAATATCTAGATCTTAAAGATCAAATCGCCGTCAAAAGAAGTGATAGAGAAAAAAGATTAAAAGTAACTTTGAATCTTATGAAGGAAAACTTGATTTCAGCGGGTTTGAAAAATTTTGAAATAACAGGAAGGCCAAAACATCTTTATGGCATCTGGAGCAAAATGGAAAGACAACAAAAGCATTTTCACGAGATTTATGATGTTGCTGCCCTAAGAATTATCGTGGACAATTCAGATAGTTGTTATAGAGCTTTAGCAGTTGTTCATGATACTTTCAAACCAATTCCAGGTAGATTTAAAGACTATATAGGATTACCAAAACCCAATGGATATCAGTCCTTACACACTTCTGTGATTGGAAGACATCGACCTATTGAAGTTCAAATTAGAACTACTTCGATGCATCAAATTGCTGAATATGGTATTGCCGCTCATTGGCAATATAAAGAGGGTGGTTCTCCTGCTAAAAGTAATGCCGAGAGATTTAATTGGCTAAGACAATTAGTAGAATGGCAACAAGAAGGTAATGAAAGGGATCATAATGATTATTTAGCTTCAATTAAAGAAGATTTATTTGATGAAGAAGTATTTGTAATCACTCCAAAAGGAGATGTTGTTGGTTTAAGGAAAGGATCTACCGCGATAGATTTCGCCTACAGAATCCATTCTGAAGTTGGAAATCACTGTAATGGAATAAGAATTAATGAAAAGCTTTCTCCATTATCTACAGCACTTCAAAATGGTGACTTCATAGAAATTTTGACAAGTAATAATACTACTCCAAGCTTGGATTGGCTGAACTTTGTAGTTACGCCAACTGCTAAAAATAGAATTCGCCAATGGTATAAGAAAAGCCATCGTGATGAAACGATTAAAAGAGGTAGAGATTTACTTGAAAAAGAAGTAGGTAGAAACGGTTTTGAAGCATTACTTTCTAGTGAAGCCATGAAAAAAGTTGCAAATCGATGCAATTTAAAAACTACTGAAGACCTTCTTGCATCTCTTGGTTTTGGTGGTTTAACTTTGCATCAAGTATTAAACAGACTAAGAGAAGAAATAAAATTACAGACAGAAGATGTAAAAAATGATTCTGACTCTGAAATAGCAAAATCTCTTAAAAGTAATAATAATTTATCCACTAATCAATCTAATACAGCAGCTAAATCACCAATTTCCGGGATAGAAGGTCTTGATTACAGAATAGGTAAATGCTGTTCCCCACTCCCAGGCGAGGATATTATCGGAACTGTGTCGCTCGGCAACCATGGGATAACTATACATAGGGAAGATTGTGAAAATGTAATACCAATTCCAATAGAGAGAAGATTACCTGTCGGTTGGAATCAAGATAATAAAACTGGCGATAATAAGTTTCCAATTCAGCTAAGAATAGAAGTAATTGATCGAGTTGGAGTTCTTAAAGATATTCTTATGCGGTTATCTGATAAAGGTATAAACGTTAGTGATGCCAATGTTAAAACTGCTTATGGTAAACCAGCTATTATAAATCTCTGTGTAGGTCTTGAAAGTTATAATCAACTTCACAAAACAATTGAACAAATTAAATCAATGGCAGATGTTTTAGATATTGCCAGAGTTGGACAAAGTTAATTTTAAAACATATCAATCTATCTTTTACTTTTTATCTTGAAGATAAAGAAAACAATACTGCCGCAAATCAAAGCTAATAAAATACCTACACAAGATGAACCTAAGAGTAATTTTAAGGAAAAAATCCTACCTTGTTTCCATAAGTCATCAACAACTAAACTTTTTTCAAGAATTTTATTAGAAGGATTATTTAAAAAAATCGAACCAACTTTATAGTTAAAATAATAAAGTGGAATATAAGTAAAAGGGTTGCTGATCCAGGTACCAATTGCAGCTAGAACAATATTTCCCTTAGCTATTTTTGCAAAAAATACTCCCATTAAAGTCTGAAAACCAAAAAATGGAAAACAACCACTAAATACCCCTATAGCTAAACCTTTAGCATTAAAGAAAGGACTTCCATTCTGACTCCTAAATAATGATAGAATTTCCTTATAGGTAATATCTCTTTTAAATCTCATTCAGAAAGAAAATTTCAAAATTAAATTCTTGATAATCTTACTTAATTATCCATAACAAAGCGAGAGATGGATTCGATAGTTACTACAGAAGATACGATAGCCGCAATTGCTTCAGCTATAAGTATTGGGAAAGGAGGAGTTGCGATAATAAGAGTATCAGGGAAAGACGCAATAAATTCTTGCAAAAAGATTGTTCAAACTAAATCTAAATATGCATGGGAATCACATAGAGTTTTTCGTGGTTTTATTCAGGAAAATAAACAAAATAAATTTATAGATGAGGTTTTAATTTTAGTGATGAAATCCCCAAATAGCTTCACAGGAGAGGATGTCGTTGAACTGCATTGCCATGGCGGAATTATCATAGTAAATAAAGTTTTAAAGATATTATTATCTAGTAATTCTAGAATTAGACTTGCAAACCCAGGAGAATTTAGTCAAAGAGCTTTTCTTAATGGAAAAATAGACCTTACTCAAGCCGAGTCGATTAATCAATTAATTAATGCAAGCAATACCAGATCAGCAGAGTTAGCTTTTAGCGGGGTTCAAGGAGAAATAAAGAAAAAAATTGATGATATTAAAAATGACCTTATAAATCAACTTTGCGAAATAGAAGCGAGAGTTGATTTTGAAGAAGACTTCACAGATTTTGATTACACCAAATATCTAAAAAGCATTAAAAAAGTCAAAGGAAAAATTGAATTACTAATAGAAAATGCAAAAAGAAATTCATATATTCACAATGGAATATCCATTGCGCTTATAGGTAAAACAAATGTTGGGAAAAGCTCTTTATTAAATTTGCTTGCAAAAAAAGAGAAAGCAATCGTAACTAATATTCCTGGAACAACTAGAGATGTTATTGAAGTTAATTTAACTATTAATGATATTCCAATGAAAATAATTGATACTGCTGGCATAAGAGAAACTCATGAACAAATTGAAAGTATTGGAATTAAAAAAAGTTTTGGGAAAATAAAAGAGTCAGATTTTATAATTTATATTTATAGTCTTGAAGAAGGATTTAATGAAGAAGACAAAAAAATAATACAAGAAATTCCCAAAGAAAAATTAATTACTATTTTGGGCAATAAAAAAGATTTAATTGATTGCAAAAATATTAATTCAAATGAGTTAAAAAACACAATTCTTATGAGTATTAAGAATAATGATGGTGAAAGATTATTAATAGACACAATTATAAAAAAATGCGGATTAAAACAAGTAGAAAATATCAATATATTTTTAAACGAAAGACATATAACAAATTTGTCTGCTTGCTTATCTAATTTAAATGATACTGATGAAATAATTGAAAATAAATTGCCATTTGATTTGTTATCAATTGAGCTGAGAGATGGAATTCAAAACTTATCTAAAATAACTGGTCAAGAATTAACAGAGGAACTTCTAGATAATATTTTTTCTAAGTTTTGTATTGGTAAATAAATTTGAGTTAAATTACATAGTGATATATAGTTGATTCTCTAACTTCAGTTTAATTTTTATTAATTAATTATTTCTTAGTTTAGTGGATTTAAATACACAAATAATAAGTAAAATCATTGATAATTGGATCGATGAAGATATAGGTAGGGGAGATCTTACAAGTTCCTCTATTACAGAAGAGAATGGTAATGCATATTGGATTGCAAAAGAAGAGGGTATATTCTGCGGGGTTGAAATTATAAAAGAAATTTTTAGAAAAATTGATTTAAAAATCAGTCCAAAATTTAATATCTCTGATGGAGATCAATTTGTTAAAGATCAAAAACTCTTAGAAATATATGGGCCTTCAAAAAGTTTGCTAGTTAGTGAAAGGATAAGCTTAAATATAGCAATGCATTTATCTGGAATATCAACATACACAAAGAATCTTGTAAATAAGTTAGAAGGTACAAATATAAAATTAGCAGATACTAGGAAAACGACTCCTGGCTTAAGAATATTTGAAAAATATGCATTCAAATGTGGAGGTGGAGTCAATCATAGAATGGGATTATACGATGCAGCTATGATAAAAGAAAATCACATTGCATGGACAGATAATCTTAATAATGCAGTAAAAAAAATTCGACTAAATTCGCCTTTTACAACTCATATCATAATTGAAGCTGAGAATATCGAACAGGCAAAAGAAGCAGTATTAGCAGGAGCAGATAGTGTCTTATTGGATGAACTTAGCCCTGAAATAATCAAAAAAAACGTTCAAGAATTAAGAGATTTATCAATGAATACCTTAAAAAAAGAAGTAAATAAAAATTTGATAATAGAAGTTTCTGGAATTAACCCTGAAGAAATTAGTAAATATCTAATAAAAGGTATTGATTTGATTTCAACAAGTTCTTCAATCACCAAAAGTAATTGGATTGATTTGAGTATGCGTTATATTAATTAATTATATAGATAAATAATTGAATAATTAATGCTAATCATTTTTAAAGAATTAACAAAACAATTTGAACAATCTCTTTTAGATAGTCTTGAAAAAAATGATAAAAAAGGAGAATTCGAAATTCTTCGAAAAAATTTAATTACACAATCATCAAAAGAGGAATTTGGTGATTATCAATGTAATGTTTGTTTAAGTTTATCTAAAATATATAAAAAGAAACCAAGAGATATTTCTAATGAATTTATTATCCTTTTAAATAAAAATAAAAGCATATCAAAATTATGTAAGAATCTAGAAATAGCTGGACCTGGATTTATAAATATAAAATTAAAAGATGAGGTTCTAATAAATGAAATTAAGTCAAATATTCAATGCAATAGGGCTGGCATACCTCTAATTAGAAAAGATTTAAATAGTGGTTTGTCCAATAAAGTTATTGTAGATTTTTCTAGCCCTAATATTGCTAAAGAAATGCATGTAGGGCATTTAAGATCAACAATAATAGGTGACTCAATATCTAGAATTTTCGAGTTAAGAGGTTATGAAGTATTAAGACTCAATCATGTTGGTGATTGGGGAACACAATTTGGCATGCTTATTACTCAGCTCAAAGATTTATATTCAAATGATCTAGAAGAAATAGGAAAGATCGATATAAGTGATTTAGTTGAATTTTATAAAGAATCAAAAAAAAGATTTGATAACGAATCTGAATTCCAAAAAAGATCTAGAGAGGAAGTAGTTAAGTTACAAAGTGGAGATATTAAATCGATTAAAGCTTGGAAATTATTATGTGATCAATCAAGGAAAGAATTTGATGAAATCTATAAAAATTTAAAAATAAAAATTGAAGAAAGAGGTGAATCTTTTTATAATCCCTTCTTAAAATCAGTTATTGATGATTTGAATTTAGAAAAAATATTAGTAGAAGATCAAGGAGCAAAATGTGTATTTTTAGATGGGATGACTAATAAAGAAGGCAAACCTTTACCGCTAATTATTCAAAAAAAAGATGGAGGTTTTAATTATGCCACTACAGATCTTGCTGCTATAAGATACAGATTCAATAAACCTCCTAATGGCGATTATGCTTCAAGAATTATTTATGTAACTGATCATGGGCAAGCAAATCATTTTGCTGGAGTTTTTCAAGTTGCAAAAAAAGCAAAATGGATCCCAGAAAATTGTCAAGTAGACCATGTCCCTTTTGGATTAGTTCAAGGAATTGATGGCAAAAAACTAAAGACAAGAGAAGGTGAAACAATACGCCTAAAAGATTTATTAAATGAAGCAGTTAGAAGAGCAAAAGAAGATTTATTGAAAAGATTAGAAGATGAAGATCGTTATGAGACCGAAGAGTTTATAGCAAATACTTCAAGAATTATTGGATTAGGAGCTGTTAAGTATGCAGATTTAAGTCAAAATAGGATTACTAATTATCAATTTAGTTTTGATAAAATGCTTTCCCTTAATGGTAATACTGCTCCTTATTTGTTATATACACTTGTAAGAATTTTAGGAATTAAAAGAAAAAATGATTTTGTTTATGAATCTAAAGATTTTCAGTACGTAAATTATGAACATAAATCTGAGTGGAAACTTATCAGAAAATTACTTAGGTTCGATGAAGTCATAATTTCTATTGAAAAAGACTTAATGCCAAATAGATTATGCAATTATCTGTTCGAGCTATGTCAGACTTTTAATAGATTCTATGATCAAGTTCCAATCCTCAAAGAAGAAAAAAATATAAAAATCTCTAGGCTTAATTTATGTGACCTAACTGCAAAAACACTAAAATTAAGCTTAGAGCTTTTAGGAATTGAAACTTTACAAAGAATGTAATGAATGATTTTGATCCATTAAATAATCTTTTCCCAAAACCAAGAGAAGAAATAATAAATATGCAGTCTTACTCTGCACCTTTAGAAAATAGAAGAAATTTACTCCGCTTAGACTTTAATGAAAATACTTTAGGTCCAAGTCCTAAGGTTTTAGATGCATTACAAGCGATAAAATTAGATGAGATTTCAATTTATCCAGAATATAATTTTTTAAAAAAATTTTTATGTGATAAATATCTTGATTCAAGAAAATTTGGTAATGATGAAATCGGAATTTTCAATGGAGCAGATGCAGCAATAAATGCAATTTTCAATTGCTTTGGAGAAAAAGATCAGATATTTCTAACCACAAATCCAACTTTTGGTTACTATTCTCCTTGTGCAGAAATCCGAGGAATGAAAAAAATAAGTTGTTCTTACATTGGAGAAAATTTTCTCTTCCCCATCGAAGAATTTAGGGAAAAATTAATAAAGCATAATCCAAAGTTAATATTTATTTGCAATCCAAATAATCCAACAGGAACTGTTCTAAGCTCTCATGAAATAATTAATTTAGCCAATATCAATAACGATTCATTAATAGTTGTTGATGAACTATATGAAAAATTTAATGGAGATAGTCTTCTTGAATCGATAGATTTTGAAAAGAATAAAAATATACTAATAATCCATTCTCTTTCAAAAACTGCAGGTCTAGCTGGTTTAAGAATAGGTTTTACTTTTGGCAATAAAAGTTTAATTCAGTACATTAATAAAGTTACAGGACCATATGATGTAAACAGCTTTGCTATAACAGCTGCATTAGCAGCACTTAAAGACAAATCATATATTGATAATTATGTTTTAGAAGTAAAAAAGGCGAGGGAATGGATTTTAAATAAATTTAAATCAACAAAAATCAGAACTCACTTTAGTGGAGGTAATTATTTCTTAATTTGGCCAAAAAAAGATCCTAAAATCTTAATACAACAGATGAGAGAAAAAGGTATTCTTATTAGAAGTATGGAAAACAAAAAAGATATCGGTAATTCTATAAGGGTTAGTATTGGAACTAAAGAACAAATGATTTTTTTCTGGGACAATTACAAGATATTAGATTTAAAAAATTAATTACTGAAAATATAAATTGTATTTTGATCGATTCTTTTAGGTTTTATTTGAAAATCTTTTCCAACATATTTTACTTTAAAATCTTTCATATTTTCGATAAATAAATCAGCATTTGAGAAATCACATTCTTTATTAATTTTTTTGCCGCGTTCAAAGTGAACAGGAATAACTACATTAGGTTTTAGAAGCTTAACTATTTTTGAGGCTTCTTTACCATTGTAAGATTTTATTCCTCCTCCAATTGAAATAAACAATATATCTGGACCAGACAAAATAATTTGACTGTTTATATCAATATCACCAGCAGCTCCTCCCATATGAACAATTTTAAGATCATTCTGCTCCCAACTCCAAACAGTTGCCATCCCAAATCTTCTTCCATCTACTCTGTCATGTGGTACAGAAATTCCATTTAATAAAATATCCTCAAATTGATAGATTCCTGGCTCAACGAACATTAATTGATCATTAGGGTTATATCCTTCATCTGGAAGCCTAGAACTAGCCAAAATAAAATCTACTTTGACTTCTTTTGGCTCCTTTAAATTACTTGCACAACCTATTGCTTTAAAGGGATTTATAAGAATAGATTTATCTGCACTAGTAATTAAAAAACTACTATGTCCCAAACTTTTTATTCCTAAGTTCCTTGCCAATAATGAGGTAGGTAAAAAAGAGCTAACTAATATCAAAAATAAAAAGTTTTTAATTTGAGAAATCATAATATTATTTTTTTTTTATTTTACTTTTGTTCAGCCATTTTTAGAAAATTACTAATTAATTTATGACCAAATTGCGTCAAAACACTTTCAGGATGGAACTGTACCCCATGTAAATGTTTATATTCTTTATGAGAGATAGCCATAATTGTTGAGTCTTCTAAAGTCGCAGTTATGTCGAAACAAGATGGTAAAGAACTTGAATCAACTATAAGACTATGGTATCTTGTAGCCACAAATGGAGTTTCGATATCTTTAAACAATCCTTTTTGATTATGAAATATTTTGGATGTCTTACCATGCATAAGTTCTTTCCCAACTATAACCTTACCTCCAAAAGCTTGGGCCAAAGCTTGATGACCTAAACAAACTCCCAAGGTCGGAATATTTTTAGATAATTTTTTTAGAATTGGCAGACAAATTCCAGATTGATCTGGATTACCTGGACCTGGAGATAAGAGAATTCCACCAGGATTTAGTTTGATAATTTCTTCTAAAGTAATTTCATCATTTCTTTTAACTATTAATTCTTTAGTTATTTCATGCTCAACTGAAAGTTCTCCTAAATATTGAACAAGGTTATAAGTAAAACTATCGTAATTATCAATAACAAGAAACATATTTATATGGATTTAAAATAACAACTTTATTTTAGGAACAAAGATATATACAGCAATAATAACAGAATTAATGGAAGCTAATAATACTGCTCCTGCAGAAGTATCTTTTGAAATTTTAGCCAAAATACTAAATTCTTTTTTCACTACTAAATCAACGATTGATTCAATAGATGTGTTCAATATTTCTAATATTAAAACAGACATTATTGTTGCAATCAAAATAACATAATGACTTAGACTAATTTCTAGTAAAAAACCAATTATTAAACTTGTAACAGCAAAAATTAATTGAATTTTAAAATTTCTTGAAGTTTTTAATACATAACTAATGCCACTGAAAGCATACTTAAAACTTATAAATACATTACTAGAGGTTTTGTATGATTCTTTTCTATTTTCTAAATAGTTTATTTTTTTTTCCATTTATTTTTAATCTAATCGAGTAATTAAATATTCTTGGAAATTTAACATATTTTCTAAATCATGCTCATTATTATGTTCCCATCCCAAAAGATGTAAAAATCCATGACTAGCCAACCAGATCATCTCTCTATAGATTGAATGTTTATATTCATAAGATTGCTCAAGTGCCATCTCTAATGATATAAAAATATCTCCCAACTCTATATGATCTAAATTATTCAGAGATTCATCAGAAATAATTGGAAAAGATAAAACATCAGTTGGACCATTTTTTTGCATCCATTTCTTATTCAAAGAAACAATTTCTTGATTAGATATTATCTGTAAGCCTAATGAAAAAGATTTTTTTTCAAAAATATAATTTGGTAATTCATAATCGTCTTTTTTTAAAATAGTATTTATCCAAGATAAAAAAACTTTCTCCCAAAAAATAGATTCAAAAATAAGATGAGTTTTAGTATCTTTTAACTTATTTGAAAATTGAGAGAAATCATTACATTGAAAAACCAAATCTAAATTTATTTCAGAAAAAATTTTTTTTTTCATACATTCTTAAACTGGAATATTGGGCTTACCTATTGTGGCCACAAGTATTAATATCCCAATTAAAACTAGAAAGGTTATTGAAAAATGAGAAATACTTTTTGAGCCTTTCCTTACCATATTTCTCATAGCAAGCTTTATAAAGCTTGGAGGAGAAACTTTTTTTTCTAAAATTTCGTTTTTATTTTCCATTAGTTATTCAATAGATTCATTAGAAGAAATATTCATACGTAATAATTCATAAATAAATGGGTCAAGTCCACCATCTAAAACACTATCTAACTCGTTAGTCTCCTGCATAGTCCTGAGATCTTTTACCATTTGATAGGGATGGAAAACATAATTTCTTATTTGATTGCCCCATGCAGCTTCCACAATATCACCTTTAATATCAGCGACTTCAGCAGCTCGTTGTTCTTTAGCAATCACTAATAGTTTAGACTTTAAAAGTAACATAGCTTTTTCTTTATTTTGTAATTGAGATCTTTCTTGAGTACATCTTACTGAAATCCCTGAAGGCAAATGAACAATTCTCACTGCTGTTTCTACTTTATTAACATTTTGTCCTCCAGCTCCACCGGATCTACTCGTTGTAATTTCTAAATCTTTTTCAGGTATATCAAGTGAAATATTATCATCTAATTTTGGCATAACCTCTACCCCAGCAAAGCTGGTTTGTCTTTTGCCATTGGCATTAAAAGGAGAAATTCTTACTAATCTATGAGTTCCTTTTTCATGTTGCAGATAGCCATATGCATATTTTCCATCAATTTCGAAAGTTACACTTTTAATACCTGCTTCTTCTCCTTGAGATAATTCATTAATGACAAGGCTCATTTGATTATTATCGGCCCATCTTGAGTACATTCTTAATAATATCTCTACCCAATCCTGCGCATCTGTTCCACCCGCACCTGCGTTAATAGAAACTACTGCTCCTTCCTTATCGTATTCACCACATAACAATCTTTCAAATTCCCATTTATCCAAATTCTCTCTTAATTTCTTTAATCCTAGCTGCGATTCTAAAATCATTTCCTCTTCAGGTTCTAGAGAATAAAGCTCAAGAGAGGCATTAGCATCAGAAATAAAAGTTTTCCATTTATCTAACAATTCGAGTTGTGCTTTGACATCATCAAGGATTAACATTTGCTTTTTAGCTTCTTCTTGATTATCCCAAAATTCAGGCTGAGCAGAAATTTGCTCTAACTCTTTCCTTTTCGCTTTTAATCTTGGAACGTCAAAGACAATCCTGAGCATTACCCAGGCGCTCTGTTAGTTCCGAAAGATCTTTTTTGAAATCTGTAATATCTATCAAAATAGAATTTAATCGTTATTTATAATCTAACAAGCACTTTTGTTTAATAGTATAAACTAAGTATTATTTTAAAAAAATGTCCAAAGTTGAAATTTATACTTGGCAATATTGCCCATTCTGTATTCGAGCAAAATCACTACTCAAGAAAAAAAATGTAAATTTTACAGAATATAAAATAGATGGCGACGAAGATGCCAGAGCATTGATGATTGAAAGAGCTGATGGTAGAAGAACATTACCACAAATATTTATAGATAATGAGGGTATCGGAGGCTGCGATGATCTCTACGCATTAGAAAATGAAAATAAATTAGAAGCATTATTAAACTAGATCTTATGAAATTTCTATTCGTAATAGATCCAATTAAAAATATAAATCCCTTAAAAGATTCAACTGCTGCTTTAATGCAAGCATCATCAAAAAAAAATATTGAAATCTGGAGTTGTACTCCTCAAGACCTGGAAGCTAGAGGTGATGAAGTATGGGCATCTTCCGTAAAAGTTGAAGTAATTCCATGGATTTCTTTCAAAGAGAATGATTGCATACCTCTCGCCGAATTTAATTGCATTTGGATGAGAAAAGATCCTCCTGTTAATGAGGCTTATTTATATGCAACCCATCTTTTAGAAGTTGCCGAAAGAAAAGGAGTAAAAGTAATTAACAAACCCTCATCGTTAAGAGCGTGGAATGAAAAGCTAGGTGCTTTAAGATACAGCCACTTAATGGCACCTACAATAGTTGCGAGTAAGGTAAAAGATCTTATTAATTTTGCAAATATAAATAATGAAGTAGTCATAAAACCTCTAGGAGGAAAAGGTGGTCAAGGTGTTATAAGGATAAATAAAAATTCTCCAGGAATTAAATCAATCATTGAATTAATCACTTCTCAAGAAGAATTACCCGTTATGATGCAAAAATTTATTCCTGAAGTCGTAGAGGGTGATAAAAGAATAATTATCGTAAACGGAGAAGCTATTGGATCAATAAATAGGATTCCTCAAGGAGGCGATTTTAGGAGTAATTTAGCGATGGGAGGCAAGGCTGAACCCACATTATTAACAGAAAAAGAAAAAAGTATCTGCTCAGAATTATCTCAACACTTCAAAGATGAGGGTTTATTTTTTGTAGGTATTGATGTAATAAATGGAATGCTTAGCGAGATTAATGTAACCAGTCCAACAGGTTTAAGAGAAATAGAAAATTTATCCAATAAAAATGTTTCAGAAGAAGTTATTGAAAAATTAGTAGAAATTATCTAGGGCTTTTAGCGCAAAATATCTGTTTTACTATAGATTCAAATTTTAATTTAATCTCATCTATTTCTTTCTCTAAAACGGAGCCAGAAACTATACCTGAACCTGCAGTAAATTCAATATTTTCTTCAATACATCTTGCGCCTCTTATTGCCAAAAGAAATGAAGCATTGCCTGATGAATCAACCCAACCCATTGGAGAAGCATAATTTCCTCTAGGAAAAGACTCAAGAGTGTTTATCCAATCCAATGCTGCATTTTTTGGGTATCCACAAACAGCTGGAGATGGATGTAAGTTTTTAAGCAATTCAAAAGGACAAATATTTGCAACTTTAGAGAAAATGAGTGTTTGCAAATGAGAAATATCTCCAAATGAATTTACCTTGATATCACTTTTTTTAAAGTTTGTTATTTTTGAAACTTCTAAAGATTTAATCAAATGTTGTATTACATAATTATGTTCCTTTAAGTCTTTAGTACTTTTTAGGAGTTTCTTAAAATTTGAATTAGTAGATATAGTTCCAGCAAGAGCCTCTAAAGTTAAATTAGGTTTAGAGAAAGAAAATAATTTTTCTGGAGATGCTCCAAACAAAATATCCTTACTATTCCTTTTCCAAACATATCTAAATGTATTTGGTTGATTCTTTTTAAATCTTTTTAAAATTTCTACTAAATCTAATTTATTTTTAAGTTTTATTTTAATCCTATTCGCTAAAACTATCTTTTCGAGGATATCTTTATCTACTAATTGAATTCCTCTATTTACTACTTTTTTCATGTTTGTTTTAGAAGTTTCTAAGGAACGTGAGAAATCATCAATAAAAGGGGAATCAAAACTAGTTTTTAAGCCAGATGATTTTATTAATTCTGAGCCAGAATTAATAACTTTATTTCTAATTGTCCATATTTCTTCAATTAATGTTCTTAATGATGATTTACCTTCAACATGACCATTGATTCTTAACCAGCAATTCTTGCCACTTTTAGTAATTAATATTTTTGGCAAAATAGCTTCCAAACTAGGGATATCTGAAGGTAAATTCTTATTATTCAAATTTTCAGAGAAAGAAAATAAATAAATTATTTTTGAAAGTGCAGAATTATGCGATTCATTAGTTAAGTTAATTAAATTTTTAAAATTCTCAGAATTAAACTCTTTTGCTACCTCAAATCTTTTTGGGCCATCCAGAGTAACATATTTACACTTCTCGAAAGCTATATATGAAATGCCATCAGATTCCTCCCAAAATGAAGAAAACGGATATTGATTTATTAACAATTCATAAACTTGGAATAAATCAATACAAGGAATCTCAACGCAAATACTTACTAATCCAGAATTTTCAACTTTCTTATCGAAAGAGGAAAATACATCTTTTAAAAAATCTGTTAAGTTTAAATCATTTTTCATTACTTATTGAAAATAACTAAAAATGATGCAATAAAGTAAAAAATGTAACTCAATTTATAAACTACATTCAATAATTATCTAATTTTGCGTGTTAATTAAAAATGGACGAAGATAAAAAAAAATTATGGAAAAAAGCAATAAAATGGCCTCTTTATTCTGTTGCCATACTTCCAGTTTTAATAACAGGGGCTTACTTGCTCAATCAATATGAAGAGGTAAAAATTTATAATTTGATTTCATTTACTTTAGCTGCAATTTTGATATTACTTTGGGAAAATCTAACTAATGATTTATACGACGCAGAAACAGGAATCGATGAATTTAAATTCCATTCAATTGTAAATCTTGTAAAAAATAAAAAAATAATTTCATTAATTGCATATACATCTTTAGTTATTGGTTTATTAATAATTTTAATTATTTCAGTATCAACAAGTATAAACATTTTTATTTTGGTGGCAGCTTGCTGCTTCTTAGGATATTTATATCAAGGTCCTCCTTTTAGATTGGGCTATCAAGGTTTAGGAGAACCATTATGCTGGCTTGCATTTGGACCTTTTGCGTACTCTGCAGTCTTAATTGCGTTAAATCCGTCTAATATTTACTTCGAAGATATTCCATGGAAAGTTTCTTTATTACTTGGTTCAGGACCTTCCTTGGCAACAACTCTTGTATTATTTTGTTCTCATTTTCATCAAATTTCTGAAGATAAAAAGCATGGGAAAAATTCACCTTTAGTTCGCTTAGGAGCAAAAAAAGGTTCTCAATTTGTGCCTTGGATAATTTTTACAATATATATTTTTCAACTTTTCACAATAGTTTATGGATTTATTCCAGTGTTTTGCATCCTTTATTTGCTTAGTTTCCCTCAAGCAATAAGACTTATAAATTTATTAAAATCTTCGTATGCAAAACCTTCTGCAATAAAAAATTGCAAATTCTTCGCAATAAAATTTCAAACTCTTAATGGAGTTGGCTTAATCACAGGATTAATATTTAATTACTTGCTTAATAAATGAACTTAATATTTCAAAAAAAATCTTATAGCTTTAAGTTATCCTCCAAAGTAGAAAATTCTAAAACCACTAACCTTACAAAATCGGGATGGATAATTAAATTAACGAGTAATGATAAAAAAATTGGGTTTGGA
Organism: uncultured Prochlorococcus sp.; assembly: GCA_902550485.1. Classification (GTDB taxonomy): domain Bacteria; phylum Cyanobacteriota; class Cyanobacteriia; order PCC-6307; family Cyanobiaceae; genus Prochlorococcus_A. The sequence continues at coordinate 37,677 of CACCZQ010000003.1, forward strand.
GAAGTTTCACCACTACATAAAGAAGACTTAAAAAAGTGCGCGAAACAACTAGATATGATCCCTTCTAATGGAGGGTTATTTAATTTATCTGAGCAAATAAATATTTTTCACCCATGCATTCAATCTGCAATCAATGCTGCATTAGCCGAAATAAATGGACAAATAATTTTTAAAGAAAACTACTACTTTGATGAAATTGATAAAACAGCCATATTGTTAAATCATGAAAATATATTTTCAGATCTAAATGCAATTAAAAAAAGACAATCTGATATTGGAAAATCATTAACCATAAAATGGAAAGTAGCATTAAAAAATAATCATGAGGAAGAAGCAATTTTAGAAGAAATTTTAAGCCAAATAGGCAATAATATTAAGTTAAGAATAGATGCTAATGGTTCTTGGGGAAGAGAGATAGCTAATAGATGGGCTGATATTTTGAAGGATAACAAAAATGTAGATTGGTTAGAACAACCTCTGTGTGTTGATGATATTGATGGACTGACAGAATTAAACAAAAAAATCCCTATAGCCTTAGACGAATCACTTTTAAAATTCCCAAATTTGATTGATGAGTGGAAAGGTTGGCAAATTAGAAGGCCTTCTCAAGAAAATAATCCAGTTAAGCTTTTAAGAGAATTAGAAAATAAAAAAGCTTTAATATCTATAAGCACTTCATTTGAAACTGGTATAGGGAAGAGATGGCTTTATCATTTATCTTCTCTTCAATTACAAGGACCAACTCCAAAAGTTCCTGGTTTAGCAATGAATAAATTCCCTAATTCATTTCTATTTTTAAATGAAGTAAAAAAGATATGGGATCAACTATGAAAAATAAAATTCATACTATTGAAGTTGAAAATAACGAAACTCAATCTGTAGAGAAAATTATTGAAAAAATTAGAGAGAATAAAATTATTTATGTAAAAAACAAATTTTATCAAGACAAAGATGTATTAGATTCAATTACTGAAAATGGGCCAGCAATTATCTTAAACAGTAGTGGTAGTTCTGGAAAACCGAGAAAATGTTTTCACCATTTAGATAACCTTAAATTATCTGCAGCTACATCAGGTCAATGGCTAATAGAGCAAGGATTTGAATTGCAAAACTGCTTAATTTTAAATACTTTACCCCTGAACCATATAAGTGGATTAATGCCAATTTTTAGAAGTCAAACTTGGGGATGTGATTGTATTAATATTTCTCCGAATTTGATAAAAAAAACTAGAGAACTTTTATTTTTTACAATTAAATTTAAAAAAAACAAAAAACACTTGATTACGTCATTAGTACCTACCCAATTACAAAGACTTTTAGCTCAAAAAGATGGAATTAGTTGGCTAAAAATTTTTGATCTAATTTGGGTAGGTGGAGCTTCAATTTCAGACGAAACTGCAGAACAATGTATAAAAGAAAAAATAAAATTAGCGCCTTGTTACGGCTCAACAGAGACAGCAGCAATGGTTACGAGTTTAAAACCTAAAGAATTCTTAATGGGTTTTAAAAATGTTGGAGAAATACTACCTGATACAAAAATAAGAATCAACGCAGAAGGATTAATCGAGATAAATTCAGCCAGAATTGGAATCGAAATAATAGACTCTTTAAAAACTGAAAATTTCAAAAATAAAAATGGGTGGTGGCAAACAAGCGATTTAGGTGAAATTAATCAAATCAATAATTCTTTGTATTTAAACTTTGTTGGAAGAAGTGATAATGCCTTTAATTCAGGTGGAGAAATCGTTTTCCCTGAGTTAATTGAATCTAGATTAAATGATTTCATTATGAAAGAAAATATCCCAATTAATAAATTCAATATTTCAAAAGTATCTAACAAATTATGGGGAAACAAAATTAAAGTAATAGTTGAATTTAGAGAACTTACAAATAATAAAAATATTGAAATTTCTTTAAATTTATTAAAAAAATTTTCTCAAAGTTGGCCTAAACATGAAAAGCCTGAAAAGTGGATTGTTCAAAACAAAAATAGCATTACAGAAAAAATAAACTATAAATTTAAAAAATAATAATTAGCATTCTTTTAAATTTGCACTCACATTAGAAGCCTCTATCCATCTTTCTAACTGATCGGGAAGTTCTATTTTATTTCTTGAATCAACATCTAAAGAACAATGTATAATTTTCCCTTCGGCTACTTTATTTCCATTTTTTATAAAAAAGCTATTTACTTGAAACAAATGAGTATTAATTTTATGAGGGGCAATTTTTACTTTTAATAAATCTCCAATTTTTATAGGCGCAAGAAAGTTTGCTTCACAATTGACTATTGGAAAAATAATTTGATTTTTACGTATAGAAAAATCTGGGAAAATATCTTGAGAAGGAATCCCATAAATTTCAATACTTTCTTCCCAAGCTTCATGCGACCATTTTAATAAGTTATGAAAATGAATTACACCCGCAGAATCGCAATCACCAAATCTTACCTTCTTCTGCAATATTAACCAGTCAGCGGATTTCATTTAAAGAAATTATCTATCAACAGATCCCATAATGACATCTATTGAACCAAGGATTGCCATAATATCAGCGATTTTGGCACCTTTAAGAATATGAGGCAATATTTGCAGATTATTTAAATCAGCTGCTCTGATTTTAAATCTCCATGGGGTAACTTCATTATTTCCTTGAATAAATACACCTATTTCTCCTTTGCCGGATTCCAATCTTGTATATAATTCTCCGTTAGGAATTTTGAAAGTTGGAGCAACCTTCTTAGCTACATATTGATAGTCAATACCAAATATTTCACTTTTCTTATCTTCAGTCGCCATTCTTTGAGCTTCTAAATTTTCTGTTGGACCTCCTGGAATCATTTTGCAGGCTTGGCGAATGATGCTTAGTGATTGTCTCATCTCTTCAACTCTTACTCGATATCTCGCATAACAATCTCCTTCTTTTTCTGAAGCAATCTGCCAATCAAAATCGTCATAGCATTCATAACTATCGACTTTCCTTAAATCCCAAGAAACTCCAGAAGCTCTAAGCATTGGCCCAGATAAAGACCAGTTGATTGCTTGGTCCCTTTGTATTGTTCCAAGACCTTCAATTCTTTTTCTAAAAATTGGATTATTTGTGATTAATTTTTCGTATTCATCTATCTTGGGGCCGAACCAATCGCAAAAGTCTATACATTTTTCTAACCATCCGTATGGGAGATCACATGCAACGCCGCCTATCCTAAAGAAATTATTATTTATTAGCCTTTGCCCAGTAGCAGCTTCCCAGAGATCATAGATCATCTCCCTTTCTCTAAAAATATAAAAAAATGGAGTTTGAGCTCCTACGTCTGCTAAAAAGGGGCCAAGCCATAAAAGATGATTAGCAATACGATTAAGTTCGAGCATAAGAACTCTGATGTAACTAGCTCTTTTTGGGACTGGAATATTAGCTAATCTTTCAGGAGCATTTACTACAATAGCTTCATAAAACATTCCTGCTGCATAATCCATTCTGCTTACATAAGGGACATACATTACATTTGTCCTATTTTCAGCTATCTTTTCCATTCCTCTATGTAAATATCCAATTACTGGCTCACAATCAATGACATTCTCACCATCAAGGGTTACAACTAACCTTAAAACCCCATGCATTGAGGGATGGTGAGGGCCAAAATTGACCACCATTGGTTCTGTTCTAGTCTCTAGCTGAGCCATTCGAAATTTAACTTCTAAATAAATCTTAGTCGAAAGTTATGCAAACTGACCTATCTGATTCATCTTTTTTCAATCATAAATCAGTTATGACAGATGAGATGATGGCCGCATTAGAGCATTACCCATTAATACATAACAACAACCTTAAAGGAATAGACGCAACTCTAGGCGGAGGCGGGCACTCTTATCATTTATTGAGAAAATATTCGGATTTAAAAATAATTGGTCTTGATCAAGATCCATTCGCGAGAGAATCAGCATCAAAAAAACTTGATGAATTTAAAAATAGGATTGATATAAGGGCTTCAAATTTTGCGGATTTTGTACCAAAAGAAAAAGTTTCTTTTGTAATTGCAGATCTTGGAGTAAATAGTAACCAAATTGATGACCCTAAAAGAGGATTCAGCTTCCAAAAAGATGGTCCACTTGATATGCGCATGAATCCTTTTCTTGAGATTGATGCAGAGAAATTAATTGAGGCTTTAGATGAAAAAGATCTAGCTAACCTAATCTATAAATATGGAGATGAGAGATTATCAAGAAAGATTGCTAGGAAAATAAAAATGGATTTGAAGGCACATGGGAAATATTCTGGGACAAAAGAGTTAGCTTATTCTATTGCTGGCTGCTTCCCACCAAAACAAAGATATAAAAAAATACACCCAGCAACAAGAACATTTCAAGCACTAAGAATTGCCGTTAATAAAGAAATTGAGGTATTAGAAAAATTTTTGCAAGTTGTACCTGAATGGCTTTTGCCAGGGGGTATTATTTCTATTATTAGTTTTCATTCCCTTGAGGATAGGTTAGTTAAAAGTTGTTTTAAGAATGATCAAAGACTAAAAAACCTCACAAAAAAGCCAATAACTCCTTCCGAACAAGAAGTCGAACTAAATAAAAGAGCTAGAAGTGGAAAATTAAGAATTGCTCAATTAAATTAAAAACCCAATAATTTCTATCGTAATAATCTGATCGTATCTGTAAGAATATGAATTGCTTTTTTTATATCTTCTGAACTAGTACTTAATCCAATACTTAACCTTATTGAAGATTCTGCTTCTTTAATAGATCTACCTAAGGCTAGTAAAACATGAGATGGTTGGCCATTACTACATGCAGATCCAGTAGAACAAATTATTTTAGATTTTAAAAGTTTATGAAACTTTGCTCCGTTTAAATCCAATACAGTCAAATTTAAATTGTGAGGTAATCTTTTTTCTATGGAGCCATTAATTAATAAACCAGAATTATTTTTTAACAACCCTTCTAAAAGGTTATTTCTATAAAAAAGTAATTTCTCAGCATTATTTTTTTGATTAAAAGCTGCTATCTCTATTGCTTTAGCAAAGCCAACTACAAGAGGAAGAGGTAATGTGCCAGACCTAAGACCATATTCCTGACCTCCTCCAACAATTAAAGGCTCAAGATTAATTTCTTCATCAATCAAAAGAAGTCCTATCCCTTTAGGGCCATATATTTTGTGAGAACTCATCGTTATCATGTTTACATCTGATAAAAGATTGTCTAACTCGATATAACCTAAACATTGTGCAAAATCAGAGTGAAAAGTTATTCCTCTCGATTTACATATCTTTGAAATATTATCTACTGGCTGAATAACTCCTATTTCGTTATTAGCCAACATGACACTAACCAGAAATGTATCTTCTCTTATGTTCTTTTTAAACTGTTCTTCTGAAATTAAGCCATCTTTCTCAGGATTAATTTCTGTAACCATAAATCCCTCTTTTTTTAGCTGATTTAGGGGCTCCAAAACAGCTTTATGCTCAGTTTTTAAGGTAATAATATGTCCATAATTTTTTGTTTTTTTATAGTAATTTCTAGCAAAACCTAATAAGGCTAAGTTATTAGATTCTGTCGCCCCACTTGTAAAAATAACTTTTTTATTCTTAAGAAATAAATTTTGTTCTATTTTTTCTCTTGAGGCTTCCAATATTGCGCTTGCGTTAATACCCGCCAAATTAGATTTGCTTGCAGGGTTAGAAAATATCTCACTCCAAAAAGGTTTCATAGAATCAACAACATCTTTAGAGCAAGGAGTTGAGGATTGGTAATCTAGTAGTATGGGAGTTGATAGCATTGTATTTATTATATAAAATTCTCTTTATCACTAGTAATCAAATCCAAGAATTTTAAAAATGAATGAAATTAATCAAATAAATAATGAAACAGTAAGAAAATCAAAAATTTTATTAGTTGATGATGAACCAGGTTTAAGGACAGCTGTTAAAACATTTCTAGAAGATGAGGGCTTTGAAATATTTATTGCAGTTGATGGAGAAGACGGTTGGGAAAAAGCTAAAACAATTTTTCCTGACTTGATAATTAGCGACGTTATGATGCCCCGAGCTAATGGTTATGCTTTATTAGAAAAAATTAGAGAAGATGAAAAATTAGGAGGAACTCCAGTTATTTTTTTAACAGCAAAAGGTATGACCTTAGATAGAACAGAGGGTTATCTTGCAGGAGTTGATGATTATATTTCCAAACCTTTCGACCCCGATGAATTAGCTGCAAGAGTCAAAAATGTAATCAATAGACAAGAACGTTTACTAAAAGAAGCAGCACGATTCGCAGATCTTGATGTAAGCAAAATGGCGAAGCAAATTACTGAAATAAAATCTATGCTCACAGACCAAAATCCAACTAATTCAGAAAATAAAATAAATATTCCTAGTTTTACTCCAAGAGAAGCAAGTGTACTTCAACTAGTAGCAGAAGGCCTGATGAATAAAGAAATTGCAAGAAAGCTTGAAACGTCTATTAGAAATGTTGAAAAATATGTAAGTAGACTTTTTATCAAGACAGGAACATCTAGCAGAACCGAATTAGTTCGTTACGCACTTGAAAATCATTTAGTAAAGTAAATTATTAATTTTTTTCGAATTCAATAAGTTTTGAGAAATAAAAAGGGGCTTGATTTAATTTCGATTTAACAACGTTAAATCCTCTCATTTTTGCAGCATTTATAATTCCCTTTTCTTTTAATGTATAAGCTCTTGTAGTTTTACTTGGCCCAGGAAATAATTTACCTATATTTTTTAGAACAGCAAGAACTGGAGTATAAGGAGCGAAGCTAACGATTAGTTTTTCATTGCTTAAATCGCATAGATGCTGGACCATTTCTTCTGCTACCGGTTGAGGATAATGAATAAATACATCCAAACAAACTACAACATCAAATAATCCTTTTAATTTTTCTAGATCACAGACTTCATATTTGATTTTACGTTTGTTCAAACCTAAGGCTTTTATGCGTTTCTTTGTTTCTTTTATCATTTCAGAAGAAATATCACTGACCTGCAATTCTTCTATACCAAGTCTTAGTAAAGGAATGGATAGACTTCCTACACCACATCCTGCATCACAATAACTTTTTTTTGTAAGTTCAGGATAATTTTTGATATATGAAACTACATCATCTACAGTTTTTTGATGTCCTTTTCTAATATTTTTCTGAACAGTATTAATCTCATCAGATTTGCTATAAATTTTGTTCCATCTTTCAAAGCCAGTACCATTAAAATACTCTTTAACTTCACCTTTTTCGATAATCTTATTTGATTTCATAAAATCTGTGGAAATTTATTCTTTTTATACTAACTAACTGGCGCCAAATTAATTGCACGCCATTATAGGAAAGAATTGATTTGTTATTTTGTCAGAATTGAATTCTAAAGATATTTATAAAATCGCTGTCGTAATGGGTAGTGATTCAGATCTAAAAACTTTGAAACCTGCCATTGATATTTTAAGAGAATTTGAAATAAAAACTGAAGTTTGTATACTTTCTGCCCATCGAACACCTTTTGAAATGATGGAATATGCAAAAAATGCCGAATCAGAAAACATAAAAGTAATAATTGCCGGTGCTGGCGGTGCTGCTCATCTTCCAGGAATGTTGGCATCCATAACTTGCATTCCTGTTATTGGAGTACCAGTAGAGAGTAAAACACTTAAGGGGATTGACTCTCTTTTATCAATCGTTCAAATGCCCGCAGGGATCCCAGTAGCAACAGTTGCAATTAATGGGGGTCAGAATGCTGGATTATTAGCAATAGAAATAATCAGTTTATTTGATGAATCCATAAAGAAAAATTTAAAAGGATTCAGAGAAAATCTTCATCAACAGGTAAGAACTAAAAATAGTAAGTTATCAGCCATTGGAGCTGACAATTATCTTCAAAATAAATGAACTAATATTTTTCTATTAGCCCTTTTTAAGGTAGTTTTCTTTTTTAAGAAAATTAATAACTTTTTTAACAGACTCATTTAAATCTAACGAACCTGTATCAACAATAATTTCTGGATTATGAGGAGCTTCATATGGACTTGAAATCCCTGTAAACTCCTTAATTTCACCCAAACGAGCTTTCTTATAAAGACCTTTAGTATCCCTATTTTCGCAAACTGTGACATCAGCAGCACAATAAACTTCAATAAAATCCCTAGATCCAATAATTTTTCTTACCTTATCTCTATCACTAATGAAGGGTGAAACAAATGCTGTAATAGTTATTATCCCAGCATTCATAAATAGATTCGCAACTTCTCCAATTCTTCTTATATTTTCTTCTCTATCTTCATCAGAAAAACCAAGATCTTTACATAAACCATGTCTTATATTATCTCCATCCAACACGTAAGTTGAAAAACCATCTAAGTGTAAAACTTCATTTAAAGCGTTAGCCAAAGTACTTTTACCAGAGCCGGATAAGCCTGTAAACCAGATAACCATTCCTTTGTGTCCTCTCATTTTCTCTAACTTTTCTCTATCAATAGTTAAATTGTGCCACTTTATATTGGTTGACTTTGTTTGATCTTGTTCTTTCATTTTTTCATCAAAATTAAAACCTATCCTACCCCTTTCTTCATGAATTATAAAATCCTTCTTTACGAAGAAACTCAATTGATTTCGCAACCATATCACCCTGTAACTGGATATTACTATCAATTAATGTTCCTCCAGTACCACAAAAAACTTTTATTTTTTTAAGCAATTCTTTTAATAAAATTTCATCCTCAGTCCCTAAACCTCTAATTAAAGTGACAGTTTTGCCCTTCTTACCTTTTTTTTGTTTTGAAATATTTATTTTTGATCTTTTATAAAAAGTATCTACCTTAGCTGTTTCTTGAAATTTTTTTTCTTGATTATCAAATTCGATCCAATTCTTTTTTCCCATTATTTTTAATATAATCTATAGTTAATTAATACTTATTCTATAAAAAAAGTGGTAAGTACATTTTCTCGCAAAAATCAAAATTATAAAAATGACGATTTAAATCAGCCCTCCAAAGAGGGAAGATTTGGAAAGTATGGTGGTCAATATGTTCCTGAAACATTAATGCCCGCTCTTTTTGAGCTTGAAACAGCCGCATCAAATGCATGGAAAGATAAACTTTTTGTAAATGAATTAAATCATCTTCTAAAAACTTATGTAGGAAGAGAAACACCACTTTATGAAGCCAAAAGACTCACTGAACATTACAAAACTAAACAAGCAACTCCAAGAATATGGCTTAAAAGAGAAGATTTAAATCATACTGGTGCTCACAAGATTAATAATGCCCTTGGCCAAGCTTTATTAGCAATAAGAATGGGCAAAAAAAGGATAATTGCAGAAACTGGAGCAGGTCAACACGGGGTTGCTACGGCTACTGTCTGTGCGAGATTTGGCTTGAAATGCATCATCTATATGGGTGCTGAGGACATAAGAAGGCAATCCCTTAACGTCTTCAGAATGAAACTTCTAGGAGCTGAAGTTCAAGTTGTAAATTCTGGAACTGCGACACTCAAGGATGCTACTAGTGAAGCCATTAGAGATTGGGTCTCTAATGTAGAAACGACACATTACATTTTAGGATCAGTTGCAGGTCCACATCCTTTCCCAAAGATTGTGAGAGATTTTCATGCAGTTATTGGAGAAGAAACTAAAAAACAATGTCTAGAATCGTTTGGAACTTTGCCGGATATTTTACTTGCTTGTGTAGGTGGCGGATCAAATGCAATGGGCCTTTTTCATCCTTTCGTTAAGGAAACATCTGTACGACTAATTGGTGTTGAAGCTGCTGGAAGCGGAGTTGATACTGACAAACATGCCGCAACCATCACTAAAGGATCAGTTGGAATTTTGCATGGATCAATGAGTCTTCTTTTACAAGATGATAATGGTCAAGTACAAGAAGCTCACTCAATAAGTGCAGGTTTAGATTACCCAGGAGTAGGGCCTGAACATAGCCATTTAAAAGATATAGGTAGAGCTGAATATGGATCAGTAACAGATCAAGAGGCTCTAGATGCTTTAAGACTTGTCAGTGAACTTGAAGGAATTATTCCAGCACTTGAAACGTCCCATGCCTTTGCTTGGTTAGATAAATTATGCCCTACTCTTGAAAAAGATACTCATATAGTTATCAACTGCTCTGGAAGAGGCGACAAAGATGTTAATACTGTGGCATCTTCATTAGATATTTAATCAATACCTTGGAATTGATTGGTCAATATATCTACTCCATCCATCAATACCCTCCTCCAAATTCCATATTCTGGTTACAATATTATTATCTAAGCACCATTGACAAAAGTTATAACTTCTTATTCCTGCATGACAGCTAACAACAATTTCTCTATCTAATAAATCAACAAATATTTCTTTAACATATTCCGATGTAACTTTACTAATTGGTATATGTAGAAATTTTTTTGAGAATCGAGCTAGTTCAAGCTCTGACTGTTCTCTTACATCAATCAAAACTGGATCTTCTTTCTCAGAATTAAACCAATCATTGAGAGTCGAAGCATTTATAGATTTTGGATAATTTCCCAATTGAGAGGATAAATTATGTGTTATTTACAATTTAATAAATTAAGTTGCAGTAGGAAATTTATTGTTAAAAATAAAAATAAACATTGATAATGAAACTTAAAGTAGTAGCAATAATACTATTATTATCATTATTATTATTTTTTGGTTTTAAAAAAGTTTCTTCTAATAAAAATAAGGAGCAAAGCACAAATATTGAACAACTAAATATTTTAAAATATATTCCTGAAAACAATAAATTATTATTTATTTCAAATCTAGATAGTTTTAATATTGTTAAGAATAATGAAAAAGATACAAATCCAAATAATCAAGATAACTTTATTTTAATTAAAGATTCTATATTAAATTACTTAGGTATAGATCTAGGAAACAATAAATTAGAAGATATCTATAATAATGAACTTATAATCTCAACTTTTGAGAATAATAAAAAACTTAAAGATGATATTTTGATTGTTTTTAAAATTAAGCCAGAAAAAACAATAGATGATTTATTAAATTTGCCTAATAAAATTGATAAGGCTGAAAAAGTAATTTCAATTAATAGAGAGAATAAAATAAATTTCCTAAACTCCATATATCGGACCGAAGATAATTATATAATTGCCTCATCAAATAAAAACTTAATCAAAAATAGTATTAACTCCAGTAATCATTTTAAAGAAAAAAAATTTGAATATGAGAGTGAACTTTCTGGACTAAAAAACGAAAAAAATATATTATTCACAAATAAATTTTTGGAAAGCATATTTTTTAACAAAGACATTTTTACTGAGAATAATGAGGATATTGTAGCTACAACATTTGACTTAAAAAATAAACATTTGATTTTAAAATCATATTTGCTAAATAATAAAAAAAATCTTGATAATCTTACTTACGAAAAGCTAATAAATGAAGATATTAATAATCAAAATAATCCTGAAGTTGCAATTTTTAGTAATGTAAAAAATGTTGACAAATACATTAAACCTTTAATAAATGATTTTGAACAAAGCTTTTTTGAATACTTTAATCATCATCCAAATCAAAACATTTTAATTCTCAATTCAAAAAAAGATTGGCTTATTACATTCGAAAAAAATACTGAAGATCAATTTGATTTAAGTGCTTTGCAAGAGCTAAAAGATTTCAATAAATATTCTTTGAAACAAAAGGAAGATATCTATTCGATATATTCCAAAGATATTCTTGAAGAAAAAGACGATGTAATCAAACAATTAACTTTTGAAAATCTCTATTCAATAGATTCAGGGGGATTGCAATTCATTAGTAATTATTTAATTGATGGTAAAAAACTAGAAACAATCTCAAAAAAATTTTTTAACCAAAAAAGTAATAAAGATAAATCTACTTTTCTTTATGCAAAAGTTGATATCAAAAATGAAAATTCCAATAAAATTGAAAATCTTTCTGATTTAGAAGATCTTAATTTTCTTATTAGAAATATTTTAAAAATATCAAATGATGAATCTCAAGAAATCATAAGTCACTCAATTCCAGAAAAAAATCCAATTCTTTATACGGAAAAAATTCTAAAAATCCTTTAATAAAGGTATTCAAAAAAGCTTCAAACACAATCATTTTTAATTTTTGTGAAGTTAATAACTTGTGGTTAATTAAAAATTATTTGACTATCTTTAATCTATAAGTATTTGATATTAAATTAGGCAATTGGATAGCAACAAACTAATTTTAAAACCAGGATTAGAAGGTGTACCAGTTACTAATTCATCTATCTGTGATATTGACGGAAATAAAGGTAAATTATTGTACAGAGGCTACTCCATTGAAGAACTATCCAAAAAAAGTAGTTTTCTCGAAACTGCTTACCTATTAATTTGGGGTGAATTGCCTACAGCTATTCAACTAAGAGATTTTGAACAAGAAGTTCAGATGCATCGAAGATTAAGTTTTAGAGTTCGAGATATGATGAAATGTTTCCCCGCGACAGGTCATCCTATGGATGCTCTTCAATCAAGTGCAGCTTCCTTAGGGCTTTTCTATTCACGTAGAGCAATAGATGATCCTAATTACATCTACAACGCAGTGATAAGACTAATAGCAAAAATACCAACTATGATAGCTGCGTTTCAACTTATCAGGAAAGGACAAGACCCTATTCAACCTCGAGATGATTTAACTTACTCATCAAATTTTCTCTACATGCTTACTGAAAAAGAACAAGATCCCATAGCTGCAAAAGTTTTTGATAGATGTCTAATTCTACATGCCGAACATAGTTTAAATGCCAGTACATTTAGCGCTAGGGTGACTGCAAGCACACTTACAGACCCATATGCTGTTATTGCCTCTGCAGTGGGAACCTTGGCTGGGCCCCTCCATGGAGGAGCCAATGAGGATGTAATTGCAATGTTAGAAGAAATAAAAAACCCAGAAAATGCAGCTTCTTTTTTGGATAACTCAATAAAAAATAAAAGTAAAATAATGGGCTTCGGTCATAGAGAATACAAAGTCAAAGATCCAAGAGCTATTATTCTTCAAAAGCTGGCAGAAGAGCTCTTTATTAGGTTTGGAGCAGATGAAATGTATGAAGTTGCTAAATCACTAGAGGCAGAGGCAAGACCAAGACTTGGACCTAAGGGTATATTCCCTAACGTCGACTTTTATTCTGGTCTTGTTTATAGAAAACTTGGTATTCCTCGTGATTTATTTACTCCAATTTTTGCCATATCTAGAGTTGCTGGTTGGTTAGCGCATTGGAGAGAACAACTTGGAGCAAATAGAATTTTTAGACCATCGCAAATCTATACTGGTTCAGCGCCAAGAGATTGGATAAGCCTAGAAAATAGAGAATAATATTTGCAGCTTTTCATAAAAAACACACATATTGTTTGTGAAGAGTTAATGTATTAAGTAAATAACTTAAAAATTTTGGAATACGGATTAGATCTCGAATATAGTTTTAATGAATTTTTAAAAGGTTTTGGCCTTTCTAGTGAAATTGCTCATATAATTTGGCTCCCCCTTCCTATGCTATTAGTTTTAGTAGCGGCAGTGGTAGGTGTTTTAGTAACAGTTTGGCTTGAAAGAAAAATATCTGCTGCTGCTCAACAAAGAATAGGTCCCGAATATGCAGGAGCGCTTGGGGTCCTCCAACCAATTGCAGATGGTCTTAAGTTACTTGTTAAAGAGGATATTATTCCAGCTAAAGCGGATGGAATCCTCTTCACTGCAGGACCCATATTAGTTCTTGTACCAGTGATTCTCTCCTGGTTAATTGTTCCTTTTGGACAAAATCTTTTAGTAAGTAATGTTGGTATTGGAATTTTCCTATGGATCGCTTTAAGCAGTATCCAGCCAATTGGACTTCTTATGAGCGGATATGCATCAAACAATAAATATTCATTATTAGGAGGATTAAGAGCAGCAGCTCAATCTATAAGTTATGAAATACCTTTAGCTTTATCTGTACTAGCTATCGTTCTAATGACAAATTCTCTCAGCACTATTGATATTGTTAACCAACAAAGTGGTGCTGGAATCCTAAGTTGGAATATTTGGAGACAACCTGTTGGTTTTATTGTCTTTTGGATTTGTGCTCTAGCAGAATGCGAAAGACTTCCATTTGACTTACCTGAAGCGGAAGAAGAATTAGTTGCAGGATATCAAACTGAATATGCAGGGATGAAATTCGCATTGTTCTACCTTGGTAGTTACATAAATTTAATTCTTTCAGCATTATTGGTATCAATTCTTTATTTGGGAGGATGGGGTTTTCCTATTCCAGTTGAATTAATAGCTAAATTCCTTAATTTACCGATTAATGCACCCTTCATTCAGGTTTTCACTGCTTCAATAGGAATTGTAATGACTGTTTTAAAAGCATATCTTTTAGTTTTCATTGCAATATTATTACGTTGGACAACTCCTAGAGTAAGAATAGATCAACTTTTAGATCTAGGATGGAAGTTTCTTCTTCCAATTTCTCTTGCTAATCTTTTGATAACTGCAGGATTAAAACTTGCTTTTCCGCAATTCTTTGGTGGTTAAATTTAAGTAAAAATACTTAAATTCAAAATTATTCCACTAAAATAAAATAACAAAGTAAATTTTTCAAAATGAACAATTTCCTTCAACAAATAAATAGCTATATCAAGGAAGCAATTAATGCTGGGAAATATTTATATAATGGTATATCGGTGACTTTTGATCATCTTCGAAGGAGACCTGTTACTGTCCAATATCCATATGAAAAATTAATACCTTCTGAAAGATATAGAGGAAGGATACATTATGAATTCGATAAATGTATTGCTTGCGAAGTTTGTGTAAGAGTATGTCCCATCAATCTCCCAGTAGTGGATTGGGTAATGAATAAAGAAACCAAAAAAAAGGAACTTAGAAATTACTCTATAGATTTTGGAGTTTGTATATTTTGCGGAAATTGTGTTGAATATTGCCCAACTAACTGCCTATCAATGACCGAAGAATATGAATTAGCTACATTCGACAGACACAATCTAAATTTCGATAATGTAGCACTTGGTAGACTACCTACAAATGTAACAACAGATCCATCAGTTAAACCTCTCAGAGAACTTGCCTATCTTCCTAAAGGTGTCATGGACCCTCATGAAATCCCAGCTTCAGATACTAGAGTTGGTAAATTGCCTGAAGAAGTCTATGATTGGATGAGGCCTGAATCCAATGAAAATAAAGATAAAGTTTCTAATCCAACTAATTAATTTCCATTAATTTATGTCCATCGCAATAACAACACAATTTATTTGTTTTATAGTTCTATCTTTAGTTGTCATTATCGGAGCCCTTGGCGTTGTATTGCTAGAGAGTATTGTTTATTCAGCTTTTCTCCTTGGGGGAGTTTTCATGAGTGTGGCAGGATTATATCTTCTTTTAAATGCAAGTTTTGTTGCAGCAGCACAAGTTTTAGTTTATGTGGGTGCAGTGAATGTATTAATAATTTTTGCTATTATGCTCGTCAATAAAAAAGAAGATTTAAAGCCAATCAATGACATTAAATCGAGGAGAATTATATCAACATTGATATGTTTAACCCTACTAAGCCTCTTAATAAGAGTTGACTTGACCAATGCATGGAATCTTTCAAGTCCTCAAAACTCTATTGGAGAAGAATCAACTATAAGGATTGGTGAACATCTATTTAGTGATTATTTACTCCCATTTGAAGTAGCTTCAGTTTTACTTTTAATGGCAATGATTGGGGCTATTGTTTTAGCTAGAAGAGATGTAATGAGCAAAGATATTTCGACAGGACTACCTGTTGATCAAGAGTTAATTGAAAAATCATCAGAACCATTACTTACAAATAAAAATTAACCTTTTAACTTTCTCATTATGAATTTAGAGTCAATTCCTCTTCAAGCTTTTTTGATAGTATCTTCAGCACTATTTTGCATAGGTATTTGGGGATTGTTAAATAGCAGAAATGCAGTCAGAGTTCTTATGAGCATTGAATTAATGCTCAATGCAGTAAATATAAACTTGATGGCGTTTTCTTCTTATATTGATAATAATTTAATTCAAGGACAAGTTTTTACGATTTTTGTGATTACTGTTGCTGCCGCAGAAGCAGCCGTTGGATTAGCTATACTGTTATCCCTTTACAGGAATAGAGTGACTGTAGATATGGAAAGCTTTAATTTATTAAAATGGTAAAAGCATTAAATGAAACTTTCATTAGTGCTTATTGTATATCGTTCAGAGAGTTATATAGCTGAAGAGGCTTCTAAATTCTGTCAAAAAGTCCTTAAAGCTAAAAATATAAAATCAAATAGAATTGAAAGTGATTTTCATAAAGATCAAATTGAAAAACATCTTTGTAATCCAGAATTACTACCTAATATTGGCATAGTTCTTGGTGGGGACGGAACCTTCCTAAAATGTGCAAATGCTTTGGCAGATTATGATATTCCTTTGTTAAGCATTAATATTGGTGGTAATCTGGGATTCCTTACGCAAGAAAAGGATTTTTTGTTCGACAAATCTTTTATCGAGATTCTTGAAAACGAAGAATATACAATTGACTTTCGGAATAGATTAACTTGTAATGTTTGTATTGACGGGAAAAGTTATCAGAAAAAGATCATAAAAAGCTACGAAGCTTTAAATGATTTTTATTTTAAATCTGTTGAAGAAGACATTTCTCCTACCAACCAAATACAAATTGAAATAGATAACGAAAAGGTGAATGAATATAAAGGTGATGGATTAATCATATCTACATCTACTGGTTCAACAGCCTACTCAATGGCTGCAGGTGGTCCAATAGTTCACCCTAGTATTGATGCAATGATAATTAACCCTATATGCCCAATGAGTTTGGCTAGTAGACCAATAGTTATACCTAATACAAGTAAAGTAATTATTAAACCTGTAAAAAAAAGTAAAGGAGAAATTAAATTATGGAGAGACGGTTCAAAATGTATGACCATTAAGAAAAATTATTATTGTGAGATCAAAAAAGGGCAATCACCCTGCAAAATAATAAAGTTTAAAAAAAGCACCAACTATTACAATACCCTAATAAAAAAACTAGATTGGAAAGGTGATTTATCTCAAAAAAATTCAAAAAATTAAATGGCTTTAGAAATAGAAAGAAGATTTCTTATAAAAAATGATAATTGGAAAGAGTTCATAACTAAAAAAATTTATATTGAACAAGGATATTTATCCAAAAATCTAGATGGTTGGATTACTAGGATAAGACGTAAAGGCAATAACTATAAAATTGCACTCAAAAAACATATCAAAGGCTTTTCCAGCTTTGAATTTGAATACTCCATCCCGCGAAGCGATGCTGAAACTATGATGTCAAATCTTTCAAGTACAATTAAAAAAGAAAGATTCTTTTTAGAAGTTGAAAAAAAATCTTGGATTATAGATTGCTTTAAAGACAATAATTATCCACTCGAAATTGCAGAAATTGAACTTTCCAATGAAGATGAAGATTTGCTTCTTCCATCTTTCATTTCAAAAGAAATTACTGGGCTGACCCATTACTCTAATTTCAGTCTCGCTAATAACCCTTTTTCAGAGTGGGGGAAAGACTTTCTAACAACTTTCAAAAGTAACTAGTCAAAGGAACCAATCATCCTTTATATTTTCTTTATATTTTAAAAAGTAATTTTTATTTTCTTTAGATGTATGGTCTTTACGACAAAGAAGGAATATTGAGATTTGTTGATTCGGACAAAGATGCATGTATTGCATATGCGGAACTCTTCGAATTAGGTTCTACAAATTATTGTTTAATGGATTTGGCTAATGATACAAAAAAAGTAAAGGGTAATACTAATCTTGATCAGAGTCTGGGAGGGAACAACAATTAAACCCATCTCTACAAATCTTTCCATTATCCATTGCCCAATTTAAAAGTGCTACTCTATTTTTAGAACCAGTTTTTGTAAACATATTACTTACATGATTATCAACAGTTCTTTTACTAATAGTTAGTTTTACCGCAATTTCTTGATTTGTAAGTCCATCAGCTACAAGATCAATGATTTCCATCTCTCTTGCTGAGAGACCCATCATATCAATGTTGTTTACTTCTTCTTCAACCATTTGCATTTAAACAGTTCCTTTTTTATATTAATTAAGTTTAGCAATCTCAGTACACTTGTTAACCAACTAGGAAACAAAAGCAATTGAAATCAAAACTTCAGCAGACTTTAGAAAAGAGATCTAAGGTAATAACAGCAGAATTAATGCCGCCCAGGGGTGGAAGCCCCATAAGATCTCTTAAGATAGCACAACTTTTGAAAGATAAGGTACATGCTGTTAACATTACGGACGGAAGTCGAGCTGTAATGAGAATGTGCAGCTTGGCAATGTCCAAACTATTACTGGAAAATGGAATAGAACCAGTAATGCAGATATCTTGCAGAGATCGTAATAAAATTGCTTTACAATCCGACATTTTAGGAGCAAATGCTTTAGGAATTAGAAACATCTTATGCATTACGGGTGATTCAGTAAAAGCCGGGGATCAACAAGATGCTAAAGCAGTGCATGAGTATGAGTCAGTTAGATTACTTCAACAAATTCAGGCCTTCAATAAAGGAGCTGATCCTACTCTAGGAGAACTTTCCGATAAAAAAACATTTATTTTTGCAGGTGCTGCAGCTGATCCTAATTGCAAAAATCAAAGAAGTTTAGAAAAAAGAATGAGAAAGAAAAAAGAGGCTGGCGCTGGATTTATACAAACTCAAATGATTATGGAAAAAGAAAATTTGATAGAATTTTGTGAAAAAATCAGCAACCCTCTTGAAATTCCTGTAATTGCAGGTGTATTCCTATTAAAATCCTACAAAAATGCACTTTTTATAAACAAATACGTTCCAGGCGCAAACATCCCTGAAAACATCTTAAAACGCCTGAAAGATGCTAAAGAGCCTTTACAGGAAGGTATTAAAATTGCAGCTGAACAAGCTCATGATTTTATTAATATCGCAAATGGTGTTCATCTAATGGCCGTAAAGGCAGAGCATTTAATTCCTGAGATTATTGAAAAAGCTGATCTTAGTCTGGAATATTAATTAAATCAGTACCTAATAATTCTGCCATAGCTTTCTGCTGGGGTGATGGCTCAGTCAAATCAGATCTTCTTGAATCTGCTATTAACCAATCTAAAGATGCATCTTGCAAATCAAAATGATCTCCATTTTTCCCAACACAATATTTACCAAACACTAACTTATCCATAAGCCTTACCCCTTTACCAATTTTAGAATAATCAAAAATAATTGAGTTATCTATAGTTGCTCCCTCGCAAATGCAACAACTTGGTCCAATCATGGAAGGACCAATGATAGTTGCTCCATCCTCAATCCTAGTCATGCCGCCAATATAAACCGGTCCAGTAATATTAACTTTTTCCCAGTTAGCCGCTACATTCAAACCGGTAAAAACTCCTGGTTTAATTTCTTTACCTGGTATTTGCACTTGTCTTACCTTACCTTGCAATACATTTCTAATAGCACTCCAATAATCAGGAACTTTTCCAATATCTACCCATTCAAAATCCATTGGTAATGCAAAAAATGGTAAATTCATTTCAACAAGTTTAGGGAAAAGATCAGCTCCTATATCAAATTTCTCAGCTGAGGGTATGTAATTAAAAATTTCGGGTTCAAAAAGATATATTCCTGTATTTATAGAGTCACTTAATGCCTGGTCAACTGATGGCTTTTCCTGAAAAGCCTTTATTCTTCCATTTTCATCTGAAACGACAACGCCGTAACTTGATACTTGATCTTTAGTCACCTTCTTTGTTATCAAGCTCGCTATAGCTCCTTTCTGCTTATGTTTTTTAACAGCTTGAGTTAAATCTAAATCAACTAAAGCATCTCCACATAAAACGACAAAAGTTTCATCAAAGAAATATTGAAAATCCTGAATTTTTTTTAATCCTCCTGCGGATCCTAAAGCATCACCTATTAATTCTCCATCTTCAATTCTTCCCTCAAAACTATAAGCAATTTCTACTCCAAATCTTTGCCCATCCCTAAAATAATTTTCAATTTCTTCAGCTAGATGTGAAACATTTACCATTATTTCCTTAAAGTTGTGTTCTTTTAAAAGTTCCAAGAGAAACTCCATAACAGGTTTTTGCAAAATCGGAATCATCGGTTTTGGAATAACATGAGTAATTGGCTGAACACGTGTACCTTTACCTGCCGCAAGTATCATTGCCTTCATAAATTCAAAACCTTTTTTTTAATTATACGTTATTAGTCTTAAGCTTCTAAGCACCCTAGGAAGAGGTATTACTTACCTCAAGATTTTCTATAGGCAATTGAGCTACGCCACCATCAGGAATTATTCTTTTAATTTGAATTGGACCATATAAAGAATTAATTTGTTTAATTTCA
This sequence comes from uncultured Prochlorococcus sp., assembly GCA_902550485.1. Taxonomy (GTDB): domain Bacteria; phylum Cyanobacteriota; class Cyanobacteriia; order PCC-6307; family Cyanobiaceae; genus Prochlorococcus_A. Next base: position 58,086 of record CACCZQ010000003.1, read on the forward strand.
ATTTTGTTTTCAGATGATAGAAATAACAAAGCCCAAAAAACTCCCAAACGATCTTTATCTAAATCATTTTTTACAACCTTTTGCCATTTCTTGACTAAATACTCAAAATCGGTCCATTGCAATGCTTTTTCCCATCCGTCAATAAATTCCCCTAATGCTTTAGTAGTTTCTGGGAGTTTCTCGCGATGTGCTAAAGATTTTACTTGAGAAATTAAAGCCCTATCAGAATATTTTTTATTTCTTTTTCTCTTCATTAGTAGAAGATCTTGGGATTCTATAACTTCTGCTATGGACTCCAACTGGCTGACAAGTTCTCCCAATGTTGTTGTACGTTTAAGAATTGGTTGTGCAATTGATCTTCTCCTTAGATATTTTTCAGGATATTTTGGAATATCAAATTCTTGATCAATCCAATCTTGATCAACCAAATCAAATTCATCTTCAAAATCTGAAGAATTTTCTTTAAAAACATCAGATTCCAAAACCTGAGCCTTTAAATTGACTAGTACGGAAGCCGCAAAAAATGCTTCGCTTGTCTCAGCTAAATCCTTATGATATGAGACATGAATATTTGAAGATTTATTGAAGGTATGTGAGTATTGCTCTAAAAAGCTATCAATTACACCTATTACATCAATATCCCATGGATCAAGTTCACCTTTCCCTGCGGCGTCTTGAAGAAACTTAATCAACAATCTAGGGCCTAATTGTTGCCTATCAATAGGATTGAAATAAGATATTTTAAAATAGATAAAATCTACTCACAAGATATCTTTTAATTTATTTAATGCCAAACAATATTGCATTAATTTAAAAAATTAGATTATCGGAGCTTTTAGAATGTTATTTTTTTTAGTTCCTGAAAAAATATTTGTTTTAACAGCACTTTTTACTGCAGTTAAATCTCTATCGACTAAATTATTGATAGATGCAATATAACTTTCAGTAACTAATCTTGGGTACAAACCTATTCCAATAATAGGTAGAAGCAAACAAGCAATAATATAAACTTCCCTTGGCTCTGCATCTATAAGTTTTCTTTCTTCGATTAATTTAGGATTTTCTTTACCAAAGAAAATTTCTCGTAGCATTGAAAGTAGATAAATAGGAGTAAGTATAACGCCGATAGCAGCTAAAGAGGCCATCACTACCCTAAAAGGAAGCGTATACACTTCATCAGTAACAAATCCTGTAAATACCATTAATTCAGAAACAAATCCACTCATACCAGGTAAAGCCAGTGAAGCGAGGGAGCAAGCAGTCCACAGGGCAAACATTATTCTCATTTTTTGTCCAACACCACTCATTTCATCAAGTTTAAGAGTCTTCGTTCTGTCATAGGTAGCACCAACAAGAAAAAATAAACTTGCACCGATCAATCCATGACTAACCATTTGAAGCATGGCTCCGCTCGTTCCAAGGCTACTAAAACTACCTATGCCAATAAGAACGAAACCCATATGACTTATCGAACTGTATGCAATTTTTCTTTTAAGATTTCTTTGAGCAAAAGAAGTTAATGCAGCATAAATTATATTGACTACCCCTAAAACTATTAATAATGGGGCAAATTGAGCATGAGCAACGGGTAATAATTGTGCATTAAATCTTAAAAGAGCATATCCTCCCATCTTTAATAAAATTCCTGCCAGAAGCATATGAACGGGAGCTGTAGCCTCTCCATGAGCATCTGGAAGCCAAGTATGAAGAGGTACTATTGGTAGTTTCACGCCAAAAGCAATTAATAGACCCACATAACATAATATTTGGAATTTTTGACTAAAATCTTGAGCTGCCAAGTGAGAGAACTCAAAGTTAGGAATTCCTGTACCATAGAAACCCATTGCTAGGGCTGCTAGAAGAATGAAGATAGAACTGCCAGCTGTATAAATAATGAATTTTGTTGCTGCATATTGTCGATTTTTACCACCCCATATGGCCAGTAATAAATATACGGGAATTAGCTCAAGTTCCCAGGTTAGAAAGAATAAAAGCATATCTTGTACGGCAAATACAGCGATTTGCCCACCATCCATAACTAATATCAAAAAGAAAAATAACTTTGGTTTGAACTTTACTGGCCATGCAGCAAGAACTGCTAAAGCGGTTATAAAACTAGTTAATAATATTAACGGCATAGACATGCCATCAGCACCAACAGACCAAGTAAGGCCTAAATCAGGGAGCCAACTAATATTTTCTTTCAGTTGAACATTTTCATTATTAATATCAAAGCCATTTATATAAGAACCTACAGTTATTAAAAAAGTTATTAATGCAATAGACAATGCAAACCATCTCACCTCTTTACCATCCCCTTTATCTGGGAAAAAAGGTATCACAAATGCACTGCCAATTGGGAATAAAATTGAGGCAGATAACCAAGGAATATCAGACAATCCAGCCCCCAAAGTTCCTAACACTTGTGTCGCAAAATGTGTAAAAAAATAAGTACTCAATTTAAGTAAGAAATTTATCTTAAATAAAGTCTAGAAATTTTCTGTATTTTTTCACCCCAATGGACAGTGAAGACACACAATTGTAATTAAGATACTTGAGGCGATTGAAAACCAAATATGGCAACTAATAGAATAACTCCTCCAAAAACAATGAGCGCGTAAAATTGAGCCCTGCCAGTCTCAAAATACTTCAAACCTTCTCCACTGCCTAAAGTTACGAGTCCTGTAAGATTTACAACTCCATCTACAACCTTAGAATCAACTTCTAAGACTTCTTTAGCAAGTTTTCTACTACCCTTAACAAAAAGTTTTTCATTAATATCATCTAGATACCATTTATTGGATAAAAATTGGTTGATATTAGGAAACTTTTCGGCAAACAAAATTGACAAATTAATTTTTTTTACAAAATATGCCTGATAAGCAATAATGATTCCAGCAGATGCAATAAGAACTGAAGCTATTGCTAAAGGCAAAAATTCCTTTAATTCGAAGGCTTTGGCAGCAGTTTCTGCTTCTTCAGGATCTAGTAAATTTGCAAATTTGCTATCCCATGGAAGTCCCATAAAACCAATAATTACAGAAGGTACAGCTAGAAATACCAGGGGAAATGTCATTGACCAAGGTGACTCATGAATAGAGCCATGTTCTTCATGATCTTCTTCATTTTCTTCATCTAGGTTTGTTTTAGAGGCTATTAGAAGCTCTTTTTGTAATTCTTTATTCTCCCCTCTGAAATCCCCTTCAAATGTCAAGAAATAAAGCCTAAACATATAAAAAGCAGTCATACCAGCTGTCAGAAGTCCTACGAACCAAAAAGCTGGAAATGATATGAAAGCATTTCCTAGTATCTCGTCTTTACTCCAAAAACCTGCCAATGGGGGAATTCCACTAATTGCTACACAACCTATTAAAAATGTAGTTGATGTATATGGCATTTTTTTTCTTAAACCGCCCATCAATCTCATATCTTGAGCTAATACAGGCTGATGGCCAACTACTTCTTCCATTGCATGTATTACTGAACCAGATCCCAGAAATAGCATTGCTTTAAAGCAAGCATGAGTTACTAAATGAAAAATTCCTGCAACTGGTGCTCCACAACCCATTGCGAGCATCATATACCCAAGCTGAGAAACTGTGCTGTACGCTAAACCTTTTTTTAAATCCATTTGGGTCAAAGCAATAGAGGCTCCTAAAAAACAAGTAATGGTACCAACTAAAGCAATAATGAATTGAATAGAGGGGAATATTGAATACAAAGGTTGAAGTCTTGCTACAAGAAAGATTCCTGCTGCAACCATTGTTGCAGCATGGATAAGTGCAGAAATAGGTGTAGGACCTTCCATCGCATCAGGCAACCACACATGAAGAGGAAACTGAGCGGATTTAGCCATTGGCCCAAGAAAAACTAAAAAACAAAGTAATAAAGCAGCCCAAATGGGTATAGAATGGTCAGTTATCGATTGAGAAATTCCAGTAGCTATTTCATTAAAATCAAAACTATTTGTTGCCCAAAACAGGCCAAGAATTCCTAGTAATAAACCAAAATCTCCCACTCTATTAACGACAAATGCTTTTTGTGCAGCATGTGCAGCGCCATCCCTGTCATACCAAAAACCAACTAATAAATAAGAACACATCCCAACCAATTCCCAAAAAACATAAATTTCTAATAAATTCGGACTAACTATTAATCCCATCATTGAACTACTAAATAATGCTAAATATGTAAAAAATCTTACATATCCTTTGTCATGCGCCATGTAACCATGAGAGTAAATCATTACCAGCAAAGTTATTGTAGTTACTAACGCAAGCATTACACTCCCCAAAGGATCAAGGACAAATCCCATTGGAATTGTGAAATCACCTGCATTGGCCCATACAAATAATTTTTCTACTGATTGATAACCATTAACTTGTTCAATTAAGGCTTTATAACTAATTACAGCAGAAATCCCAACGAAAGAAATCAGACCTACAGAAACAATTTTTCTTGAATTATTAATTTTCTTATTAATGCTTATTAGTCCTAAGCCAGATAGCACTGCTCCAACAAGTGGGAAAACGGGAATTAACCAGGCAATTTCTGAAGCTTGTGGCATTTTTTAAAAAACTTATATTTTGATTTTAAACTGTCAATTGAAAAATTCAGACAAAAATGATGAATTAAATGTTTTAACAGCAATATTTATATATTGATGAGACCACCAAAGAACCCCTATTGCAATAAATATACCAACTTGAGATAACCTAAAAAATTCTTTAATCTTTAATTTTTGCCTCCCCTCAAGTATCGCCAAGAAAGGGATTATGGAAGTATTTTTTTTAAAATTTTCAAATTCTTCTCCAAATCTATTTGATAATCTCTTGTCGCCATGCCAGATTGCAAAAAGGTGATGCAAAACTAAGCCAATAGAAGTTACTAATGTGAATGATGTACCAATCCATAAAGTATGAGCAAAACACCAAATTATTTGACCAAATGCTTGAGGATGTCTTGTGATTCGCATTATCCCAGTTCCATAGATTCGTACTTTAGGTTTTAAAACGGAAGGAATTTCTAGCAAATTGTAAGTAGCGGGATATAAAAATAAAAAACTTATTGCAGTTAAGAACCAAACGACCATAAAAACAAAATTATTGCCCTGTAAATTCCATAATCTGATTCCGTCGTATCTATGAGCCAAAAAATAACTAATCAAGATAATTGCAGATGGCAAACTTAAAAAAACAAAACATAACCTCCATAATCTTGGACCCATAATAGATTCTGCTTTGATTCTTAAAGCAGCTCCCCCACTATGAATGACCGCAAAAATTAAAATTAAAATGAAAATGATTAGCGAAGTTTTATGAGTCTCCATATATTTAAATTGTTCAAATAATTTTTGTTCTTAACAAGAATGCTCCTAAGCATTAGAATTATAAGAAATTGTAGGCATAATAGATGCCAGAATTACCATTTACACTCGACCAATTAAGAATATTAAAAGCTATAGCAGCTCAAGGAAGTTTTAAAAAAGCTGCAGATCTCTTATATGTAACCCAACCTGCCGTAAGTTTACAAATACAAAATTTAGAAAAACAACTTGAAATCACAATTTTCGACAGAGGTGGTAGGAAAGCTCTATTGACTGAAGCGGGGAGACTATTGCTTGATTATTGCGAACGAATTTTGAATCAATGCGACGAAGCTTGTAAAGCTATTGAAGATTTAAATAGCTTAAAAGGAGGAACTCTCGTAATTGGAGCCAGCCAAACAACTGGAACCTATTTAATGCCAAGGATGATAGGACTATTCAGACAAAAATACCCCGATGTATCTGTTCAACTTCAAGTTCACAGTACTAGAAGAACTGGTTGGAGTGTCGCCAATGGACAAATTGACTTAGCTATTATTGGCGGACAATTACCTGGAGATTTAGAAAATTTACTACAAGTAATTCCATATGCCACAGATGAATTGGCATTAGTTTTACCCTCTAAACACCCACTTTCGACCAAAAAAGAACTCTTAAAAGAAGACTTATACAAATTAAATTTTGTAACATTAGACTCTCAATCTACAACAAGAAAAGTTGTTGACAAACTTCTTCAAGACTCTGGGCTTGATATTCAAAGGTTAAAAATTGAGATGGAACTTAACTCTCTTGAAGCAATCAAAAATGCAGTTCAATCAGGATTAGGTGCTTCTTTTTTACCTGTTGTTTCTATTGAAAGAGAATTATCTGCCGGAACAATCCACAAAGCATTTATCGCTGACTTAGAGGTTAAAAGAGAACTTAAATTAATTACCAATCCTTCAAGATATACATCAAGAGCATCAGAAGTCTTTAAGAAAAATATTTTGCCACAATTTGCTAGTTTAGAAAGCCCTTTGAGGCATAAATAGTTTTGATCAAAACTGAATTGCTTCCTTATTAATTCCAACTCCTCCGTCCTCGGCTTGTCCATCGCCTTTAATAATAAATTTATTTTCGTTTACATCGGTCTGATAAACACACTTAACTATTGGCTTATCTCTTATAGATCCGATATAAGCGAAAGTATTCATCCTTTGCTTACATTCTCTTACATCTTCGTTGCTAATTGCTCCCTGTTTTTGTAATACTGTCCAATTCTCTCTTCTAATAACACAACCTGGCTGAAGAGCTGGTTGCGTTACAAAACTCGTAGATGGATTAAGAGTTGTATACATTTCAACATCAATTACAAAGGCACTAGCTCCCCATTGTCTGCAAAATTCAGGGTCGGGAACAGCCATATCTAATTGTTGTTGACTAGCTATGTTTCCTTGTCCTCCATCTGTTGTGCTAGTAATAGCACTCCCAATACCAACTCCTAAAATTAGTACTCCAGCAAGTACGGCAATAGTTCCTGTACTAAAATTGATCTTTTGTTCAGAAGTAGCGGGCAATCTATTGCTTCTTTGACCATACGGATCCATATCCTTTGGATTTGGTGGATAATAATTTCTATTTGAGCCTCTTCTTGGCCTTCTATTAGAGGATGATCTATTCACAGCACTTCATTTGTCTTTGGTAAACCCATTGAATAATTCATTACTCTACAATCAGGGTTATAGCTAAGCTGACCATTTTGAAGCAAAAATTTAATCAAACCTTCAATTTCTGATCCTATTTTTCGAAGTTCATAATCATCTAAATCCTTTCCTGCTCTCTCTTTTATTAATTCATTGAATTTTTCATTTATTTTGTTTAGAGGATCTTCGTTCCAAATAAATTCGTTATCAGGATCTAAATCAAGAGTTAGTTTATTGGGATGAAACTTTAATTCCTCATCTACCACTTCGGCCGTGAAAATTCTTACATGCCTAGTAGTCGATTTTAAAAGCATTTTTTCCATAATTTTACGAAATAATCAACGAAAAAAACTATTATGTTCTAACTTTAATGTAGCTTATTAGTAAGTGTTAATTTATTTCTTGATTTAATAATGCGTGTTGTAATTGCTGGTGCTGGTTTAGCGGGTTTATCTTGCGCTAAATATTTAGTCGATAATGGACATATTCCGATTGTACTTGAAGCCAGAGACGTTTTAGGTGGGAAAGTTGCCGCATGGAAAGACGAAGATGGAGATTGGTATGAAACTGGATTACATATATTTTTTGGAGCCTACCCAAATATGTTGCAACTTTTTAAAGAATTAGATATTGAAGACAGACTTCAATGGAAAAGTCATTCAATGATTTTTAATCAGCCATCAGAGCCTGGGACTTACAGTAGATTCGACTTTCCCGATATACCTGCTCCAGTTAATGGTGTATCAGCAATACTAAGCAATAATGATATGCTTTCATGGAATGAAAAGATTCTATTTGGATTAGGCTTAGTGCCTGCAATGCTAAGGGGCCAAAAGTACTTAGATAAATGTGATACAAAATCATGGACAGATTGGCTAAAAGAGCACAATATACCGGAAAGAGTTAATGATGAAGTATTTATAGCGATGAGTAAAGCTCTTAATTTCATTGGACCGGATGAAATATCATCTACAGTTTTATTAACAGCATTAAACAGATTTTTACAAGAAAAAAATGGTTCTAAAATGGCATTCCTTGACGGAGCTCCTCCAGAAAGACTATGCCAGCCAATGGTTGATTATATTACTGCTCGTGGTGGTGAAGTTCACATGAATAGTCCATTAAGGGAAATCAATCTTAATGAGGACAGCACTGTTAAAAGTTTTACTATCGCCTCTTTAGATAAAAACGAAAAGAAAGAGCTAACGGCTGATGCTTATGTAAGTGCAATGCCCGTAGATCTCTTTAAATTAATGATCCCAAAACAATGGAAAGGGTTAGATGCATTTTCTAAATTAGATGGTTTAAATGGTGTGCCTGTCATTAATATCCATTTATGGTTTGACAAAAAATTAACAGATATTGATCATTTATTATTCAGCAGATCACCACTCCTCAGTGTTTATGCAGATATGAGTATCACCTGCAAAGAATATGAAGATCCAAATAGATCAATGCTTGAATTGGTTTTTGCACCAGCAAAAGATTGGATAAATAGGAGTGATCAGGATATTGTTGATGCAACTATGGAGGAACTCAAAAAATTATTTCCAACACATTTCATGGGAGACGATAAAACAAACTTACGAAAATATAAAGTAGTTAAAACTCCAAGATCTGTTTATAAAGCAGTTCCTGGATGCCAAGAGTTCAGACCTAGTCAAAAATCTCCTATAAAAAACTTCTTTTTAGCAGGTGATTATACTATGCAAAAATATTTAGCATCTATGGAAGGAGCTGTTTTAAGTGGTAAATTATGCGCGGAATCAATCAATAAGGAGTATTCCAAAACTCCTCAAAATGTTTCTTCATGAGATTGACATTCCAGTAATTTAAAAATTCATCTAAAACTTTTTGAAAAATTCAATTTCTCAACTAGATCAAGCATACGAGATATGCCGAAAAGAAACCCAAAAATGGGCTAAAACCTTTTACTTGGGGACCCTTCTGCTACCTGTAGAGAAAAGAAAAGCTATTTGGGCTATATATGTTTGGTGTAGAAGAACAGATGAAATAATGGATAGCTTAGAAGCCTCAACTAAATCGCAAGATGAACTTGCAGAAAATTTAAATGCATGGGAAGAAAATACAAAGAATGTTTTTAAAGGCAACATTAAATCAGAATTAGATGCCGTTCTACTAGACACCATCGAAAAATATCCACAAAGTATTCAACCTTATCTAGACATGATAGATGGCCAGAGAATGGATCTTAATAAATTTAGATACAAAGATTTTGACGAATTAAAACTCTATTGTTATAGAGTCGCAGGGACTGTAGGCTTAATGACTCAAAATGTGATGGGAATTGATAGCGCTTATACATCAGCCCCATGGAGTGACAAACCTGACCCCTCAGAAGCAGCTATAGCTTTAGGTATAGCTAATCAATTAACAAATATATTGAGAGATGTCGGCGAAGATAGGCAAAGAGGTAGGATTTATCTTCCTCAAGAAGATATCGAGAAATTTAATTATTCTGAAGAAAAACTTTTAAAAGGTGAAATAAACAATCAATGGAAAGCACTAATGAAATTTCAATTAACCAGAGCTCGCGATTGGTTCCAGAAATCCGAAGATGGAATCAAGTGGTTATCTTCTGACGCAAGATGGCCAGTTTGGACATCCTTACGTCTTTACAGGGGAATATTAGATTCTATAGAGAGGCTAGACTATGATGTATTTAATAATAGAGCTTTTGTAAAAAATTCAGTAAAAGCTTTTGAAATTCCTATATCTTTTTTAATTTCTAGAATTAAATGACTAAGCAGGAGTCTTCTGATTAGCCAACAAATCTTTTAATTTAGATAGTTCTCCTGCCCATCTTGGATCAGGAGCTTCTAAGTTAGGAGCATCACTGTGAACAATTTTTTTAAAGTCTTTCCTCTTCTTATTCTTATTTAATTTTCCACTATTTCTTTTATTTGAAGCAGAATCTTTCTTTTCTGACAGCTCTACTCTTAATTTAGAACCATTAAATTCAAAACCATTTAACTTTTGAATTAATAAATTAGCATTATCTTCATTATTAGAAGTCGCAAAACCAAACCCCCTGCATTCCTTTGTTTCCTTATCTAAAACTGCTTTAAATCTAATCGAATCAGAAACTGACTTTAAAAGTGTATCAAATTCTTTTGGATTAAATCCTTGTGGTAAGTTGCCAATGTAAATGCGAATACTCATAAATTTTTAAGAATGATTTTGAAGTCTGAACTTCTAAACAAAACTAAGCTATGTGTATTTAATCACATTTTGGCGCATTTTGTTCAATCCATCGCTTTGCTTTATAAATAGCTTCATCAAAATTATTCAATCTCTTATATGCAAGTTCCTTGGAAAGATACTGTAAAAGCTCTCCCAAGATAGGTCCATCCTTGATTTCCAAATTTTTTTTAATTACATCACCATTAACTAAGTTTGAGGGATGAAATAATTTATCATCGTTGTCACGCCATCTATGAAGCCAATCTAGTTGTAAGTTTTGAGGTAAATAAAAAATAAAAGATGGCAGAAACATTTCTAATTCTTGATGTAATTTAAATCTGTCAAATTCATCTAATTGAGGGATATTTTTGTTTTTCAAGAAAAGGTGCCATTTTCTCAATAACTTAGTTTTTGCAATATCAGCTTTACTAAATTTCAGTTTCTCTAAAGTTACAACATCTAAGATTTGAGCGATAAAAAATGATGGTAAATATTTATCTTTTTCTTCCTGATCAAGTTCTCCATAATTAATTTTCTCTAAATCCAAAAAAAACGAATCTTCAAATAAATTTTCAGTATCAAATATATTTAAATTTTTTATCAACAATACTGCATCAAGAGCATTTGCTCCATTTACTATTTTCTGTATTTCATTATTAATTCTCTCTTTTGCGACAAGATATAAGTTCCCTTTATTTTTTTTTATAAAATCAACTAATCTTAAATCAATTTTAAAGTTCAATTCTGAAACAAATCGAAAACATCTTAAAATTCGTAAAGGATCATTTAATAAATTGTTTTCAGAATGAGTTCTAAGCAAAGAAATCTCAAGATCTTTAAGACCATTTAATGGATCAAATAAACTCTTCTTATCAAATAAAAAAGCAATTGAATTAATCGAAAAGTCTCTAGAACATAAATCTCCTTCTATGGAAGATGAAACTTGATTAGCAATATCAATATAAATATTATTAAGAATAATTCTTACTACTTCTCTTTTTTTATCTAAAATTATAAATTTTGATCCAAGATTATCTGCAATCTTTTCACCAATTTCAATTGCATTTAAAGGTACCACAATATCAACATCTAACTTTTCAGTTTTTCTTCCCAAAATAATATCTCTTATATATCCACCAACCAAATATGATCCTTTAGGTAAAAAACCTAAGATAAAATCCAAATTATGAAATTTTATACTTTTTTCTAATTCATCAATTATTAGTGTATGATCTTTGTGAAAGCTATTTTTCATATTATTTATTAATTATGTGCATTTGCATCAACTGTAAATGGGTTGATAGATGTATCACATATCATGATGTTGAGAATAATCATGGTGTTGATCATATTTGTGATCTACCTGATTTTAAAGCAAAAAAACCATTCATTCATGTCAATATAGTTAAAGATAATAATGGTGATTATAAAACTGATTGGGATGTTCAATCTTGTGAAAGTTTTGAAAATGAATTTGGTAAATGGTCTAAGTTTAATCCAGGTATGGAATTGCCTGTTTAAAGGTAATAGATGACAAGTAAACTCAATCAAGGAGAAAATTACTCTACATTAGTGATTCATAGCACAGATAATTCTTTTGGCTTTGGGTATAGAAAAAACAATGACCTAGAATCTGATGAATTATTTATCAAGAAATTTGATAATGATCTTTGCAACAACTTAATAAATGATCTTCACAAATTCATTTCCAAAGAAAATTTACAAAAAATAAATAAGTTATCTGTCAGCATAGGGCCAGCAAATTTTAATGCTTCACGACTAATTGTAGTTTTAGCAAGAACTATCTCACAACAAATAAATTGCCCTTTAGACAGTTTTACTTCATTTGAAATAATGGCAAAAAGAATTGCATCAAAAAATAATATCTTAAAAAACAAAAAATCATTCTGGATTTTCAAAAATTTAAAACGTAAGGGTTTTATTGCAGGTAAATATGAAATTTGTGGTAATGAAAAAAACTCCTCGAATTTAATCATTCGAGAAACAATTTTACCAAAAGTTGTCAAAGAACTTGATAGTAAAGAACTTTCTTTTGAAGCTACTTATGATGATAAAAAAGATTTGAAAGAACTATTAGATTTATCAAATAAAAATTTATTAAATTCAAATATAGATTCCTGGAGAAAAGTTTTACCTCTTTACCCTATTTCTCCAATTAACTAAATATTCATCCAATCAAATTATTAATTTTATCTTGAAGGTGCATTGTTACAGAATTCAAATCATCTCTTGATGAACTTTGTGGAGGTTGGACAGGTTTTCCCACTTTAATAACTATTTTTGAAAATAAAGGAATACCGAATTTAAATCTTATTAGACGATGTGAATTAACAATTGCTACGGGCAATAATAATTTTTGATTTTTAAAGGCTAATAATGATGCCCCTTGTTTAGGCTTATTTACTCGACCATTTTTTTGACGAGTGCCATCAATAAAAATTCCAATACAATTATCATTTGATAATTTTTTACATGCTGTTTTAATTGTATTTTTATCAGCAATTCCTCTTTTTACCGGATAAGCTCCACAAGCCTTGATAATAAATCCAAGAAAAGGAATTTTAAAAAGCTCAGCCTTTGCCATAAAAGATATATTCCGTCCAAGAGCATGTCCTAATAAAGGAGGATCAAGTAAAGAACCATGATTTGAAACCATGATAAAAGAGTCTTTTTGTGGAATATTGTCTCTACCTATTAAATGACCTTTAAATACAAATTTATAAATTGGAAATACAAAAAGCTTGCTAACTAATTCATAGATTAATTTTTGAATAGTATGATTTTTCATACAAATTAATAAGATATTTGATCAGAAGATGAAACTTGAGAAATCTTTACATCTTTAAGATGTCTTTTTCCTAAACCGCTTAGGACATTAGAAGGGCCAATTTCAACAATATGAAGATCTTTATCTTTTGCTAATAAATCCATAGTTTCTCGCCACCTCACTCCATTACACATTTGCTTTTCTAATCTAATTTTAAGCTCGTTTGGATCACTACAAAGAGAAGGTTCATAATTGCTTATTACTGGGAAAGAGGGATTGTTAAATTTAATCTGTTTTAAATACTCTGAAAATTTTGATGAAGGTTCATTCATAAATGGCGAATGAAATGCACCTGAAACATTTAATTTCAAAAATCTTTTACAAGAAATTTCTCTCGATAAATTATCTAGTGCTTCAGTAGATCCTGATAAGACAACTTGGGCAGAGCTATTATCATTAGCAATTACAATATCATCAATTTTTTGTACTAATAGATCAAGTTGATTTCTATCAAAACCAATTACTGCTGCCATAGATCCTTTACCAGCATTAATCATTAATTGAGACCTCTTTTTTATTAGAGAAACACAATCTTCGAACGAAAAAACATCCGCACAATATAGTGCAGTGATTTCTCCTAGGCTATGCCCAGCGACATAAGTTGGTTTAAATCCATTTTCCTTTAACGCATCTAATAAAATAGATTCAACTAGAAAAAGACAAATTTGTGTATTTCTTGTGTTATTTAAATCAAAAAGAGGATTTGTTGGGTCAGAATTTACCTCACAAATTTCAAATAAATTCCTGTCAAATATCTCAGATGCATACCTAAATCTCTCTTTTGTGTTGGGCAAATTTTCAATTTGTTTTGCCATTCCAATTTTTTGCGAACCCTGTCCAGGGAAAACCCATGCAACTGTCATAATGCTCCTTTTTTTTTAACCCCATTTAATGAGGGCTGCACCCCAACTTAACCCAGCACCAAAACCACTTGTGGCAATAATATCATTTTGTTTAATTCTATTATTTCTAATAGCCTCATCCATTACTAGTGGAATTGTTGCTGCTGAAGTATTACCATATTTTTCTAAATTGCTAAGAATTTTTTCTCCAGGAATTTTTAACCTGTCTCCTACAGAATCTAATATCCTTTGATTAGCTTGATGCAATACAAGCCAGTCAACTTCATCGGAGGTATAATTCATTTTTTTGAACAACTTTGAAAGAATTATTGGAACTTCCCTAACTGCAAATTTATACACTTCCTGACCATTCATCTGAATTGGAGAAAAAGCTCCACTTGAAAAATTAATATTATCGATTATTAAATCCTTATTATTTTTTGATGGGAGATTAAGAAAAGAACCCCTTTCTCCGTCAGTTCTCATATCAAAACCAATTAAATTATCACATTCATTGGTGGCTTCAATTGCTAATGCACCTGCACCATCTCCAAAGAGAATACAACTTCTTCTATCATTCCAGTCAACAAAGCTTGATAATTGATCTGCTCCTATAACAATAGCCCTTTTAAAACTACCCCCTTTTAAAAATTGTGAGGTTGTAATTAAGGCAAATAAGAACCCACTACATGCTGCAGTTAAATCGAAAGCGACAGCATTAGCTGCCCCTAACTTAGCTTGAATGGATGGCGCTGATCCAAATAAATCATGCGGAGTAGAAGTAGCTAAAACAATCAAATCAATCGTTTTAATATCCCAATTAGCCATTTCTATAGCGGTCAAAGCCGCCTTATAACCCATCTCAGTAACATTATCTCCTAAGCTAGAAATTCTTCTCTCAGAAATGCCCGTTCTAGATTTTATCCATTCATTGCTTGTTTCAACCTTTTGACTAATTTTTTGATTGGTTAGAATTTGATCAGGTACATAACTTCCGCTTCCCTTAAATGATACTCCAATCTGATTAAAATTTATTGCTTCCAAAAGAGTTTTTAGGTTACTTATATTAGTCAAACATAAATTTGACTCAATATGTTTTATGAATTTAAAACTTGAAGCTTTTGGAGTTGATTTAAATTATCCATAACACCATGGTTCACTGCGGAATGAGCCAAGCGAAGAGCACTAACTACTGATAAAGATTTGCTACTTCCATGACCAATAACGCAAATACCATTCACCCCAAGTAATAAAGCTCCTCCATGTTCGGCATGATCTAACCTTTTCTTAATTCTGAGTAAATTACTTTTTAAAAAAGCAGAACCAACTTTCCCCCTCCTTCCACGTGGTAGCTCAGATCTCAAAATATCTAATAAAACTCCTCCAACAGATTCAAGAAATTTCAATAATATATTGCCAGTAAATCCATCACAGACTACTACGTCGAAATTACCTGATAATACATCTCGGCCTTCACAATTACCTCCAAAATCAAAACTTTTTTCAGAAGATAATAATTCAAATGTTTTTAAGGATAAATCATTACCTTTGCATTCTTCTTCTCCGATATTTAAAAGGCCAATTCTTGGTTTTTTTACTTGTAAGACATCTTTTGCATAAATATTCCCTAGAAGAGCAAATTGATGCAGATAAGATGGCTTACAATCAGTATTTGCACCGACATCTAAAACTAATACTGGGCGAGTTTGATCCCTTGTTGGAAATAATGCTCCTATAGCTGGTCTATCAATCCCTTTCAATCTCCCAATTCTAAATATGGCAGAAGCCATCATGGCTCCTGAATTACCCGCTGAGTAAACAGCTTCAGCTTTATTATTTCTCACTAAATCCATAGCAACGTTTATACTTGCATTTTTCCTTTTTCTAACTGCAGTAGCTTCTTCATTCATGCCAATAGGCTCTCCACTATCAATTAATTCAAGACGATTATTCTTTACTTCATTTTCTAATAATTCTGCTAAACCAGTTTTTTCTGCTGCATCTTTAACTTTTTCAATTTTGCCGACAAACTTTATATTTATTGGAAATCTACTTATTGCTTCGAGGCAACCCTCAAGAATTGGACCCGGAGCATAATCGCCACCCATCCCATCAACTGCTATCCAAACTCTTTTAGATTGATATTCCTCCACCCTATCTAAAACATTATCGTTATTTTGTAATCTTTTTAATGGGTCAAAAACTAAGGGCTGTAATGTATTTTTAGCTATTGAACTGGCACTTGAAACAACACTGCTGGCAGTATTCACAACAGACTCAGCGCTTGAAACGACATTACCTGCAACATTACCTGCAACATTACTAGCAACATTACTAGCTGTGCTCACAACAGAACCTGCACCAGAAACTACATTACCCGCTACATTACTAGCCGTTAAAGCAGAACTCGCAGCAGTATCAACTATAGAAGTTACGGCCGAATTTCTCTTGTACCAAATAACTAATCTTCTGATAGCTCTGGGCTTATTAATTTTTTGTACACTTTCCTTGCCCATTTATTTACCATCAAAAGGAGCAATATCTACAATCCTTTGAAAAAGATATCCTGTGCCCCTTGCAGTTAATATCAATTCAGGATTTGCAGGGTCAGCCTCAAGTTTCGATCTTAATCTCGATATATGAACATCGACTACTCTTGTATCTACATGTCTCTCAGGTGTATATCCCCAAACTTCCTTCAAAATTTCTCCTCTACTAAATGGCTCGCCTGACCTACTTACCAAAAGCTCTAAGAGACTAAATTCCATTCCAGTTAATCTAATTCTCTCATCGCTTTTAAAAACTTGTCTTCGATTTGTATCAATTTTTATATCAGTAACCAAAATTAATCCTGAATTAGGCATTCCAGGAATTTGTTCTTTGTCAATTCTTCTTAAAACGCACCTAATTCTAGCTTCTAATTCCTTAGGACTAAATGGTTTCACAACATAATCATCAGCCCCTAATTCTAAACCTGTTATCCTGTCTGCAACATCTCCTAATGCAGTTAACATAACAATTGGAACATCAGAATCTTTCCTTAATTCTTGACACACTCCATAGCCATCTAATTTTGGCATCATAACGTCAAGTACTACTAAATCAGGCTCATAATCTTTAAATAACTTTAGTGCTTCTTTACCATCACTTGCAGTTACGACTTTGTAGCCAATCATGGAGAGGCGGGTCTCAAGAATTCTTCTAATACTTGCCTCGTCATCTGCGACAAGAATTGTTTCTTTAGTTTGACTAGATAGAGCCATTTGTTTCTATTAGCTAATCAGTAAGAGAATTAATTATTAACCTAATCTAACTTGTAGAGGGGCAATATCCCAAACATTCTAGTTCTAATACTTTATTCAAAAACTAAATGTCTAGCAAATTGTCGACTTTTATTTGTCAAAATTGCGGAACTGAAACTTCTCAATATTTTGGGAAATGCCTCAATTGCAACTCATGGAATTCGATTGTCGAAGAAATTAAAAGCAAGAGATCTAAACATCAAGATATTAAAAATAATAAGAAATCTATCCCTTTTAATGAAATATCATCAAAAAAAATATCAAGATTTACAAGTGGTTTCAGAGAATTTGATCGAGTTCTTGGAGGTGGAATAGTACCTGGATCTGTTGTCTTACTTGGAGGAGAACCAGGTATAGGTAAAAGCACAATAGTTCTTCAATCAGCAGGAAAAATATCTCTCAATGAGAAAGTTTTATACATAACTGCAGAAGAATCCTTAGAACAAGTAAAAATTAGATGGGAAAGATTAAATCAAAAAAGTATTGATTTAAAAATTTTTGCAGAAACGAATTTATCACTAATTATTGAAGAGATCAAACGTGTAAATCCAAGTTTCGCAATTATTGATAGTATTCAAGCCATCCATAATCATGAAATGGAAACTTCGCAAGGATCGGTTTCTCAAGTTAGAGCATGTTCGTCTGAGTTGCAAAATCTCGCCAAAGACAAAAATATAGCTCTTCTAATAATTGGTCATGTAACCAAAGATGGCGCTTTAGCTGGTCCTAAAACTCTTGAACATTTAGTTGATACAGTAATAAACTTTGAAGGAGATAATATTTCATCTCATAGATTGCTAAGAAGTATAAAAAATCGATTTGGATCGACCTTTGAAATTGGAATTTTTGAAATGCTTGAAGAGGGTTTACGAGAGGTAAAAAACCCAAGTTCAATTTTTACAAATAAAGAAAATATTTCAGGTGTAACAACTACGATTACAAATGAAGGTACCCGACCATTAGCAGTTGATATACAAGCACTGGTAAATAAGACTTTCTATAGTAACCCAAGACGAACTACAACTGGAATTAGCATAAATAGATTGCATCAAATTCTTGCTGTTATAGAAAAACATGTAGGGATAAAATTATCTGAATTTGACTGTTATATAGCAACTGGTGGAGGTTTTGAGATTAATGATCCCTCATCTGACTTAGGTGTAGCAATATCAATTTTATCAAGTTTGAAAAATATTCCTCCTTTGGCTAGTACCTCATTTATTGGGGAATTAGGTTTGAGCGGTCAAGTTAGAAAATCGAATAACCTTCGGACAAAGATAGAAGAAGCTGTAAGACTAGGGATCAAAAATATCGTAGTGCCAAAACTAGAGGAGGAACTAAATATTAATTTTCAAAATTTAATAAATATCAAAGAGATATCTAATATTAAAGAAGCAGTTGATTATTCTTTTTCAAAATAAAAAATCAAAGGTACATATCAATTGAGCTTCTGCCTGAATTTTTCAACCAATTCTCAATATCTAGATACCCACCTGGATATAGTCTCACTGCTTTAGACCAGACTTCAGCAGCTTTATCAAACCAAATATCTCTCTGATCTAAATCACCATTTTGCTCAGCATTTCTTCCCCTTTTTTCATAAATTAAACCTATATTTTTCAGGCATGATGGCTGTTTTGGATTTTCTACTAATGCTTTTTCATAAGTTTCAATAGACAAATCCTCTTCCCCGTTACTCATATATATTATTGCCATATTTTTTAGAGTCTCACCCCTATCAATTTTATTTTCTTCAAGTAGTAAACTCTCTTTGTAATACTCTAATGCTTCCGAATAATCCCCATTATTTTGCGCAGCTAGGCCGTCTCTATAATAGATATATGCTTTTTTTTCTTTCTCTGCAATAGGCATTATTTTTACTATTGATTCAGCAATCACAGTAAAAGCTTTATCGATAAAATTGTCTCTGTTTTGATTACTAGGCACAGCTCTAAAACTAATAAAATTAATATAGTAAATTAAAAAATAACTATTTAAAAAGTCTATTACATTTATTATTATAGTTAAAAAAAGGTCAAGCATTAATTTGCTTCAATAGTGAAAGATATGGAAAGCATTCAATTAAGCATTACAGGAATGAAGTGCGGAGGTTGTGTGAGTACTGTTGAAAAAATATTGAATAATTCTGATGGTATTGAAAATGTTTCTGTTAACTTACTAACTGAAAGTGCATATTTTGAAATTACCCAGAAACATATAGAAATAGATGCAGTTCTTAAAAATCTAAAAGAGAATGGTTTCCCATCAAAGATTTACATAAATGATTTTTCAAAAAAAATAAATAAGGCAGAATTAGAAAAAAAAAAGAAGTGGAATAATCAATGGAAAAAACTAACTTTTGCTCTATTACTTTTATTATTTTCAGGTTTAGGTCATCTAGCAGAAGGAAGATATATAAATTTTCCAATATTAGGCAATATATTTTTTCACGCTTCGTTAGCAACTTTAGCTCTATTATTTCCCGGCAGAGAAATTATTATTAATGGATTTAAGTCATTTATTAAGAACCGTCCGGATATGGATTCTCTAGTAGCTCTTGGAGTAACTAGCGCGTATACAACAAGTCTTCTATCCTTAGTGTTTCCTGCCACTGGTTTTCCTTGTTTTTTTAATGAACCAGTTATGTTATTAGGTTTTATATTGATTGGACGTTTTTTAGAGGAAAGAGCAAGATACCAAACTGGTTCATCCATTGGAGAGTTATTAGATCTTCAACCTGAAATGGCAAATATCTACACAGAAGATAATCAAATAAAATCAATAAGAGTAAACACTTTAATACCTAATCAAGAGATTCAAGTATTAGCAGGAGATAGAGTACCTGCTGACTGCATTGTTACTCAAGGTAATTCATATGTTGATGTTTCACATATTACTGGAGAATCCAAACCTATCGAGGTAAAAGAAGGCGACAATCTATCTAGCGGGTCTTTAAATCTTAATTCAACTCTTAGACTTAAAGTACAAAAGGTAGGAGGGGATTCTTCTCTTGCAAAACTAGTAAATCTTATTGAGGCTGTAAACGCTAAAAAGCCTCGCATTCAAAGAATTGCTGATCAAATTGCAGGCAAATTTACTTACTTTGTTCTTATTTTTTCTACTTTAACCTTCCTCTTTTGGTGGAAGGGGGCAAAAAACATTTGGCCAGATTTATTAATTCATAATAATCAATTCATCACTCACTCAAGCCATACACTTCATAGTTCGCTTGGTAGTAATGCTGATAATTTCCTTAGTTTAGCCATCCAATTATCAATTGCTGTACTAGTAATAGCTTGTCCTTGTGCATTAGGTTTAGCCACCCCCACTGTAATCACTGTCGCATCAGGCAAAGCAGCAAAAAAGGGAGTTTTATTTAAAGGCGGAGACAAAATTGAGATGGCTTCAAAAATTAATCACATTATTTTTGACAAGACAGGTACTTTAACAAAAGGTAAGCCCTTCATTGTAGATTATAAAAATAATGATGATCATTCATTTTTATTAAGAATAGCTGCGAGTTTAGAAAAGGAAAGCAGACATCCAATCGCAGATGCCTTAATTCAAGAGGCAAAAAAACAAAATTTAAGTTTATTTCCAATAAAAAAAATTTTCACTCATTCAGGTAGAGGTATTTCAGGTGAACTTGAGTCAATAGATGGACTTATTAATATTGGAAATATCGAATGGTTATTGAGTCAAGGAATAATTATTGATAGTGATGCAAAAAAAATCATTGAAAATGAAGAGACAAAAATGAACACTATCATTGGAGTAAGTATCAAAGATAAATTATTAGGCTTTATCTTCCTAGGAGATTTACTCAGAGAGGATTCAATTAAAACAGTTCAAACTTTAAGAGAAAACAAATTTAAAATTAATATTTTAAGTGGAGATAGGAAAGAAACAGTTTTATCTTTAGCAAAAAAAATTGGTTTAAAAGAAACAGAAGTAAAATGGGATCTTCTTCCCGAAATGAAACTTAAGACCTTAGAAAATTTAAAAATTAATAATAAAGTAGCAATGATTGGTGATGGTATTAATGATGTCCCAGCCTTAGCATCTTCAGACTTAGGAATTGCGGTGGGATCAGGGACTCAAATAGCCAAAGCAAATGCAGATTTGGTATTGATGGGAGATCAACTAAATGGATTACCCTACGCCTTAAATCTTGCCAAAAAAACTATAAGAAAAATAAAGCAAAATTTAACATGGGCTTTTGGTTACAACTTACTAGCTATTCCTTTAGCCGCCGGCATTTTATTCCCTAAATACGGTATTCTTCTTACTCCCTCAATTGCAGCATTATTGATGGCTATTAGCTCTATTACAGTTGTAATTAATGCTTTATCTTTGGATTAAATGAAAGGAAAATTTATCGTTATTGAGGGTATTGATGGATGTGGTAAAACTACCCAAATAGATGAACTATCTAAATGGCTTCCTAATAGTGGTCTAATAAAGAAAGGGTCTAAATTAATCAGAACTAGAGAGCCTGGAGGCAGTCTTCTAGGAAAAAAACTTAGGGGACTGATTCTTGATAATAATGAAAAAAACAAGCCTTCATCTCTTGCTGAATTATTACTTTATTCAGCGGATAGAGCTGAACACGTTTCCAAAATTATTTCACCTGCTTTAAATAACAATGATTGGGTAATAAGTGATAGATTTTCCGACTCCACTCTGGCTTATCAAGGCTATGGAAGAAATATAAATTTAGAAATAATTAAAAATATTGAATCAATTGTGTGTCAAGGACAATCTCCTGATCTCACATTCTTCTTAGAAATTTCTCCAGAAGAGAGCATATTCCGAAGAAAAAATGAAATTCCAGACAGAATAGAATCAGAAGGTATTAAATTTTTAGAAAAAGTAAATGAAGGCTTCAAACTAATTGCCAAACAAAAAAACTGGAAAGTAATATCTGCTTCACAAAATATCAAAACTATTTCTAATCAAATTAAAGAGACTTTGCTAAACAATTTTTCTAATAACAAATGATTGAGGTTAAAAAAAATAATTTTTTCTTGAATGAAGAAGTCAATAACTGTCTCAACAATATAATTAAAAACAAATCATTTGCTAATGGTTATATATTTTATGGTGCTGAAGGAGTAGGAAAAAAGCAAACTGCTCTTCAATTTATAAAAGAGATTTTCAAACAGTCTTCACCAAGCGAAAATATTGAACAGAGAATTACAAACAATAATCATCCTGATTTTTTAATTATTGAACCTGAGTCTCTTTTGGAAACTAAAAGTTCAGGAAGTTCCGTTCTTGAAAAAACAATAAAAAGTGGATCTGAGATTATTAAAATTGCTCAAATACGTAATATCAAAACTTTTCTTAGTCAAAACTCAATAAACTCAGAAAAAAAAATTGTTTTAATTATTGACGCACACCTCTTAAACGAAGCAGCCTCAAATTGCCTTTTAAAAACCTTAGAAGAACCTAATAACGGCATTTTTATTTTACTAACATCTAAATTAAACCTTCTCTTAGATACGATCATCTCAAGATGTCAAATCGTCAGATTTAGGTCCTTTTCTAGTGAAAAAATAAAGTTTATTTTGAAAGAATATTTAGATACTTCTAAATTCAATATTAATACAAAATTAAAGATTGAAGATTTAATAAATTCTGCAAATGGATCTCCAAATCAATTATTGAAAAATATTGAAATTTGGAATTCTTTTTCAGATGAAATTATAAGTAACTTAGCTTCTCCAATAAAAAATAACCTAGAAATATTAGAGATATCTCAATTAATATCTGAAAAATTAGAACTTAATCAGCAGATTTGTTTAGTCAATTTAATTCAAAATATTTGGTGGAGAAAGACAAAAAATGTTGGTATAGTTAAAAAACTTGAAAATTTAAAATATCTATTAAGAAAAAAAATTCAACCAAGGTTGGCGTGGGAAATTACTTTTTTAAAAATTTCAATGGAAATATAGGAAATTAATTAACGGCAGGGTTTATCAAATCAGGATTTCTTGCTTGAATAAACTCTTGCCTGGCAGTTTCAACTTGAGAACCAATAGGCAACTCAAGACAATATCCAGCTCCATATACAGTTTTTATAAATGTAGGCTTACGTGGATCAGGTTCTAGTTTGGTGCGTAAATGTCTAATATGAACTCTTATTGTTTCAATATCATCATCGGGTTCATATCCCCATACTTCTTTAAGAATGGACGCTGGAGATACAGTTTGACCATGTCTCTGCAAAAGACAGTGAAGTAGTTCAAATTCAAGATGAGTTAATCTAATAGGAGTTTCAAACCAGATAGCTTCAAATCTTTCAGGAACAAGGGTTATAGGGCCATAATTTAAAATTTCTTGCTGGTTATCAGAATTCAACTGTGCTCTGTTAGTTCTTCTTAGTAATGCTTTTATGCGTACATACAATTCTTCCAGATCAAATGGTTTAGTAATGTAATCATCTGCTCCAGAATTAAACCCAGTCACTTTATCTTTAAGACCACCTAATGCAGTTATCATCAGAATTGGAATATTTGATGTTCTCTCATCTCTTCTAAGTCGCTGGCATAAAGTTAAGCCATCAACATTTGGCAACATTAAATCTAAGAGTATTAAATCTGGTGAGTATTGAAGAGCTAGTGCTTGTCCTTTGATACCATCTTCAGCTTTTTGGACATCGAAACCAGAATGTTCTAAATGCCTGGCCACCAAATCACGCATATCACGATCATCTTCAATTAAAAGGATTGAAATTTTCATATTGTATTGACTATTAAATTAAAGTTAATTTTTTTAGTAATATAATTCTCTCAATAAATTTTAAAGATTGCTGAATTAGTGTAAACAATTTTATCAATTAGATTTACCAAGTAACTTAATAATAACAAGGAATTAGAGAGAAATTGCAAATTTTCCAAAAGATTAAATTTTACAATTTCTTTCGATTCTATTTACTTTTTCTTAATAATCAGTGGAATATCAGAAAAAAATAATGATTATCTTTAGAAGAAGATCTAAATTCAATTGCCATAGCAAGATATCTGAATATGCAGTTAATGGTGAATATAAGTTTTCAAATAGGATTTAATTAGTTTAAAATTTTTGATTTATTCTGAGTGTATAAAGTAAAAATTTTGTATATATTATAAAAATTTAAGTATTTATGAAAAAGAAGCCATTTATCTATTCTGATTTATCAAAAAAACAATTAGAAAAACTTAAAGAATTTTATATTCAAAAAAAAGTTGAATCGATGGGTCATCAAGAGCTTAAACAATTTGTACTAGAAGTTATTTCTCATCAAATAAACGATACTATCGACAAAGAAGAAGAAATGGAAGCATGGAGAGAGATGTCAGATTTTTTTGGAGAGCAATTTGAAATAGTAATCCAAAATATACAAACAAGATACATTGAGGAGAAAAACGTTCTTGAGACAGAAATAGATTCTCAAAAACGAAGAATAGAATTACTTGAGAAGAATACTCTAGATAAAGAGAAAATAGATATGTGGGATGACTAGTATTTCCTGTAAGGAGAAATTTATATCATATAAAAAAATATATCTTGATTATGTAGAACGTAAAAATGAATAAAACCTATTTTTTTATATAGAGAATTAATAATTGTTCTATTTAAAGTTTTTGAAACATCCTACAAAATCTTTCAAACCTTATTGATCGTATCGTAATGATATAAATTATTATTGTTCTATTTACTGTTCTTAAAAGAATATAATTTTCTTACATAACATGCTCGGCTATCGCTTTGTGAAAAACAGTTCATGTTCTAATGGGTGTTAGGGGGAAAGATATTAAAGGTGTAAAAAATCTGAATGACTCTACGCACTTGGGAAGATTTGAAAATCTGGTCTAAAGAAACAGGAAAACATCCAAAAGAATATTTTCATAAAGATTAAGAAGAGGGACAAAAGATACAAGAACGGTCTGGAGGAAAAAATCAAATTAGATCTCTCATAGTACTGCAAAGAAATTGAAGTATAATACTTATATTTTTACCTACACCATGGGAACACATCCATATTCAGATCTCCCAAAGAGTGCTTTCTGGAAAACTGGAGTTGCCCAAGAAAATCCATATGCCATCGAGGGCATTTACAAGAAAAAATTCAAAATCCCGCCTCAAAAAAAGATTGCAACTGCTGGTTCTTGTTTTGCGCAACATATTTCTCGTCATCTCAAAAAAAATGGATACAACGTTTTAGATGTCGAAATGCCCCCACCAGGACTTCCGGATAAGTTGCATCAGAAGTTTGGATTCTCGATGTATTCCGCGAGATACGGAAATATCTATACTGTTCGTCAGTTACTGCAACTTACCCAAGAAGCAGCAGGTGAGTGGACTCCGCAGAACTTCATATGGGAAAAGGATGGAAAGTTTTACGATGCACTCAGACCTGTTGTGGAACCTAAAGGTCTTGACTCTCCAGAAGAAGTAATAAAACATCGTCAATTCCATATCTCACGAGTTAAAGAACTCTTTGAAAATCTAGACTTGTTTATTTTCACCCTTGGACTGACTGAAATGTGGATTCACAAGAAGTCTGGAACTGTGTATCCAACTGCCCCAGGAACATTAGCGGGTGATTTCGATGAGGAAATTTTTGAGTTCCAAAATTCCCGCTTTGATTCAATCAATAGAGATATGAAAAAGTTTGTTCAGGTTCTCAGACGTATGAGAGGAGGCAGGAATTTCAAGATGATTTTGACTGTATCTCCTGTCCCATTGACTGCAACAGCGAGTGGACACCATGTGATGGTATCTAATGTTTATTCGAAGTCAACATTACGGGCGATAGCAGGTTTATGGGCAGAGAAACCTTTTGTTGACTATTTCCCTTCTTACGAGATAGTCACAAACCCCAGGATGCAATCAACTGCATTTGCGGATAATTTAAGGTCTGTGAGGGATGAAACTGTTGAAACAGTTATGAAGCACTTTTTTAAAGAGCATCAATCAGTTCAGAGGAAGAAAAGTTCATCTGTTTCATCCTATTCGTCAGTGAAGACCAAAGAAGATATTCAATGCGAGGAAGAATTGATGGAGGCATTTGGGAAATGAAAAATATATTATTTTTAGGAAGTTCGCATGTTGGTGCTTTAAAAGCAGGTTTTCATTCAGTCACAAGTGAAGAAAGTATTGATGCTTGTCCTCATTTGTGCAAAGTTAATTTTGCTGGTTTTAAAGGGAGATTTCTTGATGAATTTTATCTAAACTCTAATTTAGATCTAGTGTCTAATAATCGTAATAATTTTAAGAGCGTTATACATGATCTTAAATTGGATAAAAAACAAAATTGCATTCCACTGGGTGAATTTGATCTAATAGCGATAGTCCAAGGTCCTTCACCTTTTTACCCTTTTTTATATTGTGGAGATAATATAAAAATTTCAATATTATCCTCTTTTATGATCAAAAGTATATGCGATTCGCTTTTGATTTCTGATTACAACTGTCGTCTTTCCGGGAAGTGGAACGAATTTGATAGGTTTACTTACATTTCCCCTTGCATCACTGAAATATTAAAGAGTCAAGAGTTGAAAACTATTTATATCGGGACACCTGTTCCTTCGAGGAAATGCTTGAGTAATGTGGGTAGAAATTTATTGGTTCAAGATGACATCAACATTCAAAAATGGAATACAATCTTTAATCAAGTTTGGTCAATATGCGAGTCTATGAACTCTCACGATAACGAATTTTCTACTAAGTGGTATTTACCTTGCTCTGAAATTATTGACCAAAATCAAATATATACTAGCAACAATTTTTTTGAATCTGCAGTAAATGTTTCTGGCGAAAATCGATTTTCAGATGGATGGCATGCTAACGCAGAATACGGCAGGATTCTAATTTTAGACTTCTTAAAAATGGTTACCACTTTTTCTTATTAATTACTGAAAAACCCAAGCATGTAATTCTGCGCTTTGGTCGTAAAGAAAATGGGACTGTACATAACAAAAACAGATAACAACTAAAGAGGAATTTATCTCTTATTTGTTAAATAAGGGAGAGATTCATCTGTAGGAAGTTTCCAAAGATAAGAAGAAAAAAAGATTTAGTAAAAAACAAAATAATACTTATCAGAAGAATGACGTTTTAGATATTTCAGATCCCAATAAGGAAGATGAAAACTTGATAATGACAGGTGGAATTGCAGGGGAAGAAGTCAGAAAATTTGGTAAAAATTTGAAATCATTTTCAGAGTGGAAAGGAGAAGTAAAAAGAGTTCTGAAGGGTTAAAAATATCAAGAAAACATATCTGAGAAACAAGAAAACAACAAGAAGACATTTTCAGAAAAAGTGACTATATTGGTCTATTCTGGTCTTCTCCGATACCTAGAAACCTCTGTGTGGGTCATAAAAAAAAAGAGACCTTTAGGTCTCCTGAAATGATTTGAACTCGTTATAAAACTCCCCGGGCGAATGTCTAACAAGTGCAAAATGCACTGTTATGAAAGGGTTTGGAAGTGGTTTTCTTTATATATAGTGCGGTAACCAGAACGATACCAGAACGAATTATAAAAACTGAACATCACTTTTTACAAAAACATATTAATAAATCATTTAGAAAGTTCTTTATTTCACTTTAACCCAACTTTTGGATCTTCTTTAATTACTTCAATATCATTTTCATCGTGATAATCAGTATTCATGAAGTGTTTAATCATCTTGGTTTGCGTCCTCATGCAAATTGTTGAGTAATCAACAACGTGTTCAAGGTAAAAATCTATCTTCTTTTGTAAAACCACACTCTCAGCAATGTAACGACAAAAATTAGTTATATTTCTAAATTCAATATCTTCATATCCGACTTTTTTATTGTGTATTTCAATAAAAATATTCCACAGATCATTATTATCTTCTACGTTTAAAAATGGTTCTTTCTCTTTTCCAGTATTTTTATATGGTTGGTTGTGATTCAAATATTTATTAGAACGATTCCAAAGTGTCTCAGATTTAATTGGTAGAGAAGATATTAAAAATAATGATCCAATAGTAAACAAGAAGAGATTTTTAAACATTTTCAATTGTTAGTAAGAATCTAATTATTCACCCAAATAACAAATCGAGCAATATTGAATTTTAAATTTTCATCTTTTTTCATTGAATTTTAAAGTTGATTCCAATTTTAATGCCTCTCTTAGAGAGTTAGTGCTAAATTCCACAGTTGCTTGAATTCTTTTTTGGTCTTTAAAACTGCAATAATTTATAAGTTTATATATTTTTTAAAGAAGAAGATGAAGTTAATGAATTTTTAAAAAGTAGGTGATGAAAAATATCTTAATTTTGTAAATATTCAATTTTAATTTCTTTAAAATCCTTAAGTATATCAAGATTATTAACCTCGAAAGCGAATCCAAACCATCTGTTACTAGTAAAATCTAAAAGTTCATAAAATCTTTGACCATGGGTATAAAGTTGTGAAGGGCAATTATTAACTCTTCCGATATATCTTTTTTGATAGTTTGTTTCTGACATTCCAATATTTTCAAATATCATATTTCTAAGTTCACCTTTAAATTTCCCATTACATTGTTCTTCAAAAGCATAAATTGGTTGCTCCAAATTGTCGATTAGACTGATTCTTAACTTTGAGAATCCAAATACATTATTTTCCAACAATTTATTTCTTTCATTTTCAAATCGATCGCGTATTCCTCCTAAAATATAATAATTAGAAATAGTCTGTTTTTGATGATTCCTAAATATAACTCCTATATCTTCAGAATATTGAAAATCATAGTTATCTCGATACTCTATATTTCTAAATAAATCTTTCCCCCATATTGAAGTAATTGAACTAGTTTTTTTATCACTTATGTTCTCTAGAATATTTAATGAATTTTCAATAAAATCTTTTTTTAAGTTTAATGAGAAAAGGAAAACAACAGTTTTCTCTACATTAAATCGTGAATGAAACTCACTATCATTAGGATCACAAAATCTTTCTGGGAACATATTTGCACAATCCTTTGAATTTATAAAACTTTCTGCAGTTTGCAAATCATCAATAGAAATATCAATTACTTCTCCATCTCTTACTGGGAGGATAATTTTTTTTAGTAACTCAAATTTATTATCAAGATTTTTAGTTTTAGCACCCATTTCTGCAAACAAATTTGTTGTAGAAATTTCTTTAGTATTCAATGCCAATTGCTTAATATAATTACGAAAGTCTTCAATTCTTACATCTACTCTTGCAGTAACATTAAAAATTGATCCATTTTCTTGAATATTTAAAATTTCAAAATATTTAATAGATCCCTGTGAATAATCTTTTATATCTTTTTTAATAATTTTTGTCTTACTAATAACTCCATCTCTTATTTCTTTTTGTTTTTTAATTTGGGTTTCTGCATCAATAAAAGAACCAACTACTTGTGTTAAAGCATTTTCTGCTGCATTTTGAGCAGCAGATTCAAGAGTAGTACCAAAACCGTTAGCAGTAACTGTTTTAATTTCTTTTTCTTCTATTGCATTACTTATTAAAGTATTTGACTTTATATCTATGTGTTTTTGTTCAGATGAATATATTTGATTAGAAATTCCCGCTAAAAGTAGGGCAGAAGTAAATGAAATTAATTTTAAAAAATTTCTCATTTTTTAATTTCCTTAGAATTAATTCCTTATCGAATACTATATATGATTTCAATAAATAAAAAATCGTAAATCAAGATTCTCTTTTGAATTAATTAAAGACTCTCATCCCGAACATTTTTTTATCAAATCCCAAACATATCCCGAACATATCCCGAACATATCCCGAACATATCCCGAACATTTTTTTCAAAATAGTGCATACTGGTGAAAGGTTCTGGAAGTGTCTAAATCCAGAGAACCCTGATATACCCACAAAAAAAGAGACTTTTGAAAGTCTCTGGAAGTGATTGGAAGTGTTATTAAACTCCCCGGGCGGGATTCGAACCTGCGACCAATCGATTAACAGTCGATCGCTCTACCGCTGAGCTACCGAGGAATATAAAACGAATTTAACTCTTCAAAGTGCCTTATGACAAGTAGAAGATTTAATTATATTGAAATTTTGATGGTTCTTGCCAGCTAGATAAAAAACCATTTTTCAGCTCTGCTACTGAATCAGCATAATTTAATTCTTCATAACGATGAGTAATCCACAAAGCGGATAAGGGTTTTTTATGGTCACTTGTAAGATTTTTAATAGTTTTTAAGACTTTTAATTGGCTGGTTTGATCAAGTAACGCTGTAGGCTCATCTAAAAGAATAAAATTCCTATTACTTATAAGAGCGCATGCAATAGTTAAGCGTTGTTTTTGCCCACCGCTTAACGTGTGTACTGGCCTTTTTTCAAAACCAGTCAATCCCACCTGAGCAAGCACATTTTCGATTTTTTTATTAATTTCATCATCACTTATATTTTGGTTAATATTAATCAGAAGTTCGCTCCTGCAATTTGGCATCAATATTTGATGATCAGGGTTTTGAAATACCATCCCTATATCTGCTTTAGAGTTAATAACTCCATGCTTGGGTTTAATTATTCCATTAATTAATTTAAGAAGGGTACTTTTTCCACTCCCATTTTTCCCGACGACCATCCAAAATCCAATTTTTTTTATAGAAAAATTACATTTAAAAATTAAATTTTCTTTTTTTCCAGGATATGAAAAAGAAACATCTTTGAAATGAATATGAGGTATTTCATTCTTAAGAGAATCTCGCATAAATTCTATCAATCTATATTAAGAGAAAATCCTGGTCTTTTAGCTCCTCCTGCTACTGATGATTTTTCATATATCTGAACAGAAATGATTTCTTTAGCTCTGACAGAAATTAATTTATCTTGCACTTTGTCACACCTTAATTCAATCAAGTTTGAGGATTCTAAAGATTCATTCATAGAACTTTTTATTTCATCATAAATTCGTTTAACATCCTCAAATTCTTTCTTCTGAATTGAAAGTGGAAAGGGTGAATATCTCAGACTTAGTTCCAGCGAGTACATAATCCTTATAAAAAAACTACCTTTTATAATAATAAATATTTTTTCAGGAGAAAGTCATTATAAATTAAATTCTTTTGAGAAAAATATGCAAAAGATCTTTAAATACAAT
Source organism: uncultured Prochlorococcus sp. (assembly GCA_902550485.1). Lineage (GTDB taxonomy): Bacteria > Cyanobacteriota > Cyanobacteriia > PCC-6307 > Cyanobiaceae > Prochlorococcus_A. The sequence continues at coordinate 89,389 of CACCZQ010000003.1, forward strand.
TATTATTAAAATAGGAGATTAAGTTTTGCAATTTTAATAATCATTTCATGGAAATAGCCAATGATATAACTTCTCTAGTTGGAAACACCCCGTTAGTTAAATTAAATCGAATCAGAGAGTATTGTAATTGTTATCCAGAAATAATAGCCAAACTAGAAAGTTTCAATCCATCAGCGTCCGTGAAGGATCGCATTGCTTATTCTATGTTATGTAAAGCCGAAGAGGAAGGATTAATAACACCAGATAAGACAACGTTAATTGAAGCAACAAGTGGAAATACTGGAATAGCATTAGCAATGGTTGCTGCAGCAAAAGGCTATAAATTGATATTAACTATGCCGGATACTATGAGTATTGAAAGAAGGGCGATGTTGAGAGCATATGGAGCTGAATTACAGCTAACACCAGGTCAAGAAGGGATGAAAGGAGCCTTAGATTTAGCTACTGAGTTGTCTTCAAGCATTGCAAATAGCTATCAATTTAATCAATTTGAAAACTTTGCTAATCCAGATATTCATGAGACAACAACGGCTCAAGAAATATGGGCCCAATCCAATAATAATTTAGATGGACTAGTTACAGGAGTAGGCACAGGAGGAACAATTACTGGTTGCGCACGTTTTTTGAAAAAAGTTAATCCAAATTGCAAAATTTATGCTGTAGAACCCAAAAAAAGTGCCGTAATTTCCGGAGAAAAAGCAGGATCTCATTCGATTCAAGGAATAGGGGCAGGTTTCGTACCGAAAGTCCTGAATACTAAATTAATTGATGAAATTATAAAAATAGATGACGAAGAAGCATTTCATTATGGGCGCTTATTGGCTCGCTTGGAAGGTCTTTTATCAGGCATCAGCAGTGGAGCAGCTTTAGCAGCAACTATTAAAATCGGAGAAAGGAAAGAACTCATCAATAAAAGATTGATAGTAATTCTTCCAAGTTTTGGTGAAAGATATTTATCAACCGCAATGTTTGAATCCACTACATCAATTCAAGCCAGAAAAGATGGTTATCTTTAATTCCTAATTTATAAAAATGAAAAAAAATTTATATGAAGAATTAGGCCTCAAACAAAATGCAACCAAAAGTGAAATTAAATCTTCATATCGTTCTTTAGTTAAGCAACATCATCCTGATGCAGGGGGAGAAAAAGAACGATTTCTTGCAATACAAAATGCCTGGGAGATTCTAAACGACCCTTTAAAAAAAGAACAATATGATAAGAATTTCTTATCTTCTAGTTCATCATTTGATTCATTAAGTGAAAATTGGGAAGAAAAATTTAATTCAAAAAAATATAATTCATCAATTAAAGATAGAGAAGTTGAAACATGGATTAAAGAAGTTTTCACTCCGATTAATAGATTAATTAGTCAAATAATTAAACCTTTGAACAACGAAATCAAAGCACTTTCTGCGGATCCATATGATGAACAACTAATGGAAAATTTTTGTAGTTACATAAGTCTTTCACAAAGAAAAATAGAAAAAGTTGAAAAAATATATAACCAAAAAATAGTTCCAAAGTCTATTACAATTTTAGGCCTCGATCTGTATCATTGTTTTTCACAAGTTAAGGATGCACTTTTAGAATTTGATAGATACACACAGGGATACGTAGATGATTACTTATTTGATGGTAAAGAAATGATTAAAGAAGCAAAAAGAATTCAATCCAAGATGTCTGCAGAGAAAAAAAATAAAAACTCTAAGATATAAAAATTTATTGAATATATTCTTGAAGTTGATCCAATTTCAACCAAACATCTGGAACAGGCCTGCGCCATCGAACCTGAGCATACTCGTCTTTGACTAAAAGAATCTCTCCAGGACCTTCAAATACATAATTAGGTAGATCGTTATCACTAGCTAGCGACTCGATACTCTTTATAAAACTTTTTCTATCGACAAAAACTAAGCTTCCTTTCTTCAGAGGTTTCTTTGGAATAGAATCTGTCATAATAAAGTCAACAAAGTTATCTGAAATCCATTATACAAAAACTTATTTGATAAATATTTAAAAAAATTGATAACGGAATAATAATTACAAACGAGTAAAAAATTTAATAGCCTTTAATAATAAATATTTAAAAAAAATATGCGTCTTTTACTACTTGGCTGCACTGGATTTGTTGGTAAAGAATTAGTACCAACACTACTCAATAAAAATCACGAAATATTTATTGTAAGTAGAAAAAATATAAGTAAATTAAAACTTGGACTAGATTTCAATAAATTTAAATTTTTGCAAATCGATTTATCAAAAGAAAAAAACTGGAATAACGAAAATCTTCTAAATATCCTCAGAGAGGTAGATGGAATAATTAATTTAATGGGAGAACCAATAGCAGAAAAAAAATGGACTTCTGTACAAAAACAGGAGATTGAAAATAGTCGTATTAATACTACAAAATTTATGATGAAGACCCTAAAAAATTTCAAAATTAACCCAAAAGTTATTATAAATGGATCAGCAATAGGTTATTACGGTACAAGTTTGCTTGATGAATTCACTGAAAATAGTATTGGAGGTAAAGACTTTTTAGCTAATCTTTGCAAAAAATGGGAAGCAGTAGCTGCTGAAAAACCATTTTTCTCAAGGTTAGTCATATTTAGAATCGGACTTGTTATAGAGGCAGATGGAGGGGCATTAGGAAAAATGCTCCCTGTATTCAAAGTTGGATTAGGTGGACCAATTGGAGATGGAAAGCAATGGATGAGTTGGATTCATAGAAGTGATTTATGTGCATTAATTTCTCAAGCATTAATTGATAAAAAGTATTCAGGAGTATTTAATGCCGTTGCACCAAATCCAGTTTTAATGAGAGACTTTTCTGAGGCTTTAGGAAAATGTCTTAATAGACCTAATTTAATTCCAGTACCTGGAGCAGTTTTAAAACTATTGTTAGGAGATGGAGCAAAAGTTGTATTAGAGGGACAAAAAGTGATAAGCAGTAAACTCAAAAATTATAATTTTAAATATCCTCTTCTTGAGAAAGCAATTTACGCCGCCACCAAGAATTAATACCATTGACTAAAGCTCCAATAATAAGAATTGTTATTAATGGGACTACAAGAGGATTCCAAACTATCTGAAAAAAATTAATAAAAATAAATATCCCATTTAATTGCATGATGATTGCAAAAATAAAAAATATTGCGAAAAAAATTACCGTAAATAAGTTTATTAATAAAAAATTATCGATAATTTGTTTTAACTTATTTTGATTATTTTCCATATTCATTTTTTATAACATTATTCATATCATCAACTATCTTAAGACAAGCTTTGTTTTTACCCAATCTCTTTTTAGCATTTTCATTACATGAGATAATAAAATTCTTATTTAGCTTTATAAGATATATTACTTTTTTGATCAATTTTATTGACTGATTTATTTGATCATTCTTATTACTTATTATTACTGGTACAAAAAAAATATTTTTCCAAGTAAAAGTCTTTGCTCTTTCGGAAAAGTTTTTGAAAATTGTGGACCTTTACCTTCGATCTGAATACCCGATTTTCCTAATCCAATCTATTGCTCTGTTGCTGTTCCTACCACGCTGATAAAACATCTGGTTTTCAATAATATTTGTCAAAATTAAACTCGATTTTTAGAAAATATTTTAAATCTGAAAATACCTCTAATACCTCAAAAATAAAAACAAAATTATCTAAAATCTCAGGGAATCTACTTCCTGGAAATAATCCAATAATAAATTCAGATTGCTTTAATTCTTTCTCTCTAGAAAAAAACTTATCCATAAATGGATTACCTAAAAATGACACTTTATTTTCAGTTGCAAAGTTTAATCATTAGCTTAAGAGAATCTTTCTTGTATATTTTTATTTGCTTTTTGTTAAAGCAACAAACTTTAGGAGCCATGCTAATTTTCACTTCCCTTAAGAATGACTGGAATAAAAAACTAGATATGTAAAAAAATCTTTCTTAAAACCCATGCAAAAAACTGGCAAAATATCTCAAGCTATAAAAATAATTATATTTCTTTTTCTTATTTTAAAACTTAAATATAATTTTTTTAGAAAATAAAATTTTATTCCTTGTAATATCTCAATGAATCTTTCCTTAAAAGAATTATAGCCAATTCCTCTAGTACGAAATTATTTAATTTTACCGATAATCTTAATTTCTTCTTTTTCGTGATGGTTTCCTTTAACAACAACTGGCAAAGCATAAACAGAATAACCACTTTTTACGAATTGCCTAGCTAAAAAACTCGCATATAGATCTTCACCATGCCAATTACCTAAAATTAAAATTTTAAATAATTTAAAATTCCAACCATTTTTTTACTTTGGTTAACTCAGGCCAATCTGGATATCTACTTAATCCATCTTCAACAGAATCTTTTAACTCACTTTTCACATCTGGCATCATCATAGACATTTTTTTTATTAACTCAATATGATCTCTAACACCTTTATTTTTGGTAGCTAAAAGAGCTAAAGACAAATTCATTCTTGCTTGTGGGTCTTGCTGATTTAATCGAACAGCTTGTCTGGCGGCTGCCAAAGCCTCTTCATTATTTTTCAAAAGCAATTGAAGCCATGATAAACAAGTCCAAGCAGCAAAATGGTTTGGAATTTGCTGTATAATTTTTTGAAAATCTTGGGCTATTGGAATTAAATCTTGCCCAGCTTTATATCTTGATAGAGCTGCATTAAAATCCTCTTCGATGGGATTAATTTCGTTTTTCATTATTTATTAAACTGCAAAAGAGCTTCCGCAACCGCAAGTTTGAGAAGCATTAGGATTTACAAAATTAAAGCCACCGCCAATTAATTCCTTACTAAAATCTAATTGCATTCCATAAATATACAAGAGACTTTTAGGATCACAAACTACTTGAAAGCTTTGATCAGCTTTTAAAGAATAATCATAAACTTTATCATCGGGATTTATTTCATTGGCTCCAATAAAATCCATCGTATAACTCATCCCGCTACAACCACCTGATCTTACTCCTACCCTTAGTGCTTTTTTATCACTTTGGCCCTTTAATAAATTTGAAATTTGCTCTATAGCATCATTCGTAATTAAGATGCCTTTGCCATCATCAGAATTCTTAATTTCCTGTTCAACTGCTACATTTTCCATAAACAAAGGATTCTTACTATTTATAATATAAAAACTTAATTGATAGGATGCATAGAACAAACAATTTCCAAACTTGATTTGTTATAATTTTAAGAAAAAGTGAAAATTGCAATAGTTGGTTCTGGGTTAGCTGGTCTTACAGCAGCAGTAAATTTAGTTGATGAAGGTCACAAAGTAGAAATTTACGAGAGTAGATCATTTTGGGGAGGTAAAGTAGGAAGTTGGGAAGATAAAGATGGCAACCACATAGAAATGGGTTTACATGTATTTTTTTACAATTACGCAAATCTGTTCAAATTAATGAAAAAAGTGGGAGCTCTAGATAATTTACTCCCGAAGGATCATACTCATTTATTCATTAATAATGGTGGGAATCTGAAAGCGTTAGATTTCAGATTCCCCTTGGGTGCTCCATTTAATGGACTAAAAGCTTTTTTTACAACCGAACAACTTACTTGGATAGATAAGTTCAGAAATGCATTAGCTTTAGGGACAAGCCCAATAGTTAGAGGATTGATAGACTATGAGGGCGCAATGAAAATTATTAGAGATCTAGATAGAATTAGTTTTAAAGAATGGTTTTTAAACCATGGTGGAAGTGAAAAAAGTTTAGAAAGAATGTGGGATCCTATCGCATATGCTTTAGGTTTTATTAATTGCAAAGATATTTCAGCAAGATGCATGCTAACTATCTTCATGATGTTTGCTTCAAAAACAGAAGCCTCAAAACTTAATCTTTTAAAAGGTTCTCCTCATAAGTGGTTAACTCAACCTATTGTGGACTACATCACAAACAAAGGGGCAAAAATCCACCTTAACCATAAGGTAGAAGAAATTATCTATGAAAAGGAATCTTCCTCATATTCAGTTAATCAGTTAAAAATATCTTCTCCTGAAGGAATTAAGACGGTGTTTGCAGATAAATTTCTAGCGGCCTGTGATGTTCCTGGTATAAAAAAAATAATTCCAAAAGAATGGTATCAATTTAAAGAATTTGAAGGTTTAAAAAAACTTAGAGCAGTTGCTGTTGCCACAATCCAATTAAGATACGACGGTTGGGTTACCGAATTAGAAAAAGATAATACTGGCAACACACCAACTGGACTAGATAACCTTCTTTATTCTGCTGATGCCTCCTTCAGTTGTTTTGCTGATTTAGCACTGGCAAGTCCAGCAGATTATAGAAAAAAAGATATGGGATCACTCCTCCAATGTGTTTTAACTCCTGGCGATAGATGGATGGGAAGATCTACAGAAAGAATTACAAAAGAAATAGATAAAGAGGTTCGCCGTCTATTCCCATCCTCAAAAAACCTTAAATTGCTTTGGAGTAACGTAGTACAAATTCCACAATCACTCTATAGAGAATCGCCTGGTATGGAACCTTACAGACCCGCTCAAAAAACATCAATATCTAATTTCTTTATGGCTGGTAGTTACACAAAACAAGATTACATAGACTCTATGGAGGGAGCAACAATGAGTGGTCATTTAGCTGCTTCTGCAATTTTAGAGAAGAAAGCAGAATTAGCAAAAAATCTTGCAGTTAGTTAACTGATGGGTACTTGGCTAAAACATGACGTAATAACAGTAGTTAACGCGCCTCTAGAAAATGTTTGGAATACATGGAGCGATTTAGACTCAATGTCTCTTTGGATGAGCTGGATTGAATCTGTAAAAACAGTTGATGAAGAAACTAATACATTGCCAGATTTAACTGAATGGACTTTAGCCGCAAATGGCTTCAGGTTTAAATGGAAAGCTCAAATTACAGAAAGAATCGAAAAAAGCAAACTTAAATGGAAATCTATAGGAGGTTTACCAACTGAGGGATCAGTGGTTTTCGAAAGTAAAAGTGATCAAATCACGACGGTAAATTTAGCCATTACTTATGAGCTACCTAAAATGATTGCGAGGTTTATGGAAGAGAATGTTTTAGGCAAAATGGTTACAAACGAATTACAGGCCAATATTGATAGGTTCAAAGATTTAGTTGAAAAGAACTATAAAAAAGATTTTTCTAACTAAAAATATCAATTGCTACATCAAGTAGTCCTTCAAAAGTATAATTTTGCGCCTGTCTATCAACTCTTCCAAAAATCTTCATACATATTTTGGTTGTCTGAGGTCCAATAGTTAACAACTTAATTTGATCGAAATATTCTAACCAATGTTTACCAAGTTTTTTTTCTAATAAAAAAGCAGAATTTGATACGGTTTTACCGCTTGAGAAAATAATTGCGTCGACTTTTCGATTAGAAATAATATCAATTGTTTCTTCTGGAATTAATTCAGGACATCTAGTTTCATATGCAGCAACCTCAAATACACGGGAACCAGCCTTTCTAAATTGATCTGCAATTAGATCCCTACCACCTGTTTGAACTCTTGGTAAAAAGACTCGAAGTCCATAACCAGATACTGGGAAGTTATCAATTAAACTTTCAGCGATAAATTCTGGAGGTATGAAATCAGCCTTAATCCCAAAATCATCAAGAGTTTTTGAGGTTTTTTCTCCGACTACAGCGATTTTTGTTTTTTTAGAACACTCTTTTAATGAACTATTAAAATATCTAAGTCTTTTATCTACAAATTTGATCCCATTACTACTGGAAAAAATGATCCAATGAAAATCATTTATTTGATTTAGAGCTTCGTCAAGAGGATTCAAATCATCAGGATCACCAATACTTATTGCAGGTAATTCAAATATATTAGCGCCCTTGCTTGTGAATATCTTTTTTATTTCCAATATTCCTTCTTTTGATCTAGTGAAAATTATATTTCTTTGATCAAGTGGTCGATCAAGTATTGGCATCCTTTTCCTCAAACTTATTATTTTGATTTTTATTTTTTAATTCATCGAGAAGTTTTAAGACTGATAATCCTTTATCAAGAACAACATCGTCTTTAAAAATGATCTCTGGAACTCTTCTCATCTCTATCCTTTTTCCTAAACTATGCCTTATAGAGCTTTTAGCAGTATTCAAGTTTGCTACAATCTTCTTCCTCACTTTCTCTTGAGCAGTTGAAGTTATGTAAATTTTACAGTGTTGCAAATCACCTGATAAATCAATCTTAGAAATATTGACAAAATGATCTCTAATCAGATCATTTTCCAAATCATTCTGCAAAATAAGGGTTATCTCTTTCTTCAAAAGAGAGGAAACTTTTGCAAGACGGTAATTATTTGGCATTATGATTGTAAATTTATTGGATTTGTCATGGCCTGCAAGACAAAATAAATAGTTATGAAAGCACTTAAGACAGAAGATATCAAACCTATTATTGTGAGTGGATTTGATCTATTCTTGAATAAAGGTTCAAGCAAAGCAACAAGTCCCCCAATAATGATGGATATCAAATACTTTGGATATCTTGCAACATTAGAGAAAAATTCGCCCATCAGCTCCACAAATAGATTACTTTTTTAGCTAAGTTTTAACAAACATTAAACAGCATGATTACATTATATCAATTTAGGCATAGTGCTTTTTGTTTAAAAACAAGAATGGCTCTTCATGCAAAAAAACTACAATATCGAGTTGAAGAAGTAACACCTGGAATAGGCCAATTTGAAATCTTTAAATTATCAGGTCAAAAACAAGTACCTGTAATGGTTGATAGTAATGAGCAAGTTATTAATGACTCTTCAACTATTTGCGAATATATAGATAAAAAAAATGATAACAATCCACTCTACCCTGAGGACCCAATATTATTTGCACAATGCAAATTAATTGAAGACTGGGCAGATACTACGATGGCTACAACTTGTAGAAAAGCATTAATAAAATCTGCAATAGAAAATCCACAGCTAAGAACTGCATTACTTCCAGATGAAATACCTTCTTCAGTTAAAAGTATTGTTGATAGATTACCTTTTGAAAATCTGAGTAAAATTTCTAATGTAGTTTTGTCTTCGAAAGATAATTTAGAACTCCAAAAATTAATGGAAGCTTTATCAAAATCCTTGATCAACAAAAAATATGTAGTTGGAGATAGTTTATCAATTGCAGATATTTCAATTGCAGCTCAATTATCCCTTCTTAAATTTCCAAAGTCTGCAGGACCAATTCTTTCAGGAGAGGGGTGCCAAGAATACATAAATAATCCTTATTTAGAAAATCTTTTTATGTGGAGGAACAACTTAGAAGAATATCTTTTTAGTGCTAACTCTCAATAAATTCAAACGTCAATTTATATTTATTAGTTTTTATAGCATGAATAGAAGGATCACCAACTTTTGAACCATAAGAAGCAACATATTGCACTCCACAAATTGATGGTTTGATTGAATAATCAACTTCCAATATTTCTTGGGAACATTTTTGAAATTTACTAATGGTCTCTACCTGATTGATCCTTGAAGCACCTGGCTTATGCGCTGTTTGTATAACTAGCTCATCTGCGAAAAAAATATCATCATCTTGGATCTGATTTCTCCCTGTAATTCTTGAATCAATGTAAAAATCATCTTTTAAATAAGTAATTTGATTATTAATAGATTGAGGATCATTTACAACCTTGATTAAGATGTCGCCGAATATTGCTTTTCCAATAGATTCAGAATTTTTTGCACGATTACCAACAATTAAATCTGAATCATTCTTAAAGAAATTTACTTTATAAATAACTGGCTCTTCTGAATCATTAACTATATCTTGAGAAGTAACAAGCCAATTCCCCTCAAACCATTTAGGATAAATTAAATCTTTCGAAATATCAGATAATTTAAAATTTGGCAAATATAGTTCCGGCCATTGATTTTCACGATTTTCCAAAAATTCTCGTACGTTAGAATCTACTAGAGCAAAAGAACTTTCTAAAAAAATTCCTTGAAACATCAAGCAAAGAACTAATCCAAGCAGAATCTTCATTATGTCAAATCCACTAATAAGAGCATCAGATCATTATGTATTATTAGAGCCAGATTCAAAAGAAAAAATCGTATCAAAGCAAGAAGCAATTTTATGGTTGAAGAATTGGCTTAGTAAGACAGAAACACAAACAATATATCAAAATATAGAAGATCCTGATCAGGAATTTATTGAAGAATTATTGGAAAGCACTTATGAATTAGAAATAAAATTAGGATACGTTATCAAATGGTTTGCAGTAAGAATTGAACCAGATTAATTTATTATTTTTTTATGAATTGCATTAATTATTTTCATAGCGACTTCTTCAATATTTTCCATTTTTACTTGTATTCTCAAATCTGCTTGAGAATACAACTTTTCTCTAGATTGAAAAATGCTCATATATAAATCATTTAGATTCTTTCCCTGAAGAAGTGGCCTATTTTCAATTTCATTTTTCAATCTTTCAATTGCTATATCTTTGTCGAGATCAATCCAAGCAATTATTCCCTGTCTTAAGATTCCCCAGTTTTCCGATTTGGTAACTATTCCTCCCCCAGTTGAGATTACTAATGAAGGAATTTTAATAGTTTCTTTAAGGCAGTTTGCTTCTAATTCACGGAAATCCTCTTCTCCTTCATCATTAAAAATTTGATTGATAGATTTTTTTGCCAACTTCTCTATTAATGCATCTAAATCAATATATTTGTACTTTAATAATTCAGCCAGCTTCAAACCAGTTTGTGACTTACCAGAACCCATCATTCCTATTAAAAATATGCTTCTGCCCTTTAAAGTGTGAACTGTTTTTTTGATAATGGATTGTTCCATAGAGACAAAAGCGTATTTAAAACCTTAAGATAGTATTATCGCAGACAGGTATGACTTCTACACAATCCAAACCACTTCATGGAAAAGGACGAGAATGCGTCATAACTCGACGTGCCTGCTTTAGTTCTAGTCATCGTTATTGGCTCCCTGAAAAAAGCCCAGAAGAAAATTTATCTCTTTTTGGAAAGTGCAGTATTGCGCCAGGTCATGGTCATAATTATGAACTTATTGTTTCAATGGGTGGAGAACTAGACTCTGATGGAATGGTACTTAATCTTTCTGATGTAAAACACTCCATCAAAGAAAAGGTTACTGGACAATTAGATTTTCGTTTTTTAAATGATGTCTGGCCTGAATTTAATGTGAATAATCAAGAGGGTATACTTCCCACAACTGAAGCATTAGTAAAGGTCATTTGGAGTCGTCTAAAGGATGATTTACCTCTTACAAGTCTAAGACTTTATGAAAACCCAAATTTATGGGCAGATTATTTTGGAAAAAACATGGAAGCATTTTTAACAGTACAAACTCATTTTGCAGCCGCTCATAGACTTGCAAAAGAAGAGAT
>CACCZQ010000004.1 GCA_902550485.1 uncultured Prochlorococcus sp.
TCTTATCCACAATCATATAAACAACTTTAGGGAAATCAACCTCAGATATAGGTACTGAAGATAATTCTTTGCGAGGTAAATTTTCTATTTCATAATCTAAAGGAACAATCTCAAAAAAAGAATCCTCTGGAGCAAAATCCGATGAATTGTTATTCAAATTATTAATGCTTGTGTTATCTGGAACAGTAGAATCAGTATCAGATTTTATCTTCTTTGATTTTTCTAATTTTCTAGGATCAGTAGATAAGTTTTTATTATTAGTTATTATCTCTTTATATTTAGATTCTCCAAGATTTTTTTTCAAATTTCTAACTATTGTCAACTTACTACAATTAAATCTTTGAGATAATTCTTCTATTTTAATCCCCTTTTTGAAGATACTAATTAATTTTTTCTTTTGATCTTCTGTAAGTCTTTTTGCCAAAATTTAAAAAAGATATTAAATACAATATTAAAATAGATCCTAAACAAATATAAGAAAATAATTATTTTCTCAATAAATTATTTTTTAAAGATTTACTGGTTAGGTGTGCTTGGCTGATATAAAATAGAAAAGTTGTAAATTAACTTGTTAAAAGTTCGATTTATTTCTGTTTTTCTATAATTGTTGCTTGAGTGACAAATTAGCGAAAACTCCCAGCTTCCTTAGCTCAGCTGGATAGAGCAACTGCCTTCTAAGCAGTGGGCCGCAGGTTCGAATCCTGCAGGAAGCGTAGTTCTAATGAACAAATATAAATAGATCTAAAATTTAAGTCCAGTGTAAATTTATAGAAGTTAAAGATATTGTTCAGAATTTATTAATTCTTGTTGATGACCGTGATAATAAATGAAGAATTTAATAATTAAAAAAATCCAATTTTTATGGCCTTCTGTAATAATCTGAATCAAAATAATCTTTATACCATTTAGCAAAATTTATAATGCCTTTTTCTAATGAAGTTTTAGGTTCATAATCAATCCAACTTTTTAACAAATCAATATCTGCAAAGGTTGCTTCAACATCTCCTGGTTGCATTTCTTTCATGTTCTTTATTGATTTAACCCCGAATGAAGACTCCAATAATTGAATGAAATTAAAAAGATTTGTTGGATTATTACTCCCTACATTAAAGATTCTATGCGGAGCAAAGGAGGTTGAGGGGTCTGGTTGAGCATCAAGAAAATTAAAATTAGGAAAAGGAATTTTTAAAGAACACTTATAAATAGCTTCTGTCACATCATCTATGTACGTAAAATCTCTTGACATATTTCCATTATTAAATACATTAATTTCTTTTCCTCTTAACATTGCATCTGCAAAAATCATTGGTGCCATATCTGGCCTACCCATTGGTCCATAAACAGTAAAAAATCTCAATCCTGTCATAGGAATTTGAAAAAGATGGCTATAAGAATGCGCTAACATTTCATTAGATTTTTTTGTTGCGGCATAAAGACTTATTGGATGATCAACAGAGTGTGATTCATTAAAAGGAGTAATCTTATTACCTCCATAAACTGAACTACTTGATGCATAAATCAAATGTTCTACATTATAGTTTCTACATCCCTCAAGAATATTTAAGAAACCTACAATATTGCTCTCTATGTAACTCATTGGATTCTCTAATGAATATCTAACCCCTGCTTGTGCAGCCAAATTTATAACAATATTTGGTTGATATTCGTCAAAAATTTGATCTATTTTTTTTGCATCATCTATATTTACCTTTAGAAAACTCCAACAATTATTGTGGTCGGTTTGTTCTATAGTTTCTATCCTTTTTTGTTTTAAAAGAGGATTGTAATATTCATTTAAATTGTCTATTCCGATAACATTTAAACTCTCCGACAAAAGCTTTTTAGCAATTTCAGATCCGATAAAACCTGCTGCCCCAGTTACAAGAATTTTCTTTTTAGATAAGACCATATGAAATAAAAATCAAAGAGGAAGCTGCGAACTTTAATAACAATTTTAATTCTCTACCATATCAATCTTCACATCTAATAATATCTTCTTCACCGAAAAGAATTACATACTAACTTCTTTTAAGGGAAAAAATCTTTTTAAAGATGTGCAACTGAAATTTTAACTCTGAGAATAACAAATTCTTTAATCTTCTTTTAAGTTGATATCTGCATATTCAATCAGTACTTCAGCAAAACCTTTTAAAACAAACAATTACCCTATGGAAAGAACCCTTTTTTATGATTACTCTTTAGATCATTTTCTCTCTTTGGTTTATTTTGTGAAAAATTATATTTTTGGATTTGTGCTTAACAAGTTCAATGTTTCTATAAATCCATTTATAACCCCTTCTCCACCTTTTATTTTCAAGTGAAATCTTGATATTTTTTTTAAATCTTCATGACAGTCTTTTACTGCGAATGAAAATGGAATTAGTGTGCAGCAGGGTATGTCGTTTTCATCATCCCCAATGTAGGCCAAGTTTATAGCTTCCAATTTCATTTCATTAATAAGTTCTAAACAACCTTTCTTTTTATCAGCTTGGCCTAATCTTATGAATTCAACTCCCAATTCTTTTGCTCTAACGCGCAATGGAACTGAATCTCTCCCACTCAGAAGACCAATTTTGAAGCCTTTTGATAAGAGTTTCTTAATCGCTGATCCATCTTTTATGTTAAAAGATTTCAACTGTTCTCCATCATTTCCATACCATACAAGCCCGTTGGTTAATGTTCCATCAACATCACAAATAAGCCCTTTAATATTATTAGACAATAATGCATTTTCTGCTTTTATCAAATCATCTCGAGTGTCAACTCCGATTGACTTATGCTTTGTGATAAGCATTTTTAATGACATATCATTTTCTAACCATTGCAGTTGTTCAAGATCTTCCAAATTGCTTAGAAAACTAGATTTAAGAGCTTTGATCTTTTGTAAAGCAGATTTTTTAAATGCATAAATACCCTTATGAATATAAAAGGTTTTCGCTCCGTATGGAATTTTTGATCTACTAAAATAAAGAGCATGTTGATTAATATCAAAAACCACCTTTACATTAGAGGGTTCTTCAGCTTCTAAACTATCAACTTCATGACAAATCGAAGCAATATCAACATCACTAGATTTTATTTTTTCATATAAATCACTTAAATCGGTTGGGTTAACTAAAGGTTCATCCCCCTGTAAATTTATAATAAAATCAGAATCAATATGATCGAGAATTTCTAGTATCCTAGAAGTTCCATTTTTATGAATTTCATCCGAGAGAAAACATTTAACTCCTAAATTATCAACAAAATCATAGATTATCTTATCCTCTGTTAATACAATTAAAGATTTATTAAAATTAGCATTTTCAGCCAATTCAATAACCCATTTGAGTAGTGGTTTGCCTGCTAATTGTATTAAAGGTTTATTAGGTAATCTAGAGGACCCCATTCTTACTGGAATCACAATGGTACAAGTCTTATTCTTCATTGAAATATTACTTTGAATCTGTTCATTATATTTAACAAGGTAAGTTAATAACAATAAATACTTTACTCAATCTGAATAATATCCTGATTCTTTACAAGGTTATCTATCTCACACACTTGATCTATAAATTCGGGAATCATATTTAATGGAATTGCTGAGGGGCCATCACATTTAGCAAAATCAGGGTTCTGATGTGCTTCAACGAATAATGCATCAATAGATGTAGCAGTGACTGCTTTAGCCAAATTTAGAGCATATTTTCTTCTCCCGCTTGATGCCGAGCTACCTTCATTTCTAAATTGCAAAGAGTGTGTAATATCAACACAAACTGGTTTATTCGTTTGTTCTTTAATTACTTGGAGACCAATAATATCAACTATTTGTTGGTTATATCCATACATACTTCCCCTCTCACAAATAACAACATCTTCACATCCAAATTTTGAAAACTTTTGAACAATAAACTTAATTTGTTCTGGTGAAACAAATTGAGGTTTTTTAATATTTATAGGTTTACCTGTATTAGCTAAGGCTTGAATAAGATCAGTTTGACGCGCTAAAAAAGCAGGAAGTTGAAGCATGTCGCACACCTCTGCAGCTTTAGTTGCCTGAAATGTCTCATGAATATCTGTGAGAATTGGAACTTTCAAAATTTCTTTTATTTCTCTTAACATCTCTAGACCTTTTGTAAATCCAGGTCCTCTATAACTATCAAAAGATGTTCTATTAGCTTTATCAAAACTTGCCTTAAAGACATAGGAGATTTGGTTTCTATTACAAGATTCCTTAAATTTCATACCAATTTCAACAGCCTCATCAATATCACTTAAAACATTTAAACCGCCAATAATTGTTATTTTTTTTGACTCTTTTATATTTATCGGATAAAAATACATCGTATAGTTATTAGCTAGCATTTAATCATATTAAATTAACATAATTTGCCTAATCGCATATAGTTTTCACGCCCAAATACTTTAATAAAAGTTGTTAATCTTTTTTTCATTAAGAGGTATTTATTAAGTTTCATAAAATTTGAATCTTGTTTATTTTCTTTGTTATTTACAAATTTCGACTTAAAATTTGAGCCTTAGGCTTTATCATTATTAATTATGTATATATTAGATGAGACCAACTGAAAGAATCAAAGAAGCACAAAGGGTACTAGAAGCAGAGGCTAGAGCAATTTTTGCTTCATCTAAAAAAATAAGTTTAAATTTTTCTAAATGCATTGACTTAATTATTGATTGCAAAGGGACAGTAGTAATATCAGGCATTGGTAAATCAGGAAATATTGGTAAAAAAATAACCTCAACCTTAGCCTCATTAGGCACACCTTCCATCTTTCTTCATACTTCAGATGCTTTTCATGGTGATCTTGGGATATTAAGAAGAGATGACCTTTTAATTTGCATCTCAAATAGTGGAGAAACTGATGAATTAGTAAGACTTCTAAACTACGCCAAAAGAAATGATATTAAGAGCATAGCAATTACAGGGAATGTTAATTCAACAATAAGTAAGGAAGCATCTATTAGCCTTAATTCATCTGTCGAAAGTGAAGCTTGTCCTTTAAATTTAGCCCCTACATGCTCCACTTCAGTGACCATGGCACTTGGAGATGCATTAGCCAGCATTTGTGCAATGGAGAGGGGATTCAAAGAAATTGACTTTGCAAGATTTCATCCGTCAGGGAGTCTTCACAAGCTAAATTTTGAAACCGTAGATAATATTATGAATACTGAATCCCTGCCAATTTGTGCGAAAAATACTTCTATAAAGGACGTAATAATAGAAATATCTAAAGGCCAACTAGGCGCAGTTTTTGTTTGTGAAAACAAAAAACTTTTATGGGTCTTTACCGATGGGGATCTAAGAAGATGTATTGAAAGCGGAATTAAATTAACTGCTAATATAAAAGATCTTGAATTTTCACTTCCTATAACTACTAAATCATGTGCAAAAGTTTCGGAAGCATTAGATTTAATGCAATCAAATAAGATATCAATTTTGCCAGTTATCGATGACTATGGAACACTTATAGGATCTGTAAGATTATCACAATGCATATAGTATTTACAAAATTTAAAAATCATTAAAAGATTTTTCTGATCTTTTTAAAGCATTTAGGAATAACCTCTCCCTTTCATCTGAATTATCAAGAAGATAAGATATTTTCTCAATCCAATCATCAATATTATTATCTAATAAAATCCCATCATGATTATCATTAATAAAGTCACAAAATGGCTTTAAATTACTATAAATTCCTACAGCTTCAAGTCTAGTAATATCAAAAAACTTAGTTGGAGATCTAAAGTTATTAAAATTGGAGTTAAAAATTGGGTTCAATACAAGGTCCACCTTACCTATCGTGGTATCAAAAAAAAAGGTCTCCCAATCCAACGGATATGACATTTTTATTCTTGGAACTGATCTGAAATAATTTCTCCATTTTTTATTTACATAAATTTCAATAAGACAATCATTTCTTTGTAGCTGTATTTTCTCAAATAGTTTCTTTAACCAAAGCAATTCTTTAGTGTGCGAACTTGTCCCAAGGTATGCAATTTTATAAAATTTTTTTAATGGAATATTTTGATTATGCTTTAGAGTTAACAAATTAATATTTATATCATTTTTGGGAATTTTTTGCTTTACTTTTTCTGCTAGTAATTTATTTGTTACCCAAATTTCATTAAGAAAAAAATTAAAGAAATATTTATAACAATAAATATTGATGAAGATTTTTAACTTATAAAGAAAAGGTATTTCTGAGAAGATATGTAAATCAAGTAAATTATCGTCAAGGAGTAAAATTATTTTTTTTGATTTCCTTTTTAAAAGGATAAGATCAAGAAAAATATTTAATGGTATATATCTAACTAAAATTATTGTTTTAAACTTATTTAAATATTTTTTATCTAGGTTTCTAGGATTTACAACTTTATAAATCCCCATTTTAAGCCAATAAAAAACCGTTGGGGTCACTCCATTAGAAATCACCGCGATAGGTTTACCTAATAAATCAAAATTTACAAATTTAATAATGTGAGAAAGAAATAGACCTTTCCATTTTATATTATTTAGCTTAAATTAAGAAACAAATACTCTTTCGAATTTTATATTAAATGTATGATTTTTTTACAAAAAATTTCGGTAATTATATTATTGAGAACTCTAAAGAACATTTAATATACCTAATACCTGGCGAGAAATTAGCTATTCAATTTGATTGGTATGGACAGCAAAGAGCAGAAGCATTTAATGTGTTAAAAACAATCCCATTAAAAAATGATATTGAAGAAAGAGATTTTTTCTTTCAACATATGATGATATGGAACAAAGAAAAAATGCAATTAGCAGGAGGGCAGAGATTTTTATTTAGCGAAAAGGGTACAGTTTTCAATAAAGAATATTCTTATTTAGAGTCTTATCATCCAGGTACTTTCGAGAAATTGAAAAGTGAAAATTTTTGCGAAATAGGAAGAACATTTGTAATGCCAAATTTCCAAAATAAGAAAATACTTAAAGAATTAATTAGAGGATTTGTTAGAATACCTGAGTCAAAAAATATGAATATAGGTATTGGATTAATAAGTTTTAATCATAGATTTCTAAATAAGGATTGTATAAATGCTTTTTTAAAGATTTTAAAGCTCTCAAATAATCGGACCTTAGATTTGCCCAATGGGAAATATTTATACGAGCATGAAATGGACTATGAGATTAATCCTGAAAAATATAAACTTGAATCAGAAAATATTAAATTTATAGAAAAAGAATTAAAAATACTTGATAGTAATTTTCAAATGCCTCAAGTATTAAAGCCTTATTTAAGGTATTGCGATGTGTCTTATGAAAATTACTCTGTAGCCAAAGACTATAACGGAATAATACAACTTTTATTCTCAGGTAGATCAGAAAATATATCAGATAAACAAAGGAAATATCTAGAAAGATATGCTATTTGATAATCAAATATTTTTTAAGAATCTAAATAAAATTGGCATAGATCTAAATGTAAATCTTCAACACTTCTGTAGTCTTTTGGATTGAAAATTTTAACTTTTTCTACTTGCAAAACTAATTTTTCAGAACATATCCTTTTAAATATATATTTACCAATATTTCTATCGTAAGCAATATTAGCTTGTTCATTGAAAATGAATTTCCAAGCTATTACTTTTAGTTTATTAATCATTGATAACTTAGATACACTTTTTGAAAATCTTTTAACAATTGATGTATAAATAGATCCGCTAGGATAAATAAGAACATTTTTATCTTTTTTACAGACTCTATCTAAAAATAAATAAGCTGATTTCCTATCATGAAAATTTAAATAATCAAAACAATGATGGCCGTAATTATTCAATGAAGCCTCAAAAAAAGGAAGAAAATTCTTCAAATGTTTATCCACAGTTGTAATTGTTTTAATATTAAAAAAGTTTTGCGCTACAAATATATCTAGTGGATTATCATGATTTGATATATGTATTCCTTTCTTAAAAAGATTTTTTTTTAAATTTTGGTCAATATTATATTTTATACCCAAAGAAATTGAACAAAAGTAGGCTGCAGAACTAAATACATTTTTTGCAAAGTTCTTAAAATTTGAAAAAATAAGTATTAACTGAATTAAATAAAGTAGGTATGAAAGAATAAAAATGCATAGTCTAAAAATTATTTTTAAAAATTTCTCTATATTTAATTCTCTCACTTTTTAATAATAAAAACATTACTGAATGGAAAAAATCCATCAAAATTCCCATTGATTTGTGAATTCTCCAATATATATTTATAGAATTTATTGAATAATAATTTATCTACAGGAGAAGGATTTTTAAAAAATGAAACTAAATCTTTTTGATCTGAAAGACCTTTAATGTTGTACGGGGTAATCCCAAGTGATTTAGTAGGAACAGAATGATAAAGAGATTGATATCCAACCGTACTATTTATAAGAATTGTCCCTTCACAATTGGAGTTTTGGAATAACTTTGATAAATAATAATCATGAATATAAAATACATTTTTGTAAACCCCAAACTCCTTTGATATTTTTTTTATATCGTTATAGTAATTTGTATATCCTCTATCTCTAGGATGATGTTTAAAGATAAGATTAATATCATTTCTGTTTGCTTCGGCAAAATCTTTTATTACTTTATAAATAAATTTTTTATTATCTTTAAAATCAGATCCTTCTGTTAATTGACTATCAGTAGAAACTTGTAAGATCACTAAAAAATACTTCTTAGCCAATAAATATTTTTTTAATTTGAATTCAGAAAAAAAGAAAAAGAATTTCAAGAAGAAACCTTTTATTTGGAACCAAATATAGACTGGTTTAGGCTGAAGTTTATGTTCGCTTTCAACGATTTTATAATTTTTAAAGCTATGGTTAATAAATGATATTGTTTTCCATATCTTTCTTATCCGAAAACGGGCATGCTTTTTTGCAATAGGGAAAACTTTAAATGAATCTTGTTCCATAAAAAAATCCCTATTTTTAATAAACCCACTAGTGTAATTTATTCCTTTTTTTTCTAGAGTTACAAAGTTGGGTCGCAAATAACCTAGTTCAAAAATATGGGTATTGACATGTATATCTTCTGCTTTTAGTTCATCTACTAATGTTAATGCCTGTCTATGAGGGATAAGTACATTCCCATACATGAAAATATGCTTAATTTCTTTATCAATAAGAATTTTTTTCAGGTAGTTTTTAAATAAATTAATATCTTGATTAAATTTTATTAATTTTGATTTAGGAAAACCATATTCATATAAAGGAAATGAAATTTTATAAGTTTTAACATTATTCTTCTCCAAGTAATTTGATAATCTGGCGAAAAAGGTTCCAATAGGACCAATTAGAAATAAACAATTTCCTTCAATAAATACTTTATTTGTGAAAAGTGGCGTTTTATCTTTGGAAATCATTTATTTTTTTTGTTAACCAGCGATCTTTTAAAATTCCCCAATTTTTAAATACAATTTGCTCCAAGTTTCTTTTCCCACTACTTTGAAGTATCTCTTCAAAAATATTTTCTATTTCAGTGAGACAATTAAACTTTACACTAGAGTAAAGAGGATATTCTACCAAGGTTATAAAAGTTAATTCCTCAATTGTCAATTTCTTGGTTCTTCTTTTTGTCCATATATTGTTATTTAATTTATCTTCAGTTAGCCCCCACCCTGCATAAAAAGGAAACCCATAAGTAGTTACAGATATTCCTCTTATTAAAGCTTCAAAACCTCCTAGGGAAGTAAATACGGCTATCCTATCAACCTTATTAAAGAGATCATCAAGTGAAGTTTTATAAGCGATAAGATCAGCATTTAAATTAATAAATTCATCTGCAGTTCCTTTAGCTCTTAGACCTGCTTCAGTATCTGGGTGTGGCTTGTAAATTATATATGAATCTGGGTAATCTTTTCTAACCTGCTCGACTAATGCAAAATTTGTTTTTGCGATAGTATTATCAGGGACACCATAAATAATAGAATTATCACTTTCCACTTGACCAAGAATACCAATTATCTCTTTATTTTTAACATTTTCCGAAAATTTTATTTCTTTTCTAAATTTAAGATTATATTTACTAATTTTTAATTTGATTATTAAATCAATAATTCTTCTTGCTCTTATTATTTCATCATGATTAACATTACTATTTTGAAGTAAATCTTCTAGATCACTTACTTTACTGGCATCATAATGAATGCCTTTTTTATCAAATATAAGGCTTAATGGAGGGTATAGATCACCACCCAGACCAACAGATCTGATGAATCCATCTTCTACTGAAATAAAATCATCGACTTGCTTAATATATCCTTCTGTTCTTGTATTTTTACCCCAAACAATAATATTTTTCATTTTACTTTTGAATCTTTTCAAAAATTTTACTTTTTTCCCAGTAACAGGATAAACAAAACGATTAATTTGCCTTGCTTTCCAAGGAGTTAAATTTATAGCCTCTAAATTTTTTGGAAAAAATTTAGAAGTTTTTCTCAAATAATGAATATATTGCATTATTTCTTCAACTTCACATTCTTTTTTTGTTCTTGGATCTAAACAAATTTGATACTTTACTAAAGAAGAAAATACAAGCTGCTCAAGTGTAATTTTATTATTAACCTGTTTATTATTTATATTATGATCAATTGTTAACCCTAAGCCTGAATAAAATGGTTTACCAAAGACATGAACATCCTTACCATAAATTAAAGCTTCAAAACCTACTTGGCTAGTAACTACGCATACTGCTGAACTAAACTCTATTAATCTATTTATTTGGCCTATATCCCCCAAAATTATAATTTTTTCTTTTGAATACTTAGATATGTCAATGCAACCTTTTTTTTTATGGTTAATTACGTCAGGATGTGACTTTATAATAATCTTATGCTCAGGCCAATTATTGACTGCGAATTCAAACATCTGCTTGAATGAATTCTCATCAGCATCTCCATAATTTATAGAAAGATCTCCAAAAGTTTGATCTATCAAAAGTATGTAAGGAAATGAGGGAGGTTCTAAAAAAGATGGGAAATTATATTTGGAAATCGAATATTTTTTCCATAATTCTATTATTTTTTTTGCTCTAGAAATATTTTTTTTACTTAGTTTTTCAATAACATACTTTTTAAAATCGTTATCGCTATCGCAATCATAGTATATTCCACGGTTATCGTAACAAATACTAAAAGGTATTTTCTTCTTTTTTATCCCAAATGAATGAACAAATCCATCTTCAATAAAAACTAATTTTTTATTTTTTCTATTATTTCGAAGGAATTCGCCTGATCTTTTCATTCCCCATGAATAGAGAAGTTTATTATCTAATTGAAATTCTTTTATGATTGTTTTTGTTCTTGACTTCATTAAAAAAAACTTATAAAAAAAATCTTTAAACATATCAGTTTTTATTTTCTGAATTATAACTTTTAATTTTATTGCATATCAAACAAGTATTCTTTTCAAGTAATATAGATAATCAAAATTGATAATCAAATAGAATTCATATAATGATAAAAAGAAAAGGAATAATTCTTGCTGGAGGTAATGGAAGCAGGTTATATCCAATTACAAAAGCAATAAGTAAGCAATTAATTCCTGTTTATGATAAACCAATGATTTATTACCCCTTATCAACGCTTATGCTTGCCGGAATAAAAGATATTTTAATTATTACTTCTCCTCGTGATAGAGATAGCTTTAGAGAATTATTAGGAAATGGTTCTCAACTTGGCATAGATATAAAATACAAAATTCAGGAAAAGCCTGAGGGAATTGCTCAAGCATTTTTAATAGCTGAAGAGTTTATTAAGGATTCTAACGTAACGTTAATATTGGGAGATAACTTATTTCATGGAGATTTTTTAGTTAATAGATTACAAAAAAATTATTTTTTAAATGAAGGAGCTTCCATATTTGCTTATTCTGTTAGTGATCCCCAAAGGTATGGTGTAGTAGAATTTGATTCAAAAGGAATAGCTTACAATATTGAGGAAAAACCCAAAAATCCAAAAAGTAAATTTGCTATTACTGGTTTGTATTTCTATGATAATTCTGTTATAGAAAAAGCTAAAAAAATTAAACCTTCTGAAAGAGGGGAATTAGAAATAACAGATCTAAACAAAATTTATATGCAAGAGGGTAAATTAAATGTAGAAAAAATGAATAGAGGAATGACGTGGCTTGATACTGGTACAACGGATTCCCTTCACGAAGCCTCATCCTATATTCGTACATTAGAAAGGAGACAAGGTTTAAAAATTGGCTGCCCTGAAGAAGTTGCATGGAGGATGGATTTCATAGATGATGAACAACTTTATTTACTATCTTTAGATGTAATAAAAAGTGGTTACGGAAAATATTTGCAAAACATTCTAAGTGAAAGTAAAAATATTTTTGGATCTCAAAAATAAAAATTTAAGCTGATGGAAATCAACAAACTATATTCAAATAAAGGGAATCTTCTTCAACATGTTTACATCATTAAACCTAAAGTTTTTGAGGATGGTAGAGGTTTCTTTTATGAGAGTTGGAATCAGATATTATTCAGCAAAGCAGTTGGTGAAAATGTAAAATTCATGCAAGACAACCATTCATCATCTAAAGCTGGTGTATTAAGGGGTTTGCATTATCAAATTGATCCAAAACCGCAGGGCAAACTCGTAAGATGTATTTCAGGCTCAGTTTTTGATGTGGCGGTAGATATTAGAAAAAGCTCCTCAACTTTTGGAGAGTGGACCAGTATAGTGCTTGATAACAAAAACAAATTTATGATTTGGATACCTGTTGGATTTGCTCATGGTTTTTTATCATTAGAGGAAAACTCAGAAGTTATTTATAAAGTATCTGAGTTGTGGAGCAAGGAACAAGATAGATCAATAAAATGGAATGATAAGAGAATTAATATTAGGTGGCCTTTAAATGATATCAATTGTTCTGAGCCAATATTATCAGAGAAGGATTCAAAGGCCCCTTTCCTAAAAAACGCAGACGTTTTTAATTAGTTATTTAATGAAAATACTTTTAACAGGAGGATCTGGTCAATTAGGACAAGAGATTATAAAATATAAACCTAAAGGGGTAGAAATATTTAATCCAAGCAGAAATATTTTGGATTTATCTGATTACATGGCATGCAAAAAGATTGTGGAAGATCATAAGCCAGATTGGGTTGTTAATTGTGGAGCATACACTCAGGTTGAAGAAGCTGAAAAAAATATCCAACTTTCTCATAAAATAAATAGTTATGCACCAGCAGCATTTACTGAAGCAATTAATAGGTTAAATTCCAATCTTTTACATATAAGTACGGATTTTGTTTTTGATGGTAATCAAAATTTTCCTTATAGTGAAAATCAAAATACCAATCCTATATCACAATATGGAGCTTCAAAAGCATTAGGAGAAGAACTTATTAAAAATA
The DNA here is from genome assembly GCA_902550485.1 of uncultured Prochlorococcus sp. Lineage (GTDB taxonomy): Bacteria > Cyanobacteriota > Cyanobacteriia > PCC-6307 > Cyanobiaceae > Prochlorococcus_A. The sequence goes on from CACCZQ010000004.1 coordinate 13,381, forward strand.
AAATTGTAGATATTGAAAAGGCAACCATCTTAAGAACAAGCTGGTTAATAAGTCCTAGAGGTAAGAATTTTATATTAACCATGTTAAAGTTGCATTCTGAAAAAGATATTTTAAAAGTTGTTTCTGACCAAATAGGATGTCCAACCAGCGCAGGAGATTTAGCAAAAGTATGTTGGAAAATAATCAAATTAAAGAAAAAAAAGAAATTACCTTTTATTCTTCATTGGTGTGATGCGGGAGTTACCAGCTGGTTTGATATTGCTGTAGCAGTTGGAGAAATTGCAAAAGAATTAGATCTTAATAAAAAGGAAGCAATCATATTTCCAATAAATACTTCAGAGTATCCAACATCTGCTAAAAGGCCTAAATACTCTATATTAAATACTCGTAAAACATCCCAATTATTAGAAGTGCAACCAAATCATTGGAGAAAAAACTTAAGAAATATATTAATTGAATTTAAAAATTTAAAGAAATTTAAGTGATCACAATCTATGAAATTATTAAAAAAATTACCTGAAAAAACAAAAATACTAATTACTGGTGGAGGTGGCTTTATAGGAGGAGCTGTCATAAGAAAAATATTAAAAGAATCTGATTGGAAAATCTATAATTTAGATAAAATTGGATACGCTAGCGATCTAACTTCTATTGAAAATACAATTTTAACTCTAGATTCAGATAAACAAGAAAGGCATGAGCTATTAAAAGTAGATTTAACTAATTCTTCAGCTACTTTTGAAGCTGTAAAATATGCCGATCCAGATTTAGTTATGCACTTAGCAGCTGAGAGTCATGTAGATAGGTCTATAAAAAGTCCAGAAATCTTTATTACAAGCAATATTTTAGGAACTTTCAATATATTAGAAGCGACGAGGGATCATTATGAACGACTTTCTCTTGAGAGGAAAAATAAGTTTAGGTTCCTTCATATTAGTACTGACGAAGTGTTTGGTTCTTTAGGAAAAACAGGAAAATTCAATGAGGATTCGCAATATGAACCTAGAAGTCCCTATTCAGCTAGTAAAGCATCAAGCGATCACTTAGTAAACGCATGGCTTCATACATTTGGGATACCTACAGTCGTTACAAATTGCAGTAATAATTATGGTCCATGGCAGTATCCCGAAAAACTAATACCTAAAACTATAATTAGTGCGTTGCATAATTCAAAAATCGAAATCTATGGAAATGGTGAAAACATTCGTGATTGGTTATATGTTGATGATCACGTAGAAGGACTTTTGGAAGTATTAATAAATGGGAAAATAGGTGAAAAATATTGTATCGGAGGAAATGAAGAGAAAACAAATAATGAGATAGCAATAATTATTTGCGATTATCTTGATACAGTTTGTCCAAGAAATGATACTTTTAAGAGCTTGATTACATATGTGGAGGATAGAAAAGGCCATGATTTGCGATACTCAATTGATACCCATAAAATCAATCAAGCTTTAAGCTGGAAGCCTAAGTTAACTTTTAATAAAGGAATAAAAAAAACAATAGATTGGTATATTAAAAACCTAAAATGGGTAGAAGATACAAAATTGAATGTCTAAAAACTCCTTAAATAAATTTAAAAAAAATTATATAGTAGAATAAAACTTTAGTTTTAATAGTTTGGCTAAAACTATCTTTCTTCATATAGGATCTCCAAAAACGGGTTCCACATCTATTCAATCATGGCTTGCCAAAAATAAGTTTGAGTTAGAAAAAAACGACATACTTTATCCTGGTTCGATAAAAAGACATAATTTCATTTTGTCGATGGTACATCCCAATCCAGAAACTTTACGCATGAATTATTCATATGGAAGAAATTACTTTAAAGAAGATATTCTTTCCGCAGAATTAGAAAAAATTGATAACGAAATACGTTCAAGTAATTGCAAAAATATAATTTTTTCAAATGAAAATTTTTTTACTATGTCAAATACTTTAAATTTAAAAGAGTTAAAGTCTTATTTAAATAAATATGCTGAACGTATTAAAATAATTGTTTATTTCAGAGACCCTTTAAAACTTCTGTTGAGCAGAAGCCAAGAACAAATAAAAAGTGGAGTAAGAACATTTGAAAAGGTTTGCAATAATCCTCCTGTATTAAACTGTACTTTAGTCAAAGATTATATTGAAATATTTGGGATTGATAATCTAATATTATTAGACTTTGACTCAGCAGTACTAAAAGATAATCTAATTCAAAACTTTATAAATTCAATTATTCCAAATTTACAAATTAATCAATTAAAGGAAACTGAGGTAAAAAATAAAGGCTTAAGTTTTGAAGCATTGCTTCTTATAAGTGAATTAAACAAAGAATACGGTTATAAAAAAGATTGGGATTCTCGTTTCATTAAATATTCTACATTTGAAGGTATAGGCAATACAAAGTTTTCTTTACCTAAAGAATCACTAGAAAAAGTTAAAGATAGAATTGAAAATCAATATAAATTTTTAAATGACCTTGGATTTGATTTTAAAGCTCCAAATTGGTCAGATATAAAGTACACACAACCGGATTGGTCTTTTAACACGACAAGGCAATTATTTGAATTAATTTCTAATATGTCAGAGGCTTTAAAAAATAAAGATCTCAAAAAAGCAAAATTTTATGTCAGAAATGAGCTAATAAAAAGGTTAAAAGACTGATCTTATGTTTTAATTGTATATGTTGATAATTTAGAAATGAGACTTATATTAAAATTTTTAATATTTTCAATAATCTGTCTAAACTTTTCACAAACACCTCCCATCTTTACAGAGATTAATGAAGATGAATTAAATTTAAAAGACGAAAATTATAAAAAGGACTTTGGTTTTACTAGATATAGACTTGGGACAGGAGATAGACTTGCAATAAGAATATTTAAATTAGAGAGTTTTAATGCTACAGTTTCCGTGCTCCCTGATGGCACTATTAATCTACCTCGAATAGGAGAAGTATCTGCCAAAGGCAAAACTATTGAAGAATTGAAGGAGATATTAATAAAAAAATACAAGTTAATTCTCAAGGCTCCAATTATTTACATTGATCTTGCATACACGCGCCCTATAAGAGTGATGATAACTGGAGAAGTAAGTAGGCCTGGAATTTATACTTTAGATACATCTGAGAATAGTGCATTAAGTAATGCGGATGGGGGAGAGGTAACAACTATTAATTCATCAGGATGGCCTACGGTTATAGAGGCAATTCAAAAGGCTGGAGGGGTAAAAACAGATAGTAATATTAAAGAAATAAAACTTAGGAGGGAAGATAAAACCATTAATGTAGACTTATGGAGCTCCCTTAAATATGGAGAGTTGGTTAATAATCCTTTACTATTTGATGGTGACAGTATTGTTGTTCCAATTGCTAAAGAAATTTCATATGACGATAATTACAAAATTTCCAGCTCTTCATTTAGTGCCTCAAATATTACTGTAAGTGTAATAGGGGAGGTTAAAAATCCTGGGAAAGTAACACTTTTAGCTAATAGTCCTATTTCTCAATCAATTTACCTGGCAGGTGGGCATACTGTTAGGGCTAATAAATCATATGCGGATTTAATAAGACTGAATAAAAATGGATCAATAACAAAAACAAGACACAAGAAAATATTTCAAAATTCAAAACCAAATAATGTTTTACTTAAAGATGGCGATGTCGTGATCGTAGATAGGTCCGCAATATCTAAAACTAGCGATTCCCTCAAAAATATAACTCAGCCTTTTGACAGTATATTAAATGTAAGGACTATATATAGAATCATAAATGATTAATGTAAATGAAATTAGATTTACAAAATAGTACGTCCCTTAAGAATATTTTAAAAGGATTTAAAATCCAAATTAATGTGGTACAAGCTCTCATTTATAGAGAATTAAAAACTAGAGTAAGTGAGATTAAATTTGGAGTTTTGGGCGTATTTATTGAACCAATTGGAGTGATGACTATCTTTTTAATAATTTTTGGTTTCTTTAGAGGTAGAGGTGGTAATTTAAATATTCCTACTCCCCTTTTTTTAATATGCGGTATAGTGCTATTTTCCTTATTTAGTGATGTTGCATTAAGATCACTAAACGGAATGAAAGCTAATTTAGCTTTGTTTTTCTATAAACCTGTTAAGCCAATTGATACGGTTATTGCTAGAGCTATAGTAGAAATTTGCCTTTATGCAATTATCTTTATAATAATTACAACTGCAATTGCACTTTATAGAGAAAGCATTTTACTTGATAATTTCATATTATTAGTATTGACTTTTTTACTTCTGACTCTTACCGCAACAGGTATTGGCTTGACACTAATGATAGCTAGTCATATTTTTCCTTTTATTAATCAAATAATGTCCTTTATTTTGAGACCATTATGGATATTATCTGGAGTTTTTTTCTCTTTAAATAGTGTTCCTCAAAATATAAGACCTTTTTTAAGCTGGAATCCCATTCTACAGGCTATCGAGTTATCAAGACATTCAATAAGCAATGCTTACGTACTTAATGAAGCAATTTCAATTTATTATCTGGCTGCGGTTGCCTTTGGATCGATAACTTTTGGTTTATGGATTTATAATAACAATGAAAAAATACTTTTATCTAGATGATTGAGTTAAAGAATCTAACAAAAAGTTATATCCTTAAAGGTCAGAAAATAGAAGTCTTTAAGAATCTAAATTGTAAGATTGAAACAGGAGTTTCTACGGCGTTACTGGGTAGAAATGGAGCTGGAAAATCTACTTTATTGAGGATTATAGGCGGTATCGATCAACCAGATTCTGGAGAAATAATTTCAGATCGTACCATTAGTTGGCCAGTGGGATTGGTTGGAGGTTTTCAAGGTAGTCTCAGTGCAAGAGAGAATGTAACGTTTGTAAGTAAAGTTTATTTCGGAAATAATGAAGACCTCACAAATAAAATAGTTGAAAATGTTGAAGAATTTGCAAGTATTGGAGAATATTTTGATCGCCCATTTGTTACTTATTCTCAAGGAATGAGATCAAGAGTTACCTTTGGGTTATCTATGGCTTTTGAATTTGATGTTTATTTAATTGATGAAATCACAAGTGCAGGAGATGAAAGTTTTAGAGAAAGGAGCAAAAAAATATTAGAAGATAGACATGCTAGGTCAGATTTCATAATGGTTGACCATAACATAGGTCGTTTAAATATTCACTGCGATAGAGCATTGATATTACATGAGGGTAAATTAATTCAATGCGATAATATAGAAGAAGGAATTGAAAAATATAAAGATTTACTCTCCGATGAAATAAATCAATTTTTTTCTAGAAAAAAATTTACTGGTTTAAATAATCCAGAAGAATTAAAAATAAATAATGAAAAAACAATTTTAAATTTAAAGAATAGCAAAAGAAAATTAGGAGAGAAGTTAAAATATAGTGAAAAAAAGATTTTCTTTCTTCAAAAATATAAAGATAGATTATTTGATTATGAAAAGTTCGAAGCTGACAATAAACTGAAATCTGAATTTTTAAAATTAAAAATTAAGAATACCAAAGGTACTCTTAGAAGACAACAAAAATATTTGTCTTATTTAGAAAAGAATCAAGAAAAAAAATAATTTATTTGAATATTTTAAAAGAAGTTAATATTAGAATTTTTTCATAAATTTGAAATAATTATGATTATGTTAAAATAGGATAATACTTTTGAGAAATATGGGTGTAAAAAGAGGGACTTTTGGACTTGGGAAGTTTATATCAGCATTGTTAAAGAAGGATATAGAAGGTGAAAATAGCAACCCGAAAAAAAAGCCAGAATATATTGAAAAAAATAATTTTACTTTATTTTTAAAAAAAAATTCTAAATATTTATTATCTGGAGTAATGTTTTTACTTTTATTTTATTTCTACATTTTGGGCAGAGAAAGGTATTCTGTCAGATCAGATGTAGTTGTTAGAAGAGCAGGTTCACAAAAAACAGAGTTCTCTCTCAATAGCTTACTTGGAGGAGGAAATATCAGTTCTCTTGAGGATGCAAGATATTTAAAAACTTATTTACAATCTCCTCAAGTTCTTGATGACCTCGAAAAAAAATTCGACTTTACTGAAGCATATAAAAAAAAAGGATTTGATTTATTAGCTGGATTAGGGAAAGATCCAACTCGAGAAACAAAATATAGATTTTTCATGAAACAAATATCAGTCCAACTTGATGAGATTTCAGGTGTTATTAGAATTAATACTCTGGCATTTGATCCCGAGATCGCTTTTTACTTTAATAATTTTCTAATAGAACAAGCTGAAAAGTTTGTAAATGAGTTAAATCAAAATGTAAATAAAGAACTTTTAAAATTTGCAAAATCACAAGTTGAATTGAGTGCTGCAAGAGTTAATGATTCAAGTGAAAAATTAATAAAATTCAAAGAAAAAACAAAAATTATAAATCTTGAACAAGAAGCCGCAGCAAAAAGTAGTTTTATAAGCGCATTAGAATCACAATTAATTAATTTAAAAGTAGAATTAGCTTCTTTAAAAATGCAATTTATTGACTTAGAAGCTCCTGAAATAAAAGAAGTCGAATACCAGATTAATCAATTGAATGATCTTATAAATAAAGAAAAGCTTTTACTTGTTAATCCTGAGAAACAAAATTTGAATCAGAAACTTTTAAAAATAAATAAATTTGAGAACGATCTAGCTTTTAATCAAAACTTATATCAATCAGCACTTACTGCAGAGGAAAGTACAAGGATTGATTCATTACAGCAACAAAGATTCATGGCTATTTTGTCAAAACCTTTATTACCCGAGCAAGAATGGAAATATTGGAGGCACAAAGGGTTCTTTACTTCAATTGTAAGTTTATTAGTAGGTTACGCTTTAACAAAATTTGTTCTTGGAATGGCAGATAGCCATAGGAGGTGAACATTAAGAATTATTTTTTTAAATTAGTTATAGCAATTTCTGAAAAAATTGAAATTTTATATAAATCATCTAATTTTAGAAAAATCGATAAAAAAGGCATAAAGTTAAAATCAACTAAGCCGATTAAAAAGGGTTGGTATTTATTACTTTTTAATTACAAGAACGGAGATTCGAGATTATATTTTTCAATATCTTTAGGCATTAATGGCTTTAATCAATCTAGATATTTTGCTGCTAAAAAATTAAAATCAAGACTTGTTCATATTAAAAAAATTGATTATTTATACTGCAGCATCGATAATAATAGTCAAAATATCTTTATAAAAAATTTTTATCTGATAAGAATTCCTTTTTTATTATCTTTTTTTATTATACAAAAAAGATTTATGAAGATTTTTCCTGATATATATAAATTAAAAACTAATTTTGCATATAAATGGAAACTATACAATTACTTCCATAAGGGAGGAATTAGAAAGACTCCAATTTTATCTTATTTTAATTGGATTTTATATTTTGAAAAAGATTTTATAAATAAATTAAATTTAATTAAAAATAACAATAATAAATTTTTTGTTCAAAAATCAAATAAAATCTCTTTTCAAAAAAACGGTGAATGGGTATTCTTCTTGAGAGAAGGGGATTTATTGACAGAAAATTCTTTTGAAATTATTCAATTTTTCCTGAAAAATACCTCTGAAGAATGTAATGTCATATTTACTGATGAGGATGAAATTGATGATAAAGGTAATAGACATAATCCTAATTTTAAACCAGCTTGGAATAGAGAATTATTTCTTTGTAGTAGACAATTTGGAAATTCTTGGATAATTAAAAAGGATCTTTGGAATATGGCAATCAATTCAATATTAAATGAAAATGAAAAACCAACTATCTTCAAAATTTTATTAAATATAATTTATTTTTTAGAGACAAATAAAAAAATAAACACTATAAAACATCTCCCAGCTATTATTTACCATAATAGAAAAAAAATAGAAAATAATATTGACAATAATTACTTAGTCGAATTTATAAATAAAAAAAGAGACTTTTTTGGGACCCTCAACAATATTCAAATTTCTAGTTTGACAAAATCTAACATCTTCATTTGGCAATGTAATAAAAGTAGCTTACTTTCAATAATGATTCCATTTAGAGACAAGATTGATTTATTAGATAATTGCTTAAATTCTATTAAAAAGTTTTCTCCAGGATGTAATTTTGAAATTTTTTTTATAGATAATAATAGTGTTAAGGATGAAACTAAAAAATATTTATCTAATTTATTAGATGATTCTTTTTATGGAGAAAAAAGAAAAATAATTTCTATACCTACAGAATTTAACTATTCATTTTTAAATAATGAATGTTCAAAGTTTACTAATGGTGATGTTTTACTACTCCTAAATAATGATATTGAATTTTTATCTGCAAAATGGGGATATTTTCTTACTTCAAATGCTTTAAGACCAGGGATTGGTTGCGTGGGAGCAAAATTACTTTATAAGGATAATTCAGTCCAACATGGAGGCATAATATTAGGAATTGGAAAAGTTGCAGGTCATGCTCATAGATTTTATAAAAGTGAAGAAAAGGGTTACCAAGGAAGATTAAATACATCCCAAGAATTTTCTGCTTTAACAGGAGCTTGCTTAGCAATAAGCAAAAAGAATTGGTTAAGTTTAAAGGGTCTTAATGAGAAAGATCTTAAAATAAACTATAATGATGTCGATTTAGGTCTTAGATGTAGAAGTATTGGATTAAGAAATTTATATATACCTCATGTAGTGGCATATCACTTAGAATCTAAAACAAGAGGAGCCCCAATTGGACCACAACTCAAACAATGGATAAGCGAAAAAAATTATATGGTAAGAAATTGGCCTAATTATTTAAAATCAGATCCATCATATAGTCCTCATTTATCTTTGAATAATGAGAATTTTGATATTTCTATTAATCAACTTGCAAAAGTTGAACTAAGGAATGGTAATCTTATTAAACAAGTAGATAAATAAACTACTTAAAATAATTTAAATTTATGTCTCAAGAAGGTAAATTAAATACTTTTTGGAATAAGTTTCTAACAAAGAAATCCTCCAAAAAAAAAGGGTTTTCTGAACTAGGATTTATAGAAAATATCTTACCTAATGAAATAAGTGGCTGGTTTATTTCAGAAAAAAATTCGTTAAATAAAATAGGTCTATTTCACTCTAATAAACTTTTAATTGAAACCAGTTTAAATATTAAAAGAGCTGATGTTTCCGAAAAATATAACTTCTTGGGTAAGACAGGTTTTAAATTTAAAATAGATCAATCTATTTTAAGAAAATTGAACAAAAATGTAGATCCATTTTTTGAAGTTAGAGCGATAAATAGAGAAGGCACCCCATCAAATTACACAATCAAATCTGTTAAAAATCCAAATCTTACCAGTCAAATGTTAAAAACCTCATTAAATCCTTTTTTAATAGGATCTGAAGGTTATCTAGAGGGTCTTAAACATGATGGTTTTATTTATGGCTGGATTTCTACCAATAATTTAAATGGTCAAAATTTTATATGGGTTCATGGATTGAATGAAAGCCCCGTAGCCATTGAGTGTACTATTTCAAGAAATATCGAGAATTTACCTAATGGTTACTTAGCAAAAGGTTTTCAAATTGATCCATCAAATTCTATAAATAATAATAAAGAAAAAAGAATATGGTGTAGTTTTGATTTCGAAGGATATCTTAAATTACCTTGTATCGAGGATGTAATAATTAGCCCAAAAACATTTAGTGTGATAAAACATTTCACAAATCCTCTTTTTGTTTCATCTAAAAAATCCAAATCCAAGTGGGGAGATTTAAAAAAAGATAATATCAACGCTTGGGAAATAACAAAGAAATTTCCATTTTCATCTGATGAAATAGATGAGCAGAAAATAATTTTAAAAGCTTGGAAAAAGTATATAGCTGACTTTGAAAAAGAATTAATTAAATTAGAAAAACTAAAAAAAAGATATGCTAAATTATAAATTAAATAAAAAATCTAGATATATTTCATATCATAGAAATTCTTTCCAGTTTGAAAAATTAATAGTATTTTTGGATCTAGAAGCTGCCAAATTTTGAGAATTCATTTTCCTTCTTCTCTTAAATATTATCGTATCTTTTGCGACCTTATGTTTCCATCCTGCTAAACGTGTTTCTATATTCCATAACCAGTCTTCATATGCAAATCCTTTTTTAATTTGTCTTGTACAGTAGGGATTTTCAAGCCAGGCCTCTCTTGGAGCGATGCATAAAGCATCATAGTAATTATGTTGCAAATAATATTCTTTATCAAACAAAGTGTTTTCATCTTCAATATTTAAAAGTATTGAATTTTGGTTGTCAAAAAACCAATTCAATTCAGGATGTATAATAACTTTTTGATCAGAATTGAGTATTTTTTTAAATGATGCTGCTATCCAATTTTCACTACATAAATCATCACCATCCATAAAGCCTAAATATTCAGATTTAGATTCATTGACTAATTTGTTTCTTGCCAAACCTTGATCTTTAAAATCAGTAAATAATATTTTTTGAACTTTTTCTTCATTGTTGCAAATAAAATCTTTTGTTTTTTGATCGCCTGCGTCGACACAAATACTTATTACAGTTTCAATTCCAATATTACTAGCAAACTTTTTAGCTTTAAGAATTGATTCTAAAGTTAAACCGATTAGAATGCCTTCATTATGTGCAGTTATACAAATATTGATTTCAGTTTTTTTCATATAATAATTCCATCTAATGAACTAGAAAAATTTTCAAAAGTCCTTTCTCTCATAATTCTTTTATAAAATTTTTCTGCTTTTACATTAGCTTTTTCAGTATCCATAGAGATTGAAATAAGATTTTCTACATATTCATCAATATTTTCTAAATTCCTAACAATGTAAGAGTTTTCATTATTTAGCTCGTCACTAATTCCTCCACAATATGAACTACAAATAGGTATTTTTAAAAGAGCTACTTCAAGAAGGATATGCGGGAATCCATCCCACTCAGAAGTATATAGCCAAGCACTATTTTTTGAGAAATTAATCTCATTAATATCTGAGTATACACCCATATAATTTATATTTTGTATATTTTTTAGATGATAAGACCAATCCTTAATTATAGGCTTTCCCCAAACAAAAAAATCAAATTGTGGGAGCTTTTTTGCTATCCTAGATAAAATATCAGGTCTTTTTTGGTGATCCAATCTGCCAGCCCAATAAACTCTAAATTTTTCTGTAATTACCTTTTCTGATTTAATAATTGTATTCTCAATTGGGGTTTTTACAAATCTAATTTTTTTAGAAAGCTTATCTTTTAATTTAAATTTATTAATCAAGTATTTTTTCAACACAGATGAATCGGTAATAAATTCTTCATGAGTTTCAAATGTAGAATCAAAATATTTATATGGATAACCATTCATAAAACCATTTAAATCTTTTTCTCCGCAAAATAAATAGCTATAAATTTTTAATTTACCTTTAAGTTGAATGCCCCATTGATCAATCATATCCCAACATAATTGGCTATTTATGTTAAATAATGCTTTTGGATTCAATAATCTTAAAAACTCAAAAAGTAATTTAATCTTATAATTTTTTTCAAGATTAATAAAAGGTCTATAAAAGTCAATAATATTTTCCTTAGGCAAATCACTAAACCTAAAATGACATTCATCAATGAAGTCTTCTGTATAAATTATAAATATATGCTTTTTATCTATTTTCTCAGATAAGAATTGAAAAAAATAACCTTCCTCCTTTTTACCAAAACCCCATCTTTTTTTATTTACTAAAATACAGTATTTGCAAGAGGAATTTTTGTAAGACTTAAACAAGTTATTTGAAATTATAGTTGATAAAATTACATTTTCATTTTGAATTCCTGGAATTTTTATTTCTGTACATTTTGGCCAGGAAAAGGATATCTTCTCCTCAATTAGTGATGCTTTTTCTATAAGATTTCCCAAGTTTCCATTTATTAATCTATTTCTTATATCTCTCTCTAAATTAATAATATAATTTCTGTTTTTTTCAAATTTTAAAGTTATATTTTGATCAATTAAATTTACTTCATCATAACAAAAATATTTTGACGGTATTATATTTTCTTTAGACAATCTAATAAAACGTTTTCTTATGCTTAAATTTTTAAAGATTTTTTTTTGCTTAAATTCTTCTAAAAGACTTCTTGTGTAAAAAAACGGGGATGGTTTTCGTCCCTCAATAATTCCATAATTTAAAAAATGTATGAATGGATCAATATTTTTATTTTTTACATCCAGATATTTATTTAGGTAATAAGCTTCATCAAAAAATATTTTATTTACTCTATGTTTTCCTGATAATGAGTTCACAAACTCATAATTATTTTGTATATTTCTCATTCTATCTCTGAAGTTTAGATTCTTAAGTTCTTCAGAGGTAGATTTATGAGAAGGAATAGATTCATAAAATGATTTATAAAGTTTTTTAAATCCCGACATCCTAGAAAGTGATTTAAATGGAACAAATTTAAAAGGATTATTTATTACGATTTCAGTAATTAATTTTTTAATAAAGTATTTTTTCATTATCGATAAAAAAAAGATTAATTTTTATTCTCATTTAATAGCTCACATAATTCGCAACCCAAACTATTTATCCTATAAACCAAATCTCTTAATGTACCTTTATCATTCCAATCAGGCCTTAAATTAATTAGTTTATCCCAATCAGGGATTTGATAGTTAATATTTTTATTCTTAAGAAAATCATACTGTACTAAAAGTTTTTCCTTAATATTCATAATAAGCTCCCTTTGTAAAGAAAATTTTGTCGATCCTATTTTCAAAAAGTCACTATACCTTAGATTACGTTTATTAATCTTCTGGGCAAAATTATGAAGGTTAATAAAATTTGCCGATTCTAATGTCAAACTATTTTTATAAATGTTAATTTCATTTTTATAATTTATAGGCAATTCAAGAGATATTTCATCACATATCTTCTCTAACAAATCTTGAAATTTGTTACTTGAAATCTGTGAGTCAATTAATTTGATATTTTCAGATCCAAATATATCAATAAAAGTGTCTATTCTACGATAGTCAACAAGCCCACTAAATTTCGAAAGATCTTCATAAGTCTTCTTTTCATCAACAAGTAAAGAGGATACTCTGTTAGTTGCTAAGAATAAAGGATCACTAACAAGATTAATAAAAGCTATTTTCCCAAAATATTCCTTTAACTTTTCATAAAGAAGTAATAAATTTATTTTTTTAGATTGAGTATAAATTTTTCTATTTATTAAAATTAATTTTTTAAAATCAAATCCTTCAATTTTTCTAATCAAATCGTTCATAATAATGTCTTCATTTAAAGTAATATTTTTTTTAAACTCTCTGTCATTAATGAATAAAATTTTATTCTTCTTCAATAAATCACTATTAGAATCAAACCAATCATTTGTTAAATTATTAATTCTTTTCTCGTATGAAATAATAAAATAAATTTCTTTCATTTCAGTTCTAGATTATTCCTATATTAAGTTATAAATTTCATCAGAATTAATTAACCAATATGAATTTTCTTGTTGAAAATAAAAAATCTTAAATCTTTCGGCAAGCATTTCTATTAAATTATCATTTTGGTCATATTTAAAGAAATTAATAGTAACTTCTAATTTATTATTTTCATAAAATTTTTCTAATAAAGTACTTGAAATTAGACAATCAATAGAATCCTGATAAATAATTTGTTCAAGAAAATATTCTTTATTATTATTTTTCATACTGAAGATATATTTGCAATTTATTAATGGACTATTTAGCCTTATCAGTTGAATTCTTCCACTAATTATAATTTCTAGATTTTGGCCTAATATCTGTTTTTGATATAGAGATAAAATATCTATAAATATCATTTGATTTCTTGTGACTAATAGTTTCTCATTAAATAAATAATTATCAACTTCACTCCTACCTAAACTATAAATATCAAATTCCTTATCCAACAAATGATGATCTTTGATTTTAATCCCATATTCATTTTCATAATTTATTATTTCATTATTAAATTCTTTCTCAAAGGAATTGATCTCTTCCAAAAAGCTTTTTGTATATTCTTTCTTGAATTTATTAAAAAAGGGATTTTCATTAATATTAATTGCAATATTTTCTAGATCCTTTCTATTTAGTCTTTTATCATTTTTTATTGAGTTGATTGTAAAAGCTTTTATTTGAGAGGCTGACTCATTACTTAAGCTCAATTTATGCTTATCAAAGTTGGAAATATTTATTTCAAATGTATCGCTAAACCAATTTTCGATGCCCCCATTTTTAAGTATATTTTCATAAATTCCTACCTTGACTTCTGCCCAATTAATCTTCTCTAATTTTCTTAAAATAGAACTCCAATCAGCAAGATTTTTGGATTTTAGTGATTCAGTATATCTAAAAAGTGAATCAGAAAAACTATTTAAATGATTTCCAATATTTTCAAGATATTGCGAAATTATCCATGAAGTGGGGTGTCTAAAGACAACACAAAAATCAATATCATCTACATCTTGAAAAGTATCTCTAATAGAATCTATTATCAAACCATTTTTCCAGAATCTAGCACTTACTATGTTTTCTGCGGATAATATTAATTTGTCAATCTTAGTTTCAGAAACTTCATTAACCTCTTCGATTTCGTTTATTAAAGCGGTTCTTACTGATTTAGGAGATATTAAAGTTGATCCAACTAGTTGTGCATGACCGGGTGTTCTCTCTCTTCTACTGCCATATTCCCGAAAAGCCCCAGATATTGGATAATGATATCCTTTATCCCATAATTTTAGTCTGTTCCTTTCAAAAAATTGCTGCAAAGAGGAGGAACCTGTTTTAGTAAGGCCAATATGGAAAATAATTTTTTTAATCTTAGATCTTAATTTCTTATCTTCTTGTAAAGAAGTATCAATTTTTCTTCTAGAAAATGATAGATATCTTGCAATACATTCCTCACTAGTTTTATCAACATTTTTTAATTGGTAAAGATGTTTTAATGGGAAAGAATTATTTTTTATCTTTAGAGCTAAAGAAATGTATATAGGATTTTTAGTTTTTAAAGAAATTCTTGCAATATCTAATGCCCCCTCATTCATAAGTCCTTGTTGAGTTTCGACATATAAAATTTTATTTTTGTACAAAGGTGGAATATCCTTGATAAGTAAATATAGTTGATCAAAATATTCTTTAATAATTTCAAGATTTTTAGAAAATATTTCATCCAATACTAAATTATTCCAATAAGTACAAAATTGCATTAAGTAAATTCCTGCATTTGCATATTTAAAATCATCACAGGAATTAAACTTATTCTTAGAATCTTGAAAATGTTCATTTAATTCTTTTAAATGTTGAATATATTGTTTTAACTGATCTATATTTATTTGAGTGAAGGAGGATGATTCAATATTATAATGATCAATTACATAAAGGTTTTCTTTATATGAAATTTTTTCCGTATTTAAAAATGCTAAAATTACAAATAATCTATCCTCTCTTTGCCTAAGATTTTCGGAAAAATAAATATTATTTTCTTTTAAATATTTAGCTGAATATAATATTTGCCAACAACTAACTACGTTTACTAGTTCAGGATTATCTTTAATATTTAAATTATTAATTTTTTGCGAATTTATTACCCTACCGATAGATTTTTTATTATTGCTAATTGAGTAGAAGTTGGCAATTTCACAATCACTACCGTTAATTTCAATACTGTCATACCATTCTCTCAAAACTTTTGAATTACAGAATTTATCATCAGAATCTAAAAAACAAATATATTTTCCTAAAGCTTTTTTAATACCTTCATTTCTTGCTGTAGATTGCCCTAATCCTGACGCTCTATAAATTAAGTTTATTTTTGCATCCGGACAACTTTTTTTTATATCCTCTAAGATTGCTCTTGTATTATCCTTTCCTAAATCATCTACAATAATTATTTCATATTTTATATTTTCTTGAATAAGGCAAGAATATATGGTCTCTCTTATTGTCTTAGCTGAATTATAGCTAGGTATTATTATACTAATTTGAAATGAATCCATACCGATCATGAATCATCATAAATAATAACACTACCTTGGTTATCAATTTTAAATTTAGTCCATTGAGTATTCATAGACTTTATTAACTTTTGTTGATCTTTCTCCTCAGCATATACCAATAAAAATCCACCTTGACCTGCTCCTAATAATTTAGCGCCTTTCCCACCATTTGCCATTGCAGTTTCATAGGCTTGATCTATAGAAGATGTTGTAATGCTCGACATAATAGATTTCTTTAATTCCCAACCTTCTTTTAAGTAATCTCCTATATAACTAACATCATTTAAAATATCATTTTTTAACCTTTTTGCCTGATCAGCCATCCTTGACAAAATATCCAATGTTTTTTTGTTATTTAAGGTTACATTTTTTTGCTTTTCAAGAACTGCAGAAGCACTTCTTGAATTTCCTAAGTAAAAGAGAATTAAATTATTTTCTAATTTTTGTCTTTGTTCTGAATTAAGGAAAATACGTTCAATTTCTACTTCTTCATCTTCATAAAAATTAATAAGTTTTAGTCCTCCAATTGCGGCTCCATATTGATCTTGTTTCCCAATGGGTTGTTTCAATCTTTCTATTTCAATTTCACAAGCCTCTTTGGCAAGTTCAGATTGAGAAACATATCGCTTTTGATATGAATGAACTAAATGTAAAAGTGAAACAGTAAATGCTGAGGAAGAACCCATGCCTGTGCCTGCAGGTATATCTGCCGCAGAGGCAAAATCAACGCTTGAGACATTATATTTTTTAAAAACTTCTCTTATAACTAAATGTTCAATATCATAAACATCATCAATATTTTCAGTTTGAGAATATTTCAATAGGATATTGCCCTTTTTAAAATTTGGATGCATATTTAAATAAAAATATTTGTTGATTGCAATTGACAAAACTGAACCCGTTTGATGCTTATAAAAAGTATCAATATCAGTCCCTCCTCCAACAAAACTTATTCGGAATGGTGTTCTTGAGATAAGCATTATTTTAAAATTTGATCTAAGGCTTCAGATATTTTATTTATTTGATGTTCTTTATCTAATGATTCTTCACATAATAAAAAAGATTTAACATTAACAGCTTCGCCAGCTTCAATATCTCTTAAATTATCTCCAATAAGATAACTTGAAGACAAATCTATATTATGCTTCTTTGCAGCTTCTATAAGCATGCCTGGTTTTGGCTTCCTACACTCACAATCAATTTTATATTTCTTGATTTCTCCAGGGAATCCTTTCTCAGGATGGTGCGGGCAGAAATATATATCATCAAAAAAGCTCCCATTTGCGTTAGCAAGTAGCCATTCCATTTTGTTATGTATTTGGATCAAATCTTCAATTTTCATAAATCCCTTTGCTATTCCTGGCTGATTAGTTACGCATATAGCCAAGAAATTACTTAAATTTACTCTCTTTAGGATCTCTGCTGCTTCCCCTCGCAATTTAAACTTACTTATTTCGTAAACCCCATCTATCTCCTCATTAATAACACCATCTCTATCAAAAAAAATAGCCTTTTGTTTGTATTTATAATTCTTTGATAATATTTTACCTTTCTTAAAATCGATATTTGCTTTTAGAATTCTTTCCTTTGTACCAATATCTTTTATATATTCTGTTCCGCGATAGACATACATCTTTTCTTTTTTTGCGACCATTTTTGGAAAGATATCTTTGCCCCAATCCAAAATACCTTCAATCTTTTCAGGTATATATTTAAAAATAGCTTTATCGAAAAGATAAAAGGCTGCATTACTTAAATTGCCACAACTTGGATTTACATGTGGTTTCGATATAAAATCTACTATTTTATTATCTAGGTTAATTTTTATAAGATCGCTATCAAATGGATGATCATTCGGATGAGCGTATAAAACCGCAGTACAGTTTTTATTTAATGAATATGAAACAAATTTATTTAAATCGAGATCAAAAATTAAGTCCCCATAGACAACGATAAATTTATCGGAAACAATATCTTTAATTAAAGAAAAACTTCCTGCAGTTCCTAAGGGTTTGGGTTCAATAATAATTTTAATATTTATATTATCAAATTGTTTTTGACTTAAATGCGCTTCAATTTTTGATGCTCCAAAGCCACACAACATTATAAAATTTTTTATTCCTTGATTTTGGAAATTTAATATCATCCTTTCTAATAGTGGTATCCCCTGTATATCCACTAAGGGTTTTGGTAAATCACCCAATCCTAATCTCGTCCCTTTACCCCCAACAAGAAAAACAGCCGTCAGCTCCTCTATATTTTTCATCCTACCAATCAATTAATTTTGAACGCCTCATTCTTATCACCTGAGCAATAATATGCATTAAAGATTGATGGCAATCCTCAACTACTCCATAATTATGCGCAGGAGTATGAAGGCAGAAGTCAACTTTTTTAATCATCTCTCCGCCGGAAAAACCACAAAACCCAATAACTTTCATTCCTAATTCCTTAGCAATATCAATAGCATTAATAATATTTTTACTATTTCCAGATGAACTTATTGCTATTAATATATCATCTTTTGCACCAAAGGATTTAATTTGGTTGGAAAAAACAAACTCATAACCTATATCATTTGCTATCGCACTAGTTAATGAATTATTAGAACCAAGAGAATATGTATTTAAATCTGGGAATGATTCAAAATGCGTCCCTTTTGTAAAGTCACAACAAAGGTGATCAGAAATTGCACATGAACCTCCATTTCCTATAGAAAAAATTTTATTTTTATTTTTTGTCGCATTTTCCAAAAGAGAGACAATCTCTTTGATGGTTGTATAATCTAAATTTTTTATTGCTTCAGAGAAAGAATTTATATAGGAATTTACAAAATTCTCTACATCAGAAATATTTCCAAAATCATCTTTGTAAGGCAAACTACTTCCTAAATAAATTAATGATCATTTTAGATTATCAAATTTTCAATTACTATTACAAATTATATTGTTTCATAATTTAATAATTATTCACTATTTATTAAATCCATTCTTGAAATAGATATGGGATATTATTAGAAAATTTTTATCTAAAGAAAAAAAAATATGTAAATATAATTAAAAATTTTTAATTTAATGAAAATAACTAAGTAGGTTTTTAAATTATCAAAATTAAGCTTAAGGAAATTTAGCTTTCTAGCATCATTAAAGTGACAATTTAATTAATATGAGAAAAACTTTTTAATAAATATCTTGAGATATTATCAATAAAAATCAAAATATAATACATTTATTGAAGCTTTAACTTAGCTAAATATTTTATTTAATTTATTTTATTATCAGATTATCTGATGCAATAGAAAATTAAAGTAACTCCAGTCTTATTCATTTGGGAATTAAAAATCACTCTTTAATTTTGAAAAAAAATAATATTTCTTAATTAATTCAAAATAATTTGAATACAGATTTTTCTGAGATTTTGTCATCAAAAAAACTCTATAAGTTGTGTAAATTTACAGAAAGTTAGAGTAAGGTATATTCTAGATATGATTATTAACTAGAAAAATAAGCTTTATATATAGAATTAAAAGTTTAGTAAATTTATAAACAATTCCTACTTTTTATTAGTTAAAATGTCTTAATTAAAAAAATTAAATTATGAAAAAAGCTAAAAATATCATAAGTAATATTGAATATCTTAAAGAATTAATTAACTTAATGGAACAGGCTAGTAATGCAATAATTGAAATATATAATGATTCAAGTAATGAAGTAGAATTTAAAGCGAATAAAACACCTGTAACTAAGGCTGATTTAGCTGCCAACAAAATACTCACAGATGGGTTAAAAAAACTGTTCCCTGAAATACCAATAGTAAGTGAAGAAGATGAAACCTCATTCAATAATTCTAGAAATTTGAGTACTTTTTGGATAATAGATCCATTAGATGGCACAAAGGAATTTATTAATAAAAGAGATGAATTCACTTGTAATCTTGCTTTAATCGAAAATTCTTCGCCAACATTAGGTTTTGTGAGCGTTCCAGTTAAAAATTTAATATATTATGGAGGCAAAAAATTTGGTGCCAAAGTTATCAATAATGAGAAAAAAACATCTGAAATAAGATATAAGCCTCTCCCTGGAATTTGTAGGGTAGTTGCGAGTAAAAGCCATCTCAATGAAGATACCAAAAAATTTATTTCTAATATTGATGAAAAAGTAGAATTGATACAAGCCGGATCAAGTCTTAAATTTTTAAAGATTGCAGAAGGCGAAGCAGATATATACCCTAGATTAGGTCTAACATCTGAATGGGATACTGCAGCAGCGCATGCAATCCTAGAAGGGGCAGGAGGTAAAGTGCTACAAATTAATGGCGAAGAATTAATATATGGGAAGAAGGATATATTAAATCCTTATTTCATAGCTCATGGCGAAAAATAAAAATAATTATCTAACAAAAAAATTCAGGGATTAAAAATCTTACCTAAATTTGCAATTAAATTAATTAGGGTTTTTGATTAGGATATTTAATATAGTTTTTATTACTTTAAATTTTTAATTTAAAATTTAATTTATTCCTTTATCGCTTACTTATAACTTATAATTCTTAATATTTTTCAAAAGTTTTAGCAATAATGAAAAATATTCTTGTTACCGGAGGAACAGGATTTATAGGTTCTCATACTTGTTTAGGTTTACTATCTGAAGGATATAATGTTTATATTATTGATTCTTTGGTTAATAGTTCTAAGAAGTCTCTCTTAAAAATAAAAGAAATTTTAAGAAGTAAAGATATAGACATATCAAACAAACTAAGATTTTTTCAAGGTGATATTAGAAAAAAAGATTTTATTAATTATATTTTCGAAACGGCTCTTAAAGAAAAAAAACAAATTGACGGAGTAATACATTTTGCAGGCTTAAAAGCTGTGGCTGAATCAGTTATAGAACCTTTTAATTATTGGGAAAATAATGTCTTTGGTTCATATAATTTAATTAAAAGTATGAAAGAAAATAATTGCAAAACTATTGTTTTTAGTAGTAGTGCCACAGTATATGGATTTGCTTCAGAAAATCTTTTATCAGAAAACAATCAATTAAGACCAATTAATCCTTATGGATCAACTAAATTAGCTGTAGAAAATTTATTAAATGACATAATTCAGGAACCCAATGAAAATTGGAAGATAGCTATCTTAAGATATTTCAATCCTATTGGATCTCATGAATCTGGCTTAATAGGAGAGAATCCATTACAAAAAACAAATAATATTTTTCCTTTGATAATTAACTCAGCTTTTACAAAGGAAAAATTAAAAGTTTTTGGTAATGATTGGCCTACTACTGATGGAACATGTATAAGAGACTATGTCCATGTGATGGATTTAGCAGATGGTCATATAAAAGCTTTAGATTTTCTCTTTAGAAATAAAACTCAAATGATTAAGTTAAATATTGGCACTGGTAAAGGTCATAGTGTACTTGATTTAATAAAAACCTTTGAGAATGCAAATAATGTATCTGTCCCCTTTGAATTTGATAAAAGGAGAGAGGGTGATGTTTGTCAGTTAGTTGCAGATAATAGTAAAGCAAAGTCGATACTTAATTGGTCTCCTGCAAAATCACTTAAAGAAATGTGCATTGATGGATGGCGATGGAAAAATATAAATCCAAAAGGCTATATTTAACAAATTTATTATTGAAAATTTTAAAAATGAAGACTTTTCAAGTTCCTGTTGAATAAGAAAAATAACTCTTTATTTATTATCTAATTCTTTAAATCCACATAATAAACTAGTTTAATTTGCAATAAAAAACTGATTTGCTTTTAATTAAGATCGACTTTCTATTAATAAAAATTAGCAATGACAGTATTAGAAATTTCATTAATAAATTTTTTTAAATATTTTGCGAAGGGTTTTAAAGTTTAATTACGTTAAAAGTATGTAAACATTTTTAAGAAATTTAAAGGAACATGAATGACTTTAACTTTTTCAATTTAAAATTATTAAAAGATAAAACAAAGATGAAACCAAAAAGAATTCTCTTTTTATTAGCTTCATTGGGATTACTATCAGCCTCTACCAAACCAATATTTGCTGATGAAATATTAATTGCTCACGCTGAGGTAAAGAAAACAGTAATTGTAAAATACAAACCTACAAGTACAAAAAAAGTCGTAAAAAAGAAAATTCTGCCAAACGGAAATGTAAAGAAAACAGTTTCTTATACAAAACTTTGCAAAAGGACAAGACTTGTAAAAAACATAAATGGCGCCGTGATCAAAAAAGTAGTTAAAAGAAACGTAAAGTGTCCACCCGCCTCACTTTATAGTCAAAAGAAAATATTTAGTAATCATAAATCTGCTGTAAAAAGTGTAAATCACGTTCATTATTATCCGCCTAAAGTCTCCCAACCAATAGCACCAGCCCCTAAAGTCTCCCATCCAATAGCACCAGCACCAGCTCCAAAAAATATTGATGATAATAGCTGCAAAGAAGGAAGCGTTATAGGAGGTTTATTAGGTGCTGGCATAACAATGTCTGCTACAAGAGGTAAAGATAGATGGTGGGCTGTACCCGCTGGAGGCACTGCTGGTGCATTAATTGGTTGTCAAATTGATGGTGGTTAACTTAATTAAAATTTCATTTTGAGATGTTTATTAACTTAAGATTTAAAAATAATCCTATAAATTTTTACTAGAAAAGTTACAAGAAGTAATTAAAAAATAAAATTTTTAAATTTTATTTTAAAATTTCTTACCGCAATCTAAACTTAATGAAAAGTTCATTGTTATCACTTTTTGCTGTAGGAATTTCATTACAAGCAATACCTGCATCACTTGCTGAAGAAAACAAGATTATTACATTGACTCCACCAAAGGAGACTGAAAGAGCTTATTTTAGTTCTTTGAAACCCAAGTCTCCAATGCCAATGTTGCAAAGCTTACCAAATTCTTCTTATGCAACTTCCATGGAGTCTTATCGTTTAAGACCTGGGGTTAAATTACCAAAAGGGAGAGAATCTCTATCTTCAAATATTGTTGAACCGTCTAACTATGGTAAGAGAAAATATTCATATACAACAGCGGTTGTAAAACCTCTTTCGTCTCCCAAGAAAAAAGATCTTAATAATGTAGCAACCTCCGCTCGACCTTACCTCACAGCTGGGAAATTATGGATGCGTAAAGGGGGAAGATGGTATATATGTTCTGGATCATTGATTGGTAAAGGAGTCGTTGCTACCGCCGCACACTGTATTGCTGATTGGGGAGGAGGTAGTAGTAGTATTGCAAGCACGGTCTATTTCATACCTGCTGCAACTAAAAACAATTCTATCGCTTCAAATGCTGGCCCAATTGGCACTTGGGGTGTAAAGAAAATGGTTTTGCCAGGCTGTTACACAGCTGGTACTTGCGCTAATACCGCCGGTGGTGTTATTTCAAGTAATGATTTAGCTTTGTTGGTACTTGATGGCCCAGTGAAAAATCTTCCTTTTGCTAAAGGGGCAGGAACATATGGATATGGGTGGAATGGTTATGGTTTTACAACTGGGAATACGTTTATAAACAGGTCTAAGAAATTAGGTCAAATCACACAACTTGGATATCCTGCAGCGTTAGGCGATACTTCGAGAAATCGTGGGGGAGCCATGATGAGAACTGACTCTATGGCTGTTTATTATCAACCTGTAAAGAATGTTAAAAACTTTATTTGGGGTAGTCAGCAGACTGGAGGCTCTTCCGGTGGGCCAGAGATTACTAATTTTGGAAGAAAGCCAAACATTAGTGCTTCAGCTGGTGGTGGTTATAGGAAACTTCGTAATATCCTAGTTGGTGTAACCAGTTGGGGATATACAGACAAGAATCAACAAGTGCAGGGAGCTTCTTGGTTTGGTCAAAATAAAGAGTATCCAAGCAGTCAATATAAAGACTCAGCAAATAAAAACTGGGGAGCTGGAAACATAGGATCTCTTATGCGTACTGTTTGTGGAAAAGGTACAGGTAACTTAAATCTGAATTCAAATTATTGCGGTTATTAATAGATCGGTATTCCATTTTCTATAATCCTAATAAATTAAATCTTAAATAGTATTAATAAAAGAGAGTTAGTTAATCTACTCTCTTTTTTTGTTTTTTCTTTAAAGAATGTCGCTAAAAGATTAGCCATTATATATAAATATCTCTAGAGGCAGTTAATTAGAACAAGATAGTTATTGATAAGGGCTTTCTTCAAAACTTTTTAAAATTTTTAATCAATTATTGTATCCAAGAACTTGTTTTGCCAATATTGATCAATCAGATGTTTAATTAAAGTTTGTACTTTTTGATTTTTCTATGATATTCATGATCATTATTAATTTATCTTTATAAAACATATTTTAAAATTAAAATAAAAACTCATTATTAACATTCATCTATTCATAGATAAGAAATTCATAATAAAATTCCTCTCACCTTCAATTTCTCCTTACTGTGCCGACACCTACTCTCCAAAAACTAAGCCCTGAACTTTTTACTCTTTCTTCATCTACTATTAATCTTGTATCAAATACCCAGCCTGGAGATCTCATTTTTTTTGATACTTTTTCCCAATTTATATTAGAGTAGATATCCCATTCTGTTAAAACAACAACTGCATCTAAATTTTTAAAAAAATCATTTTCCAAAAGTGAATTTTCCCATTTTTTATATTTATATTTTTTAACTAATTCTTCATTTTTTTTGAAATCTTCAATTGGTGGCGTGCCCAAATCTAAAACTATTTGTTCCTTCGAAACTTTGGGATCGTGAATTCTCAAATACGCTCCTTCGTTTAATAAGTTCTTACATATTTGAACGGCTGGTGACTCTCTAGTATCGTTAGTGTTTGCCTTGAATGAAAAACCTAGAATACCAATTTTTTTTTCTGTTAAGGTCCCAAATAGTTTTTCCAAAATTATATTAGTAAGTCTGTTTTGATTCCAACTATTAAGATGAACAACACTTTCCCAAAAATCAGCTACTTGAGGTAGGCCAAAATGGTTTGCTAAATAAACGAGATTTAATATATCTTTTTTAAAGCAACTGCCTCCAAAACCTGGTCCAACATTTAGGAATTTACTTCCAATTCGACTATCTTTACCAATCGCACGTGAGACCTCCCTAATATCAGCACCAGTAACTTCACATAAAGCACTAATTGAATTTATAGAACTAACCCTTTGAGCAAGAAATGCATTTGCAGTTAATTTAGCTAACTCACTACTCCATAAATTGGTATGAATAATTTTCTCTTCGTTTACCCATCTTTTATATAGATCATGAAGAGCTTTGATTGCATTTTCATTAGAACCTCCAATTAAAACCCTATCAGGATTTTCAAGGTCATTAATAGCTGTTCCCTCGGCTAAAAATTCTGGATTAGATAGAATATCAAATGTAATTTTATTTTTAGAATTTAAAGAAGATTGTGAAGACTCAAGTATAGCTTTTATTACTTCACCAGTTCTCACAGGTAAAGTGCTTTTTTCAACAACAATAGTGTGTCCTTTTGCATATTTTGAAATTTGCCTAGCACAAGATTCTACCCATTTTAAATCACTTGCTTGACCTGCACCAATGCCACTAGTTTTTGTAGGGGTATTAACAGAAATAAAAATCATATCTGCTTCAGATATACACTTATGAACTTCGGTAGAAAAAGTCAAATTCTTTCCGCGACATCTTTTTACAATTTCATCTAAGCCAGGCTCAAAAATAGGGAGCTTTGATAAATCTTTGCTATTCCAAGCTGCAATTCTATCCGGATTAACATCAACAACATTAAAAGAAATATCGTTACATTTATCGGCAAAAACGGACATAGTTGGTCCACCAACATACCCTGCACCTATACAACAAACTTTTTTTATCAATGTAAATAAATTAATATAATAAACTTTATCACCTCATTACCTCTATATAAGTTTTAAAAAAAAATTTAGAATTTTTTACTAAAAATTATTAATGTTTTATGGAATAGATGGTTTCATAATCTTTTGCTTTTTTTATTAAAAATCATCAATAATACTTAAAGTCACATAATCATTTATTTTATTTACATCAACTATTTGCCTTGATGTCACCACGGGAGGAATAAACACACAAGCAATAATTAATGATGCAAAAGTTAGTCCATATACATTTGGCTTTAAAACAAAACCTTTTAGACTTTTATATAAAAAATTTGTGTTAAATCGTCTTGATTCTTGTTTATAAGTGAGTGCATTCTCAATCATTTGATCGAGAACTTCCTTTTTTAGTTTAGACATAAAAGAACTCCTCCAATAAATCCTTTGGTAAAATAGTTTTTAACTTTTTGCGAGCCCGTATAATAAGGCTTTCAGTAGCCTTGTCGGTTTTGTTTAAAATATTAGATACTTCCCTCTGTTTATAACCACAAAAATAATGTAGTAAAATGGCTTCTTTTTGATTTGTAGGAAGTTTCTGAATATTATTTAAAAGCATTTTTCTTAATTCATTATTATCGTATTTTTTATTTGTTATGTCTTGATTGGAATAGTGATCTTTAAATTCCTCAGGATTTTTGTATCTTCTTATGAAATCCATACAAGTTGAAAAAACGATCTTATAAACATATCCTTCTACACTTCCTTTATTTACCCACCGAGGAGCTGATTGCCAAATTTTAATCAAAGAAATTTGTACAACATCATCTGCATCGTCAAAATGAGATGAACCCAAAAGTTTAATTGCTGTTGAATGCATTTTGTAACCCAAAGCTTTAGCGATGAATCGGAACGATTTTTTATCCCCCTCCGCTATTTTGCGCATGTGGGAAATTAAATCCATGGACTTTCCTTAAAATTCTAGATTCTCTAATTTATATAACTTTTTTTTAGTTTTGTATATCTTTTTTTGCATTTCCTTCCTAACGGAGCGTAATTCTTTTTTTGACAATTTACTATCACCGTCCTTATCAAACTTCAGAAATATCTTATCTATTCGATTACGGTGAGCCTCAATCATTTCGTCTTTTGAGATAAGTCCATCATCATTCGTGTCAATCCTCTCAAAACGTCTGCGCATTTTGCTAAAGTCATTTTTTTCATAGGTAGGATTCGAATAAGAAGGCAATGTAATAAAAAATGTCAATGCCAAAATTAAAAATGAAAAGTTTTTCATAAAAATACTTTATATCTATATATCATTAACGCAGAAATTGATAAAATCCTTCGCAAGAAAAAACTTATTTGCGCATTTTTGGGTGCAGCATTGCTTAAAAAAGCTTTGACAAGTACGTAGAAAAGTTATTTTATTAATTAACGATCTCTGAAAACTTTTGGTAAGACATAAAAATTAAGTGGAGCCAAGCGGACTCGAACCGCTGACCCCCTGCATGCCATGCAGGTGCTCTACCAGCTGAGCTATGGCCCCAAATCCCAAAACGTTAGTGATATCAATCTATCTTGAGATTTCTTTCGTAACGTCCTTAATTCCTATAGTACTTTATAGCGTTTGATTATTGAAATCTGCACCTTAAAATACACCTAGAGATTTACAAGCTGTAGTATGCTTTCTAGGGCTGTTCTTAAACAATTTCGCACCTACTTAAAAAGCCAAGTTGGGCATGGGTGGAGTGTAGAAGGCAGAAAAAGTAAAGGTAGACTTTTGACAAGAGTCTCTTTTAGATATTTATCTGGGGAAAGAAGTGTAGTTTTATTGGACATTGATTTTGATGCTTAATATTGTTTTAATTTCATTGCTTTGTGCATTGCATTTTCTAAATTACATAGTAGTTTTGCTCTCATTTAGGTTCTACTAATACATTTTGTTGAATATTTTATGAATAGCTTACTGTTACTTAAAAATTTATTTTTAAGGGTTCCAAACCAACTATCAAGCTTAGACTTAGCAAGTCTGCATTCTGTAATACCCCTAAAATATATAGTATTAAATGAAGACAAATCATCTGCAACTTGGTCATAACCATCCAGAGTATGGATTATATATTCAGAAATGTTATTATTACGATCTTTCTCTTTTTTCATTTTAATTGACGAAATCTCGAGAGCATAATTAGAGCCATTCTCATCCACTCCCTTTAAACATTTTGTATATGGTTTATATCTAAAATCAATCTCTTCAAATTTCCCCAAATCAATTTGATTTATCCATATACGTTTATTATTAGCAAATCTATTGCAAATAGTTCTAATGGCAAATGTTGAAATTTTGAGTTTATCGAATGTAACTGTACTCCATCCTTTGAAGGAAAAACCTTCATTCCCAGGCCATTGATTAAATCCTTTCCATTGAATTGTATTTTGATGTAGAAGATACCAAACTTCCTTTGAATTGGATTGACTTTCAGATAAAGA
The DNA here is from genome assembly GCA_902550485.1 of uncultured Prochlorococcus sp. Classification (GTDB taxonomy): domain Bacteria; phylum Cyanobacteriota; class Cyanobacteriia; order PCC-6307; family Cyanobiaceae; genus Prochlorococcus_A. Next base: position 41,674 of record CACCZQ010000004.1, read on the forward strand.
ACTTCTTTGGTTTGGAAGTTTATCATGTGAATTTGGATATGCTTTCAGTTCACCACCAAATGAAAAAAGACTGGCTAATAGAAAAGGAGCAAGCATTAATTTCTTCATTGTTAGAAGTTTTGATTTTTAAGATTATATATATTCAGATATCTTATGGCCATTTATTAATTGACAGTTGATCTAAAATAAGGACAATTAGCTTCTAAATGAAACGCTTACTACTCCCACTACTAGCAGCCCTCGCTTTACCAACTGCTGTCAATGCTGATAATGCTTATGGTTATGGGATGCAATTATGTCAGATGATGAGAAGTGGTATGGATCCAAGTGATGCAGAGAAAATAGTTAATGATTCAATTATGAATAGTATTCCTCCTTCCTATTCAAGTAGTGATCCGTATGCACCATGGTCTCCAACTAGAACAACTTCGGGAGCAATTGCCTCAGGGATTTCTTCAGGCATTGTAGATGGTTTTGCTGCTGCAATGAGAGCAAGTGCTTTAAAACCAGGAGTAATAAAAACTATGGAATCTAATTGTCCAGATTTTTATGAATCTGCAAGAAATAGAAGTAATGAAAACAAAATTGTAAAAAAGAAAATTTGTACTTGGGAAAAAGATAAGTTCAATAAAGGTAAAAAGAAAAGAAAATGCAGGAAGAAAACTGCAGAAGAAATAGCGTTGGAATTACCTAAAGTTCCGGAAGATAAAACAAAACTAAAATTATTCTGCAAAACAAACCTTTATAACTCAAACTGTAAAAAGTTTTACGATATAAAACTAAATGCAATTAGAAATCCAAATAATATTCAACAAAATACTTATTCTGAGGCAGATGAATTGAAAAAATTTGCAGAGTTAAAAGATAAGGGAATAATTAGCGAAGAAGAATTTGAAAAAAAGAAAAATGAAATTTTAGGTCTTTAGATTAAACGCTTATTACTTGCAACGCAAATAGTTAGTAATTTTTCTAATTTCATACACCAGAGAGAGGTTAACAGCATGAAAAACTTATGGACTAGAATTAACATATGTTATTAATATTTTCAACAGATCATTAGGTTGAAATTTTGGATAATGGGCTTTTTCTGGATAAATATTAAAATCTTCTAAAAATAATTGTTCTCTATTTTGAAAAAAAAGTTGCCTTACTTTTTCATTACTTAATTTAAAGGTTTCATAAAATTCCCTCGCCTCTTTTTTGGATGGTTGAACCTTCTCTAATGGAAAATCAAAGGAATTTTCGATTAATTTATTTAATCTTTTTTGGGTTTTATCCAAAGGTACAAGATGTCTATCTGGCTTCATCAAATTGATTTGTCTCATGATTTCAATAGCTCTTCCATCAATACTTTCATTCCGTCTAAATCCATCAATTTTTAAGATATTTGATAAATGGCTAAGTTCCGAGGCTGCACAAAAGTCTTTAATTAAATCCCTTGATTCTGGTACACTATCTGGAAACAAAATAGGTTTAATATTTTTTTTACCAAAAATATCCATCCACAATTTCAAGAAATATTCAAGATCAAAGTTATCTGTCGCTACAAGGCATTGTTGTTCAAGATGACCCTTATTTTTAACAATATTTTTATATCTACTTAAAGCTCGTCTATCCTGACGCCTAAGTACTGGTATTATTGAAACCTGTTCAAAGCGCTTATACATCCATTTAAATATTGATTGGATTTCAGTTTTATTAAGTGCACCTAACCCTTCAGCAGAGATAATTACTCTTGTTAGGCCTTGATCTTTAACTTTAGAAATTTTTCTGGCAATTCTTTTTTTAAATAAATTCTTTTTCTCTTCATAATTTTCACTTGTTATTCCTAAATTCTGAGAAGCTCTAGTATTCTTATATTCACAAGAAAAAGCAAAACGAAGTTCAAAAAAATTAGCTTTACTTAAACGAAGAAAACATATTCCATTTTTATATAATTCTTGTTCATTCTCTGTTAAAAAAGCTTGAATAGAGGAGCTGCCTGTTTTGCTTGGGCCTATATGAATAAAGCAATCCATTATTTAATAGCTAAATCAGCAATTAATTTTTAATTTTATAATAAACTATCATCTAAAAGTTAATGAGCCGCTAACTAATTGCACCGCTATATTAAATGCGATTGACAGTTAAATGCGATTGACAGTCGATCTAAAATTGGAGAGATAAACCCTCTTTTTATATTATTTATGTTGAGAAAAAAAGAAAAACAAACTTTAACAAGACTCTTCCTTTTAGGAGTTGGTGCTCCAATTGGACTTGATCGCTTTTACGAAGGAGATGTAACTGGTGGATTCTTAGCAATTTTGGGTTTTCTTGTCGCTTTGATAACTGTAGTAGGTTTGTTGGTATGGATTTTTCCTTTTATTTCTAAAACTTTTCGTTTGTTAAGAGAATTTGAAGATGCAGAAGATTAAATGAAACGCTTACTATTTGCGCCCCAGGTAAATTAAGGCTTGGTTATCCTGAATAAATAACTTCTGAAGAAATACTTTTTTTTAATTAATGTTGCGACTTCTTCCGTTACCGATTTTTATTTGCATTTATCTATTCTCCTGGTGGAGATGTAAAAAAAATATTATCGTTAGTGATAAGCAACTAAAACCTTGCATTGATTGGGCATATATTAAAAATTTACCTCTCCCGGCAAAACCTTCATTTGTCGAGTTTTATATTGTTTATGTCTCTTGTTTTTTTAAATTTCCCTTTGGGATAATTGTTCAACAACTACCTTTTGCAAAGAAAGTAAGATACTACGAAAGAGAAATGAAATTAATATTTGATAAATGGAATCTTGAAAAAATTAATAAAATAATTAACTAATTTATTGATATGTCTGGAGTAAAGATATATAAATTCCTAATAATACAAATATTGCTACACCTATTCCAATTACTGTAGTGGGTTGATTATTCCAAAAATTAGTTAATAATTCCATTAATTGGGAAGTTTAAATTTTTTTAGCTCTATTAGCTCTATTCATTACTTTTCTCAAAATATTATTTTTAATTGATAAATCAGAAATACAATAAAGAGTTATAAATAAAAATACTTTTACAAAAAATGAGATTTGCATAATAAAATAACTCTACACTCATAAAAGCAAATTTCAATAGAACTGCCAATTTTTTAGAAAACCTTATAGGAGGTATTTTTAATAATTGACAGTCGATCTAAAATAAGGGGCAATTAGCTCCTTTTTTTATGTTTGGGAATAAGGAACTTGAAATTGCAGAAAGAAAACTTTCAAAGGCTATTAATATGATGGCTATGCAAATAACAAGAATGGATCCAGCTATGAGAAATTTTTTCTTAACTTCTAAGAAGAACAAATATTTTTAAATGTTTCTTCTATTCTTAATGATCTTCTTAGGCCATTAATTAAAGTCTTTATTTCATCGTATCTCATGACTTTATTATTCTCGCTGTCTTTAGAACAAACCTCTCCTTTTGAATAGGCAGCTAGTAGTTCATTTTCTAAAATTAACGATTCATTCTCTAATTTAGTTAGTTTCTTTTCTCTTAAAATATCAATTTCGCCACTCGATTTTGTTACGCCTGCTTTTAAGCCAGAAGCCTTTGAGACCAATGAGCGAATTGCAAATGCATTTTGCTCATTGACTGCTTGTAACAAAATTTGCTTTTCTCTTCCGTCATCTCCAAGTTCTCTAACTAAAACTCTCCATTGTGGATAGGCTACGTTACCAGACATCATTCCCACAAATGGTGATGCAAGAAGTAAAAAAGGAGCAGCAGGTCCACCTGCAATTATCGCACCTGCCGCGAAACCTCCTCCACTCGCTAAAGCTTCAACACCACTAAATTTAACTTCAGAATAATCCCCCACTGACCATTGAAGTATTGACTCAGAGTCGATATTACTTTTCTCACCATTTTTAGGGATAATTTCAATAAAATCTTTATTCTCAGAAAATAACTTTACTGGGATGGTTTTCCCTGAAGAAGGATCTAACATTCCTATCTTTTCAAGTGTAAATGGGTATTTAATTTCACCTGTTGTAGTTAATAGTTCAGGACCTCTTTTCTTTTTCTTTTTTTTAACAACAGTTTTGTCTTTGCATCTATCTTTGTTTTTCCAAACAGGAGAATTGCAATTGATTTCTACAGAACTAACTTTTTCTGGAAAATAAAGATTTGAAAAAAATGGTATGAATATAATTGAAAGAAGAATTAAACGATTCATTAAAAGACAAATTTCAACTATTCTAATCAAGCTGTCAATATTTAGCTAATTAAAAAGACAGGCTTGGAAATCTTTCTTTCACTTGGATTCTAAGATTCGGGACGACAGGATTCTAAACTGCGATCAAGTGTTTAATTATGAATGGGATTAAAGATTATTAGGTTTTGAATAGTTTGAGTTATAGAAAGAAAAAGAATAGGAGATATTCAGCATTATTAGCTTAAAATTTTTGACACTGATTTGTCATAGTTAGTTAATTTATTCAATATAGATTTTTTTCTTAAATATCCATCTATAGCATATGTATGCATAAAACCATTTTTTATAAATTTATAATCAAATGCTTGAAAATCACTTTCATGCCAAATTGATATATGTGCCTCATGTATATGATCATCTACAGTCCCTTGAACATATTCGTTGGGATAATGAATAAGAATATACTTTGACCTATAAACTAAAAAATTCAACAAATCTATACCCTCTGACTTTTTCATATGTTCAATACAATCACCAATAATAACTAGATCATATGTAGAATCTATAGCTTTATCTATTAAATCAATTGCGGGGAAATTTAATATTTCATCATAAATTTCATGGAGATTATATTCTTTAATATATTTTGCATCTATTTCCAATCCAAATTTCTTAGATTGTGGATGATACTTAGAAATCATTTTCCCATATTTTCCAGCGCCAGCCCCTATGTCTAAGAAAGTATTGATTTTTATATTAGATAAAAGTTTTTTAGTGGTTGCATCAGGTAGCCAATGAGATACAGGCATCTTAAATATAAATTTATTAAATCTATTTTAATACCCTGTAGGTATTGTCAAACTTTTTGATAAGTTAAAAATTGAATAAAGTAAGCAACTATTGAAAATAGTTCAAGAAATTAGCTACTCCTAGAGCCACCTTTTCTAACTTGAGATTGAAAACAAATATATGAAAACTACTGCAATTATTGATGTAGGTGACAGGATTCGAACCTGCGAACTAGTGCCCTCTGTTAACTAGGTCTGAGATTTGATAGTTTTTTTAGGAAAGTTAAACTACAATAAGGAGCAATTAGCTACTTTTTTAGATAAATTACCTATCCTTAGTTTTTTATTTAAAGGTTATTATTTTCAGCAAATAACACTTTTAAAAAAATGATGAAACTTGCTATCGTTTTCTTGCCAATTGTATTTGCAGTTATATGGATGCTTTTTATTGGGTTAAGAATAAATAAAAGAGATGCAAATAAAAAATTAATTAATTATTAATTGATTGACAGTCGATCTGAAATAATTCCTTAAGCAGAAGTATTCATTTCAAGATCCTTAACACAATTTTAATTAATATATCCTAGAAATAATTTGTGATTTATTAAACAAATGAATACTTATTTTGTGACTGCAACTTTTAAGAATGTTGCTCTCATGGGTGCAGCTTACGATCTTTTTTTAAAGGTTGTTGAAGATGGAACTTTGAATGATGAGTTTGAAGGGTTCAAAGTTTTGGGAAGGTATCATGCCTCATACTCAAATAATGTTTATATTATTGTCCAAGCTTCAGCAGGAATAAAAATGACAGAACACTTTGCTCCTTGGAAAGTTAAGTTTGATATAGATTTTGATATCAAGCCAGTTATGACTGACGATGAAAAAGTTTCTGAGCATAAGCTTGTTGGCTCATTAATGGCAGCAGAAAAGAAAATGGGATTCTCAAGTTAATTATTTTTTAAAGATTTAGATTATTAATTTAATATTTCTATTTTGAGAAAGATTTCAGGAAAGGCATGTACAAAAGGATGAAACGCTTACTACTCGTAACGCTTAAAAATAACTTTTAAAAATACTGGTCTTCTTCCAACCTTCTTTTAATAGTTCTGCATATTCTTTTCTTGCTGCTTCAATAGTTTCTACTCTGCTACCTTTCATAACTGGTTTACTACTTCTTTTGTATACGCAGCCATAACTAATCATCATTGCATCAATATTAGGATTAGGGTTTGAAATATCCTCAAATGGTTCAAAGACTTTTATTCTGGATCTGTCTTTATTTATAAGAGTAAATTTTTCTAATTTCTCCATTAAATAAGCAATAAGCAAATAATTGCTCCAATACTAAAAATTAAGCTCCACCCCTGCGAATTAATAGTCATTCAACTAGCTCTAGTTTATAAACTATATCCTTGCAATTATTAGCTTTATCCCATTCCCTTGCCCATTCTGTATCTAACATCTTTGCAAAAGCATCTAAACTCGTAACTGTATAGAAGGAATGAGATTTATTATCGTTTATTTTTACTAGCTGATAATCAATTACTATTCCTTCTCCTTGTTCTTTAACCCATTGCTGAACAGTCTCCTCATAATATTGAAAAGAACAATCAAAAGTACAAACGATAAATAAATTTTCCATAAAAATACCCTATATACGTAGAGTAATTATTTTCTAATTAAATATCTATTGCTTGAGGTTGTCCTTCTAATTTTTCTATGTTGCCCACTTACAAGATTTTGCATATTTCTCATAGATTTCAGCATAACCTTTTTTAACTAAGAACTCTTGAATATTTTTACCATTTATAGACAATTCACCGACGGTTCTTCCATATCTATCTTCAGTTACTCTGCGGATAGAAACTCTTTTCCCCTTGATTAATTCATTTAAAAAATCTCGTGCAGCTTTAGCTTCATTAGGTTTTGCCCCTTTACCTCTTATCTCAGGGGTATCTATACAAGCTAGTCTTATTTTTTCTCCATCACTGGTAGTACAAGTATCTCCGTCATAACAATCTTCAATTGTAACTTCACCATATTCTGGCTTATCAGAATTTCTTCCGAGTACCTCACAAGCTTCTCCGTCATTATCTCTATCTAAATATGAATGCCCTGATTCAAGAAGTTGTTGAGCTTTTGACCAGTCCCCAATATCTGAACATGTATATTTCTTTCTCTCTGATAAAGGTATTTTTTCACATTCAGGGAATTCACTAGCTTCAGAACCCTCATAATAACAAGATATTTCACCACTTTTAAAGTCATATAAAAA
>CACCZQ010000005.1 GCA_902550485.1 uncultured Prochlorococcus sp.
TGTTTCTTTTCCACATCCATGGTTTGATTCTTTTTAATGTGGTTCCTTTAAGCTTTTCTTTCCAAGTTTTATCATCCCAATTTAACGACTCAATATTAAGATTTTTAATCCATTCTTTAGGTGTAGTTTCAAAGTTATTGTTGTATGGCACTGACTTATTCCAAGGGCATACATCTTGACAAATATCACATCCAGCAACCCATCCGTCTAATTTTTTTTCTATTTTCTTTGGAATAGTTTTATCCCTATTCTCTATTGTGTGATAAGCAATGCATAGATCTGACTGTATTACAAAGGGTTCTACTATTGCTTTTGTGGGACAATGTTCAATACAAATATCACATTTTCCACAAAGTGATTGATGAGGTTTATCTGGGATTAAATCTTTTGTAAGGATCATAAAACCTAAAGTAAACCAAGAACCATTTTTTTTGCTTATTAAATTGCTATTTTTACCTATCCAACCAATCCCTGACTCCTCTGCCCATGCTTTTTCAAGAAGGGGAGAGGTATCAACACATATTTTCCATTTGCAATCAGGAATTTCTAGGTTGATCCATTTACCGATATTCTTTAATTTTTTTTGAATCACTTTATGGTAATCTTCTGCTTGGCCAAATTTAGCTACCTTGAGGAAATTATCGTTGTTATTGTTTGAATTAATGTAAGCAAAACCAACGCTTAAAACACTTTTTGCATCTTCAAAAAGTGAGCTTATATTTCTTCTTTTTTCTGCTTCCATCCATTTCATTTCAGCATGGTGATTATTTGATAACCATCTTTCTAATGCATTAGTTCTTAATTTTATCCGCGAACTTCCTGGTATTGAAGCTATTCCAGCAATTGTAAAACCTTCAAAAATAGCTCTTTCTTTTAATTTTTTACTAAATTTTTTTTTGTCTTGAAGAGTATCAATCATTATTCTATTTTTATAGCATTTCTATATAGAGGTTTATTTTGGGTAATAAACTTATAAAAAATTAGATATATTTAAAAAAAATATATCCTAACTCAGTAAAAACAGCTAAATTATTAGTAAAGTTAATATAGTTAGAAACCTTATTTTGGTTGAAATTAATAAAAATCAAGATTCGAATTTAGGATCTAGGCTTCAGCAAGATCTTAAAAATGATCTTATAGCCGGCTTGTTAGTTGTAATACCCTTAGCAACAACAATATGGCTCTCATCATTAGTTAGTAAATTTGTTTTAACGTTAGTTACTTCAGTTCCAAAGCAATTAAATCCTTTTATTACGTTAAATCCTTTATTACAAGATTTAATTAATCTTACTTTAGGTTTAACTGTTCCTTTATTAGCTATTTTGCTTATAGGCTTGATGGCGAGAAATTTTGTAGGAAGGTGGTTATTAGAATTTGGAGAGGGTACTTTATCAAAAATCCCAGTAGCTGGAGCTGTTTATAAAACTCTTAAACAATTGCTAGAAACTTTTTTAAGTAATAAATCTAACAGATTTAGAAGAGTTGTTTTAGTTGAATATCCTCGTGAGGGACTTTATAGTGTAGGCTTTGTAACTGGAGATGTTGGGCCTTCTCTGCAGCCAGAATTAGAAGAAAAATTACTTAGTGTTTTTATACCTACAGCACCAAACCCTACAACTGGATGGTACACACTTGTTCCTGAATCTTCTGTTAAGGATTTGGATATTTCTGTTGAAGATGCTTTTAGAACTATAATTTCGGCTGGGATAGTTAATCCAGATGAGAAAAATAACACTACAAATCCAACATTTTCAAAATTGTTTTCTCAATTACGAGCTTCCACTAATACTTCTTCTTAATTGATGCATAATAGATCCCTTTCTAGAGAATTATCTTTAATTTCTCTTGGCCTTATAAAAGATAAAGGTGATTTTAAATTAAATAAAATTCAGATAGAAGAAATTTTTGAATCTGCTTTGGATTCTCTAATAAACCATTGCAGAGAGGAATTAGATAATTGTGAGTCAGATTTAGAAAATGCCTCACAAAAAATATTAGATAGTGAATTGCAAGAAGGTGTTAATTCTTCTTATTCAAATGTTCGAGATGAATTAAAAAAATCTCTAATAAAAATTGAAACTGTAATGAATACACTCTCAATAACTCTAGACTTTCCAAAATTAATTGTTTCTAGTTGTCAAATTGATATCAGAGACGATGTGAATCAAATAATTTGTAATATAATTAATAACCTTAAAAGTATTGATTCTGATATCGATCAAGCAATGGATGGTTGGAGATTAAAAAGATTACCAAGAATTGATAGGGATATTTTGCGTCTAGCTTACGTGGATATCAATTTTCTGAATACACCGGTAGCTGTTGCTTGTGATGAGGCGGTTAACTTAGCTAATAAATATAGCGACCTGCAAGGGAGAAAATTTATTAATGGAGTTTTAAGGAGATTACAAACAATTTAAATGGCATGATTATTTGATATAAATAGATAGTATTTTAAAATTATTAAATGAGAATTATTAATAATGACTAATATTGATCCCGATAATTCTCGTGAATGGGCTGCACAAGCTTATGCACTTTTAAAAAAACGACAGGAAGAGCAAAAGCAAGAATTACAGAAAGAGGAGGAGCAAAAGCAAGAATTACAGAAAGAGGAAGAGCAAAAGCAAGAATTACAGAAAGAGGAAGAGCAAAAGCAAGAATTGATTGATACTTCTAATAAAGAAAAAATTTTTGGACAGGCTGAAACTATTGCTGAAACTGAATTAGGTGAATTTGATGATAATTTTACTTGGTCTGCAATGGTGTTGGCTGCTCAAGGAAAAAAAATAAATCAAATATCGATAGATGAAATTGATTGGTTAACTAAATTACGCCGAGGATTAGAAGAAACCCGCAAAGGATTTGTGACTGAATTATTGGATAAATTGGGTGATGATCCTCTTACTCCTGAATCTCTTGACGATTTAGAAACTTTATTAATAAGAGCTGATGTAGGGATTGATTCAACCGATAAAGTTATAAGTTCTCTCAGAACAAAATTAAACGAAGAAGTCTTAGGTGGTGAAGCAGGAATAAAATTCTTGAAGAAGGAATTAAAATTGATTATCGATAAACCAATAAAAAATTCAGGAACTGATCTCTTAGTGCCTCAAAAGGGTAAGTTAAATGTCTGGTTACTAGTGGGAGTTAATGGTGTTGGAAAAACTACTACACTAGGAAAATTAGCATATTTATCTTCCAAAAGTAATTATAAAACTTTGATAGCTGCGGCTGATACTTTTAGAGCGGCTGCAGTAGAACAACTTAAAGTATGGGGAGATAGAAGTAATGTTGACGTTATATCTAATCAATCAAAAAATGCTGATCCAGCTGCTGTGGTTTTTGATGCAATTAATTCTGCAAAAAAAAGAGATATCGATTTATTACTTGTTGATACAGCGGGTAGATTGCAAACTAAAAATAATTTGATGGATGAATTAGCAAAAATAAAAAAAATTATTGATAAAAAAGTTCCAGATGCCATTGTTGAATCATTATTAGTTTTAGATGCGAGTCAGGGTCAAAATGGCTTAAAGCAAGCAAAAAGTTTCGCTAAATCTGCAGATTTAAGTGGAGCAATTATTACTAAATTAGATGGGACTTCTAGAGGTGGCGTCTCTTTAGCTGTATCTGAAGAAGTAAATTTACCAATAAGGTTTATTGGAGCTGGTGAAGGTATAAAAGATTTGAGACCATTTAATAGTTATGAATTTGTAGAGGCTATGCTTGCAGATAAATAAACATTTAATGAATTTTTTTTTTAAAAATTTTATTTTAATGTTAAAACATACTTATCTATTAGATTTGTTTTGACAAATAATCAAAAAGAAAAAATATTTTCGAACAAATTTATTCAAAATTTTTTAGAAAATGAATCTACAGTAATTTTAAAAAATAAATATAAATTTGCTGAAATTGCATCTTCATTAGCATATTATTTAAAATCATTCTCCAACATAAATAAATTACTCGATTATATATGCTTAATTTTTAAACATATTTTTTCTGAGAATATAATCTTAATTATTCCTTTAAATTATGAGGGAGAGATATGGAAAGAAAATATAAAAATTTCCGCTAATGGGGAATATCTAAAAATTCAAGAAGAAATTAATATATTTTTGAATCAATTTCAATTTTCAAAAAATTTTAAAATAAAGGAAATCCTAACTTTTGAAAATGCTTTAAAAAAAATTTTTAAAGAATATATAATTGAAACAAAAAAAATTGTATCTAGAGGTAAATGTAGAGGATTTATTTATACTTTTACCAGTGATATGTCTAGGCAGTCGATTTTTGAGGATAGTAATTTTAATTTTATTGAAAATTGTTTAGCTATTGGATTAGAAAATTACTATTTAATAAAAACAAAGAAAAAGCATGAAAACGTAGATAGAGAAATTTCAACTGGTGCTGAAATTCAATCTCAATTACTCCCTGATTATTGTCCAATTATCTATGGTCTAGACTTGGCTGCTCATTGTAGACCAGCTCTCCAGCTTGGTGGGGATTACTATGATTTTATGTGTTTGAAGACGAATATATCAGAAAAAAGAAAAGATAAAGCAAGATGGGCTTTTGTAATAGGTGATGTCATGGGTAAAGGGATTCCAGCCGGTCTTTTAATGACTATGTTAAGAGGAATGTTACGTGCAGAGGTTCTTACAGGCCTGCCTCCAGATAGAATTTTGCATGATTTGAATCAACTAGCAATAAATGATTTAGATCAATCGCATAGATTTGTGACATTGTTTTATTCAGATTATGATCCAAGAACTAGAAAATTGAGGTTCGCTAATGCAGCACATAATCCTCCTTTGCTATGGAAAAGTTCAGATCAGAAAATTATAAAACTCGATGCAGAAGGATTTGTACTTGGACTACAAAAAGATGCTGAATATCATTGTGGTGAAATCAAGCTTCATGAAAATGATTTAGTTCTTTATTACACAGATGGAGTAACTGATGCTTCTAATTCTTTAGGGCAAAGATTTGATGAAGAAAGGTTAATTAAAATTCTTACAAAATTATGCAAGCAATCTTATACATCTCAAGAAATTCTAAATAAAATATTTAAAAAGTTAGATGATTTTACAGGGCAAAATAGACATCTAGAAGATGATGCATCAATGGTTATTTTTCAATTGCGATAGAGATTTTTGTCACTTTTATAAAAAAATGCTTTATTAGAGATACTTAAAGTTTCTAATTAATATGGCAAAAGTTTGGAGTAAAAGGTTTGATAATTCTCTTAACCCTTTTATTGAAAGGTTTAATGCTTCAATTGGTTTTGATAGAAAGCTCATTATAGAGGATTTAGATTGCTCAATTGCTCATGCGAAAATGCTTGGTAAAACTCAAGTTTTATCCTCTTCTGAAGCTTTGCAAATTATTAGTGGTCTAGAGTCAATAAAAGTTGAGTATTTGGAGGGTAAATTTTCTCCTGGCAAACCTTCTGAAGATATTCATTATTGTATAGAAGAAAAACTAATAAGTTTAATTGGTGAAACTGGAAAAAAATTACATACAGGTAGAAGTAGAAATGATCAAGTTGGTACAGATATAAGATTGTGGCTAAGAAAAGAGATTGACAATATTGAAATTTTAATAACCGATTTGCAAAAATCTTTTTTAAATCTTGCGAAATCAAATATTTATACCTTAATTCCTGGATATACTCATATGCAAAGAGCTCAACCATTATCTTTGGCTCATCATTTATTGGCTTATGTAGAAATGCTTCAAAGAGACCGTGATAGGTTTAAAGAAGTACGCGCAAGAGTTAATATTTCTCCTTTAGGAGCTGCAGCACTAGCGGGAACAAAAATAAAAATAGATAGGCACTTTACAGCTGCAGAATTGGGTTTTGAAAAGATTTATAAAAACAGTATTGATGCAGTTAGTGATAGAGATTTTTGTATAGAGTTTGTTTCTGCATCTGCTTTGTTAATGTCTCATTTAAGTAAAATTTCAGAAGAGATAATTTTATGGGTAACTGATGAATTTTCTTTTGCAAAATTAACAGATAAATGTGCCACAGGAAGTAGCTTAATGCCGCAGAAAAAAAATCCTGACGTTCCAGAGTTGATTAGAGGTAAGACAGGAAGAGTGTATGGACATCTTCAGGCATTGTTAACTATGGTCAAAGGAGTGCCACTCTCATACAACAAGGATTATCAAGAGGATAAAGAGCCAATATTTGATACTGTAGAAACAATATCTTCTTGTATTAAAGCAATGACTATTTTAATTAATGAGGGAATTGAATTTAATATTAAAAATCTATCTGATTCTGTAGAAAATGACTTTTCTAATGCTACTGATTTAGCAGATTATTTAGTTGCTAAAGATGTTCCTTTTAGGACCGCTTATCAAGTTGTTGGTGAAATAGTTAAATATTGCATGGAGAGAAAAATGTTACTTAAAAATCTAAAAGTTGATGAATTTAAAAAATTTCATCCATATTTTGATGAGGATGTTTTTGTGGATCTAAAACCTCTTAATGTTGTTAAATCAAGAAATAGTGAAGGTGGTACAGGTTTTGTTCAGGTAGAAAAAGAGGTAAATAAATGGCAAAAAATATTGTTAATTTGAATCTGAATTATTTTTCTACAACAAGGGTATGCTTTGAAGTAGAATAATAAAGTAAACGTTATGGGACAACTCATAGTAGTTTTTTTATAAGGTAAATTTTCTTTGTTGAGTTTAAAGTGAGTATTTTTGTTGGCAATTTGCCGTTCCGCGCAGAGCGTGAAGATCTTATACAGTTGTTTGCCCCTTTTGGTGAGGTTTTAAATTGTTCTCTACCCTTAGAGAGAGATACTGGAAGGAAAAGAGGATTCGCATTTATTGAAATGGCAGACGAAGCGATTGAGTCAACAGCTATTGATGGTTTGCAAGGTACGGAACTTATGGGTAGGCCATTAAGAATTAATAAGGCTGAGCCAAGAGGTTCTGGTGGGTCTCGTAGAGGAGGAAGAGGTGGTTACGGCGGCGGTAATAACGGTGGTGGTTACAGTGGCGGTGGCTATGGCGGCGGTAATAACGGTGGTGGTTACAGTGGCGGTGGCTATGGCGGCGGTAATTCTGGATTTAATAGTTCTAATGCTAATAAATCTTCTGGAGCAGAAGGTTGGGAAGACAGAAGTTATGGTAATTCTTCTGAAAACTCTGAATATGAAAATGGTAGGAGCAGAAGAAAAAGGGGAGTATCCAATAAGAGCAATGCTTCAAATGAGACAAATTAGTAACCCATTTCTTCAAGTACTTTCGTTAATTTAAATAGATATTCAATATTTAATTCTTTTTTTATAGATTTATTTGAAATTTGATTTCTCCAAATTTTGGCTTTTGGTATTCCTTCAACTAAATTTATAAGATGCTTGCAAATATCCCAAGATTTTCCTCCATTACTTAAATGAGCTTCTATGTAGGGAATTAAGGAGAATATAATTTTCGAAGCAGATTTGGGTTTTGTATTAATACCATAAATTTTTTGATCAATTTCAGACCATCTTAAAGGATGTTTATATATTGACCGTCCAATCATGACCCCATCAAAATCACTTAAGGCTGTTAATGATTCATTGATATTTGTTAAACCCCCATTGATTTCTATTAATAATTTTGGATTTGATTTTTTCAATTTTTTTACTATCTCATAATTTAGTGGAGGTATGGTCCTGTTTTGTTTTGGATTAAGACCTTTTAATATGGCTTTCCTTGCATGAACTGTAAATCTGTCTGCACCAGCACTTGCGACAATTCTTACGAAATTATTCAAGCTAACAAAACTATCATCATTGTCTACACCGATTCTGTGCTTGATCGTAACCGGTAAGTTGCAATTGTTTTTTAACGATTCTATACATATTGCTACTTTTTCAGGGTCTTTCATAAGTGAAGCACCAAAATTTCCAGAACAGACCCTTGGACTCGGACAACCAACATTAAAGTTTATTTCGTCATAACCCCAATCCTGTGCCATTTTGGCTGCTTCTTTAAGGATTTTAGGATCGTCCCCGCCAAACTGAATTGATATCGGATGTTCATCACCATTAAAATCTAGAAAAATTTCTTTTTTATGTGTATAAACTAAACTCTGGGCCACAATCATTTCCGTATATAATAGAGCCTTCAAACTTATTTTTCTCATTATCATTCTGAAATGCTTATCAGTACAATCCATCATTGGAGCAATACTGAATTTATGAATATTTTTAATAGAATTAGGTTTAATGAAATTCATTACTTTTTTGTGATTTAAATATATGAATCAATTTCTATCAAGGAGAACTTTTATTCTAATTCCTACTATGTCAATCTTAAATATAATCTTTAAGCCTATGCAAGTATTAGCATCATCATTTGCTTCTAAAGAAGGCTGGAAATTCTCAAAAGATGAATGGAAAGCTAGGCTTAGTCCAGAATCTTATTATATTTTGAGGGAAGAAGGGACTGAAAGAGCGTTCAGCAGTCAGTTAAATAATGAGAAAAGAAAAGGTATATTTCACTGTGCAGGATGCGATTTGCCGCTTTTTTCCTCAGATAAAAAGTACGATAGTGGTACAGGATGGCCAAGTTTCTGGGATTCAATTCAAGGATCAGTAGAAACAAAGGTTGATTTTAAGTTAATTGTCCCAAGAACCGAATATCATTGCTCTAGATGCGGAGGTCATCAAGGACATGTCTTCAATGATGGGCCACTTCCCACTGGCAAAAGATACTGTAACAATGGACTAGCATTAAAGTTTGTTCCTGATTAAATATTTGTGCGGCCTTCCGCAACTTGTTTTGTGCATCACTTTATTGGAGAATAGTTTTATTAAATTTTAGAAAAATGATTGAAAATCAATCAGACAATATCGATAATAAAGAAAATGATGTTTCTAATCAGGATAATGTTCCTGAAGATATATCATCTACGCAAAATTCAACAACCGAAAATGATGAATTATCTTCTCAAAAAATAGAAGAAATAGATACTGAAGAATTAAAAAATACTATTTCAAACAATGATGCAAGATTAGAACAATTAGAAAAAGAACATGAAACTTTAAAAAATCAATATGTAAGGATTTCAGCAGATTTTGATAATTTTAGAAAAAGGCAGTCAAGGGATCAGGACGATTTAAAAATCCAACTCGTTTCAAAAACTTTAACTGCAATACTTCCTATTGTTGATAATTTTGAGAGAGCAAGACAACAACTTAAACCAGAAAGTGAAGAAGCTCAAGCTCTTCATAGAAGTTATCAAGGATTGTATAAACAATTGGTAGAAGTTTTAAAACAACAGGGAGTGTCACCCATGAGAGTTGTTGGTCAACAATTTGATCCAAAGTTGCATGAAGCTGTATTAAGAGAGCCTAGTGAAGAGTTTGAAGAGGATTTTATTATTGAAGAATTGCAGCGAGGATATCACCTAGAAGGTAAGGTTTTGAGACATGCATTGGTTAAGGTTTCTATGGGACCTGGTAAACAAAATTCACAACAGGAAGTAGAAAAGGATACAGTTGAAGTGGATGTTGATTCAGAGGTTAATACTTCTGAAGATGTATAAATTCCAAATTCTTATTTGAGCATTATCTAATGGCTGATTTTTACCAAATACTTGGAGTTTCAAGAGATGCTGATGCCGATACCCTAAAAAGGGCTTATAGAAAATTAGCAAGACAATATCATCCTGATGTTAATAAAGAACCTGGTGCTGAAGATAAATTTAAAGAAATTGGCAAGGCTTATGAAGCCTTAGCTGATCCTGAAACAAGAGCTAGATATG
Organism: uncultured Prochlorococcus sp.; assembly: GCA_902550485.1. Taxonomy (GTDB): domain Bacteria; phylum Cyanobacteriota; class Cyanobacteriia; order PCC-6307; family Cyanobiaceae; genus Prochlorococcus_A. Next base: position 9,782 of record CACCZQ010000005.1, read on the forward strand.
ATCAGTTTGGAGAGGCAGGTCTTGGAGGTGCGGCGGGAATGCCTGATATGGGAGATATGGGTGGATTTGCAGATTTATTTGAAACTTTTTTTAACGGCTTTGGTGGGCAAAATCCTCAGGGAGGAAGAACTCAAAGGAGAGGCCCTCAACAAGGAGATGATCTGAGGTATGACCTTAATGTTGATTTTAAAGATGCAATATTTGGCCAACAAAGAGAAATTAAAATTCCTCATCTTGAGACATGTGAAGTCTGTAGGGGAACAGGAGCCAAACCAGGTACCGGACCAAAAACTTGTTCAACATGCGGGGGAAGTGGACAAGTTAGAAGAGCTACGAGAACACCTTTTGGTAATTTCACACAAGTAGGTGAATGTCCTTCATGTAATGGAGCTGGTCAGATAATTGTAGATCCATGTATAAGTTGCGGCGGGAATGGAGTAAAGCAAGTCAGAAAAAAATTAAGAATTAATATTCCTGCAGGAGTTGATACAGGTACTAAATTAAGAGTTTCTGGAGAGGGTAATGTTGGTTTGAAAGGGGGTCCAGCTGGAGATCTTTATGTTTTTATCAAGGTTAAGAATGATTCAAAACTTAAAAGAGATGGTGTAACTATTTACTCAGAAATAGACGTCAGTTATTTACAGGCCATTTTAGGTGATACTGTTGAAATTAATACTGTAGATGGAAATGTTAATTTAAAAATTCCAAGTGGTACTCAGCCAAATACAACTCTTTCACTCGAGAATAAAGGGGTACCTAGACTTGGTAATCCGGTTGCTAGAGGAAATCATGAAGTTTTAGTAAAGGTAAAATTGCCAACTCGCATAACTGACGAAGAACGAAAGCTTTTGGAGGGCTTGGCTTCTCAATATTCAGATAAAAATATTAATTCCAGTAGTGGACTTTTTAGTAAATTATTTGGTAACGAATCCTAATGACTTCTTTAAAGCATTTGGATCTTAAATCTGTTCCATGTCCTTTAAATGTTGTCAAAATCAAATTGGCTTTGGAGAAGTTATCCAAAAATGAACATCTTATAGTTGAACTAGATAAAGGCGAACCAGAAGAAATGGTATTAAATAACTTAAAAGAGATGGGATGTTTGTTTAAACAAATTAAAGAAAATGCAAAATTTATAAAAATAAAAATATTGCATGAAAATTAATAGTAAAAATTTAGGTTTAGTTACGAAAAAATTTAATGATTTTTTTGTAGTTGCCTTAAAAAATCAAGAAAACTCTGTAACTAGCGACAAATTTTTATGTAAGGTAAGGAAGTCTATACATTTCAAGGATCAATTAATTTATGTTGGTGACGAAGTAATTATTGAAAATATTGATTTAAAAAGCAAACGCGCAGTAATAACAAGTCTTAAAAAAAGAAAAAATTTATTAGTTAGGCCTTCAGTTGCAAATATTTCTAATATATATATTATTTTTTCAGTTGAAGAGCCAGAATTAAATTTATCTCAAGTTAATAGGTTTTTGATATCAGCAGAATCGATGGGTGTTGAAGTGTCATTAGTTTTGACAAAATGTGATTTAATTTCAGATACAAGAAGATCTTCATTAATTGATAAATTTGAGAAATGGGGTTATCAAACAATAACTTTAAATTTAGAAAGCTCTGATTTTTTTAATAATTTATTAGCTGAGTTAAAGAAAAAAAAGTGTTCAATTTTTATGGGCCCATCAGGCGTTGGAAAAACTACTTTGCTTAATATGATAATTCCAGGTCTTCATAATAGTACTGCTCCAGTTTCCAATAAAATTAAGAGAGGTAAAAACACAACTCGAAATGTTGAACTATTTTCTATATCGAATCAAAGTTACATTGTGGATACTCCTGGTTTTAATATGCAACCTCTAGAGGTTGATATTAAATTGTTACCAAATCTTTATTCAGAAATAAATAAACAGTTAACCGAAGAAGGAATTAAGTGTAAATTTCGTAACTGCTTACATTTAGAAGATGAGGGATGTAATTTAAATAAATCCTTCGAAAGATATTCTTTTTATAAAGAAATGATTGAGTCTTCTAAGAGTCACTATTTTCAAAACCGGGCAGATTAAGATTTAATCCACCAGTCAAATCATTCATCCTTTCTTTCATAGTTGTGGTTGATAATTCATGAGCTTTTTGAATAGCTTGTAGAATGTTTTGCTCTATTTGTTCTTTATTTGCATTTGAGATATTTTCTTGTACTTCTACCTTTAAAGGAAGTTGGTTTCCACTTATCCAGACTTTTATCATTTCATCATCACTTTTGCCTTCAATCTCCATATTTTCAAGTTCATCTTGTAATTTTTGAGCATCTTGCTGAATTTGTTTAGCTTTTTTAAAAGCTTCTGTAAGTTGTCCAAAGTTAGGAAGTCCAAAACCCGCCATTTTGTAAAAAAGTTTCTTTAGTTAGGATAGTCAAAACCCATCATTCTTACTTCCGGTTGCAAATAAATTCCTTTGTTTTGTAGTACTTTTTGTTGAATTACTGTTATTAATTCATAAATATCTGTTGAACTTGCTGTAGAAGTGTTAATTATAAAATTTGAATGCATTGTAGAAATTTCAGCACCCCCAATTTTAAATCCCTTTAAACCCATATCATCAATTAATTTTGCTGCATAATTATTTTCAGGATTTTTAAAAACACTACCAAAACTTGGTTGATTATATGGTTGGGTTTCTATTTTTAATTTAAGGTTATTTTTGGTTGTTTGAATTAATTGTTCTAGATTTCCATTAGGTTCAAAATGTAATCTTGCACTAATAATTGTTAAATCATTTCTTTGGAAAGAGCTAAATCTATAATCAAAACTGATATCTTTTTTTTCAATTTCAAGTTTTTCATGAGTTTTATTATTTATAACTTTTACGGAAATAAGATTTTTTGCTAGCGATAAATTACCTGTGCCAGCATTCATATAAATTGCTCCTCCTAATGTTCCTGGAATCCCTACAGCCCATTCCCCTCCTTGTAATCCATTTTTAGCAAGAGAATTAGATAATGTTGGAAGCATTACACCTGCTTCCGCATCAACAATTCCTGCATAAGGCTCTATCTTTAATGATTTCAATTTTTTTGTACACACAACTAAGCCTTTTATGAAAATATTATTTATTAAAAGATTTGAACCCGCGCCAATTATTTGATATCTTAGTTTGTTTAAATTGGCCCATTTTATTAGATATGAAAATTCTTCAATGCTTTTTGGCTCGGCAAAATATTCAGCTACTCCTCCCACTTTTATAGTTGTATAACTACTTAAATTAAAGTTTTCAGAGAAATTTTTATTCATAAATTTGTTATCTATTTTAATTGTTTTTTTCATTTAAAATTGACCAGAAGTTATGACAATCACCAGCTCCCATATTCAAAATTAAATCTCCTTTTTGAGTTAATTCGTAAAAATTCTTTGTAACTTCATAATAATTGTTTATGTAACTAACATTTTTATTTTTTTTATAAATCAGATCAGTGATAGTTTTTGAAGTAATTTTTTCTTCGTTTCCTTCTCCTGCTCCATAAATACTGGTTACTAAAATAACATCTGCTTTTGATAATTCTTCAGCGAATTCTTTACTAAATTGCTTTACTCGAGAGTATCTATGAGGTTGAAATATAGCTATTAATCTTTTTTTTTGACATTCATTATTTTGTTTTTGCTCAATCAATAATCTTCCTAATTTAATTGTCTCTTTTATTTCGTTTGGGTGATGAGCATAATCATCATATAAACTTCTTTCATCTATTTGACCTCTAAATTCAAATCTTTTTTTTGGCAGTTTCAGATATTTTATATTTTTCTTAATTTCTATAAAATCTACTCCTACCATTCTTGAAGCTGCTATTGCTGCGGTGATATTTGATAGATTGTGTAATCCTGGAATTGGAATATTTAAACTACTAATAAAATTTCCATTTTCATAATATTTTCCAATTGTATACTTGAAATTAATTTCAGTAGGAATTATTGCATAAGCTACGTTTTTAGCCGTAGTGTTTGACCATTTAGAATTAGAACAAAAATTATTTCTTGAGGTTTCACAATCAAAATTAAGTAGTAATTGTTTAGAGTTTTTAGCGAAACTTTTAAAAGAAGATATGACTTCACTTAAATCAGAAAAGTGATCGCAATGATCAAAATCAATGTTATTGATTATTCCTATATCAGACTTATATTTGTTAATTGTCCCATCAGATTCATCAACTTCAGCTACTAAGTATTTTGTATTTTCTAAATGACAATTAGAGTTGTAAATAGGAATTATTCCTCCAGTTATTGAAGAAGAATTATGTGTACATAACTCAAGTATTGTAGAAAGAAATGTACTTGTTGATGTTTTTCCGTGGCTGCCTGCAACCGCCAATGAAGTATAAGTGCGCATTAGCATTGCAAGTATCTCTGAGCGATGTTTTATTAATAAATTTTTTTCTCTGCAGTACGAAAATTCTTCATTTTCTGGCTTGATAGCCGAGCTTACAACAAAATTAATCAATTTGTTGGTAAATTTTGAAATAACAAATTCAATATTTTGTCTAATTTGAGAATTAAAGATTACTGCGCCTAATTTCTCCAATTTATTAGTTTCATTGTTTTTAACTAAATCAGATCCTGAAACTGAACAACCTTTTTTAAGTAAACCTATTGCTAATGCTGACATTCCAATACCTCCAATCCCAATAAAATGAAAATGACTTTTCAACAGTATTTTTTTATTCAATGTTTATCTTTTACTTAAATCAAAATAACTTCTAAGTAAAATTTTGCTATTTTTTCTTAAAAAAAATATGTTTTTTTTCTTGAATTAATACAAAACTAGACTTATTTGCTTAATAAATCAAAAAAACCTTACGTTATTGCACAAAATTCAGTATGATCAGCAACTTAGGTTAATCATTTAGAAATTATTAGTTATGACTTTGCGTGTTGCAATTAACGGCTTTGGCAGAATTGGTCGAAACTTTATGCGTTGTTGGCTTAGTAGAGGGGCTTACACCAATATTGAAGTAGTTGGAATTAACGTTACCTCAGATCCCAAGACTAATGCTCATCTACTAAAGTATGATTCAGTCCTTGGTCAACTTGATGGTGTTGATATTCAATATACTGATGATACTTTTGTAATTAATAACAAAACAATTAAATGTTTCTCTGATAGAAATCCTTTGAATCTCCCTTGGAAAGAATGGGGCGTGGATTTAGTTATTGAATCTACTGGAGTATTTAATACAGACGTAGGTGCAAGTAAGCACTTAGAGGTAGGAGCAAAAAAAGTCATCTTAACTGCTCCTGGTAAAGGCGATGGGGTTGGTACTTATGTAGTTGGAGTAAATGCTGATACATATAAACACAAAGATTATGATATTTTGAGTAATGCCAGTTGTACAACGAACTGTTTAGCTCCAGTTGTTAAAGTTTTAGATCAAACTTTTGGGATTAACAAAGGTTTGATGACTACAATTCATAGTTATACAGGGGATCAAAGAATTTTAGATAATAGTCATAGAGATTTAAGAAGGGCTAGAGCTGCTGCTACTAACATCGTTCCTACTTCTACAGGTGCTGCAAAAGCAGTAGCTTTGGTATATCCAGAAATGAAAGGTAAATTAACAGGAATTGCGATGAGAGTTCCAACTCCTAACGTTTCAGCAGTAGATTTTGTTTTTGAATCTTCTAAATCTGTCACAACTGAAGAAGTCAATAATGCACTCAAGGAAGCATCTCTAAGCTCAATGAAAGGCATTATTAAGTATGGAGATGAACCACTAGTGTCAAGTGATTATGCAGGTACCAATGAATCATCAATTGTAGATAGTGACCTTACTATGTGTATTGGAGATAATCTTGTAAAGGTCCTTGCATGGTATGACAATGAGTGGGGTTATAGTCAGAGAGTTGTAGATTTAGCAGAGATTGTTGCTAAAAATTGGGAGTAATTAAAAGTGTTTAAAAGGTGTGTTATTAAATAATTTGTTTTTTATATTATCTTTAAATTCTATTGATGGTACACCATCTACAAAAAAACCAATCTCTTTAATATTTTTATCTAGGTTAGATAAATTCTTTGCCCATTTTTTCGGCAATGAGAAAACTAATTCATAATCTTCACCTCCAAAAAAATAATATTCGTCCCATTTATCTCCTTTAGGCCAATTCTTATCTTTAGGTATTTTTTCATAATTTATGATCGCTTTACATTTGCTAGCTATTGCTAAATCTTGTAAGGCTTGAAATAGACCATCGCTGCTATCAGTACATCCTATTCTTCTTATTTTTTTATTGGAGCGAGTTTTTAGGAGATTATTTAGAAAATTTGGGTAAACTTTAGGGCGGCAAAAATGTTCAATGGACTTAATAATTAATCTTTCATCAAGAGAAAATTCATTATCGAAATTAATTTTATTTTGTATCAAAAATCCTAGTTTGCTAAGACCATGAATTCCTGTAGTTAAGATTATATCTCCGGGGTTACATGCGTTTCTTCTTAATTCAAGTTCACCTTGAATTCCAAAAGCCGTGATTGAAATGATTTTTTTATCTCCCTTTGAGCAATCTCCTCCTAGAATCACTCCTCCATATTCTTTCAATGCTTTATTTATTCCTTTGTATAATTCTTCAACCCAAATCCACTCAGTTCTGGCAGGTAGAACTAGGCTTATAGTAATACCTATAGTTTTCTTGCTTCCACTGGATAATAAGTCAGAGATGTTGCTTACAACTGCTTTCCACCCAAGGTCTCTAGGGCAAATAGTAATGTCATTGAAATGAACATTTTCTACCAAAGAATCAGTATTAATAAGTAAATTTTCATTTTTAGTTTTGATTGAAGCACAATCATCTGAAATTTGGTTTTTAGGCATAAATTTTCCTAGCCTATTTATTAATTCTTTTTCTCCTATTTCTTCTAATATTTCTTTATGCATTTAATTTGAGGTTTTCAATTCCTTCTAAAACATCAATTGAAATTATTATGTCATCTTTAGTAAGCTCTTCTAATACATCAAATCCATCTACAACGTAACCAAAACCAGCATTCCTCCCGTCAATTAAATTGCGACCTGCTGGATTTAATTCCGCTTCATATAAAAAGAAGAAAAATTGAGATGAGCCATCATCTACTGCGGTATTTGAATGGGACCATCCTAGAGTTCCAAGTGTTGCAAAAGGCAATGTTGGCGTCTCCGTGTAAAGACCTAAATCTTCAAAAGTTTGATTATAAAAAGTATCTTTTTCACCAGGAATTCTAATTTCTAAGGGAACGTGACGTTCTTCGTTTGTTTCAGGATCTATGTAACCAATATCTTCACCTATTGGATCCCCTGTTTGCAGTACAAAAAATTCTTCTGCCCTATTAATTGGTAAATTTTTGTAGAAGTTTTTTGAAGACAAATCTATAAACGCTCCTGCTGTAAGTGGGGCGTTAAATCCATCCACAATAGCTTTCATATCTCCTTTGGAGGTTTTTATATTAACTTTTGCTCTGCCCAGTAACCTTGGTAAATTATCAAATTCCTGGGGAATAGAGTATGGAAATTTATTTGGTAGAAAATATTCTTCTAATCCACCTATTTTATCTAAAGCATCTCTTCGGGTCGCTATAAATGAGTATTTATTCTTTGATTTAGAGTAATCTTGAAGACTATCAAAATTTTCTTTGAGTTCTAAAAATATTTTTTCAGAAATTTTCTTTTTATCGTTTGGTAATTCTTGAATAATTTTACTCTGGTATTTTTTTAGTAAAGATTGACATTTTGTAACAGTTTTCGTTAGAGCGGGCCATCTTCCTCCTCTTACAAGGTCACTAGTTTCTTCTAATTTGTGTTGAAGTTCTTGTAACTCAACTTGCTTGATAGGGAGTGCGTTTCTGAGGATTGCACTAGGGTCTTTTACTGCATTTCCAGTAGGTAAATCAGCTAGTACTTGAATCGGTTTTAAGAGAAAAACCTGTAAAATTACAATAAATAGAATTAAGAAAAGTTTGTTCTGATTTGATAAGAATTTTTGCATAGCACTCTTGCAGGTTTATGATCCTTGGGGATGTAATACAGGAATGATTTCCAGTAACGATTTTCGCACAGGTACTACCATCGAATTGGATGGACAAGTTTGGCGTGTTGTAGAATTTCTACATGTCAAGCCTGGCAAGGGTTCTGCTTTCGTGCGAACAAAATTAAAATCAGTTCAAAACGGCAACGTGGTTGAAAAAACTTTTCGAGCCGGAGAATCAGTACAGCAGGCTATCCTTGAGAAGTCTAACCTGCAGCATACTTATGTGGAGTCTGGCGATTATGTTTTTATGGATATGACAAGTTTTGAAGAGACAAGACTTACTTCTGAACAAATCGGTAAAGGCGCAAAGTATTTAAAAGAGGGAATGGAGGTTAATGTAATTTTCCATAATGGTAAGGTTTTAGAAGTAGAACTTCCAATAACTATTACTTTGAAAGTTACAGAGACTGATCCTGGAGTTAAAGGCGATACTGCTAGTGGGGGCACGAAACCAGCTATTCTAGAAACAGGTGCTCAAGTTATGGTTCCTTTGTTTATTTCTGTGGGAGAAATGATTAAAGTTGATACTCGTAATGACAGTTATCTTGGACGTGAAAATTAATGGCTATGAAATTAGATCATGAAGACTTAAATCGCTTAATAGAGAAAATCTCTACAAGTGATATACAGGAATTCTCGCTAGAGGGAGAAGATTTTAAGCTCGAAATAAAAAGGAATTTATTTGATCAGAACCAAACTATTAATAATTTAGTTCCTAATAATTCATTTGAAAGGCAAACAATTTCTAATCAAAAAACCATAAATGATAATATCCCAGTTGTTAATGACCCCGAAGTAACTCAGGTACCCCCTCCAGGGCGTTCTGACCTAACTGAAATTACATCTCCTATGGTAGGAACCTTTTATAGGGCTGCAGCCCCTGATGAGGAGCCATTCGTCGAGGTAGGAAATAAAGTTAACGTTGGCCAAACTATTTGTATTTTGGAAGCAATGAAGTTAATGAATGAAATTGAATCTGAATTTAATGCTGAAATAGTAGAGATTCTCGTTGAAAATGGGACGCCAGTTGAATTTGGTCAAGTTTTAATGCGTGTTAAGCAGTCTTGAATTTTTAGTCATTTCTATAGCAGTTTTTATAGCCTCAACCATGCTCTGAGATTGAGCAATACCTTTGCCAGCAATATCAAATCCCGTTCCATGATCCGGAGATGTTCTTATAAAAGGTAAACCAATTGTGGTATTGACTGAGTAATTTAGAGCAATAACTTTCATTGGTATTAAACCTTGATCATGATACATAGCAAGAATGCCATCATGCTTTTCAGCATTTATGTCACTCCAAGCTTTTACCGAAGAATTCCAGCAACTATCAGGCGATAAAGGACCTAATAATTTAACGCCTCTATTCTTATCATTCCATGTAATTAATGCATCATTGAGCCAATCTTTTTCTTCATGACCTAAAATCCCCTCTTCGCCGGCATGAGGGTTTAATCCTGCCACTTTTAAAGTAGGTTCATCAATATAAGTTTTACAAAATTCTTTGAATAAATCCAATTTAGAATGGATTAATTCTGTAGTTAATTTTTTGGGAACATCACAAAGGGCTATGTGGGTTGTAGCTAGTAAAGTATTAAATCTCCACCCTGTAATTGGTGATTTTGCTGTAAATAACATCCCAACATTTTTTACTCCACAAGATTCTGCAAGTACTTCAGTTTGACCAGAGAAGTAATGACCTGCTAGGAACCATGATTTTTTGGAAATTGGTCCAGTTACAAGTGCTGAATTGGGATATTGTTTTACAAGTTTTATTGCTTTTGTTAAATACTGGAAACTTGAATTACCGTAACTTGATTTAGGGTCATTATCTGATGAAGAAAGTTCGAGATCATGTATCTTTAAATTTTTAGGATTTGCAAGGTTTTTTAATCCTAGAGATCTAAGATGTTTATATGTATTTTGTAGATTCTTAATTGATCCAACTAATATACAGTCAATATTTTCTGGTATTTCATCAGAATAAAGGGCTTTTAAGATTATTTCGGGTCCGATACCTGACTCATCTCCGACGCTTAATATTACCTTCACTGATTTATTTGTATTTTGAAAATTCATAAATAGTTTTTATTTTTTTTAACTATTTGCTAAGCAATTGTTTAAGCCTACTTTATAGTTTTTATAAATTAGTTGATATCCTAGTGTTTCGCATAACAGTTTATTCGAAACTCTCCTATTTTCCATCCAAAAAGATTTCGCGATAGGTGATAATTCGTCTTTTGCATCTTCAAATAATATTGGCTTTGGCATTGTTAAACCGAGTAAATCGTAGCAATATTGAATAACTTCTATTTGAGAACACGGTTCATCATCTGCAATATTAATAATTTGGCAAAACTTTAAATAATTTTTATTTTGTAATAAATAGATAATTGCATTAGTTATATCAGCAACATGAATTCTCGAAAATACCTGATTTCTTTTTGCTATAACACGAATTTTTTTATTTTTTATTGTTTCAAATGTGGATCGTCCTGGTCCATAAATACCGGGTAACCTAAAAATTTGTACCGGCAAGCCAGATTCAATCCATTCTTTTTCACAATTTAACCTCTTATGACTTCTTTTTTGAAAAGGGTTTGGTTCATCAATTTCAGAAACCCACTCACCCTTGGTGTTTCCATAAACTCCTGTTGTAGATAAATAGCCAACCCATTCAAGAGATAAACTTTTTAGTTTATTTTTAAGATGTCTTAATACTGGATCATTTCCATTTTTGTCGGGAGGTATGCAACTAAGAATATGTGTTACTCCATCAAAAATTTTTTTATTAGGAATAATGTTTCTTTCACTGTCAAAGACGAAACTATTTGGATCTTTTTTTTCAGATCTCGAACTTGTCAAAGCAGTGCAACCTAATTTTCTTATTGTTTTTGCAAAGAAACTGCCACTGAACCCACATCCCAAGACTAAAAATTTATTTTTATTACTTAGTGAACTTGCGGGATCCTTCATGCGACGTTAAGGTAGTACATATGTATTAATTGATGATGAAGACAGCTCTTAAACCTGATTTGAAATCAAAAACTTATTGCATCAGCAAAAGTTATAGTCGTCTTACAGAAGAAGAAATCAGTTTAATTAATTTTAAATTCTATCAAAAAATATTTGTACTTATCATTTCATTTTCTACAATTTTAATATTCCCAGAATCGCCAAGAGAATTGGGAAATATATGTGAGATCTACAATTCTAGAAATATATGTAATATTTGGTAGTTAAGCAGCTTTATATTCTGATTCATCTTTTTCGTAATTTTGTTTTACCTTAAAATTGGGATTGGCCCATTGTAATAATCTTATAGCTAATCTTAAATCTCCTTCTAACCACGCTCTTATAGCCATTGCCCTTCGAGGGTCATAAAATTTTTGTTTTCTATACCAATACAAAGCATTTTCATCTGATTTATCCCCATTACACGAAAGACATGCTGGTACGCAGTTTTCTGTTGTACTTAAACCGCCTTGGCTACGTGGTAATACATGGTCAATAGATTCAGATGGTTTTCCGCAATATATGCAACTTTTTCCTGTAAATCTGTGAATAGATTTTCGCCATTGTCTTAATCTGAACTTAGGGCATAAATCCTCTAAAAAAACCGCATCGTTAATATGCATTCAGATCATTTAGTTAATTGAATAATGGCTTGAATATTTAAAAAGTCAATATTTTTTAGCTTAAATTAGCTCGTAAAAATATAATTTAGTGATGATAGATACAAAAGAAATTTATTATATAACTTGTTTAAATAATTGAAAAAAATTTCAAAGCTTTCATTAATAACTATATCTATCTAATGTTTCTTCATTAAATTCTTCATTTGCTTCTTCTAATTCTTTTTTCATTCTTTCTTCTTCTTTTTGTAATTCTCTTTCTAATTTCCTATTTGGATGAAGTTTATCTAAGAATTCAACGCAATAACCAAATTTTTCACTTTCTCTTATTACTGTCTCAGTAATTTGTGATGCTGCTCGTTTAGGTGAAACTTTGAATATTCCTCCTTTTTGTTGTTTTATATACGTATAAGCTGCTTCCCAACTACTATTATGATCGTTTCCCCCATCTCTCATAGTACAAAAAATTTCTGCTCCAAATGTATTTGCACTAACTTTTGATGTCGTAATGATTAAAGGAGTAAATAGTCCAAGAGTTAGTAATATTAATTTTTTTTCCTTCAATTTTTTCATTAACCTATTTCTTTTTTTTAAAATATCCTCTATTAAGAATATGTCTATAGAAATTTAAGATTTTATTACGCCAAACAAGTTCAAGCATTTCACAACTAAAGGCAGAATTAAAAGCACGGTAATCAACCTTACTGCATGAAGAGTTGCAACCGCAGCTCCTACTCCATATTCTGAACCTACAAGACTCATACCGCTAATACCTCCTGGTGCTGCCCCTAAAATTGTTGTTATTACATCTATCTTAAGTAATCTGCTCGTCCATAATCCAATTGCTAATCCCGTAATTACTAAAGTAAAAGTTATCAAAATAGCAGGTCTCCACAAGATTTGAAGATCGACTAATGAGTCTTTTGTTAATGATGTACCAATGACTGTTCCAATTCCGATTTCTAAAATTGTTCTTGTGCCGATTGGCCACTCTGCTAGGTCGACCTTGCCGCTTATGCTAAGTATGCTCGCTCCTATTAAAGCACCTGCAAGAGGCGCAGCAGGAATTCCTGTTTTTAGAGCTAAAGCCCCAAAGATACTACCTGCAATAAGATAATAGATTAAATTTACGTTAGGCATTAATTTAAGGGATGTTTGCACATAATATTAGAAAATTTTTTTATTGTTTAAGTTTATAGTCAAATAATATTTTTAGTTTCCTCTCATAATGTTCCCTTTTGTTGGCATAATAATATTTAAAGCATGAATTTTATGTCTTCACAAATTTCATACAAAGGTAATAAAGGCCGAATAAAGAAAAAATTATCTTTTTTCGAAGGCGGTCACCAACTCGAAAAGTTAGAGTTTGCCCTTGCAATAGCTCAAACCAACGGTGATGAAAAAAAATCAGTCGTTCTTAGAAAAAAGATTGTTGAATTAGGCGGAAATGTTGAAGAGCCAGGTACTTAACTTAATTCCCCTCAAGATATTTAGATACCACAAATAATGCTTCACCAGCTTGTTGGCTTGTAATTTTACCGAGGTCTAGAAGTGTATTACTTATAGCAGTAACTACTGTAAGAATATCTCTATCATTTACATAACCCAAGTGTCCGACTCTAAATATTTTCCCCTTCAAATGATCTTGACCACCGGCAAGTAAAATATCAAAATTATTCTTTATTCTTTTTCTAAATTCTTCAGCGTCAATTCCTTCAGTTTTTATCGCAGTAATTGAGGGGCTTAAAGAATTTTCATCTGCAAATAATTTTAGATTTAAAGCCTTCATAGCATTGCTCATTGCTAATTTATGTTTATTGTGTCTCAGGAAAATATTATCTAAGCCTTCTTCTCTCATCATTTTTAAAGCTTCGTCTAAAGCAAAAACCAAATTAACTGCTGGGGTATATGGATTACTATTACTCAAGAGACTTTTTCTGTAGGGTTTTAAATTTAAATAAAATTTTGGTAAATTAGATTTTTCTGCAGCTTCCCAAGCTTTTTGGCTCATTGATATAAAACTAAGCCCTGGAGGTATCATATATCCCTTTTGTGATCCTGAAGCAACGATATCTAATTCCCATTTATCCACTGGAACATTGCAAGCTCCAAGACTTGTAACGCAGTCAACAATTGATAAAGCTGCCTCATGTTCACGAATATATGAACTTATAGTTTCTAAATCATTAATTACACCTGTTGAAGTTTCAGAATGCGTCAAAATAACTGCCTTTATTTCTTTTTTTTTATCTTCTTCTAATACCTTTTTGAATTTTTTTGGATCAAGTGGAGTTCCCCATTCTGAATCAATTTTTATTACTTCTAGACCAAATTCTTTAGCAACTTTTACCCATCTTTCACCAAATTTTCCATTGTCTCCACAAATTACTTTATTTCCTTTACTTAAGGTATTTATTATTCCAGCTTCCATTGCTGCAGTCCCACTACCAGTAATTGTTAGAACATCATTTTGAGTTTGGTGAAGCCACTGTAAATTTTTAGTAGTACTTTCTACTAGATCTTGGAATTCTTTGCTGCGATGGCCTATTGGATGCTTACTTAATGCTTGTAAAACTTTTTCTGGAACTGGTGTAGGTCCAGGAATCATCAATGATAATTTTTGTTGTATGGCCACTTTTTGTTAAATAGGTCATTCTTAGATTAGTTCTCATTATATATTTTTCAATTACTTGATTTGAAAAAAGGATTTTCTTTACCTTTGTGGGTTGCTGGAGCTGCTAGGTCAGCATTAAAAAAACTAGTAGGGTTACCATTTGAGAAGTATGAACTAATAAAAATTCCTAATGAAAAAAAAGAAATAAAAATTGAGATTCATTCTGTTGGGTTACTTAAAGGTGATTCGCAGGCATTAGGAATTTCCTTTGCGAAGTCTGGATTAGATCTTGACATTACACAAAACTTAGAAATATGGACGATAGTCTATTTAGAAAAAATTACTTTTACTAATCCTGTTCAAAAAAACTCTATAAATATTATTGCAGGATCTGGTGTGGGCATTATAGAAAGTACATCAGAGATATGTATTTCTGATTTTGCTAAAAAAGTTTTATACGAAAATTTATTAGATACTATTCCTGAGGGTTTCAATTTAAATTTGGAAATTATTTTTCCAAATGGGAAATTTTTAGCGGAAAGAACAAGTAATAAGTCATTTGGTATTGTGGATGGATTATCTATTATTGGAACTTCTGCTGAGACTTATTCGAGTGCTTCACCCGACCAACTAGAAAAGGCTAAAACAAATTTAGAAAATTTAATTAAAAACGACTTTAAAGGGCAGGTTGTTTTTGTTATTGGTGAAAATGGCTTAAATTTGGCAAAAACTTGTAATGTTAAATTGCCAATCATTAAAGTTGGTAATTGGATAGGACCACTAATAGTTGAGGCAGCAATAAAAAATGTTAGAACTGTAATTCTGTTTGGTTATCACGGAAAATTAATTAAATTAGCTGGTGGAATTTTTCATACACATAATCATTTGGCTGATGGAAGGATAGAAATTCTCGTTTATTTAGCCGTTAAAGAAAAAGTACCACCTGAAATAATAGTCAAATTATCGAACTTAAATACTCTCGAAGAGGCTTTATCAGTGCTTGAAAAATTTAATAAATCTATAGCTGGAAAAGTATTCCAAAATCTATCAAATACTATTGAAAAGCGTTCTTTTGCATATGTTAATAGATATGTAAAAACGGATTTGGAAATTGCATCTATCATTTTTGATAGAAAAAGACAAATAAGGTGGGCCGGAATTAACGGTAATAAGTATATTTCTTATTTTAAATAAGATTTATTTTTGATTGATTATGCTTTTGTAAATAAATTGAGCTAACTTTTATACATGAGTCAAACATCTTTAAAAAAAGAACGAGATCCTTCAATATTAATATTAGATTTTGGATCTCAATATTCTGAACTGATTGCAAGAAGAATTAGAGAAACACATGTTTTTTCTATTGTAGTTAGTAACTGTATTTCAATTGAAGATATTAATGATATTAAGCCCAAGGGTATCATTTTGAGTGGAGGACCAAATTCTGTATATGATCAAAATGCTCCTAAATGTGATGAAAAAATTTTCAATCTAGGTATTCCTATTCTTGGCATATGCTATGGAATGCAATTAATGGTTAAAGAACTTGGAGGATCTGTTATTTCAGCAACCAAAAAAGCTGAATATGGTAGAGCGCCAATAAATATAGATCAAGAATCTGACCTCCTTTCTGATGTAGAAAATAAATCTATAATGTGGATGAGTCATGGCGATTCAATTAATTGTTTACCTGATGGATTTAATAAAATTGCTCATACCGAGAACACACTCCATGCAGCAATTTCAAATGAAAAAAAGAAATTATTTGGCGTTCAATTTCATCCTGAAGTTATTCATTCAGAGTTTGGGATGACAGTAATTAAAAATTTTGTTTATAAAATTTCCACTTGTGAGGCTGATTGGACAACTGAAACTTTTTTAGAAGAGACTATTCCTATGATAAGAGAGCAAGTTGGCAATAAGAAAGTTTTGCTTGCCTTGTCGGGAGGGGTTGATTCCTCAACTCTCGCTTTTCTTCTCAATAAAGCAATTGGAAATCAGCTTACATGCATGTTTATAGACCAAGGTTTCATGAGAAAAGGTGAACCAGAATTTTTAATGAATTTTTTTGATAAGAAATTTCACATAAAAGTAGAATACATTAATGCAAGGGATAGGTTTATTGCCAAATTAAAAGGAATTACTGATCCAGAACAGAAAAGGAAAATTATTGGTGAAGAATTTATTAGAGTATTTGAAGAAGAAAGTAATAGACTGGGACCTTTTCAGTATTTAGCTCAAGGTACGCTTTATCCTGATGTTATTGAAAGTGCTGGTACTAATATTGATCCTAAGACAGGTGAAAGAATAGCTGTAAAAATAAAAAGTCATCATAACGTAGGTGGTTTACCAAAAGATTTACAATTTAAATTAGTTGAGCCATTAAGAAAACTTTTTAAGGATGAAGTCCGAAAATTGGGTGCAGCATTAGGTTTGCCTGATGAAATTATAAAAAGGCATCCATTTCCAGGCCCCGGATTAGCGATAAGAATTTTGGGAGAAGTGACTAATGAAAAACTCAATTGTTTAAGAGATGCAGACTGGATAGTAAGAGAAGAAATCACAAAAACAGGCCTTTACAATGATATTTGGCAAGCATTCGCAGTACTTTTACCAGTTAAAACTGTAGGCGTTATGGGCGATAAAAGAACTTATGCATGGCCAATAGTTTTACGTTGTGTATCTAGTGAAGATGGTATGACAGCTGACTGGTCAAAAATTCCTTTTCAGATATTAGAGAGAATTTCTAATAGAATTGTTAATGAAGTTGTTTCAGTTAATAGAGTTGTTTATGATATAACAAGTAAACCCCCTGGAACTATTGAGTGGGAGTGAAGAATAGGTTATAAACCCAGTTATAGACTCAAAAAGTACGTTTCCCTCAGGTTTCCCTCAGGAAAATGTGTGTTAATATGGGTTCAAACATGCTGGTATCACTACGTTTATGACTACCCTTTTTCTCGGTACTATAGAATGGGAGTAAATTTTTAAAAAATTTTATACATTTTTATGTAAGAGATATTTTTAAATGAGATTGAAAACGCAATGAGCGAGATTATTAAATTAAGTCGATCTACTGTAGAGAAATATATTAGTTGTCCACGATGTTGTGTACTTGATAAAAAATATCAAATAAAACCACCATCATTACCATTTACTTTAAATATAGCTGTAGATAATTTATGTAAAAATGAATTTGATTACTATAGAAAAATTCAGGAGCCACATCCATTATTTATTGAAAATGGTATTGATGCTGTTCCTTTCAAACACAAAGAGTTAGAACGTTGGAGAAGTAATTTTATAGGGATAAGATATAAGTCTATTGAACATAATTATGATTTTGGTGGAGCTGTCGATGATATTTGGCAGAAAAAAAATGGTGAACTTATTATTATTGATGTAAAAGCAACATCTAGAAATAATTTTGATTGGTCTGAGACTTTTAATAAATTTGAATATCCAAAAGCTTATAAAAGACAATTAGAGATGTATCAGTGGTTATTTAAAAAAAACGGTTTTCAAGTGTCAAAAGAAGCTTATCTTTTATATTTCAATGGAAAGAAAAATGAAGAGTTTTTTAATAACCAATTAAATTTTGATGTACATCTAATTAAATTAGATTGCTCTACATCATGGGTAGAAAATAAGATAATTGATACTGTCAAACTATTACGTTCGGATAATTTCCCTAACCCCTCTTTAAATTGTGAATACTGTAATTATTTAAGGAAGCGCTGGCAGTTATCGATAACTTAATGTTCACAGGATAAGTTTTTCATATTTCTGGAAAAATACTGAATAAAAGATAATCTTTAATTAGATTAAAAATTTAAACTTTGATAAAATTGAAAAATTCTGAAAGTAAGATAACTAATCATCTTCAACAAGATGTAGTCAAAGTATCTGGTAAAACAATTTTTATTAATCCTTTTTTATATTGGCGTAGATTTGACGAAAATACTAATAGATGGCTTAGAGAACCTGGTCAAATGTCCGAGGATCAAATTTCACCAAATCGGAACCGTTTTTATCCTGAAATAGAGTGGGCTGATTTAAGTCATGAGCAAAAGCTTATAAAAGATGCAACTGTTGAGATGTTTTTAAAAACTCTTGAATTGATAAGTACATTTCATCCTTATCTTAGCTCCGGACAATTATTAGAAGTTGAGAGAAAAATGGCGATTATTAAAAAGATTCCTTTCGAAAAGTGGGTAACAAAATCTTTCGCCAAAAAAGCGAGAGTATTAGAAAATGAAAAAAGACAATTCCAAAGAGAAAGATTTTTTAGTAGTTGGAGGGAATGGTTTAGTCTCGTAAATACACAACAAGCAATTTTGCCGTTAATCGTCACGATATTTATTTCTTCATTTATTGGATGGTCTTTAGGGATATCTAAGAATAGTTGTAATCCTTATTTTGAACAAAATTTAAATCAATTAAATTAATTTGCTTTTGATATTTTTTAAGTATCTAAATTAATATAATTTTGAAAAAATAGATTTCTTATTTAAAATTATATCAATTGGAATAATTGCTTAAAAAAGTATAAATTTTATGAAAAAAAATTTGAATTCAAATCATATTGAGAATGATGAGTTTAATCTGAGTAATCAAGATAGTGATTATAAAAATTTAATTACTAGACTTAAAGAGATAAAATCAACCATTTCTTTATTGAAAAAAACAATATTTAAATAAATTCTATATTTTTGATAAAAACAAATCCTAATAAAAAACTTATTTCATTAAAGAGACAACCTTTAGTATTACTTCTTTTTTCTTCTATTTCGTTTTTATTGATTCTATCTAGATTAATTTTTTTACAACTTTTAAGTTATGACTCTTTTAAGAAGATGTCAGACGAGAATAGGATCAGACTTATTGCTTCACAGCCAATACGCGGAAGAATTTTAGATAAAAATGGTTATGTTTTAGCAGATAGTAGAATTAAATATTCTTTAATAATGAAGCCCCAATCTGTTAATAAAAGCAATTGGGAAAAACATAAATTAGGCATTTCTAACTTGTTAAATATTGATAGTAATGTAATCCAAGAAAAATATTCTTATGGTCTCAAAAATCAAAAACTTTCAGTAACTATTCTTGATGATTTAAATATAGATCAATTAATTAAATTCAAGGAAAATGAAGGTAATTTAATTAGTTTTGAAATAGCTACCAAATTAATTAGAAATTATCCTTATAAATCTCTTGCTGCCCATGTAATTGGTTACACTCAGCCAATTACTGAATCTGAATATAAATTCTTATCTGAGAGGGGTTATAAATTAAATGACTTAATAGGAAGAACAGGAATTGAATATGTTTACGAAGATTTATTAAGAGGTGAATGGGGTGGAGAAATGGTTGAAGTAAATTCATTTGGAAAATTTCAAAGATCATTGGGAATGAGACCTCCTGTACAAGGTAATGATATTGAACTAACAATCGACCTTAATTTGCAATTAGTTGCTGAGGAAGTTCTTAAAGACAAAAAAGCTGGAGCGATAATAGTGATGGATCCAAGAGATGGCGCAATTAGAGCGATGGTAAGTAGGCCTAATTTTGATTTAAATTTTTTTTCAAAGGATTTTAAGCCCGAAAAAGAATACAATAATATATTTAATTCTCCTGAAAAACCGCTTTTTAATAGAGCATTAAATGCTTATGATCCAGGAAGCGTTTGGAAAATTGTAACTGCTTTAGCGGGTTTGGAAAGTGGAAAATTTCCTAGAGATACTATGTTAGATACGAAACCATGCATAACATATGGGAGTCAATGTTTTAGAGAGCATAATGATTTAGGCTTTGGAGTAATAGGTTATGAAGATGCTTTAAGAGTTTCTAGTAATACATTTTTTTATCAAGTAGGTTATGGAGTAGGAGTTGATGAAATTCACAAGGTCTCCCAAAAGCTTGGGTTTAATTCATTATCTGGAATTGAAATTTCTGAACAAGAAAATATAGGGTTTGTAGCCAGTAGTGAATGGGCTAAAGAAGGAAGAGGATGGGGGCAACCAGGAAGAACCCCTTGGGTTCCAGAAGATATTGCGAGTATGTCTATTGGACAATTTGTTGTTCAGGTAACTCCAATTCAAATAGCTAGAGCATATGCAGCGATTGCTAATGGAGGTTATCTAGTTACTCCACATTTAACTAAAAAAGATTTAGAAAGTCCTTTAGAAAAAAAACTTATTCCAATTGATATTGATTCACAAAATATTCAATTGATAAAAAGTGGTCTCAGGAAGGTAGTAGAGTCTGGTACAGGAGTATCAATTAATTATGGAGTTTCAAATTTACCTCCAGTTTCAGGTAAAACGGGAACTGCAGAAGATGGTGAAGGGGGCTTAGATCATGCTTGGTTTGTTTGCTTTGCTCCTTCGGAAAAGAGTGAGTTGCTTATAGTCGCTTTTGCACAAAATACTCCGGGTGGAGGTTCGGTACATGCGCTTCCTATGGCTAAAGAAATTTTAAAAGTTTGGAATGAAAAAAATTGAAAGAATTTTTGTTTTAAAGTTTATGTTCTTAATTTTTTCATTTGTAAAAGTCTTTGAATAATATCTTCAATAGTTTTTGTATCTATAGGTTTACTATATGAGGACAAAAGTTGTCTCCCTAATACTTGACTTCCTAAATGCACTAATTGAATGCGTAATGAGGTCAGCAGTTCTAATCCTATGCCACCAGAAAATGTTGCAATTGCAATCGGTTGACCATTAAATAAATTCCTAAAGTCATCTCCAGAAATAGAAAGCCATGCTATGAAGTTGGAGAGAATAGGAGGTATAGATCCATTATATTCAGGCGCACAAATCACCCACTTTTCAATCTTGAAAAGCTTTTTTTTTAATTCTTTTATTTCATTTGGAATATTTTCTTTGCTGTGAATTCTTGGATTAAATAAAGGAATATCAAGAGTGGTAAGATCTAAAATTTCAGAACTTATTTTAAGTTCATTACTTTTTTCAAGAAATTTTTCAGAAAGTTCTAGATTTTTACCACAACTAGCCGTAATGATTATCAGATCTTTTGTTTCAGTCATAAATTAGATAAATAAATTTAATAGTTAGCACCTGTTTTGCGGTGGTGAACTGCTGTTAGGCTATCGGATTTTAGTATATTACCGTGTAGTACTTCGGCGTAAATTACCCAATGATCTCCACATTCCATTCTCTCTTTTACAGAAGCATCTAACCATGCGAGCGATTCAGGAATTATTATCTGTTCATTAGGAGTTAATTCAATATTTATTCCTTCAAATCTATCTTCTCCAGGTGCAAAGGGCTTTGTGAATCTTTTCAAAGGTTCTTTAAAATCTTTTTCACTAAGAATATTTAATGCGAATGAATCTCCTATTTGCAGAAGAGACTCTACTGATCTATCTTTAGCTACTGCAATACTTAACCCGGGCGGCGAAAAACTTGCTTGACTAACCCAAGATGCAAGCATGGCTCCTTTAATATTATTCTCATCTTTGCCTTTAGAGGCTGTCAGGACACAAAGTGAACCAATAACTCTTCCAAGAGCTTGAAGTTTTGGATCCGTTTTGCTTGTAATCATTCCAGTATCTGATTTTCTGGGTTTTTTCTTTGCTTTTTTTATAATTTTTCTTCCAAAGTGAGTACCTATTTCTTCTAATTCTTTAATCTTTGGTTTATTTGGACTGAATTTAATCCTTATAGGATCAAAACTAAACTTAAAACCACCGTCTTTTAATTTTGTTTCAAGTAAATCTATAGCTTCGCCGCTCCAGCCAAAACTGCCAAAAATTCCCACTGGCTTATCTCTATTACCCTCTGCTAACAATGTTCCTAGTGCACTAACTATTGGAGTTGGGGCGTGACCTCCCAAAGTGGGTGAGCCTATTAAATATCCATCAGCATTTTGGATGGATTTTACAAGTACATCATTAGGTGTAAATTCACAATTAATACTTTCAACTTCTACAGAGGTTCTATTTATCCCTTTGGCTAATGCGTCACCTATTGAGGCTGTGTTTCCATATGCACTTGCATATATCAAAGCGATCTTATGATTATTGGTTGAGAGATTTTCTCCCCATCTAATATAGTCATTTAAAAAGCTTTTTAAGCTATATTCAATCGCAGGACCATGTAATGGTGCAATAGTCTTAATTTCATAATCTACAATTTTTTCAGTTATTGATACTACTTGATTAGACATTGGTGCCATCAAGCAATCATAAAAATGTTTTCTATCAATTTCTGTACTAACTCGATTTGTTTCAGACCAATATTTAGATGCAATATGAGCAGAGAAAATTTTTTCACTAAGAAGTATTTCTTGATTACGTTCATAAATTATCAGGCCACCAGGCCAACGTGCGGTTGGAATAGGAATTAACTCTAGTGAAATGTTATCTAATTCTAAATTAAGTTCTTTTTTGATTATGTTTATTTCAGGTAATTGAATTTCAATAAAGTTTTTTAAGGTAGGATTTCTTTGATTCCAAAGTTCGCTAATAAGTTTATAACCTGGATTAGAGCAAGTAATAGTTGTGTTTTGAAATTGGGTACTTATATTCTTTATAGTTTCAATAATTTGGGGATTAATATGACCAGTAATGAAGTTGATTTTACCTAATTTAAATTGATCGCAAAACCTAGAAATTACTTTATTAAACGAATCTAAATATTGTTTCTCAGGTGGATGAATAATAAAAAGTTCCTCATGACTTCTAATGAAAAAAGTATTAAAAGAGGTTCCTTTTTCAAGGTTAAATTCAAGTTCAAATCTTTCTTTATTTTGGTCTAGGAATCTTGCACAAGAAAAATTTTCAGTAATTTTAAATTCTGATAAATTTTGATTTTCTGCAAGTAAGCCTATATTAATATCTGACATTTCAAAGATTTATTTTCTAATAGTGATTAGCAACTTTTCTGTGATGAACTGCTGTCTTACATGATAAGTCAGAAACATTGCCATTTTCAACAATTCCGTAAATTATCCAATGGTCTGGAGTCTCCAGTCTTGAACTGACTTTACAATCTAAAAAGGCGAGTGAATCTGAAAGAACTGGTCCACCTTCAGCGATGTTGCTAATTACATCTACATCCGCAAATCTATCGGCTCCAGGGGCAAATCTTTTTAAAAAATGTCTGAACATTTTTTGATAATTATCTTCTCTCAAGATATTCACAACAAAACCTTTCCCAACTTGCATATATGATTCAATAGCTCTATCTTTTGCTACGGCAACCGTAATACCTGGTGGAGAAAAGCTTGCTTGACTAACCCAACTTGCGACCATCGCACTTTGTCTAAATGTCGAACCTTCTCCTTGGCTCGCTGTTACTACATATAATCCACCACTTAATCTCCCTAACGCTTTATCTAAATTTGAATCAAGGCTCTTCATAGAGGCAATATTCTTTTTTTTATTGATCAATTGACCCAAGTCAGTTCCAGCTTCTTCGAATTGTTGATAAACAATGGGATCTGGAATATTTTTAACTCTTAAGGGAGAGAAAGCTTCTTTTTGACCAAGTTCTCTTAATTTATTTGCTAAGGAATCTATGGGTTCATCATTTCCACCAAATGCATCATAAACTGCAGTAAATTGCTTTGGTTTTAGTGCTGCGAATAAAGTACCGAGAGATTCTTTTAATTCATTATCTGAGTCTACAGGCCATGTGGGAATGACTACTGCTTTTGATTCGGAAATTAAACTTGTTAATTCTTGCGGATCAGAAGATCTTAAATCAATTAACTGAACCTGAGCATCTGCCTTGCTTATTCCATGAGATATCGCTTGACTTAGTCGATCACAATAACCATAGTCGCTTATGTAGCAGACTGACACAAAATCATTGCCTTTGCTTTTATTACTACTCCATTCAAGATATTTTCCTTTCCAAAAATTGACCTGATTATGGAGCAGAGGCCCATGACCAACAGCTATTGTTTTTAATTCCGGTAGCTGATCTATTCTTTTAATTGCTTGCATAACGCTTCTAGCGTTTGGACCCATAAGGCAATCGTAATAAAAACGGAAATCATCGTATATTTCTTTTTGATCAGTGTCAAAAAATTCGTCAGAACAATAATGGAGTCCAAATGCATCGCATGTATAGAGAACATTTGTGCTGTGATCATATGAAAATATGGTATCTGGCCAATGTAAATTTGGTGCACTTATAAATTCAATATTATGTTTTAAACCACTTTTAGGATTAGTTCCGAGATTTAAAAACTCTCCACTCTTAACCTCTAGACGTTTAAAGGGAATATGTATTTGGTCTTCAATAAATTTAAGTGCTAATTTTGATCCAACTACTGTGATATTTTGGTTTAATTCTAAAAGATTACCTATTAAACCAGAATGATCAGGCTCTGTATGACTAGTAATTAGATAATTAACTTCTTGCGGATTTACCTTTTTCAGTAATTCTTCAAACCATAATTCTTCGAACTTTGCGTGACTAGTATCAATAATTGCTAGTTTCTCGCCTTTAATAATAAAACTATTGTAAGTAGTTCCATTTCTTAAACCAAATTCAATATCAAATCTACTGCGATCCCAATCCAAAGATCTTATGGCACAAGAATCATCAGCAAAGTTTTGAGATTGAACCGTCAACTTGTTATTAGTTTGTGCCAATTTAAAATTACTTGTCTGAGCAGAGGCTATCATAGGATAATTAGCTTTATAAATTAACTTTAGTTATATAGAATATAAATTCGCGTGATTATCTTTGCGAAATAACCGAAATTACGCTTTTCTTTAATTTTTAATCTTCATTATTCTGGATAAATGACATCTCAATTAATTAAAAAAATAGTCACTGGAGATGAGATAAGAAATGCTTTTTTAAACTTTTACAGTGAAAAATTACATAAAATCATTCCAAGTGCATCTTTGATTCCAGATGACCCTACGGTTATGCTCACAATTGCAGGAATGCTACCTTTTAAACCAGTTTTTTTAGGTTTAAAAGAAAGACCATCAAAAAGGGCTACATCTAGCCAAAAGTGCATCAGAACAAATGATATAGAAAACGTTGGAGTTACAGCTAGACATCACACTTTTTTTGAAATGCTTGGTAATTTCTCTTTTGGAGATTATTTTAAACGAGAGGCTATTCAATGGGCTTGGGAATTAGTGACTAATATTTATCAACTTTCTGTTGAAAATATAATTGTGAGTGTTTTTCACGAAGACGAAGAGTCTGCAAAAATTTGGAGAGATGAAATTGGTATTCATTCAGATAGGATAGTCAAACTAGGTGAGAAAGATAATTTTTGGTCATCTGGCAAAACAGGTCCATGTGGACCTTGTTCAGAACTTTATTATGATTTTCATCCTGAAAAGGGTCTGCAGAATATTGATTTAGAAGATGGAGAGCGTTTTATTGAATTTTATAATCTTGTTTTTATGCAATATAATCGTGATCCTAATGGAAAATTGACAGATTTAAAATTTAAAAATATTGATACAGGAATGGGTCTTGAAAGGATGGCTCAAATACTACAAAAAAAGCAAAATAATTATGAGACAGATTTAATTTTTCCTATTATTCAAAAAATTTGTGAGATTGCAAATATTGATTATTATTCTTCAGATGATAAAAACAAAATTTCTTTAAAAATCATTGGTGATCATACAAGAGCTGTTATTCATTTAATTTCTGATGGAGTATCAGCAAGTAATCTCGGTAGGGGATATATATTAAGAAGGCTTATTAGAAGAATGGTTAGACATGGCAGATTATTAGGTATAACAGATGAATTTTTACCTCATATTGCTACTGTCGGAATTAACTTAATGCAAAATAATTATCCTGATTTAAAAAATAATAATGATTTAATTTTGAATGAGATAAAAATCGAAGAAATAAGATTTAGGGAAACTCTTGAAAGAGGAGAGAAATTGCTAGATGAGTTAATTTCTTCAGGGCAGAAATTAATTTCTGGTTTTAAAGCTTTTGAACTTTATGATACTTATGGATTTCCTCTAGAACTTACTGTAGAAATTGCTGAAGAACATAGTATCAGTGTAGATGTAAAGGGTTTTGAAGAAGAAATGAATAAACAAAAAGAGAGAGCTAAAGCGGCTTCAAGTAATATTGATTTGACATTAGAGGGATCATTAGAGCGAGAAATAGATCTTTTTAAAAAAACTGTTTTTAATGGTTATAAGTCACTCCTTTCGGAAGCTGAAATAAAGGGTATATTCTTGGATTCAAAATTAGTTAAGGAAGCAAGTGAAGGTCAGAAAGTTTTAATTGTTCTTGATCAGACAACTTTTTATGGAGAATCTGGCGGGCAAGTTGGTGATATTGGAACGATATTTTCAAACGATGTTGAGGTCTTGATTGATAATGTCATGCGAAAGAAAAATGTTTTTTTACATTATGGAACGATCAAAAAAGGAAAATTAAGTATTGGACAAAAAGTTAAGACTAATGTTAGCTCCTCTAATAGAGCTAAGGCTGCTGCAAATCATACTGCTACTCATTTATTACAATCTGCACTTAAATCAGTTATTAATGAAAGTGTTGGACAAAAAGGTTCATTAGTAGCCTTTAATAAATTACGATTTGATTTTAATTCCGCTAATCCCATTTCTAAAGATCAAATTTCTAAGATTGAGACTTTAGTTAACTCTTGGATTATGGAAAATCATGCTCTAGAAATAAAAAATATGTCTAAGAGTGAGGCTCTTGAAAAGGGCGCAGTCGCCATGTTTGGAGAAAAATATGATGATGAAGTCCGCGTTGTTAATGTACCAGGAGTTTCAATGGAACTTTGTGGTGGCACACATGTTAAAACTACATCCGAATTAGGTTCTTTCAAAATAATTAGTGAGGAAGGAATCTCAGCCGGAGTACGAAGAATCGAAGCATTATCAGGCCAATCGGCATTAGACTATTTCAGTGATAGAAATTCGTTAGTAAACAAACTAAGTGATTTGTTAAAAGCAAATCCTAATCAACTTTTTGAAAGGGTTAATAATTTGCAAGCAGAGCTTGTTAATAAGAATAAAGAGATACAAAAAATGAAAGATGAAATTGCATTTTTTAAATACTCTTCTATAAAATCATCCTCACAAATAGTAAATTCTTTTTCAATTTTAGTAAATCAGATTGATGGCTTAGATGGCAATTCTTTGCAATCTGCAGCACTTAATTTAACTTCTCATTTAGGAAATAAAGCAATAGTGATTCTTGGGGGAATACCAAATTCAGAAAATAGAAAGTTGTTATTTGTAGTTTCTTTAGGTGATGATGCAGTAAAAAAAGGATTGCATGCAGGTAAATTAATTAATGAGATTGCAAGAATTTGTTCGGGAGGTGGAGGAGGAAAGCCTAACTTTGCTCAAGCAGGTGCTAAAGATATTGATAAGTTAAGTGAAGCTCTGGATTATGCTAAAAATTATTTGCAAAAAACATTAGACAGTCATTCTGATAAATAACTACTTTTTCTAAGACTAATTTCGATTTGATTCATTAATTTCCTTGCTTCTTCAATAGTTAATTTTTTTTGATCAATTGCTGATTCAGTATTAATTCTTATAGATTCAACCAATGAAGCTGAACTGTAATCTAATAGTTGTAAAATTTCGGATTTACTGTCCTCTTTAATAATATTTTTGACCTTATATGAATTATCTTGATTTATGTCTATATGAACAACGTTTGTACTTCCAAATAAATTGTGCAAGTTTCCTAATGCTTCTTGATAGGCTCCAGTCATAAAAATTCCAATTAGATAATCTTTCTCTTCCTCCGGCTTATGTAAATTTAGTAATGATTTAATTTTTCCATCATCAATAAAATTATTTAGCTTCCCATCTGAATCACAAGTTAAATCTGCAAAGTTGCCTTTGCAAAACGGCTCCTCTAAGTGCCTATGTATTGGTACTATTGGAAAAATCTGATTTATTGCCCAGCTATCGGGAATAGATTTAAAGATAGATAAATTTGCATAATAAGTTGATGCAAGAGTTTCTGTAATTTCAGATAAATCAGGGTGATTGATTTCATCATTATTCAGGTTATTAGAAATTTCTTTTGCGCAAGCCCAAGTAAGTTCTTCGGCATAAGCTCTTTCTGCCAAACTTAAAAATCCTAATCTAAAAGCGACTAGACAATCTTCTTTAAACTTTTTTGCATCATTCCATAGTTCAATGATTTGAGATAAATTTATTTTTTTATTTCTAAGTTTTTTTAATTCATAGAAAGTTTCAAGTAGATTTGAAATTATTAATTGTTGATTTTTTTTATCAAAAATTTGTAGTTTGGAACTGACATGGCTTGTTCCTAAGACATTAAAAATTAAAACTGAACAATGACTAATTATTGCTCTTCCACTTTCTGAGATTATGATTGGATGCTTGATATTATTTAATTCACATGAATCCTTAATAGTTGCAATTACATCGTTAGCATAATTTTGAAGAGAATAATTAGTAGAGGTGTTGGAGGAGGTTTTAGTTCCATCAAAATCTATTCCTAATCCTCCCCCAACGTCGATATATTGCATTGGGGCTCCTAGTTTGCATAGTTCAACATATATTTGACTCGCTTCTTGTAATGCGTCTTTGATCACAGCAATATCACTTATTTGACTGCCTATATGAAAATGGAGCAATTTCATTTCGCTGATAAGATTTGCTTCTTTTAGTTCTTTTATTGTCAACATAATTTCTGGGATTGATAATCCAAATTTGGAAGTATCTCCAATAGATTTACCCCACCTACCACTACTTTTACTTGACAACTTTGCTCTAATTCCTATCAATGGAGTCGCGTTAAGTTCCTGAACTGCTTGAATAATTCTTTTTACTTCATCTCGTTGTTCAATAACTATTATTGGATTTTTGCCGAGTTTTCTGGCCAAAGTAGCAATCTCAATATATTTTTTATCTTTATATCCGTTGCATATTAATAATGAATTTTGGTTTTCAAGAAGTGCAAGACCAATTAATAGTTCTGATTTACTTCCTACTTCTAAACCAAAATTCCATTGGCTACCAAACTCGATTATCTTTTCTAGGACATTTTTCTGTTGATTACATTTGACAGGAAAAACGCCTTGATAAATGTTCTTATATTTATAGGTTTTTATTGCTTTTAAAAAAGATTCATGTAATGCATTTATTCGATCTTTCAAGATATCATTAAATCTTATGATCAAGGGAGGATTTATTTCTCTACTCTTAAGTTCTTTGACAAGCTTAAAAAGATCAATCTTATTTTCAGATTTTATATCTTTAGTTACTGATATATTTCCTTTGGAATTTATAGAAAAATATTTATCTCCCCATTTGTCAATGTTATAAGTCGAAATACTATCTTCAACAGTCCATATATTCTTTAATTTTTTCGGCTCAAAATTGGTCAATTTATGTCTTAGTGATTAATAAATGTTTTTGAAAATAACTCATAACAATATCTTTTATTTTAATGATTACTTGCCAAGTTACCACCCAAAAGTTGAATATACATAGAGTGATTATTAACTAAATGACCAAAGAGAGAACCTTTATTGCAATTAAACCAGATGGAGTTCAAAGAGGATATGTTGCTGAGATTATTGGCAGATTTGAAAAAAAAGGATTTAAACTAGTTGGATTAAAGCAATTAATTCCTTCAAAAGAACTAGCTCAAAATCATTATGGAGTACATAGAGAAAGACCTTTTTTTGGTGATTTAGTAGACTTTATTTCAAGCGGTCCTGTAGTAGCAATGGCCTGGGAAGGCGAAGGAGTTATTTTGAGTGCTAGAAAATTAATAGGTGCAACAAAGCCTCTGGAAGCAGAGCCTGGAACAATTAGAGGTGATTTAGCTATTGATATAGGGAGGAATATTATTCATGGTTCTGATGGAGAAGATACAGCAAAATTTGAAATTGATCTATGGTTTAACGAAGAGGAATTATGTGAGTGGGAAACTTCTGATTCGAATTGGCGATCTGAAAATTAAAATTTAAATCGCAAATCTATCTAAACTAAATTTTTCTAAAAAGCTTTTTTCTATTTCTTTGAGATTTTTATTTTGAACTATTTTCAAGAGAAGATCACTTGTTATCGCAGAAAATAAAACTCCATTTCTGTAATGTCCTGTAGCTATAAAAAGATTTTCAATTTTTGATTTTCCAATTATTGGTTTGAGGTCTGGAGTGCAAGGCCTAAATCCCCACCAATGTTCCATTTGTGGCCAATTAATAGCTTCTGGCAATAAGGAGCGAATGCCTTCTTGCAGTTGTTTGATCCCATTAGGAGTATTACCTTTATTAAATTTTGAATCTTTTTCAACAGTCGCTCCAACTATAATAAGTCCATCATCACGTGGAACTAGATAAGTTTTTGGACCAAAAATAACTCTTTTCAAAAAATTTGTTGGACCTTGTATTGATAGCATTTGTCCCTTTACAGGGAAGACTGGAATCTTATTAAAAATTTTTTTACTCCAAGCACCGCTGCATATAATTGCTTTTTCGCAGTTAATTATTTTTATTTCCCCAGTAGCACATAAAACTGTTGCACCTGTAATTTTGTTTTTTTCGAATGTCAAATCCTCTACCTCTGATCCCTCTTGAAATTCGACTCCATGCAAGGAGCATGCTCTCTCAAGAGCACGCATTAGTCTTCTTCGGTTATCTATTTGACCATCTTGTTCAAAAAGTAAACCATGTTTCCAAATAGAATTCATTCCATTAATTTCTGTTTGAAGATCTTTTTGATTTAAATATTTTCCATATTCATAAGTGGGAAACTCTTCAAGATCTTCCTTGTTTTTAAAAGGAACTACTATGCCACATTTTTTTAAACCGCATCTAATATTACTATCTTGTTCAATACTTTTTATCCACTTTGGAATTATATTTTGACTTTCTTGGCCAAATTTTAGTAATTCATCTTCGAGCCCTTCTGCATGAGTAGCTAACATTCCTGCAGCAACAAATCCAGCTGATTCATTTCTGTTTTTGCTTAAAACTAAAACTTTGAAGTTATTTCTAGAAAATTCATAAGCAATAGATAAACCTAAAAGTCCACCGCCAATGATTAATATTGAATTTTTGGTTTCTTGTGCCATTTAAAAATTAATATTTTTCTTTGTGTTTTGGTCCTCTTTTCCTTTATATCCAATAATATTAATAAAGAGACTTTTGATAATGAACAATTTGGAATCTTGGGAAGCTGTTATTGGTTTGGAAACTCATGTACAGCTTAATACGAAAAGTAAAATATTTACACCTGCGTCAACAGCTTTTGGTGATGCACCTAATACGCATATAGATCCAGTAGTTTGTGGGTTACCAGGAACCCTTCCAGTTTTGAATGAGACTGTTCTTGAGTATGCTGTAAAAACTTCGTTAGCATTAAATTTAAACGTTGCAGAACATTGTAAATTTGATAGAAAACAATATTTTTATCCTGATCTCCCCAAAAATTATCAAATTTCACAATTTGATGAGCCACTAGCTGAAAATGGCTGGCTAGAAGTTGAAATAATTGAAAAGGATAAAGAACCTTATATAAAAAAAATTGGTATAGAAAGGCTACATATGGAGGAAGACGCGGGCAAACTAGTCCATTCAGGAAGTGATAGATTAGCTGGCTCTAAGTATTCTTTAGTTGATTACAATCGTGCTGGAATAGCACTTTGTGAAATTGTAAGTAAACCAGATATTAGATCAGGTAAAGAGGCATCTGAATATGCTTCAGAGATTAGAAGAACAGTTAGATATCTAGGGGTATCAGACGGAAATATGCAAGAGGGTTCATTACGCTGTGATGTCAATATTTCAGTTAGAAAAGGACCTAATGCTCCTTTTGGTACCAAAGTGGAAATAAAAAATATGAATTCATTTTCTGCAATTCAAAAGGCTTGTGATTATGAAATAGCCAGACAAATAGAAGTTTATGAAAATGGAGGAAAAATTTTCCAAGAAACAAGGTTATGGGACGAAGCTAAGCAATTAACGAAAAGTATGAGATTAAAAGAAGGTAGCAGTGACTATAGATATTTTCCTGATCCTGACTTAGGTCCAATTGAAATAACAAAAGCCCAACAAGAAATATGGTTTAAAGAACTACCAGAATTACCTTCAAAGAAAAGATATAAATACGTAAGTCAATTTGGTTTGTCTGCATATGATGCAAGGGTAATTTCTGATGAAATAAGCATGGCAAACTTTTTTGAAGAAACAGTAGCAAATGGTGCTGAGGCTAAACTAGCTTCAAATTGGGTAACAAGTGATATTGTGGGCTATTTAAAATCAAACAAACTAAGTTTTAGTGAATTAAAGCTTAGTCCTGAAAATCTTGCTGAAATGATTAACATGATTTCAAAAAATATAATTAGTGGAAAAATTGCAAAAGAAATTTTACCTGAACTTATTCAAAAAAATATTTCCCCGAAAAAATTAGTTGAAGAAAAAGGGTTGGCAATGATATCTGATTCTTCAAGTATTTCACCAATAATTGATGAACTTATAAATGAACATCCAAATGAAGTTCAAGCATTTAAAAATGGTAAAACTAAGTTACTTGGTTTTTTTGTTGGTCAACTTATGAAAAGAACAAAAGGTAAAGCTGACCCTAAACTTGCAAATAAACTTCTTATGGAAAAATTAAATAGCTAAAGCTTAAAGAAGCTCTTTTATCGTATTGATCCATTTATTTTGATCATCCGAATTCTCTAAAATAATATCTGAAAATTTTCTTTTTTCTTCAAAACTTAATTGAAAATTTATCAATTCATATGCTTCTTTTTCGGTAATTTGATCTCTTGTGATAAGTCTGTTTTTTTGTATTTCTTTGGGACATTTAACTAACCATATTTCAGTGCAAATATCTTCAAATTTTGCTTCAAACAATAATGGAATGACCAATACTATAGTTTGATTATTTCTGTATTGACTGCATTCTTCTATCATTCTTTCTTTAATTAAGGGGTGAAGTAGTTTTTCAATCCATTCCTTGCTTGCTGAATGTTTAAAAATAATGTTCCTTAAAAGTTTTCTGTTTATTTCCCTTTCTGAATTGCTTTTATTATCAATAATTTTATTTCCAAAATAATCTAAAATTTTCTTATATCCATATGTGTTTGGTTTGATTAATTCTCTTGAAAAAAGATCTGCATCTAATATTGGTATGTTTTTATGTTTTCTTATGTAATTAGTTATGGTTGTCTTCCCACTTGCAACACCTCCTGTTAAACCAATCCTTCTTTGGTTGTTTTTTAATTTTTGAAGAATATCCATATAATTAATAATAATCTAATTACTTAGTTTCTTTAGTATTAAAGAGTAGTTAGTATGAATTAAAATACCAAAAAGTTTGAGCCAGTTAGATTCCAATTGGTCGTTTGTTGATGACAGTAAGGTAACACCCAAGGGGTTTCTTTTTGCTGGGATATCTGCTGGTTTAAAAGCTTCTAATAAAAAAGATTTAGCACTAATACTCGCTCCAGAAGGAAGTATTTTTAGTGGGATGTTTACCCAATCAATAGTTCGAGCTTCTTGTGTTGATATTTGTGAGGAAAGGATTAAATCAACTTCAGGTTTTGTAAGAGCAATACTAATTAATTCTGGTCAAGCAAATGCATGTACAGGAAATCTTGGCATTCAACATTTTCAAATTGCTACAGGAAAGATTGCGGAACTTTTAGGAATAAAAGAAGAAGAAGTTTTAATGTGCTCAACTGGTGTAATTGGTGTTCCAATACAAATAAATGATTTAGTAAAAAATTTACCGAATTTAGTTAGTGATTTAAAGGGTAATAATTTTGAAAATGCAGCAGAAGCAATTTTAACTACTGATTTGACTTTGAAAAAAGTGTCAATAGAGACGATTATTCAAGGTAGAAAAATAAAAATAGCAGGATTTGCAAAAGGTTCAGGAATGATTTACCCCAACATGGCTACAATGCTTGCTTTTCTAATCTGTGATGCAGGTATTCAAAAAGAAGAATGGGATAAAATGATTGCTATTGCGGTTCAAAAATCTTTTAATGCAATATCAGTTGATGGAGAGACAAGCACAAATGATTCTTTTGTTGGAATAAATGCAGGAGTGAAAATTGAAAAAAGGTTTTTTCCAATTATCCAACAAGGGATTGATATTGTATGTCAGAATTTGGCAAAAAATATTGCAAGGGATGGAGAGGGGGCAAATTGTTTATTAGAAGTTTTGGTTCAAGGAGCAAAAAATATAGATGATGCAATTATGCTCGCGAAATCTATTTGTAATTCTGCCTTGGTAAAAACTGCGATACATGGTTGTGATCCAAATTGGGGACGAATCATTTCTGCTGCAGGTAATTCTGGAGTTAAATTTAATTTAAATGACGTTGACTTGTATATTGGAAACGCCCACATTTTGGAAAAAGGCCAGTTAAATAAATATGATCCACAAAAAGTCACAGACTATATTAAGTCCAGAATGAAAGGTAGATATTTGGTAGATGATATTGTAAAAATAATGATTAATCTAAATTCTGGCGAATCAAAAGGCACAGCTTGGGGGTGCGATCTTTCTAAAAAATATGTTGAAATAAATAGTGAATATACTACTTAAGTTTTAGTAAATCTAATGGTAGATATTTATTAATATAGAGAAACAGTATTGTTAAAGTTCCAATTACAGAGCCTATAAAACCTCCAAAAAAATTAACTAATAATCCAGATTGTCTAATTATTGCTTCTTCTTTTTTTTCTTCTTCAAAATTAGGAGAATCAACTACTTTTAAGCGCTTATTGGTTGTTGGTTGTTTAAGTTGTTGGTGTCGGATGAGGGCTTCGAAATCAGGCATGGAATTTGTGAGGCAATTGAACAATAAGCAGACCAGCCCGTCATTCGACGAGGATCTGATCTACCTAAATCGTCTACAGCTTCAAATACAGCATTGCCAGAGGCTTCTGCTTTGTCAAATGCTGAGAGTAAGGGTATAAATGTATCAAAAACACATAAACCAAAATTTTCTAGAGCTGCTTTGGCTTGTTGCGCTGCTTTTTGCTGTCTAAAATCAACTTTTACTATTACTACAGCATGGTTAACTTTTAAGTTGCTTAATAAATTAGCTAGTTCAACAGTTAATTCTACTGATCTTGCTTTTGCAGTTGTAGGTAAGATAACTAAATCTGAACCATACGCTAAGTGTTTAAGTTCTTCTTGATCACTGCTAGCCTGGCCATCAGTTATTACAATTTCTGATGATCTTGATGCTTTAGCAGCTGAACTGACGGGGAAAACTGGAAATGGAAGATTGCCTCTTGATGCATATGCTAAAGCAGATCTATTCTTGTCGGCATCGACTATGCAAACTTTTTTACCTTTAGAATGCCAAACACTTGCAAGGTGAATACTTGTACAGGTCTTGGCCACCCCCCCTTTTTGTCCGCAAACGGTAATGAACAATTTTTTTTTTTATTTCTCTTACTTTGGAGAATAATTTCTTAATGTCAAGAGAAATTGATTTTTAATGCTTTAAAACTTATTTTTTGAAATATTTTAAAGAAGTTAATATTTTTAGATAACCTTATAAAGTTCCTTATTTAAATTGGCTAGTGAAGAAAAGAATTGGATTAGGTACGTGGTCATGGGGGAATAAGCTTTTCTGGAATTACCAATCTACAAATGACGATGATTTACGTGAGACATATGATGAAGCGTTACGAAGAGGTTTCGATCTAATTGATACTGCAGATTCTTACGGTACTGGGAATCTTCAGGGCAGAAGTGAATTGTTGATTGGAAAATTTTTACTAAATACTCCTTCAGCAAAGAAAAAAAGAATTCAAGTAGCAACCAAACTTGCACCTTATCCCTGGAGAATAGGTAACAGAGGCTTTAATAAACCTTTTTTGAAAAGTTTAGAGAGACTTAATAACAAATTAGATATAGTGCAATTACATTGGTCAACTGCAAAATACAATCCTTGGCAGGAATTAGGGCTGTTGAATAATCTTTGCGATTTAAAAGATGAAGGTTTTGATTTTCAAATAGGCTTATCAAATATAGGCCCTAAAAGATTGATGAAATTAATTAATTTCTTAGCAAAAAGAGATCAGCACCTAAAGAGTGTTCAAATACAGTTTTCTTTGCTTGCTCCCGATTTAGGAAAACAATATCAGGTAAAAAAAATTTGCGACGAAAATAATATTGATTTCTTTGCTTATAGTCCTTTGTCCTTTGGAATACTTTGTATTGATCCAGATAAAGAAGAAAATAAAGAAAAAAGTTTTATTCGTAATT
This sequence comes from uncultured Prochlorococcus sp., assembly GCA_902550485.1. Classification (GTDB taxonomy): domain Bacteria; phylum Cyanobacteriota; class Cyanobacteriia; order PCC-6307; family Cyanobiaceae; genus Prochlorococcus_A. The sequence continues at coordinate 46,313 of CACCZQ010000005.1, forward strand.
CCTTATTTGAAAACTATAAAAAACCAACATATGAATTGCGGAGGTGTCTAAAAAGAATTGCGCATCAAAGATCAGTTTCCCAAGCGCAAGTAGCAATTAATTGGTGTTGTTATCAAGGAACTATTCCACTAGTTGGAATGCGAAAAAAATCTCAAGTTATAGATGTATCTAATGTATTTAATTGGAATTTAAAAAAAAATGAATTTAAAGTACTTCAGGAAGTTGCAAAAAAATGTTTAAAAAAAATGCCGAAAAATCCTTTTTCGAGTAATTAAATTTTTAGCTTGATATTTTTTTATTTTTTTTGATTTGACAACCACTATTCCATAGTTCGTTGGGAAATTTTTCACCAGTGAATCTAACAACTTTTGGTTTGAGATTTATTATCAAGTCATTAAGTTTTTTATTAGATTCCATTTTGCAAGATTGGATTTCTTAATAAGATAAATTAATTTAAAACTTATCTTCTCAGTATTGATACTTATAAAATTAAAAAAATTCTTTTTAATACATGTAATTGCAGCAATATTTACACACTCATAAATTATCTACTACAACTTCTTAGTTATTTAAAAAAGTGGAGTCCTTTCAGACTCCTTGTATCATTTGGTTGATAAGGCTGATATAACCCCATCTCCTTTAGGATCAAGCAGCAACTGGTGCTGTTTGACGGGAGAAACTAACGATTTTGTTAGCATTTGTGTTTTTGCTCTAACCGAGCCGGCTTCAGTCACCTTCCTTATGCCCCGTCGAAACCATTACAACCCCAAATAGTGGAGTTGAGCGGAATCGAACCGCTGTCCGAAACATCGGTTGAGATCACCTAGTCCAATTGGACATTTATATTCTGACAGGCAAAATGGTTATTGAATAGTTTTTTTACTAAGTTTTATCGTATATGAATGT
>CACCZQ010000006.1 GCA_902550485.1 uncultured Prochlorococcus sp.
TCAAGGAGAATTAGAAATCTTAGAAATAGTTTTGATAAAAATATTGTTGATAAACAGGTTGATAAAATTTTCGAAACTGGAAGACAATTTGTTGATGGAGTATCTGGTGCTAGACCAGGAAAAAGAAGGAACTCAGATTTTCAAGGAATAACAAGTAAGAGTGTTAAAAAAGTAGGAAGATGGGTATCTGAAAAAGTGGATTTATTTTTTGATGAAGATAATGATGATTGGAATGATGAAAATTTTTACGATGATAACAGCGATATTAAGACATTTTCTAGAGAATCAAATTCTTATGAATCTGCTAAACAGCACTCAAAAAGACCTTTAGAAGCAATATCTTTAAGGCAACCAAAAAATATACGTACAACTGAGCAAAAAAAATTACCTTCTGTGAGAGAGAGTAAGGACGAAGATTGGCCAGATGAAATAGATTTCAAAGTTGAAAGATGGCAAAGAGCTTCAGAAAAAGAGAATAATATTTCGAGAGTTCAATCAAACCAACAAGTTCAATCAAAATCAAGAAATCTTCCCAGATCAAGAAGAAGAAGAGTATAGTTTCGTAAATTCTTTAATTCCTGAATAGCCTAATAAACTTTCTAAATGTGGATTGAATACTTCTCTAATAATTGTAAGGGGCTTTTTGTCTCGAAAAAATCTATAATTTCTTGACCAGAATGGACCTTTAAAACAAAATTGATCCTCTAACCAATTTGAATTAACAAGTGAAATTCGGTCAACTTCTCTAAACAATTCTGATCTGTCTTGTGTTAAATTTTTCCAAATTGGTTCTTCTTTGGCTTTTAAATTTTCATTAACTTGTTCTGCATTCCACCAACTTTCAGCCCATGCTAGGTTTTTATTATTGTTTTTAATCCATACTTGTCTTCTAATTAATGGTCCATTTAATTGATTTAATTCCTTAGGACCTTCTTCAATGAATAGAGGATCAACTCTCATTGAAATTAACTTAATTTTTGTCTCTTGATTAGTTAAAAGCTGTAAATGTCTAGTTGGACTTCCATCCCCAAGCAACATTAATTTCCATGGACCAGATATTTTTGGGAGTGAATTTTTCACTAAAAAACTAGAGGCTTTTTCTTCCCATAAAATATTTGGTGAGTTAAAAAGTTTATTATTCAGTGCTCAGACGGAATGCTTTTAAGATGATAACTTTTTTTCGACAAAAATATTTGCCTTTTCTTTTTTTATTTCTTTTATTTTTAGCCAAACAAGTAATGCAGTTAAATCAGCTTTGCTTACTCCAGGAATTTTTGAGGCATCACCAAAATTTTTTGGCTTTATCTTATTCAAATTTTCTCTAGCTTCTAAAGATAATGTATCTATCTTTTCATAATTTATTTCTTGAGGCAGAGATTTACAGCTTTGACGATTTATTTGTTCAATGTTGTTTTTTTGCCTTTTAAGGTAACCCTCGTATTTAATATCTATTTCAACACCTTCCTGTATTGAAGAACCTAGATTTTTTTCAGCTAAATTATATTTAATTAGATCTGAATAATGAAAGTTTGGTCTTTTTAAGAGTTCCTTCAAAGTTGTTGAGCCTTTGATCTTTGATCCCGTTTCTAACTCTATTTTTTTTGATATTTCCTCGGTATTTTTCAAACGAGTGTTATTTAATCTAAATTTCTCTTCCTCGAGAAGTTTCATTTTTTCTTGATATGCCGACCATCTTTTTTCATTAATTAGACCTATTTGATAACCTAATGGTGTTAATCTCCGATCCGCATTATCTCCTCTAAGAGTTAACCTATATTCACTCCTACTAGTTAAAACTCTGTATGGTTCTTTGAGATCTTTGGTAATTAAATCATTGATCATTGTTCCTATATAACTGCTTTCTCTAGTGAAGATTATTGGATCTTTTTTGCTTAGTTTTCTTGTCGCATTGACTCCTGCAACTAACCCTTGTGCTGCTGCTTCTTCATATCCAGTAGTCCCATTAATTTGTCCCGCGCTAAATAAATATTCAATTTCTTTCGTTTCGAGTGATGTTTGGAGCTGGGTTGCAGGTATATAGTCATACTCCACAGCATATGCTGGTCGCAACATTTTACATTCATTCAATCCAGGTAAGGTTCTTAAAAGTTCTAATTGAATATTTTCGGGTAAACCTGTAGAAAATCCTTGTACATATATTTCAGGGGTATTAATTCCTTCTGGTTCTAAGAAAATTTGATGTGATTCTTTATCAGCAAATTTAACGATTTTATCTTCAATTGATGGACAATATCTTGGTCCCTTACTATCAATAAAACCGCCGTAAATAGGAGTTAAATGTAAATTGTCTCGAATTAGTTGATGTGTTTTGGTAGTTGTCCTTGTGATGTGACAACTAACTTGAGGCATATTATTTTTTATATCTGGGTCAAACGAAAAATATTTATCTGCCGCAGTGCTTGGTTGAATATCTAATTCATCAAAAATGATACTTCTTTTGTCAACTCTTGCTGGAGTTCCTGTTTTTAAACGTTCTGTTTTAATACCAATTTCGTGCAAATTTTGAGTAAGACCTTTTGATGCTTGTTCGCCTGATCTACCAGCTGACATTGATTTATTTCCTATCCATATTCTTCCTTCTAAGAACGTACCCGCTGTGATGATAACTGATCTTGCTGAATAATAACTGCCAAAGAAAGTCTTTACACCTTTGATTCTTTTTTTTAAACTTTTTTTTGAGTTTAATCCAATTTCTTCAGTTTTTGCGATATCTAGTTCAGTAATCATTGCTTCTTTTAAAGATAAATTATCTGTATTTTGTAGTATTTCAATCATCTTTTTTGAGTATTCTCTTTTATCTGTCTGAGCTCTTAATGCCCATACCGCTGGACCTCTACTTGCATTTAATATTCTTTTTTGTATTGCTGTCTCATCAGCTAATTTACCAATAATTCCACCTAAGGCATCAACTTCATGTACCAACTGACTTTTTGCTGGGCCGCCAACAGCAGGGTTGCAAGGTTGCCAGGCAATCCTATCTAAATTGATTGTAAATAAGGCTGTAGAAAATCCTAATTTTGCTGTTGTTATAGCTGCTTCACATCCTGCATGTCCTCCTCCAATAACGATGACATCAAAAGATTCATTTGTTGAGTGATGATCTTGCATTTGAGGAGCGATTTAATTAGCTAAATTCTTAAATCTCGTAAATTGAGGTTCAAATAATAATTTAACAGTTCCTACGGGTCCATTTCTATGTTTAGTGACAATGATTTCTGTAATTCCTCTATCTTCAGTCTCTGGATTATAGTATTCATCTCTATAAATCATTAATACTAAATCTGCGTCTTGTTCAATAGATCCTGATTCTCTTAGATCGCTTAACATTGGTCTTTTATTTGTTCTAGATTCTACTCCTCTACTAAGCTGAGATAAAGCTACTACTGGTACTTTTAATTCCCTGGCCATGCTTTTAAGACCTCTTGTTATTCGTGAAAGTTCTTGCACTCTATTATCAGGGGTTGATCCTTCCATCAACTGTAGGTAATCAATCACAATTAATCCAAGTTCTTTTTTTTGTTCAGCTATTAATCTTCTGCAAAGAGATCTCATCTCTAAAACACTTAAGTTAGGCTTGTCATCTATAAATATTGGTAATTGACCTAGTGAATTGATACCTTCTCCGAGTAACGGCCATTCATCTTGTTGTAATCTTCCTGTTCTTAGCCTGCCACTCTCTATTCCAACTTCCATAGAGAGTAATCTATATGTCAACTGTTCTTTACTCATTTCAAGGCTAAATACACACACAGGTAAATCTTGAGATTGTGCAACATTTTTAGCCAGATTAAGAACTATTGAAGTTTTCCCCATTGAAGGTCTTCCTGCAACAATTATTAAATCACTTCTTTGAAAACCTTGAGTCATCGCATCAAGATCGTAGAAATTTACAGGAATTCCAGCTACTGAAGTACCTAATGATCTTGACTCTATTTCATTGAAAGTACTTGTAAGGATTTCAGCTGCTTGAGTCAGACCTTTTGAAGGTTTTTCTTGACTAATTTCAAATATTTTTTGCTCTGCTTTATCTAGAACTTCATTAGTATCTTGAGTCTGATCAAAACCTAGTTGAACCACTTCATTGCCAGATCTGATAAGTTGCCTTCTCAGGAATTTGTCGTTAATTAAATTAGCAACTTGTTCTATGGAAGCAGTAGAGGAAACATTTTCAACAAGTTCTACCAGTTTGCTATTTCCTCCAATTTTTTCTAGTGATCCATTATCTGCTAACCAAGCACTCATTGATGTTAAATCAGTTGGTTTACCCTGGGTATGCAACATTAATGCTGTTCTATAAATCTCTTGATGGGCATTTATATAAAAAGCTTCAGGTTTAATTAAGTCTGCGATTCTTCCGATCGCGTCTGGGTCAAGAAGTATGCCACCAAGAACAGCTTCCTCTGCTTGAACGTTTTGAGGAGGAACTAATCCAGCATTTTCACTATTAAAATCCTTTTTAAAATTTTTATTTTGCCCATTATTTGGAAAAGGTACGGAAACCATATCTTTAATTGCTTAGATATATACTCTGGCTACTTTTCAAAATAATGCAACAAATTGATTAACTTGTTACTTCAATATTTACTTCTGCATTTACTTCTGGATGTAATTTTATTTTTGCAGTAAAGGAACCTAGATTATGAATATCAGGAACAGTAATGTTTCTTCTATCAATTTCTTTTTTAGTTGCCGCTTCTATTGCTTCGGCAACATCCCCATTGGTAACTGTTCCAAAAAGAACACCATCTTCTCCAACCTGTTTTTTGATAGTGAACCTACCTATTGTAGATAATGCAGTTTGGAAATCTAAAGCTTCTTGCTTTAATTTATCAGCAGCGATTTTTTCCTTTTCTTTCTTCCTTTCAATTTGTTTAAGGACTGCTGGTGTTACATTCATTGCCTTGCCATAAGGTAATAAAAAATTTCTTGCGTATCCAGGTGCTACTTCAACTAGATCTCCCTCTTTACCTAGTGATGCGATTGATTCAGTTAATGCGACTTGTACTCTTTTAGCCATAAAAATATTGAACAATATAGTTAATAATAAGACCTAGAGGGTAACTTTACTTTTTTTGCAAGACCAAATTTCGCAAGAATCTTAATATGTTCCCATGTTATATCTATCTGACCTTTAAATAATCCTTGTTTTGCTGAATTGGGAAATGCATGATGATTATTATGCCAACCTTCTCCAAAAGTTAATGCAGCAACCCACGCATTGTTTTTAGATGAATCACCACTTTCAAATGGTGCTTTACCCCAGCAATGCGTCGCGGAGTTGACTAGCCATGTTACGTGATAAACAACGACAAGCCTTAATGGAATTCCCCAAAGGACTAGATCCCATCCTCCAACTCCTAATTTTTGACCTATTGCGTACAAAGAAAGTCCAATAGGAATTTGTAAGAATAAAAAATATTTATTTAAAAATCTATAGTACGGATCCTTGATTAAATCTGCACTTAGTTTTGGAACAGCTTTTAGTGCCTCTACGTCTTTAAACATCCAACCCATATGACTCCACCAAAATCCCTTTTTACTATTGTGATGATCTACTTCAGTATCTGAAAAAGAGTGGTGATGCCTATGTAAACCTACCCAATCTATTGGTCCATGCTGGCAACTTATAGCTCCACAGGTAGCAAAAAATCTTTCTAACCATCTTGGAACAATGAACGATCTGTGTGATAACAATCTGTGATATCCAAGAGTGACTCCTAAACAAGCAGTTACCCAGTAAAAAAATAATAATGAAGTTACTGCAGGAATACTCCAAAATTTTGGTTGTATAGCTACAAAAGAAAGAATATGAATAGCAACCATGAAAACTATTGTTCCCCAAGTTTTATGTAGTCTTGGAGGATATCTTTTTGAATGACTGGAAGGTTCCAGTAATTTTTCTGAGAGTTCTATAACTTTTTCAGCTGGAACAGGTTTTTTTAATTTTGCTGTTTCTTGGAAAATTACTGAATTCATGATATTGAAATACTATTTTCAAAATTACCGATATGTAATATTATCATACTATATTATTGATAAGTTTAATTATCTGTGAGTCTCGGATATCGCGATCAATTATCTAGGGGTCGAAGGGCTATGGCTCATTTGATACACCTCTGGCATGAAAGAAATGGATGGTCTCACAGAGTATTGCCATTACTTTCTGAAGTTCTTGATTTAGGTAAAGTTCATAATTCGCAAATTTCTAATCTTAGGAATGGTAAGTTATCTTCGCCAGGTCCTGAAGTTTTTCTTGCTTTGGCTCAAGTTAATACGATTCTTGATCAAGGTATAGAAAAAATCAGGGATCGTTTTGAAAGTGATTACCCAGAGTTATGGAAATCTTTGGAAGAGTCTGCAGTACCCCTAAAAAATGATTCTGGTAATCCATTATCGGCAGGGGAGTTATTCGAGATATTTTCAGGATTAAAACCTCTACCTTCATCTTTTGACTGGTACATAGAAGATGAAGAAGCTTCTGCTTTAAGTGATGCTCTTTCAGTGCATTTTTGTCAGAATAAGGCTTGGAGATCATGTAAAATGCAGGTAATGGAAGCCTATGCTGTCAATAAATCTGCCCGTAGAGAACGTTTTGCTGAGGTAATTGCAGGAATTAGAGATTATACGGCAGAAGAATTAGATGGAGAACTTCTTGATTTATATGAGGCTTCAAAAAAACTTTCTTATTTTCAGGGCGGGGGACCTAATGCTTTCCTCGCAGCATTAAGAAATTTAGCTTCTGAAAAATAATATTAATTTTCATAATAAATGACTCTTGACTATAACTTAAAACTGGCTGAAAACGCTGTTCTCTCTATCGAAGAGAGTTTAACTAAAGTTTTCCAAGAAAGGTCTAATCAGGTTTTCCAGAAATTAGAAAATATTTTGACAATTTTTAAGGAAGAAAAAGTTTCTACTATTCATTTCAATCAATCTTCTGGTAGTGGTCATGATGATATATCTAGAGAAAAAATTGATGCGGTTTTTGCAAGATTGTTTCTCGCTGAAAAGGCTGCTGTGAGGATGCAATTTGTAAGTGGAACCCATGCAATAAGTTCTGTTTTATTTGGAATTCTTCGACCTGGAGATGTAATGTTATCTCTTGCAGGACAACCATATGACACGTTAGAAGAAGTCATAGGAATAAGGGGAGGAGGAAAAGGCTCACTTAAAGATTTTGACATTGAATATAAGCAAGTAAATATCTGCGAGAATTTTGATTCTTTTGAAGAAAAAATTGTTCATTCTTTTAAAAAAAATTCATTCAAATTAGTATTTATACAAAAGAGTTGTGGATATAGTTGGAGAAAATCTCTGACGAATCATCAGATAGAGAAAATTTGTAGTCTCATTCATTCTATTGATCCTAACTGTATATGTTTTGTTGATAACTGTTATGGGGAGCTTGTTGAAGATAGTGAACCAATTTCTAAAGGGGCAAATATAATTGCTGGATCATTGATTAAAAATTTGGGAGGAACAATCGTTCCTACTGGTGGGTACGTTGCAGGAGATGCAGAGTTGGTTGAGATGGCATGTTCTAGGTTAACCTCGCCAGGTATTGGTTCTTCTGCAGGAATAAATTTTGGACTAGGAAGATTAATTTTACAGGGTTTGTTTTTAGCACCACAAATTGTTCACGAATCACTAAAAGGTGCTGATATGGTTGCAGCAGTCTTTAAAAATTTGGGATTTAAGGTTTTACCAGAGCCAGCAACTTATAGATCTGATCTTATACAGTCAGTGAGATTAAATAATCCTGATTTGGTACAAAAAGTTTGTCAATCTTTTCAAAATTCTTCACCAGTAGATTCTTTTCTGAATGTTGTTCCATCATCAATGGATGGATATGATTCAAAATTATTAATGGCAGGAGGTACCTTTATTGAAGGTAGTACAAGTGAATTTTCTGCTGATGCCCCTCTAAGAGATCCTTACAATATTTTTGTTCAAGGTGGTTCTCACATAGCTCATATCAAAATTGCATTAATTCGATTATTATCTGAATTATTAGAGGAAAAATTAATTTCAAAGGATTCTCTACTTCCTTTATCTACTTAATCATGTCTTATAAGTTTCCGGACGACCTCAACTATGCTGATACTCATGAATATGTCTTGGAAGAAAATGGATTATTAAAAATTGGAGTTAGTGAATTTGCTATAGATCAATTAGGAGATATTGTTTTTGTTGAATTAGCTGATCAAGGGTCGAATTTAGAAAAAGGCGAGACTTTTGGAACAATAGAATCAGTTAAGGCTGTTGAGGAAGTCTATCTGCCTTTTTCAGGGGAAATAGTATCTGTAAATGAAAGTGTTATTGAGAACCCTGAGCTTTTACAGAATGATCCGATTGGAGACGGTTGGTTAGTCATTTTGAAACCTGAATCAAAAGCATCAATTGCTCATTTGATGACTTCTGAGGAATATCAATCAAAGGTTGTACCAAAATAAGGCAAACTTTTAAAAAAGAGCTATTTTAAAGAAAAATATTTTAATATGAAATCCAAATTTGGGTCTGATTTGTTTATAGATAGGCATCTTGGGTTAGGAGAAAATGATGAAAGAATTATGCTGAACAAGCTTGGTTTTAATAATATTGATCAATTTATAAATCAAGTTATTCCTGGAGATATTCAGCTTAAAGATAAATCTTCAGAAATATTGCCCCAAGGTTGTTCAGAAATTGAGGCTTTAAATGAATTAGAAGATATTGCGAATAAAAATACTAAAATGAGATCACTTATAGGCCTTGGTTACTATGACAATCACATGCCTAAAGTAATCCAAAGACATGTTCTTGAAAATCCAAGGTGGTACACGTCTTATACTCCATATCAAGCAGAAATTGCACAAGGAAGATTAGAAGCTCTATTTAATTTTCAGACTATTGTTTGTGAACTAACAGGATTCCCTGTCGCCAATGCATCTTTGTTGGATGAGGGTACTGCTGCTGCAGAAGCTATGGCCATGAGTTTTTCCGCAAGAAAAAATAAATCTTCAAAAGTATACTTAGTGGAGTCAAATGTTTTTGATCATACTTTTAATGTTCTACAAACCAGAGCAAAACCTTTAGGAATATCCCTAAAACGCTTTACTCAAAGCAACCTTCCTAATCATGATAATGTTTTTGGAATGTTGTTGCAATTACCTGGTAAAAATGGGGAATTATATGATCCCACATTCTTAACATCCCAAGCACATAGATCAGAAATTATTGTTACGGCATGTATTGATCCACTAGCACAAGTTTTGATTAAACCAATTTCTGAATTTGGTGTTGATGTAGCAGTAGGGAGTATGCAAAGATTTGGTGTTCCAATGGGTTTTGGGGGCCCCCATGCAGCATATTTTGCTTGTAACGAAAAATATAAAAGGCTGATACCCGGAAGAATTGTTGGGCAAACTCTATCTAAAAATGGAGAAAAGTCTCTAAGATTAGCATTGCAAACAAGAGAGCAACATATTAGAAGGGAAAAGGCCACTAGTAATATTTGTACTGCTCAATCTTTGTTAGCTATAATTTCTTCTTTTTATGCTATTTATCATGGACCCTCTGGATTAACGCAAATTGCTAAGAGATTAGTTGAGTTGAGAATAAATTTAGAGTCAAGTTTAGCTGCTTTAGGTTTTGATATTCCTGATGGGATTAGATTTGATAGCGTTGATGTTTATTCTGATCATTCCCAGAGGATCCATAATGAAGCTTTAAAAAATGGCTATAACTTAAGAATTTTGCCGTTGGGATCAACTATTGAAAATTCAACTGGCTTTGGGATCTCTTTAGATGAGCTTAGTAATGAAAAAGAAATTAAAGATATATTGAGTTTTATAGCAAATCTTGTAGAAAAAAAAGAAGATTTAGAGCATATAAAATTTGATAAAAGATTTTATTTTGAAGGTTTAGCTTTGAGATCCAGTGAATGGATGCAGCAAGATATATTCACAAATTACCAAAGTGAAACTGAATTAATGAGATATATCTTCCGACTTGCTGAAAAAGATTTTTCTTTGGTAGATGGAATGATGCCATTGGGAAGCTGCACCATGAAGTTAAATTCTGCAGCAGAATTAAATCCAGTCTCTTGGGCTAATTTATCTGCCATTCATCCTTTTTCTCCACTAGATCAAACTAAGGGCTATTCAAAAATAATATCTGATCTAGAACAATGGATAAGTGAGATTGTCGGTTTAAAATCAGTTTCTTTTCAACCAAATGCAGGCTCTCAAGGAGAATTTGCAGGTTTATTGGCAATAAATTCTTATTTTGAATCAAAAGGTGAACTTTCAAGAAAAAAATGTTTAATTCCTAAAAGTGCTCATGGAACAAATCCTGCAAGTGCAGTTATGGCAGGTTTTGATGTTTTAACTGTTGAATGTGATGACGAAGGAAATATTGATTTTCAAGATTTGTCGATCAAAGTCAAGAAATTTGATAACAAAATCGGGGCTCTTATGTTGACTTATCCCTCTACTCATGGAGTTTTTGAATTACAAATCAGAAAGATATGTGATTTAATTCACTCTGTTGGAGGATTTGTCTATTTAGATGGAGCAAATTTGAACGCTCAGGTTGGATTATGCAAACCGGGTAATTATGGTGTTGATGTTTGTCATTTGAATTTACATAAAACATTCTGCATTCCACATGGAGGTGGTGGTCCAGGAGTAGGTCCAGTTGCTGCATCCGAAACTTTAGGCCCATTTCTTCCTACTCATTCTTTAATAGATAATAATTTATCTAATAGTTCGAATTATGTATCTTCAGCCAAGCATGGGAGTGCAAGTATTCTTCCAATAAGTTGGATGTACATAAAAATGGCTGGTCTTAGTGGTTTAAGGAAATCAACCGCGCATGCAATTTTATCTGCAAATTACATTGCGCATTCTTTAAAGCATAAATTCAAGATTCTTTATAAAGGCAAAAATAATTTTGTCGCACATGAATGTATTTTAGATTTTAGAGATTTAAAATCCAAAACTGGTTTGAGTGTTAATGATTTAGCTAAACGATTAATAGATTATAGTTTTCATGCCCCAACTATAAGTTGGCCTGTTCCAGAGACCATAATGATAGAGCCTACTGAAAGTGAAAGTTTGATTGAATTGGATAGATTTTGTGAGGCTATGCTATTGATTGGAGAAGAAATCAGCGAAATAGAAAAAAATATTGAATTAAAGAATAATAATGTAATAAGTAATGCTCCTCATACGCTTAAAGAGTTAATTGCTGATCATTGGCATTATCCTTATTCAAAAGAAAAAGCTTCTTTCCCTTATAAAACTGCTACATCTATTAAGTTTTGGTCTTCAGTTTCTAGGATCAATAATGCATATGGCGATCGCAATTTAATCTGTTCTTGCAATGTAAATCAAGGAGAGACTTTCGAAGAAGAAAAATGTGCTTAAAGGACTAGCGTCCCTGTATTTATTTAGTTATTATCAGTGAGAATAAAAATTTAATATTTTCTTATAGAATTTTTTTAAATTTTTTTATTAAAATATTCGAGCATCAAATTTTTTGGGGTATTTGAAGCTATGACCAAAGATTTTAAAATTGGTAATGTTAAGCACCTGCCAGTTAAAAACGTAGATCTACCAAATTTTGTCAATAATTTTTCAGGAGATAACTCAAACATTTGTTCCATTGAGGGAACTAATGTTATAAGAGTACCCTTTGGTAAAAAATTTTCTAAGAAAAAAAGGCCTGAAAAGAATCAAAATATCGCTACTCTAATACTTCCTTTAAGTTCGTATAATAATCCCACGCCTCCACACGTAGCATAGTTAAGATTAATTTTAATCTATTTCTTTGAGAGTATCTGCATAATAATTTTGTAGTTGTAATGTTGCTTGATTCCAATCCCATTTTTCTGCTTCGTTTCGTGCCTCTTTTCTCATAACTTCTCTTTTATCTTCATTCTCTAGAATTTTTTTTGTCGCTTCAATCAAACTTTCCTCCCCATTATCTTTTTCATCAGGATCATATAAACAACCATTAATCCCATCGCTAATAATATCTGGAATCCCTCCCTTGTTGGCTCCGATAACTGGACATCCTGCTGCCATTGCTTCTAGTAAAACTAACCCAAGTGTTTCTGTACTAGATGGAAATAAAAATATATCTCCAGAGGCATAGGCGCTAGCAAGTTCATCGCCAGATAAGTATCCTATGAAATTAGTCTTTGTATTTTCGAAGATTTTTTCAAGCTGGTTTCTATATGGTCCGTCACCTACAAGTGCTAGGCAAGCATTAGGAATATTTTCTAAGACTGGTTTAATTCTTTCAATTTGTTTTTCTGCTGATAATCTTCCTACATAAATCAATAAGTAATTAGCGTCGTTATATTCCCCAAATAATTTTTTTCTCATTTTCTCACTTCTCAAATCTGGTCTGAAACTGAAAGTATCTACTCCCCTTTGCCATAGAGCAGTCCTTTGAATACCTTTATCTTTTAACTCATTGACCATAGCGGTGGAAGTACATAAATTTAACAAGGCTTGATTATGAGCTGCTTTAAGTAATTCCCACAAAAGTGGCTCTAACATACCCATACCGTAATGTTCCAGATATTTTGGAAGATGAGTATGGTAACTCGCAATTAAAGGAATATTATTAGTTTTCGCTAACCATATACCACCTAAGCCAAGTACAGCTGGATTAACAACATGTATCAAATCTGGGTTAAATTTTTCTAACTTATCTGAGACTGCAGGACCCGGTAAACCAAGCTTCAACTCTGGGTATAAGGGTAATGGCATTGCAGCAACTCCAACTACAGTTGCACCCATATATGATTCTGGACACCCTTCTGGACAAAAAATTATAACTTCATCACCATTTTTTATTAAAAATTCAATCGTTTTAGTCAGTCTTGTGACTATGCCATCAACTTTAGGTAAAAAAGTTTCAGTAAACAATGCAATTTTCACTTTCTTAAGATAACTATTTTAGAAATTTTAATTTGTCTTTATTGCCTCAGCTTGTTTTTTAGTCCAGGATGAAACACAAGGTATGCGCTTAAGATCACATCTATTGGAGTATTTTTTGGCAACTTCAACAACTTCTTCTAATAAGCCATTATCAAGAGTCGTTGGGTTTAAACCTAATTCTATAAAACATTTATTATCAACAATTAGATCATTTTCTACCGCTTCATTCCTTGGATTTGGTAAATAATTAATATCAGCTCCTGTTAGAGAAGCAACTTTTTTAGCTAGTTCTCCAACTTGATGACTCTCAGTCATTTGATTAAAGATTTTGACTCTTTCTCCAGATTTTGGAGGATTTTCTAGAGCAAGTTGTACGCATTTTACAGAGTCTTTAATATGTATAAATGCTCTTGTTTGCCCGCCTGTCCCATGTACACTTAATGGATATCCAATTGCAGCTTGCATTAGAAATCTGTTTAAAACAGTTCCATAATCTCCGTCATAGTCAAATCGGTTTGTCAATCTAGGATCTTTTAAAGTTGCTTCTGTATTTGTTCCCCACACAATGCCTTGATGTAAATCAGTAATCCTTACAAGATCATTTTTGTTGTAGTAAAGAAATAATAATTGATCTAAGGTCTTAGTCATATGGTAAACACTACCTGGACTTGCAGGATGTAATATTTCTTCTTCAAATCGGCTTCCATCTGGTTGTGGAACTTCAACTTTTAGATAACCTTCAGGAATTGTTGCACCTCTATGTGATCCATATCCATAAACTCCCATTGTTCCTAAATGAACAACATGAATATCTAAATTGCTCTCTACTATTGCAGCAAGAAGATTGTGGGTGCCATTAACATTATTATCCACTGTATATCTTTTGGTGAAACTGGATTTCATCGAGTAAGGTGCTGCTCTTTGTTCTGCAAAATGGATCACGGAATCTGGTTTTTCATCAATTAGCAAATTGAGCAATTTTTGATATTGTTTAGAGATATCCATATTAAGAAATCTCATAGGCTTACCTCCAATCTCTTCCCATGCAAAAAGTCGTTCTGTTATAGAAGCAATTGGAGTTAAAGATTCTACCTCTAGATCAATATCAATTTTTCTACGACTTAAATTGTCGACAATAATAACATCATGATTTTGCTCTGCTAAATTCACCGCACAAGGCCAACCGCAAAAACCATCTCCACCTAGAACAATAACTTTCACTCAGAACTCCAGAATTAAAAGATTCATAATATATTTATTAAATTACTACAGTGTGCTTCCACTTTGCGAAAAAAATTGTAAATAGTTTCAAATCTTCTTTCTTAATACGATAAATAAACGCAAATAATAAAATTATTATTATTTTTTAAAACTTTTCTCAAGTTAGAGAATTAGATAGATATGTTTTCTTCCGGCGAACTTGCTACTGCAAAGTCTTGTTTTTTAATTCTTCCTGCCAGAAAAGCTTGCCTGCCAGCTTTCACACTATAGTTTATCGCTTGAGCCATTAGTGGAGGATTTGCAGCTTGTGCTATTGCACTATTGATTAAGACACCATCAGCTCCAATTTCCATAGCTTGAGAAGCTTCACTAGGCACCCCAATTCCTGCGTCAATTATTACTGGCACTTTTGCATTCTCAATAATTATCCTTATATTTGATAAATTTAACAAACCTTGCCCGGAGCCTATGGGTGAGCCCAATGGCATTACAGTTGCACAACCTATTTCTTCTAGTCTTTTTGCAAGAATGGGATCTGCATTTATATAAGGTAGTACAGCGAAACCCTTTTTTATTAAAATTTCGGCTGCTTTAAGAGTTTCTATTGGATCTGGTAGCAAATACTTTTTGTCAGGAATAACTTCTAACTTCACAAAATTATTTTCTTCTTGACCAGATAATTTTGCAAGTTCTCTACCTAAAATTGCTATTCTGACTGCCTCATCGGAATTAACACAACCAGCTGTATTAGGAAGCATCCAGTATTTTTCCCAATTGATCTTTTCGAGTAAATTTTCTCCTGTCTGATCATTTTTGATTCTTCTAACAGCGACGGTTATAATTTCCGTTTCAGAATTTGACAAACTTTCCACCATATCTTGAGTAGATTTGTATTTGCCAGTACCAACCAATAATCTACTGGAAAATTTTTTTCCACCAATTAGTAAAGAAGAATAATTTTCCATATTTAGAATCCCTTATCTTTAATACCTTTATAAGGTTTATAATTGTTTCTTTTTTCTAACTCTTTACTTTTTTTAATTGCTGTTTTGTTTTTTGGATCTATCACCAAAACCTTTTGATAAGTTTCATATGCCAAGTCGTACTCAAGTAAACGCTGTTGTGCTGATGCGAGGTTATTTAGGGCTATAGGATATTCTGGAAGTGATTTTATTGCAGAGTTATAGTGTTTAATTGCTTTCTTAAATTTATTTTGAGCAGCATAAGAAAATCCTAAAGCATTATTTATTATCGCCTTGGCTTCATCAGGTTCATTTTCATAATTTTCAATTGCTTTTAAAAAAGTTTTAGTAGCTTCAGAATATAATCTTTTTTTTATTTGAATAGACCCAAATTCATATAATTCTGTAGCTTGAGTGAGAGAATCTAAACCTTTCTGCTCGAATTTTACTAAATTTAATTCTTCACTTCTTGTTTTTAGAAATTGTCTGAATACAAAAATAGAAATTATTATTAATACAACAAAAAGAATTATTAAATAAGATTGAAAGGAAGATATTTCCATTATTTATAATTATTTTTCTAGATTATATTCTTTTTTTTACTTGCTAACGGAAGAGACAATTTTTTCAAAACACTTAGGATCATTTAAGGCTAATTGAGCAAGCATTTTTCTGTTAATGATAATTTCTGAATTTTTCATGCCATTTATTAACTTGCTATAGTTTGTTCCATTTACCCTCGCAGATGCGTTAATTCTAGAGATCCAAAGTCTTCTAAAATCTCTTTTTCTTCTTCTTCTATCCCTATAAGCATTACAAAGAGCTTTCATCACTCTTTGGTTTGCGGTTCTGAAAAGATTTTTGTTGCCGCCTCTAAAACCTTTTGCAAGATTTAAGATTTTGTTTCTTCTTTTTCTGGCTATGTTGCCTCTTTTTACCCGTGCCATGAATATCTAATAAAAATTGGTTAAAGATTTATGCGTATGGAATCATTAATTTTACATTATCAGCATCTCTTTCATCAACTACGGCTTTTGTTGATAGATGTCTTTTTAATTTTGAGCTTTTATGATCAAGTAAATGATTATGGAAAGCTCTTCTTCTCATGAATTTACCCGTCGCAGTAGCTTTAAATCTTTTGGCAGCTGATTTACGAGTTTTTAGTTTAGACATTTAAGTCAAATGTGTTTAATTAGGATAATCTAAACCTTTATACGCATTGGTGCAAATTAAAGTTTTTAATTGATAAGGAAAGTTCTAATTTATGAAACTTAAATTTGCCTTTTTAAACTTATTTTTAGGCTGTATTTCTCTTTTAATATTAAACACTAAATTTATTTCAAATGCAAAAGGAGAAGAATTGCTTAAGGTTGAACTCCATAATGAAATTAAAAAAGGAAAATTTTTAATTGGTTTAAAGCAATACCTAGGAGGGGAAAATGATAGTTTTTCGGAGAAAAAGAATATAAAATTTACAACTAATAAAGGTTTTTTAAACTTGATATCGTCCAACGGTATTAAACATAAATCAAAACAGATAAATATTACCTGGGCAGATATTCCTGTTAAAAATCCAAAAACAATTAAAAGAATTGTTTTTGGTCCTTTTGCCAGCTATGAATCGGCAAAAAAACAATCAGAGAAACTAAGAGATAAAGGATTTGAGACGACTGTTGCCTACCCTAAAAATTGGGAAGTATGGATTCCATTTCAAGATAATTTGCCAGAGTTTGAATTAAAAAATAAGATTTTCAAAAAAATAAAAAATTTTCAAATTACTCCTTTTCTTAGAAATGACTACAGTGGTATGAAACTTAAAGGTCCTATATATATTTATTCTGAAGAGGAAATAAAAATAAATGGTGTTAATTTTGGCAAAAATTTTTATTTAATAAAAGATTTATATGGAACTTGGACCTTAGTTCAAAAAATTGAATTTGATGACTATTTGGCAGGTGTTTTGCCATATGAAATTGGACCGAATTCTCCTTTAGAAGCACTAAAGGCTCAAGCAGTTATTGCAAGAACTTGGGGAATATTTAATTCTGATCGATTTAATATGGATAAATATCATTTATGTATAAGCACTCAATGCCAAGTTTATAAGCCTCCTGAAATTTCATATAAAAACGTACAAAAAGCCATAGACGAAACTTCAAATTTAATTCTCACTTATGACAATCAACCAATAAATGCTTTTTACCATGGTTCTAATGGTGGAGTATCTGCTACTGCAGGCGAGTCTTGGCAAATTCAAGATTATTCTTATTTCAATTCAATCATTGATGGTTCTAAATCATTAAATAAAATTTTTAAACTTCCGATTACAAATGAATCTTATTTAAATAATTTTTTAGATTTTGATAAAGAACAGTTTTATGGGAGTAATCATTCTCTTTTTCGATGGAATAAGAAAATTTCTAGTCTTGAAATTAAAGAAAAGTTAATTAAAAACAAACTTATAAATATTAATGAAGATGTTTGGGATTTAAATTCTATTGAACGTGGGTCTAGTGGCAGAGTGACAAAATTGGAAATACAAACGGACAAGGGTAATAAATCTATTGTTCTTGTTAAAGATGATATTCGACGGATATTAAATTTTATACCTAGTAATTTGTTTACTATTAATAAATTAAATGATGATTTATGGCTTTTGCGAGGAGGAGGCTTCGGCCATGGTGTAGGTTTATCTCAGTCAGGAGCAATTGAAATGGCTAAATTAGGATTCTCTTATGAACAAATATTGAATCATTATTATCGAAATGCAAAACTAAAAAAATTTGAGATATTGTCTCAATGAAAGTTAAGTAATTAACAATTTCCTTTTATGAGTAAGGGTTTTTATAAAAATCGAAGATTGAAGTCGTTTATATTTCTTAGTGCTTGTTTTTTAGTAGCTTTTATTCCTCATGCTAACAATATCGAAAATTTCTTTTACATAATATTGACTCTTTCTTTTGTGATTGTTTTTTACGGTTTAATAGTTATTTCTAGAAATTTTAAAAGGAACAACGTTTTAAATACTGTAACCAGAAGAATTAGCAATAAAGAGTTACCTGTGCTTGATATTTTAGTCGCAGCTAGAGATGAAGAGAATGTCATAGCAAGATTAGTTGAAAGATTATTTAGTTTAGAGTATCCAACAAATAAATTAAATATTTACATAATCGATGATGGTAGTTCTGATAGGACGCCTTTAATTTTAGATCGATTATCTAGACAATATGACAAGCTAAAAGTCATAAGTCGTTCTCCAAATGCAGGAGGAGGAAAGTCGGGAGCTTTGAATTATGCCTTGAAATTTACCCATGGTGAATGGTTATTAGTTTTGGATGCTGATGCTGAATTAAAACAAGATTCTTTGATAAGGTTATTTAGTTTTGTAGAAGAGGGTGATTGGTCTGCAGTTCAACTAAGAAAATCAGTAACAAATGTAAGTAAGAATTTTTTAACTTCCTGTCAGTCAATGGAGATGGCTATGGATGCAATCTTTCAATATGGAAGATTATCAGTTGCTGGAGTTTCCGAATTAAGGGGCAATGGCCAATTAATTAAGAAAGAAACATTATTAGCATGTGGTTCTTTTAATGAAGATACAGTTACAGATGATCTTGATTTGAGTTTAAGATTATTATTATCAAAATCTAGAATTGGAATCTTATGGGATCCTCCAGTCATGGAGGAGGCAGTTGAGAATTTAAATGCTTTATTAGCGCAAAGGCAAAGATGGGCAGAGGGGGGGTTGCAAAGATTCTTCGATTATGGAGATCAATTAATTACTAATAAAATTGATTATTTGCAGAAATTTGATTTAACTTACTTTTTCATCTTGCAATATGCATTACCAATCATTTCTATTTTTGATTTAGTTTTCAGTATTGCATTATTAGATTCACCAATTTACTGGCCTATTTCATTTACAGCTTTTATGTTATCTGGAATTGCTTTTTGGTACGGTTCTTCTTGTAAAAGTGAAGTACCTGTATTGCAAAAAAGCAATTTTTGGATGGTATTTGTATCGGTTTTTTATTTATCACATTGGTTTTTAGTAATCCCTTGGGTAACTATAAAGATGTCTATTTTTCCCAAAAAGATACTCTGGCGAAAGACTCTTCATACTGGAGTTTAGTCTATTCATCAAGGTCTATAATTTCTCCATTAAAAAAATTTGCTAAGTTTTTTGAACTGTCATCAAAAGTTTCCTCTTTAGATATCTTTGTTGAAGAATTAGTTTTTGCTTCTATTTTTTTTATTGGTCGAAAATTATTTGCTTCATTTTGGGTTTTTTCTGGAGTGTTTGTTGGGTTACTTTTATTTAATTGTTTGGTTGAAAAATTAAGTATAATCCCATCTCCAAATATCTTTTTTACAGTATTTTCAATTATAACTTTTCTGCTTTTTATCATACTTTCCCAGTTTGGAGATAATGCAATTGTGATTTTCTCCGAATCAAAACTTTCAAGTTCGGCTTGTTGTGAAAGTAACATTCTTGTAGATGGTAACTCTACTTTAGAAAGAATTAATTCCCATTTATCTTTTAAATTTGATCGAGGATTATTTTGGTTATTTTCAGAAATATTTTCAATACTTTCTTTTTCTAGAACTTGAAATTTTTCTAATTTTTCGTCTTTTTTTTCGATCAATTCCTTATGAGTTATCTCTTCTTGGATACTTGGTTTTGGAATCTCATGTGAAATATTTTCTCTATTAATTGGAATGTTTTTTCTACTTTCACGCTTCTCCTCAGTCGTATAATTTTTACTTTTTTGTTTATTTTCAAAACTATTTATCTCTTGACTATCCAGAAGACCAGTTAAGTGTATTTCAAACCAAAGCCTTGGATTATCACTTGATTTGATTTGATATTCAATATTTCTCAGATTATTATGCCAATTTATTATTTTAGATTTATTTATTGTTTTTGAGATTTTATCTAGCTGATCTCGAAATTCATCAGAGGTATAATAAAGATCTGAATATTTGTTATTAGTAGTGTGTAATAGTAGATCTCTTGTTATATTCAATAATCCGATAATTATTTGAAGAGGTTCGTTTCCGGCATCATATAGTTTGTTACAAGTGTCAATTAATGACTCTGGATTATTCTCAACCAATGATTTAATCAGATTTGTTAATTCACTTTCTGATACTTCCCCTAGAAGGTTTTGGATATTATTAATTGTTATCCCTTCTGGTAAAAGATTCAATTGTTCAAGGAGGCTTTGTGCATCTCTCATGCCTCCATTAGACCTTTTTGCAATCATTTTTAACGCCTGAACTTCGTACTTAATGGATTCTTTTTCGGCGATTTCTGATAAATGTTGAAAAATATCACTAGGGCTTATTCTTCTAAAATCAAACTTTTGGCATCTACTTTTTATTGTATTTAATACTCTCTCAGGATTTGTTGTCGCAAGTATAAATACAACTCTTGAGGGCGGTTCTTCAATAGTTTTTAGTAAAGCATTTGAAGCTGCCGTTGAAAGCATATGACATTCATCAATTACATAGACTTTCCATCTCGCTTGAGTAGGTGCAAATCTCGCTCTTTCTATAATTTCTCTTATATTTTCTACTCCTGTATTTGATGCTGCATCAATCTCGATAATATCTAGAGCGCTCCCATCTGTAATTTGTCTACATAAGTCACATTTACAACAAGGAGTTATCGTAGGTTGGTCGAATGCCTGGCAATTTAGAGATTTTGCAAATATTCTTGCACTTGATGTTTTTCCAGTGCCTCTTGGACCATTAAAAAGATATGCAGGAGCAATTTTTTTTGTTAATAGAGCTTGT
Organism: uncultured Prochlorococcus sp.; assembly: GCA_902550485.1. Classification (GTDB taxonomy): domain Bacteria; phylum Cyanobacteriota; class Cyanobacteriia; order PCC-6307; family Cyanobiaceae; genus Prochlorococcus_A. Next base: position 20,936 of record CACCZQ010000006.1, read on the forward strand.
TTGAGTGTAATAGATATAAATTTTTGCCCAACCAGTTCGTCTAAGTTGTTTGGTCTATATTTTTGATGAAAAGGCTTATGTATATTTGGCATTTATTTTTCATTAATTAGAAAAATTAGGGATTCAATAAAAAAAATTAAACTCTAATTTTATGCAGATTCTTTAATGATTCTTTTTGATCCTGAAGGTAGTTTAACAATTTTTGATGAGAACAAATTATCTACCATTTTTTTCGTAATTGTAAATTCTTTTACATTTTCTTCAGAAGGCAAAGTGTACATTATGTCTAGCATTAGCTCTTCAATTATTGATCTTAATGCTCTTGCACCTGTTTTTCTTTTGTATGCTTCATTTGCTATCGCTTCAACAGAATCTGGCTCAAATGATAATTCAACATTATCCATACTTAGCAAAGTTTTGAATTGCTTTACTAATGCATCTCTTGGTTGAGTCAAAATAGATTCTAAAGTTTCTTTAGTAAGACGATCTAATACAGCACAAACTGGAATTCTTCCAATAAATTCAGGAATTAGGCCATATTTCACTAAGTCATCTAATTCTAAATTTTTCAGGGAATCTCTTGGGTCTACTATTTTTTTTGTATCAACTTTGTTTTGATCTGAATTGGTGGTAAAACCTATAGAGTGTTTACCCATACGCTTTTGAACGATATCCTCTAAACCTATAAAAGCTCCCCCACAAATAAATAGTATTTGACTCGTATCAATTTGGATACAGTCATGATAAGGATGTTTTCTTCCGCCTTGTGGTGGCACATTAGCAATTGTTCCTTCAAGCATTTTTAATAAAGCTTGCTGTACTCCTTCACCAGAGACATCTCTAGTAATTGAGGGATTCTCGCTTTTTCTTGCAATTTTATCTATTTCATCAATATAAATAATTCCTTTTTGAGCCAGTTCTACATTCATTTCTGATTTCTGTAAAAGTCTTAAAAGTATGTTTTCAACATCCTCCCCAACATATCCAGCTTCTGTCAAAGTCGTTGCATCAGCTACTGCAAAAGGAACATCTAAAAACTCTGCTAAAGTTTGCGCCAATAATGTTTTTCCACTTCCAGTAGGGCCGATGAGTAAAATATTTGATTTTTGTAATTTAGTTGCTTGTGAATCTGTTGCATTGTTATTTTTACTATCTTCTTTAACTTTCCAAGCTAATCGCTTGTAGTGATTGTATACGGCTACTGATAATATTTTTTTTGCAGATTCTTGTCCAACAACTTGATTATCTAGAAAACTTTTTATTTCTAATGGCTTAGGAATTGAGGTTAATTCTAAAGGAACAGATTTTTTTGGATTATCAGTTGGTAATTTCTTTTTTACTTGCGGAGAGTTGTTTGTGTTGGGTTGATTATCAAGTAGTTCTTCATCGAGAATTTCATTACAAAGATCTATGCACTCATCACAGATATAAACCCCAGGCCCAGCTATAAGCTTTCTTACTTGGTCTTGTGATTTACCGCAAAATGAACATTTAAGATGGGCGTCGAATTTAGCCATCGATAATAAGTTTTTAAAGTGAAAGGTGTTAAATATCCCCTATTCACTAGGATTGCTTATAAATATCGATTCGTCATCTTATTCTTAAAAAATCAGAACCCCTTGTCACTTTTTGATAACTTTATCAATTAATCCATATTCGACTGCTTCTGAGGGAGATAAAAAGTAATCTCTTTCTGTATCTTCATTAATTTTTTCTAAAGGTTGACCAGTATGTTCTGCTAAGAGCGAATTTAATGTTTTCTTGAGAAAAAGTATTTCTTTAGCTTGTATTTCAATCTCTACTGCTTGACCTTGTGCACCTCCCAGAGGTTGATGAATCATAATCCTAGAATTAGGTAAAGCCAATCTTTTCCCCTTTGCTCCTCCAGAAAGTAGAAATGCCCCCATACTTGCCGCTACTCCAAAGCATATTGTCACTACATCAGGGGATATTTGTTGCATAGTATCGTAAATTGCCATTCCTGCAGTTACTGAGCCTCCAGGAGAATTGATATATATTTGTATGTCTTTTTCGGGATCTTCTGCTTCAAGAAATAATAATTGTGCAACAAGTGAATCAGATACTTGATCATTAATTCCAGTACCTAAAAAAATTATTCTCTCCCTCAATAGTCTTGAATAAATATCAAAAGCTCTTTCTCCTCTACCTGATTGTTCAATAACAGTTGGAACAGCAGCAATGGTTTTATTGTTACTTTCGTAAGAACTTATTGAGCTTTGGATTAAATGTTTTTTTTCTGAGTTCACAAATTAGTTTTCGTCTTATAAATAATTTAAGAGGTTTTTGTTTAATTAGTAGGAAATTTCATAAATTATTTTTTTTCTTTTTAATTTGTAGTTTTTGTAGTTTTTGTAGTTTTTGAGGTTTTTGTAGCTTTAGAAGTTTTTGTAGTTTTTTCTTTTACTTCAGAATTTTCTTCAAGCCAAATGATTAATTTTTCTTTGAGTAAATCGTTAGATATTACTTCTGTTAATTTTTTAATATCTATTTGTTTTGAAGATTGAGAGATTGCATCTTCATAATCTTTCATTTTTGAATCAATTTCATCTTGCTCAACTTTTATGTTTTCTGTTTCAGCTAATGCTTTTAAAGCTAAATTTCTTTGAACATTTTTTTCAGCTTGAGGCCTTGTGGACTCTGCTAATGACTTAACTAATTCCGGAGTGAAAGTAGATTTAACATCAAGACCTTGTTGAGCGAATCTTTGAGCGGTTTGTTCAATATTATTCCTTACTTCTATATCAATCATAGATTTTGGAATTTCAGCAACCAATTCGTTTGTTAAGGCATCTAATAAAGCTTCAATTTTGATATCTTTTTGTGTTTTTTCAAAATTGTCTTTAAGTTGCTTTTCAATATCTTTCTTTAACTCTTTTAATGATTCTTTGTTGCCAGACTGTTTTGCAAAATCGTCATTAAGTTCAGGCAATTCTTTTTCCTTAAGATCCTTAAGATTTACTTCAAAAATTGCTTCTTTGCCTCTTGAATCCTCATGAGAATAATCATCAGGAAATTTAAGGTTAAGTGTTTTAGTATCACCAATTTTCATCTTTACGATTCCCTCAACGAAACCAGGAATCATTTTGTTCTTTTCTAACTCAAGATCCATTGATTCACTTGTTCCACCATCAATCTCTTTACCAGAATCTTTATATTTTCCTTTAAAACTAACTACAGCAATATCTCCTAATTTTGCTGCTCTATTGGTAACTGGAATAATGTTTGCAAACTGATTTCTAGATTTTTCTAGCGCTTCATCTATTGACTTAGGATCAAACTTTGTCTTTGAAATTTCAACACTTAGTCCTTTGGATTTTTTAAGTTTTAATTCTGGGGCAACATCAGTTTGAAGAGTAACCTTAAGTGATTTTTCAGGACTAAACTTTGCCAGTAAAGATTCAAATCCATCTACCAATTCTGGCTCACTTAGTGGCTCTATAGATTTTATTTTTAACGCTTCTTGCCATGATTTATCAATAATTTTTTCCAGAGCAGAAGCATGTAATTGTGTGATGCCAATTCTTTGGATTAATACTTGTTTAGGAATCTTACCAATTCTAAATCCCGGAATTTTAGCCGAACGACTGATAGAACTGATTGTTTCATTTACACACGTTTTGCATGTCTCAGATGGTATTTCTAATTCGAATGAAATTCTACTTTGAGGCAGAGGAGTTGTTTTGACTATTAGTGCATCTTTAGCCATGTTTTTCTAAGTTATTACTATGAACCGAATCTTAATTATTTCACATTATGTGATTTCCTTGAAAGTTAATTTTTTGATAAAGTAAAAAAAATAGTCAATCTATTTATAAAAATCATTTGAAAGTGTGAGACAATCTCCGTATTTGCCTAATAGGCCATTAAAAGTTGCTGTTTTAGGTTCTTCAGGTGCTGTGGGATCTGAATTGCTAAAAATTCTTGAACAACGTGATTTCCCAATTTCAGAATTGGTCTTGCTTTCATCAGAGCGGTCAGAAGGGAAAAAAATTATTTGGAAAGATGAAGAATTAGTTACAAAAAAAACAACTAAGGAAGAATTTAAGAATCTTGATTTAGTTTTGGCTTCAGCTGGCGGAAGTATTTCAAAAAAGTGGTTATCTACCATTATTGATCAAAATGCTTTACTGATAGATAATTCAAGTGCTTTCAGATTAGATAAGAACGTTCCTCTTATAGTCCCTGAAGTTAATGCTAGTGACGTACTTAATCATGATGGGGTAATAGCGAATCCAAACTGCACTACCATTTTGTTGACATTAGTTTTAGCTCCATTAAACAAACTTTCGACTATTCAAAGAGTTATTGTCTCAACATATCAATCTGTCAGTGGTGCAGGCCAACTGGCGATGGAGGAACTAAAACTTTTAACTGAGCAATATCTTCAAGGAAATCCTCAAAAAAGTGAAGTTTTGCCATACTCCCTTGCTTTTAATTTGTTTTTACATAATTCCCCTATGCTTTCAAATAATTACTGCGAAGAAGAGATGAAAATGGTTAATGAGACAAGGAAAATATTGAATATTGCTGATTTAAAGCTCTCTGCTTCATGTGTTCGAGTCCCAGTTCTGAGAGCACATTCTGAATCGATCAATATTGAATTTGCCGATGTAGTTGAGCCTAAAGATGCCCTTGAAGAATTAAAAAAATCTCCTGGAATTGAAATTATTGAGGATTACAAAAATAATAGATTTCCTATGCCAAATGACGTTATGGGAAGGGATAATGTTGCTGTTGGCAGGCTAAGAACTGATATAAGTCATCCTCATGGATTAGAATTATGGTTATGTGGAGATCAAATAAGAAAAGGAGCAGCTCTGAATGCTGTTCAAATAGCTGAGTTATTAATTCCAAAAAAATGATTACAGACAAAACTGAGTGTAATAATCCACTATTTGGAAGAATATTGACTGCAATGGTTACTCCATTCACTGAGAATGGAGATGTAGATTATGAACTAGCTATAAAACTTTCAAATTATCTTTTTGAGAACGGTTCCGATGGAATTGTGTTGTGCGGTACTACTGGAGAATCTCCGACTCTTTCATGGGCGGAACAGCATGATTTATTTATTGCGGTAAAAGGATCTTTGGATGCAAGCTGTAAAGTAATAGTTGGCACTGGTAGCAATTGTACAAGCGAAGCTGTGGAAGCTACAAAAAAAGCTTACGACTCTGGTGCCGACGGTGCTTTGGTCGTTGTTCCTTATTACAACAAGCCGCCTCAAGAAGGTCTTTATAAACATTTCAGTTCTATTGCTAAATCTGCAATGGATTTGCCTCTTATGCTCTACAACATTCCTGGCAGGACTGGATGCAATTTATTACCTGATACTGTGAAGAAACTTATGGATTTCTCAAATATTCTCAGTATTAAAGCTGCAAGCGGTAGAATAGAAGAAGTAACAGAACTAAGAGCTATTTGTGGCTCCGAACTCTCTGTATATAGTGGCGACGATTCATTGTTGCTTCCAATGTTATCTGTAGGTGCTGTAGGAGTAGTAAGTGTTGCAAGTCATTTAGTTGGATTGCAATTGAAAGAGATGATTTATTCTTTTCAAAGTGGAAATGTTTCCAATGCTCTTGCTATTCATGAAAAACTTCAGCCTCTTTTTAAAGCACTCTTTATGACTACTAATCCAATCCCAATTAAAGCTGCTTTGGAGCTATCGGGATGGGATGTAGGTAATCCTAGAAGTCCTTTGTCACCTTTAAATAATGACATGAAAAAGCAATTATCTTTTATCCTGAATTCTCTATAATAGGGATTATATTTAACTTGCTAATTAAATTTAAATAAACCTTATTTGATTACAAGCAGGCCTTCATAAATTTCAAAATTATGCAATCAAGTACAAATTCAACTGTAAATAGATCTACTCATGATTCATCTAGATCTAAAAGTAATACTCCAGCTCTACGAGTAATACCTCTTGGAGGATTACATGAAATAGGAAAAAACACTTGCGTTTTTGAATATGGTGATGAATTAATGCTTGTTGATGCTGGCCTAGCTTTCCCATCTGATGGTATGCATGGCGTAAACGTTGTTATGCCTGATACAACTTTTTTAAAAGAAAATCAAAGAAGAATAAAAGGAATGATTGTCACTCACGGGCATGAAGATCACATTGGAGGTATTTCTCATCATCTAAAGCATTTTAATATTCCCATTATTTATGGCCCAAGACTGGCAATGTCAATGCTTAGAGGAAAAATGGAGGAAGCAGGGGTATCTGATAGAACAACTATACAAACAGTAAATCCAAGAGATGTTGTAAAAGTAGGACAACATTTTTCTGTTGAATTTATTCGAAATACCCATTCTATTTGCGATAGCTTTTCTTTAGCAGTTACAACACCTGTTGGTACAGTTATTTTCACAGGAGATTTTAAGTTTGATCATATGCCGGTAGATGGAGAGCAATTTGATATTGAAAGAATGGTGCACTATGGAGAGAAAGGCGTTTTATGCATGTTCAGTGATTCGACTAATGCCGAAGTCCCAGGTTTTTGTCCTTCTGAGAAGACTATCTATCCCTCATTAGAAAAACATATTGCAGAAGCAAAAGAACGAGTTATTCTTACCACTTTTGCAAGTTCTGTTCATAGGGTGACAATGATCTTAGAATTGGCAATGAAACATGGAAGAAAGGTCGGTTTGTTAGGTAGATCGATGATAAATGTTATTGCCAAGGCAAGAGATATTGGTTATATGAAATGCCCTGATGATTTGTTTGTGCCTATCAAGCAAATTAGAGATTTACCAGATAGAGAGACCTTATTATTAATGACTGGAAGTCAAGGAGAACCCCTGGCAGCGTTAAGTAGAATATCTCGTGGTGAACATCAGCATGTTCGTCTTAAGACTACTGATACTGTAATATTTTCAGCAAGCCCAATTCCTGGTAATACTATTTCTGTTGTTAATACAATAGATAGATTAATGAAACTCGGAGCCAAGGTTGTTTATGGAAAGGGTGAGAATATTCATGTTTCTGGTCATGGTTTTCAAGAAGATCAAAAGTTAATGTTGGCACTGGCAAAACCTAAGTTTTTTGTTCCTGTTCATGGAGAACATAGAATGCTTGTTTGTCATGGCAAAAGTGCACAAACTATGGGGGTTCCAAAGGACAATATTTTAATTATTGAAAATGGAGATGTAGTTGAGTTAACACCTAATTCTATTCAAAAGGGTGATCCTGTAAAAGCTGGTGTTGAATTGCTCGATAACTCACGAAATGGAATAGTAGATGCTCGAGTATTAAAGGAAAGGCAGCAATTAGCAGGGGATGGTGTAGTAACTGTTTTAGCTCCTATTAGTACAGATGGGAAGATGGTTGCTCCTCCAAGAGTTAATTTAAGGGGAGTTGTTACTACTGCAGAGCCAAGAAAAATGTCTATGTGGACAGAACGAGAAATAAGCTGGGTCTTAGAAAATAGATGGAAACAATTATCTAGACAAACTGGGCCGAATAATTTTGAAGTAGATTGGATTGGTGTACAAAGAGAAATTGAAAATGGTTTATCGAGAAGAATGAGAAGAGAATTACAAGTTGAACCACTTATTTTGTGTTTAGTTCAACCTGCTCCAAGTGGAACTCGTGCTTATATTCCAAAGATTAACGAAGAGCAAAATTTCTCCAATAGAAATAGAAATAATAATTTCCATAAGAAATCAAATAATAATCATCCTAATAGTTCAAATAATCCACAAAATACCCAAAAAAGTCCAAAAGTTTCACAGAATCTATCAGCTGAGACTGCTACAGAAGATTCATTTGAAGGTAGGACAAGAAGAAGAAGATCTGCTGTAACATCTTAACTTTTTTCAAAATTTATATAGTTTTTATCCCAAACAATTTTTAAAAACTCTTGCAGATTAATTTGACCTTTATTTTTTTCATAAATTGAAGTTGCTAATTTTGTCAGATTTTTAGAACTACATTGCTTTGGAGATATTTCTTTTAAAAATCTATTTAAAATTGTGCACCTTGCTTCAATACACATACCATTTAGGAGATTCCTATCGACACCTTTTACATCTTTACAATATAAATACGCTAGTTCACTAAGATCATTACGTTCATTATTGTATTTGCTCATTTTTTGGGAAAAATTATTTATCCTTTCAGAACAACCAGGATAGATGACTTCTAAGGTAGGAATAATTTTTTTTCTTACTAAATTTCTTTTCAATTTAAGATCTGAATTTGTAGGATCTTCCCAGACTGGGATCTTCATATCATTGCAAAATTGTTTTGTATCTTCCCTACTGAAAATTAATATTGGCCTTATTAAAAAAATTTGATTTTCTATTAATCTTTTACTCTCAATATTACTCAGACCTGCAAAATTGCTTCCTCTAGATAAATTGAGGATAAATGTTTCTGCATTATCACTACTCGTGTGACCAGTTAGCAAATAAATATTATGTTTTCCCTGGTTTTTATTTAATAAAGTTTTGGCTCTTTCACATAATTTTTGATATCTCCATTCTCGTGCTTTTTCTTCTGAAGAAATACTTTCTTTATTTGCTTGATCAAAAGAGAATGAAATATTTTTATCTTCGCAATAATCTTTTAATTCAAGAGCATATAGTGATGATTTTTCGTGCCACTGATGATCACCATGCCAAACACTAATAGACCATTTATGTACTTTTTTTAGGTCATTAATTAGGGTTAATAGGGCCATTGAGTCTTGACCCCCCGAAACACTTATTAAAATATTGGATCCTTTGGGAATTAATATTTTTTTGGCAAGAATATCCTTATGAAGCTGATGATGCCATGATGACCAATTTTTCTGACTTAATTTTTTATCAGTCATTTTGTGTTGCTCAGATAATATTTTTTAAAAAATGCACTGTTTTACTAAAACAATGTCACAATCGGGTAATAAATTCATTAAGTAAATGAGTCTGATTAATCTTTTGCCACAAAAAATCAAAGAAGAGTTAAGAAGCAAATCCTTACTCAAAGTTATTTCAGGATTGAATAATTTCGATGTTCAGTCTGTGAAAATAATTGTTGAGGCTGCTTCATTAGGAGGTGCAGATCTTGTCGATATTGCTTGTAAACCTGAACTTGTTGATTTAGCACTTAAGAATTCAACACTACCAGTTTGTGTTAGTTCAGTAATGCCTCGATCTTTTCAAGATTGTGTAAAAGCAGGAGCATCATTAATTGAGATAGGAAATTACGATACTTTTTATGAAAAAGGCATTCATTTTTCAGATAAAAAAGTTTTAAACATTACAAAAGAGACGAGGGATTTATTGCCTAATTTTCCTTTATCAGTAACTGTTCCTCATACTATGCCTATTGATAAACAAGTTGATCTTGCTGTAAAGCTAGTGGAAGAAGGCGTTGATATTATTCAAACAGAAGGTGGTACCAGTTCTACTCCTTACTCTCCAGGAATTCAAGGTTTTTTTGAAAAATCAGTACCAACTCTTGCATCTACCTATGCTATTCATCAAGAATTTAAGAAACAATCTCTGAATATACCAATCATGAGTGCCTCTGGATTAAGCCAAGTAACTTGTCCACTAGCAATATCCTCTGGAGCCTCAGCAGTAGGAGTTGGATCGGTGGTTAATAAATTAGATGATTTAATATCAATGATTGCGGTTGTTAGGGGCTTAAAAGAATCTTTGAAAAATTCAATAATTGGAGAAAAAATTTCTTAGTATAGCAACATCCTTTAGCTACTAGCTTGATGAATAACTATAAGCTTCAAGCTCCTTATGAACCAAATGGAGATCAACCAGAAGCTATTAAAAAATTAGTTAAAGGCGTAAATAATGGTAAACAGTTTCAGACTCTTTTAGGAGCTACTGGAACTGGAAAAACATTTACTATTGCCAATGTAATTCAACAAACAGGAAGGCCAGCACTTGTTTTAGCCCATAACAAAACTTTGGCTGCACAACTATGTAATGAATTAAGGGAATTTTTTCCAAAAAATGCTGTTGAGTACTTCATTTCTTACTACGATTATTATCAACCTGAAGCTTATGTACCTGTAAGTGATACTTACATAGCTAAAACTGCTTCAATTAATGAAGAAATAGATATGCTTAGGCATTCTGCAACACGCTCATTATTTGAAAGAAAAGATGTAATTGTTGTAGCCTCAATAAGTTGTATTTATGGTCTTGGTATACCGAGTGAGTATTTAAAAGCTGCAGTTAAATTTGAAGTGGGAAAATCAATAAATCTACGTTCTTCTTTGAGGTCTCTCGTTGAAAATCAATATACTAGAAATGATATTGAAATTACTAGAGGTAGATTCAGAATTAAAGGTGATGTTTTAGAAATCGGTCCAGCTTATGAAGATAGATTAATAAGAATTGAGTTATTTGGTGATGAAGTCGAGGCTATTAGATATGTTGACCCTACTACAGGAGAAATACTTGAAAGTTTGGAACAAGTTAGCGTTTACCCGGCGAAGCATTTTGTAACTCCAAAAGAAAGACTTGAGAGTGCAATAAGTGCAATTAGAGGTGAATTAAAAACTCAACTCGATAAATTTACATACGAAGGAAAATTATTAGAGGCTCAACGTCTAGAACAACGTACAAAATATGATTTAGAAATGCTTAAAGAGGTTGGTTATTGTAATGGAGTTGAGAATTATGCTCGCCATTTATCAGGTAGGAAGGAAGGTTCACCGCCAGAATGTTTAATAGATTACTTTCCCAAAGATTGGTTGTTGGTAGTTGATGAGAGTCATGTAACATGTCCTCAACTTCATGCGATGTACAACGGTGATCAATCTAGAAAAAAAGTTTTAATAGATCATGGTTTTAGATTGCCAAGTGCTGCAGATAATAGACCTTTAAAATGTGAAGAGTTTTGGGAAAAATCAAAACAGACATTATTTATAAGTGCAACCCCCGGTCAATGGGAATTAGATCAATGTGATGGTGAATTTATTGAGCAAGTTATAAGACCAACTGGGGTATTAGACCCGGTAATTGATGTAAGACCTAGTGAAGGCCAAATAGAAGATCTGTTATCTGAAATAAGAATTCGAGCTGAAAAGAATCAAAGAGTGCTTGTGACAACACTTACTAAGAGAATGGCTGAAGATCTAACTGATTTTTTATCTGAAAATAAAGTAAGAGTTAGATATTTGCATTCCGAAATCCATTCAATTGAAAGAATTGAAATTATTCAAGACCTTAGAATGGGCGAATATGATGTTTTGGTAGGAGTTAATTTATTAAGAGAGGGACTAGATCTTCCAGAAGTATCTTTAGTCGCCATTTTAGATGCTGATAAAGAAGGTTTTCTGAGGGCAGAAAGGTCATTGATTCAAACAATAGGAAGAGCTGCCAGACATGTTGAAGGTGTTGCCTTGCTTTATGCAGATAACTTCACAGATTCAATGAAAAGAGCAATATCTGAAACTGATAGAAGAAGAACTATTCAAAAAAAATATAACCAAGTCAATGGTATTACTCCAAAACCTGCAGGCAAAAAAATAGAAAATTCAATATTATCTTTTCTAGAACTTTCCAGAAAACTTGATGCAGGTGGTTTATCTAAAGATTTAATAAATATAGTTAATAACAAAACTGACGCAATTCTTAGTTCCAATGATAATCAATATTTGCTCGAAGAATTGCCTGACTTAATAGATAAGTTAGAAATTAAAATGAAAGACGCTGCAAAAGAGTTAAATTTTGAAGAAGCAGCAAATTTGAGGGACAGAATCAAAAAATTAAGACAAAAATTGGCAAGAAATAATTAAAAAGAACTTATTTTTCTAATTCAAAATGATTATGAATCGCATTAACTGCTTTGTCACAATCTTTTTCTAAGACAATACATGAAGTCCTAATTTCACTCGTGGCAATCATTTCAATATTGATATTTTGGTCAGCCAATGCTCTAAATATTTTTCCAGCCGTCCCAACCTTAAATGCCATTCCCGCTCCTACAGTACTTACTTTTGCTATCGCAGGGCCATCTTCAATGTATGATCCGGGTAATTTTTTTGTTAAGGCCTCAAAAACTAAGTTAGCTTTTTTTCTATCTTGTTTATTCATTGTAAGACTAATATCTTTAGTTTTTAAAGTGGAAATTCTTTCAGACTGAACAATAGTATCAATAAGTAAATTATTTTCAGCTAATGCTAAACATATTGATGCTGCTACACCTGGACGATCAGGCAGTTTTCGAAAGCTTACCTGAACTTGGTTTTTATCTAATGCAATTCCTCTTACTTCAGGTTGATCTTGTTTTTCATTGATTGGATTAACAAATATTTGTGTATCGGATAATTTAAATTTCTCAGCAACAAATCTAATAGCTTTTGGTATATTATTAATTTCAATTACACAGCTGACTTTAATTTCACTAGTAGCTATTAATCTAACGTTTATATTCGCTTGAGATAAAGTATCAAATAAATCAGCTGAAACACTAGGTCTGCCCATAATGCCTGCTCCTTGAATACTTAATTTTGTCATGTTGGTTTTTAAGTTAAATTCTCCCCCTAATTGACTAGTTATAAGTTCACATTGTTCAGCAGTCTTTTTTACTTCTAATTCACCAACAGTAAATGTAATATCGTTTTTATTTCCATCATTTGTCGCTTGTATTATTAAATCTACGTTAATACTTGCTTCTGAAAGTTTTTCAAATATTTGCGCAGCAATCCCAGGCCTATCAGGAATATTTGAGAGACTGAATACTGCTTGGTTTTCTAATACTTCAAGACTATTGACTGTTTTTGTTAATTCTAAGCTTCCTCTTTTTAGAGGGAGAGGTTGGATTTGACTTTCTAGGAGAGTCCCACTGGAGTCACTTTGGCTTGATTTGACACACAATTTAATTCCATAATTTCGAGCAATTTCTACTGCTCTTGGATGCAGAACTGAAGCACCGACGCTTGCAAGTTCAAGCATTTCCTCACAGCTAATTTCATCTAAGAGTTTTGCATTAGGAACAATCCTTGGATCAGTAGTAAGAACCCCTGGAACGTCTGTATAAATTTCGCAAGTCTCAGCTCCTAAAGCTGTTGATAAAGCTACCGCGGAAGTATCTGAACCACCTCTACCCAAAGTTGTAATTTCCATTGAACCCGTATGGCTTAATGTTGTTCCTTGAAATCCAGCTACGACGACTACAAAACCCTGATTTAAATAATTTTGGATCCTTTCTGTTTTAATATCCAGAATTCTCGCTTTCCCATGAATTGATTCAGTAATAATTCCAACCTGGCTACCAGTCATTGAAATTGCAGGTATTCCGTATTCGTTCAATGCCATTGAGAGAAGAGATATGGTTACTTGCTCTCCAGTTGAGAGAAGCATATCCAATTCTCTTCGATTAGGATTTTTACTAATTGATTCCGCTAAACAATTTAAATCATCTGTAGTTTGCCCCATTGCAGAGACAACTACGACAATTTCATTCCCTGCTTCTTTACTTTGACAAATGCTACTTGCAATATTTTTAATTTTTTTAATATCACCGACAGAAGTACCGCCAAATTTTTTTACTAGTAAAGCCATATTTAAATGATAATGTAAATTCGTAAACTTATAATTTGGTTAACTTAAATTAATTAATTTCTCTGTAAAAACATTTATAGGATTATTACCTTGTTTTAGTAATGATTCAATATCTAGTAAGTTACTCATTAAATTAATTAAATATTCTTGAGATATATTTTTGACTTTTTTTCGAATAAAAAAAATTCTTTTTGGATTAGAAATGCCTGCAAGATTACAAATCTTTTCTGCATTATCGTTACCTGAATTAACTGCTAGTTTTATAATGGTATGAATTCTTATTTGACTAATTAAACCTGCATTTAGTTTTAAAGCAGGTTCTCCTTTCTGTAAAGAATAATTTATTTCAATGAGGCTTTCATTAATATTTTTTTGTAAGAGAAGATCAATGATTTTGAAAATATTGGATTGATGATCACTAAATATTTTTTTTACATCAATACTTTTAAGAAAAAGTTGTGAATTCGAATCACTTGATACTGCAGAGAGGTATGTTTTAGCTTTGTCTAATTCATTTATTAGTTTAAAGCTGTCATTACCAACTGAGTCAATTATTAATTCAGCTGCATTTTTATCAATTTTGATATTCATTTCATTTGAGGCATCTTCTAAAAATCTTTTTTGGCCCTCATAGTCCCAGATTTCTGGTAAAGAAAATGATTTTTCTTTGGCTAAATTATTTTTGATAAGTTTTTGTAAAAATTTAGTACTCTTTAGTCTTGAGTCTGGTTTTTTTGTATTTTGCAAAATGAAATAAGTATTATGAGGTATACTGTCATGAATTTTTTCAAATTTAGTTCTTAGATCTTCATTTTTAGCAGTAAAAATGGGATTATTTTTTAATGTAATTATTCTGTATCCATCTCCAAAAGGCGGTGTAAGAACTTCATCAAAAGCTTTATTGACTTGCTCATCATCATCTCCATTTAAATTAGTTACGTTTATTTCTTTCCATTCTTTGGATACTTCCTTATCAATTAATTTTTGAATAAATGTATTTTGAGCATTTAGATCATTACCCCATAATATTTGTATTGGCATAATCGCTCAATAAAAACCATATATTAACTATGATTACTTTTAACACAAATTAAATTTAATGGTAATAGATCATCCAATTTTTTTGGAAAGCATCAGATTCATAAGATCTCGTTTAGTAGCCAATGATCTAAATAATTTGGAAAAAAAAGTATTAGAGAGATTAGTCCATACTTCAGGAGATTTTTCGGTTCAAAATCTTGTAAATTTTAGTGAAGGTGCTTGTGAAAATGGTCTTCAGGCACTTAAAAATGGCGCTCCTATTTTAACTGATACCGATATGGCAGCAGCAGCAATAAAATCCATGGCAGAAAATACAACTAGGAATAAAGTATTGACCGCTAGAATGTGGTTTGGAAAAAATAATCATACAAACTTAACTAAAACTGCATATGGCTTAAGTGAAGGTTGGAAGGAGTTATCCGCTATAAATTCTGGAAGCAAATCTCCTATTGTAGTTATTGGGAGTTCGCCTACAGCGTTAACTTATTTAATTGATATTTTAGAAAATGCAAAAGATTTACCTAGTTTAATTATCGGAATGCCTGTTGGATTTATTGGAGTAGAGAATAGCAAAAACAAATTGATTTCCACCGATCTTCCTAGAATTGTTTTGAATTCAACTAGAGGAGGTGCTGCAATGGCAGCTGCTGCGGTTAACGCCTTATTGAGGGAAACGATTTAAAAAGTATTTATTTGATAAAAATATCAAAAATCTACTTAATATCATAATTTAATTTGTTGTTTTCTTCTAAAGAATTTAAAACTGATTTTGCTTTTTCTATAACTTCTTTTGGAACTCCTGCTAATTTAGCTGCTTCTATGCCATAGCTTTTATTTGAACCCCCTTTAACAATCCTGTGGCTAAAGATTAGCTGATCGTTATTTTGTTCTACTAAAACTTGAAAATTTTGTATATTCTTATTTGAATTTTTTAAATAATTCAGCTCATGATAGTGCGTAGCAAAAATAGTATTACATTGAATTTTTTTTGCAAGATATTCACTTACTGACCAAGCTATTGAAAGTCCATCAAAAGTAGATGTCCCTCTGCCTATCTCATCAAGTAAAACTAGTGAGCTAGAAGTTGCCTGATTTAAAATTGATGCAGTTTCAGACATTTCTACCATAAATGTTGATTGTCCAGATGATTGATCATCAACTGCCCCAATTCTTGTGAAAATCCTATCTGCAATCTTGATTTCAGCATTATTAGCAGGGACAAAGCTACCAATTTGTGTGAGGATTTGTATTAAACCAAGTTGTCTTATGAAGCAACTTTTTCCGCTTGCATTAGGACCCGTTAATATAATTAATTTTTGATTATCCTCAAAAGAGATATCGTTTGCTACAAACTTTTTATCATTTAACAATTGCTCTACAATTGGATTTCTTCCTGCGATAATTTTTGTACTATTTTTTGTGATTGAATCATTTATTGGTATTAATGAAGGTTTTATAAAATTATTTTCTACTGCAGTAATTGATAAACCAAGTAGTGCATCAAGAGATGCTATGGATTTTGCAATTGATCTTATTTGTTTTGTTTTTTCAGCAACTATATTTCTTAATTCGCAGAAAATTTCATATTCTTTTGATGAAGCTCTGCTTTTTATTTGGAAAATCTTATTTTCTTTATTTTTAATTTCTGAAGTGATATACCTTTCTTCATTAGTAAGTGTTTGCCTTTTGATCCAATGTTGTGGAGCTAAATTAACTTTTGACTTATTAATAGAAATGTAATAACCAAAATTTTTATGAAATTGAATTTTTAGGTTTGAAATTTTGCTAATTTTTCTTTCCTTTGATTCCTCTTTATTTAGCCACTCAGAGTAATCATCCATTAAATTTCGTAAACCATCTAATATATTGTCAACACCATCGTGGATCATGCCTCCTTCACTTATATTTAGAGGAGGATTTTTTACTAGCTTAAAACTTATAGTATCAGCTAATTCTAACAGTCCTTCATCAATATTTTTTAATTGATCAGTCCAATCTGGGAGATCATATTTAAAAAATTCAATTATGGATTTTAGTCTAGGCAATTTTTTTAAACCTTCAGCTATTGCAATTAAGTCTCTGGGACTTGCATGACCTGCACAAGCTCTACCTGCAAGTCTTTCTAAATCTCCCATTGCTCTAAGTAAATTTTGGGTATCTGTACGTAATTTTTTAGATTCAAAAAAGTTTGTAATTATATTTTGTCTTTTATAAATTTCATTAACGTTTAATAGTGGTGAATCTATCCACCTTCTTAAACACCTTGCACCCATGCAGGTATAAGTCCTATCAATACTCCATAGTAGCGAACCTACATAGTTGTTTTCTCGTTGCGTATTTTTGATTTCTAAGTTTTTTTGAGTTTGATAATCAATAATTAATTTGTTGTGACCATATTGGATTTGTGGAAAGTCTAATGAGATTTTTAAAGAAGAATCTTTATCTAAATTTGAAGGATTAATTTTTTCTAAATAATTTAATAAACCTCCAAGTGATCTAGTTGCATTGTTTAAATTTTTAAGTCCTATTCCCTCTAGGGTTGCAATTTGGAAATAATTTTTTATTAGATAATTTGCTTCATTAATTCCAAAATTAGTCTCTTGAGAAACAGTATATGTAATTTGACTATTTCCTTTAATTAATAAATCTCTTATTGAATTGCTTCCTACAATGATTTCTGAAGAATCTAATTTAATAATTTCATCAAATAGTTTTGACAGAGATTTGCCTTCTAAAGTTATTAATTCTCCTGTGCTTACATCAGCTTTTGATATACCCCATTCATAAGATTCATCTGAGTTTTCTTCTGATAAGTAAATAGCAGTAATCCAATTATTTTTCTTTGCTATCAACATCCCCTCTTCAATTACAGTTCCAGGAGTAATTATTCTTGTTATTCCTCTTTTAATTGGAGTTCCATAATTTCCAGAACTTTTTTCTAATTGATCGCATATAACCACAGAATAATTTTTTTTAATTAAATCAGCACAGTATCTCTCCATTGCATGATGGGGAACCCCTGCCATAGGGATCTTACCAATCTCTTTGCCAGCATCTTTACTGGTAAGCGTTATTTCTAAAAGGTTAGATATTAATACAGCGTCCTCAAAAAAACATTCAAAAAAATCTCCTAATCTATAAAGTAATAACCTATCTTTATTTTCTTCTTTTAGAGTTACATAATGCTTCATTACAGGAGTTAATTTCAGTTTTGAAACTGTTTTATAGCTATAAGATTCTTCATTGATGCAAACATTTTTGTTATTTGAAATTAAATCAGTCTTGAATTTATTTATTAAATTAGTTGAATTTTTTCTTTGTCTGGGTCTTTTTTGCGATTCTTTTTTTAAATCTTCCAAAGATAAATCTTCTGGAATTTTTGTTATTTCTTTTTGTTCATTATTATCATTACCAATCGCAAATAAATTCTTTTGAATTATCGTATCTTCTTGCATACTTTTTTAATTCCTAAATAGATATTAGGTAGAAATTTTTTTTTTGCATTTAAAGTGGCTAAAGTATGTAAATTTTCTCTAAAAATTATCATTTTCATGAGATTATAGTATTTATAATATTTGAAACCTAAGACTGAATTATGCAGGCTGTTAACTTTTTCTTCGTAAATGCTCTATTATTTGCTTCTTTAATTGCGGTAGTTGGAGTACCCGTTTTATATGTGACTCAACCTTCTACTGAAGAAGGACAGCGAGAAAGTAGGAGAAAAATTTATTCTATTGCGGCTGTTTGGGTTGTTTTGGTTTTTGTTACAGGGATAGTTTCTTCATTGGTTTGAACTTAATACCTTTTCGTGAGAGTCTATTAATATATCTAAGTAAAATTTAATGGCTATTTTTGAGGGTTCTTTTACTAATGCCTCTACTTTAAAAGTTGGGATTGTAATAGCAAGATTTAATGATTTAATTACGAATAAAATTCTATCTGGTTGTCTTGATTGTTTAAAAAGACATGGTTTAGATACTTCAGAATTAAGCAATCAAGTAGATATAGTTTGGGTTCCAGGTTCATTCGAATTACCAATCGCAGCTAAAACCCTCATGAAAAAAAAGAGTTATGATGTTGTAATTGCTCTTGGGGCTGTGATCCGTGGTGAAACTTCCCACTATGATGTAGTTATATCTGAGGCGAGTAAAGGTATTTCGCAAGTTTCAAATGAAAATAATGTTCCAATTATTTTTGGAGTTTTAACTACTGATACTATGCAGCAGGCTTTAGAAAGAGCAGGAATTAAAAATAATCTTGGTTGGAATTATGCTTTACAAGCAATTGAGATGGGATCCTTAATTAAAAATTTAAATTAATTGAAAAAAATTTAATTATTTTTATCATTGATCCCTTCTTTGAGATAAAATAAAAATGTTATGCGGATGTAGCTCAGTGGTAGAGCATCTCCTTGCCAAGGAGAATGTCGAGAGTTCGAATCTCTTCATCCGCTTCCCTAAATTCCTGTTACAGACAGGGTTTTTTATTGGTTAGAGATATTTTCTAAATAAGTGTTTGTAAGTGCATAATATCGATTCTGCACTAATATATGCACTAATAGCACTTTTTCAAATGGCAAGCAGTAACAAAGATTCATGGGTTCAAGACTTAAGAAAGTTAATCTCACTAATAACGGCCGAGGATGGCGTGTAAACGGCGAAGGATCGGGAAGAACTAAAGTTATTTACGTTATTAACGAGGGTAAAGGGGCTGCAAATAATAGGCTTACAAAGACAATAAATATTAATTGGGAAAAAGCTAATATCGCAAAAATTAATGGGGCTATTGATTTTATAAAACCACTCGTAGTTAATAAGAAAGTTTCACTATCTGATGCTGCTAAAAGATGGGAAGCTCAAAATTTACCCCAAGAGAAAAAAGTATCTGATGTTATTTGGGATGAAGTACTAATCGCATTTGAAAAAACTAAAGAAGGTCTAAGCTCTAAAACTGGTATGGAGTGGACTAGAAGAGTTGATCGATTTAAAGAAGTAATGAATAAAAAACCTACACCAACTTCGGGAGAAGATTTTGTCAAAAAATACGCTAAAAATTTCTTTGATGATATTCCCTCGGGTTCAGATTCCAGAAAAAGATATTTAGATTCCGTTTATAAAATTCTTGAATATGGAGTCAATCGCCACGGCATGAGTGAAAGATGGCTTCCACCTCATAAAGACTTAGCTAAAGAACTGGTCGGAGATAATACAAGAACTACAGAAGATACAGTAACTCCACCAATATCTGACGCTGATCTAGCAATATTATTAGACACACTAAAAGAAATAAATCCTAAGTTATATTTAGCGGTCGGATTGATCGCATTGCATGGATTAAGACTTTCAGAATTAGCCACTCTTGAAGTAAGAGATGGAAATAAATTATTTGTCGGAAGTATCAAGAAAAACGTCCAGAATAAGGGCAAAAAGAATCCACCACGTAGAGTATTTGCACTAGATATTTTGGGTAGAGAAGGGCTAGGAAATGAGCTTGTAGCTCAATATAAAAGCGGCTTAGTTGGACTTCCAGAAGCGATCGAAAATCAAATTAAGATGGTTCAAAAAAAGAGAAGATTTGCGGATGCTGGTGCAACATTAACCCAACAATTAAATAGAACAATTATTTGGAAACAGATAGCTAAAAAGACTAAAGGATTAACTCCTTATAGCCTTCGTCATAGATGGGCTTGGATAGCTCACAAAGCTAGCGATAATCCAATATCAATAAGAGATGCCGCCGAAGCAATGGGTCATACACCCGCAACACACTTAAATTTTTACGGCCGTTGGACTAGTGAAGCATCTATCGAAGCTGCTGTCGCTCGACATCAAAAAAATGCCTTTGAAGTAGGTGTCTAATTTAAGATTGACAGTCGATCTACAATAAGGGGCAATTAGCTCCTTTTAAATTGAAATTTTTTCTAACAATAATAATTTCTATTTTTATTTTTCCTCAATATTTATTATCAAGCCAATTTGGGTTAAATATGGGAGAGACAAAGGAAGATATATCTAATAAAGGTGTTTCTCTCAAAGATGATGGAAATTATTGGTATACGACAAAGGATCTTCCAAAAGGCAACTCTAAATTAACTAAATATGATTTATTAATAACCCCAAAATCAGGCCTTTGTAAAATTTACAGTTATACAGATGTTATTTATTCAAATTCCTTTGGAAATCAACTCAAAAGCGAATTTGAATTTTTTGAAAAAGCATTAACAAAAAAATATGGCGACAATGAAAAATATGATTTTGTTCAAAGTGGCAGTATCTGGAATGATACTCAATATTGGATGATGGGATTATTAAAAAAAGAAAGATACCTTACAACTTTTTGGAGCAAAAAAAATGGCTCAAATCTCCCTCAAAATAATATTAAAAACATAACAGTTAACGCATCCGCAACTAGTAATGATGAAGGATACATCTATATAGCTTATGAGTTTTTAAATATCAAAGAATGTATGTCTGAATATAGAGAGTCTCAAACAGATAATATCTAAAAATTAAATGAAACGCTTAATACTCCCACTACTAGCTGCTCTCGCTTTACCTACTGCTATTAATGCAAATATACAAATCAAAGATAGATTAGATACTCCTCATATTAATTTTATTAGTCAAAGAGCAATAGCCAATGTTGACTTAGAATTTGATGAACCTTCAGGTTTAGTTTTTGATGTAGATAAAAAGTCTCTTTGGACGGTTAGTGACGACACTTCCAAATTGTTTAATTTAGATCTTAAAGGAGATATAAATCGAAAAAAAACAATTAATTCTCCTCTCGATGAAAGTGAAGGTATTACCTTGAATAAAAAACGTAATCTTTTAGTAGCTGTAATAGAATCTCAATATCCTAAAGTAGTTACTGTTGAATTGGATAGCGGAAAACATAAAAACTACTTATTAAGTGAAATGAAGAATTTTTCACTTATAAAAAAATTCTTTAAATTGCAGACCTTAAATAAAAGTCATGGACTAGAGGCAATAACTTTTTTACCAGAAGAGGAAACATATATTGTTGCAAAACAAGATTTTCCAGCAATGCTAATAAAAATTAACGGTGAATTAAATAAAATACTTAGTTTTAGAAAAATTGAAAAGTTCTCCAACTATGAAAATCAATTAAATAGTTTTGATATTAGTGGGCTTGATTATGATGTATTAAATAAAAAAATCTGGATATTGAGTGGTTTAAATAGGGAAATCTATATTTATGATTGGGATTCAAATACAATTATTAATCAATATAAAATCCCCTACATGAATTGGGCTGGAGGAATAGCAGTAAATTATGATGATAATAAATTTCACATAGTTACTGATGTAGATAATGAAGAGCCAATGTTATTTGTTCATTCTTATAACCCAGAATTAATATATCAAAATAAATAAAAATTTTTACAAAATAAGGAAAGCTTAAATGAAACGCTTACTACTTGCAGCTAAATTAAATACGATTGACAGTCAATCTAAAATAAGGGGCAATTGCTCCTTTTTTAATGGATGGAACTGTATATGTCTTAACTAATCCAGCGATGCCAGATTTAGTAAAGATTGGGAAAACTACTCGAGATGTATCTTTAAGACTTTCAGATTTATATACAACAGGCGTTCCATTACCTTTTGAATGTGAATATGCTGCAAAAGTTAAAGATGTAGATCAAACTGAAAAAGCTTTTCATCTTGGGTTTAAAAAAGACAGAGTGAATATAAAGAGAGAATTTTTTAAAATCGATCCTGAGCAAGCTATAGCTTTTTTAAAATTACTCGAAATAGAAGATATGACTCCTTCAGTGAGAAAAGAAGCTGATAGTGTCGATATTGAAGCTAAAGCATCGGTTGAAAAATTTAAGAAGGATAGATTACCAGTCGTTAACTATTTTGAGATGGGATTAGAGATTGGAGATGTATTTACTTACGAACTGGATCAAAATATAACTTGCACTGTAAAAAATCAGAGGAAAGTTGAGTATCAAGGTGAGGATTATTATTTAAGTGGCTTAACTCAAAAATTAATGAACACGGATAGCAGAATTAGAGGTAGTAAATATTGGTATCACAAGGGAAGGAATCTTGTTGAAATTTATAATGCCACATACGCTAAGGATTAGTTAATAAAAGAACTCAAGGATTCTAACCTGCGAACGAGTGCTCCCAAAACACCCGCTCTAACTTTTTATTTTTGCTTCTAGACCGATTAATTTCATAAGAACTTTTG
>CACCZQ010000007.1 GCA_902550485.1 uncultured Prochlorococcus sp.
GCAACAGGTAAAAAAGGTTGTACTAGCGTATTCTGGCGGAGTAGATACGAGCGTTTGTATTCCATATTTAAAAAATGAATATGGAATTTCTGAAGTGGTTACTTTTGTAGCAGATCTTGGACAAGGTGAGGATTTAGAACTTATCAGGCAAAAAGCTTTAAATTCTGGTGCATCCAAATCAATCATTGGCAATTTAGTTAATAGTTTTATTGAGAGATACGCTTTTCCAGCTATTAGAGCAAACGCATTATATTTAGATAAATATCCTTTATCTACTGCTCTTGCTAGGCCCTTAATTGCTGAAAATCTTGTGAAAATTGCTAGAGAGATTAATGCCGATGCAGTAGCTCATGGATGTACTGGTAAAGGTAATGATCAAGTTCGATTTGATTTGGCAATTAATGCTTTAGGCCCTGATTTGAAAATAATTACTCCTGCAAGGGAGTGGAATATGAGCAGGGAAGAAGCAATAATGTATGGAGAAAAATTTGGTATTCCTGCACCAGTATCAAAAAAATCACCATATTCAATAGATGTTAACTTACTTGGAAGGAGTATTGAAGCGGGCATATTAGAAGACCCAATGCAAGAAGCGCCTGAAGATATATTTGCGATGACATCATCAATTGATAATTCACCTGATTCCCCTCAAGACATAGAAATTATTTTTAAAAATGGGTTACCAATTGGAATTAATGATGAATTTTTAACTCCAGTAGAGATTATTGAAAAAGCTAATGATCTTTCAGGTGCGCATGGTTTTGGAAGAATAGATATGATTGAAGATCGAGTAGTAGGAATTAAAAGTAGAGAGATTTACGAAACACCAGGCCTTTTACTCTTAATCAAGGCTCACAAAGAATTAGAAAGCATAACATTAAACCCAGATGTTGTAGATTTTAAGGGAATAGTAGAAAAAAAATGGGGTCAATTAGTATATCAAGGTTTTTGGTTTGGACCTCTTAAAGATAGTTTAGATGCATTTATATCATCGACTCAAACTTCAGTGAATGGAAGAGTAAAGATTAGACTTCATAAGGGGAACGCAATAGTAATTGGGAGAATGTCGGAAAATAATTCACTTTACAGGGAGGATTTGGCAACTTATAGCAAAGATGATGTATTTAATCATTCTTTAGCAGAGGGTTTTATTTATATGTGGGGTATGTCTAATAAAATATGGGCTGAGTTAAATTCAAGAACAAAAGATTAACAATTAAGATGCTTCGTTTTATGTGCTTTTAGTATCATCTTTACCCGAAGTTGAAGTATCTGCACTTGCTACTGGTTGACTTTCTTTGGATTCAACGTTCGCATTTTTTTCATCTTTATTCACTGATTGAGATCCACTCTTATTTGAAGGTCTTGGGGTTGGTAAAGGACCTTCTTGTTTAACGGTCATGTATCTAATAACATCTTCATTTAGTCTCATTGCTTTTTCAATTTTGAAAATATGCTGCCCATCACCTTGATGACTTAGTTGCACGTAAATACCTTCTCTATGTTTTGCTATTTGATAAGCCAATCTTCTCTTGCCTCTCATTTGACTATCAAGAATGGTACCGCCAAATTCTTCTAAAAGCTTATTGTATTTATCAATGTGATTAGTTACCTCATCTTCCGCAATGTCTGGACGGAGGATATACATGGTTTCGTAATAAGATTGTGAATCGTTCATAGTTTCAGACAAGGTCTTTGGCTCATAATATTGATGTGATGAGCGTCTGTTCATTATTTACGATACATTATGAAGTGCAGTTTGTTAAAAATTAGCATCTTTATTAAAGATATTTTTTTAGTGCGTCATTCATAACATGAAAAGGTACTTCTAAACCATTTGTCCAAAATGATAATGATTTCATTCCTTGAGCAACAAGCATTTGCAAACCATCAATAGTGAAGCATCCTTTTTTTGTACTAAGTTTTAATAGAGGAGTTGGAGCTGGATTGTAGATTAAATCGTAAATAGTTGTTTTCGATTTAAGAGATCTCCAAAAAGTCTCCCCATATGGCAAAGTATTCATTTCATATTGCGATGTTTTCATTCCTACTGGTGTTGTATTTACAATTAAATCTGCTTCTTCAATTAAATTTTGTGCCTGATTATCATTACTTAATAAACCCTGAATTTTAATTTGATTTGCAAAGTTTTTAATTAATTCATCTAATGATGATTTGTTACGGGAAACAACTGAAATTGTTGAAAAATTTAAATTTATTAATCCCTGTATAACTGATCTCGCTGCTCCACCAGAGCCGAGTACGATAGATTGTTTTTTAGTTAAGTTTAAATTTTTTAATGGATAAATAAATCCGTCTAAATCTGTATTAGTTGCGCTCCACTCTTTTTCAGGATTTAATTTTAGGGTATTAATTGCTTTTAGTTTGTTAGCAATAGGCGAAATTTCATTACAAAAATCAAACACTTTTTCTTTGTGGGGAATTGTAATGTTTAAACCTTTGCAATTAATTTTTTTCAGAGAATTTAGAACTAATTCTAGATCCTCATCTTTACATGGTATTGCAATATAAATTAGATCCAAGCCCAAATATTGAAGAGCAGCATTTTGCATAATTGGTGATAAAGAATGGCTTACTGGATTGCCGATTAATGCAATAAAGGATGTGTTACTTGAAATCATGTTTAAAAAAATTGTTCTTAAAAATTAAAGATCTGTTCGGGAACCACACCTCATCTTCGAGTAACAATAATGACGTCGATGAACGATTATGGAGAATATCAAATATAAGAATTTACCCATGGGGAAGGTTGTAGGAATTGATTTAGGAACAACAAATAGTTGTGTCGCTGTAATGGAAGGTGGTAAACCTACTGTAATAGCAAATGCTGAGGGTTTCAGAACTACTCCATCAGTTGTTGCATATACCAAAAATCAAGATCAGCTTGTTGGACAAATAGCAAAAAGGCAAGCTGTTATGAATCCTGAAAATACATTTTATTCCGCAAAGCGTTTTGTTGGTAGAAGAGTTGATGAAGTGAATGAAGAATCTAAAGAAGTTAGTTATTCTGTTGAAAAATCTGGTTCTAGTGTCAAATTAAAGTGTCCTATTTTGGATAAGCAGTTTTCTCCTGAAGAGGTAAGTTCTCAAGTATTAAGAAAGTTAGCAGATGATGCGGGTAAATATCTTGGTGATAAAGTTACACAGGCTGTAATTACAGTTCCAGCTTATTTTAACGACTCTCAAAGGCAGGCTACGAAGGATGCGGGAAAGATTGCAGGATTAGAAGTTCTAAGAATTGTCAATGAGCCAACTGCTGCAGCATTAGCGTATGGTTTGGATAAAGAAAACGAAAAAATTCTCGTATTTGATCTGGGGGGAGGAACATTCGATGTATCAGTTATTGAAGCTGGTGATGGAGTAACTGAAGTTTTATCTACATCTGGAGATACTCATTTAGGTGGTGATGATTTTGATAGATGTATAGTAGATCATTTAGCTAGTACTTTTAAATCAAATGAAGGAATCGATCTTAGACAAGATAAGCAAGCTCTGCAAAGACTGACCGAAGCTGCTGAAAAAGCAAAAATTGAGCTTTCAAATGCTACTCAAAGCGAAATTAATTTACCTTTCATCACAGCGACTCCTGAAGGGCCCAAACATTTGGATTTAAATTTAACTCGAGCAAAGTTTGAGGAATTAGCGGCTTCTTTAATAGATAGGTGTAAGACTCCAGTGGAGAGAGCTATAAATGACGCAAAAATCTCTACAAGTGAAATTGATGAGGTTGTAATGGTAGGAGGCTCATCTAGAATACCTGCGGTTTTAGATTTGGTGAAAAAAATAATTGGTAAAGAACCAAATCAAACAGTAAATCCTGATGAAGTTGTTGCTGTTGGAGCTGCTATTCAAGGAGGTGTTTTAGCAGGTGAGGTTAAAGATATATTGCTACTTGATGTAACTCCCCTTTCTTTAGGTGTAGAGACTTTAGGTGGGGTTATGACAAAAATGATAAATAGAAATACTACAGTTCCAACGAAGAAATCTGAGACATATTCAACTGCCGTAGACGGTCAAACAAATGTTGAAATTCACGTCTTACAGGGTGAAAGAGAAATGGCATCTGATAATAAAAGTTTAGGAACTTTTAGATTGGATGGTATACCTTCAGCACCAAGAGGTGTTCCTCAAATTGAAGTTACTTTTGATATTGATGCAAACGGTATTTTAAGTGTTACAGCTAAAGATAAGGGTAGCGGTAAAGAGCAAAGCATCTCTATAACTGGTGCTTCTACTTTATCTGATAATGAAGTAGAAAAAATGGTAAAAGATGCAGAATCCAATGCTTCTGCTGATAAAGAAAAAAGAGAAAAAATTGATTTAAAAAATCAGGCTGAAACACTTGTTTATCAGACAGAAAAACAACTTGGTGAATTAGGAGACAAAGTTGATGCTGCTGTAAAGTCTAAGGTTGAAGAAAAAAGTAGAGCGTTAAAAGAGGCAACTTCAAAAGAGGATTATGAATTAATGAAAAAACTTCTTGAAGAGCTTCAGCAAGAGCTGTATGCAGTAGGTTCATCTGTTTATCAGCAACCTGGAAATCAACCTCCATCTCCTGGTTCAGCCGATGGACAAGATCAGAACAATTCAAATGATAAAGGTGGTGATGATGTAATTGATGCAGACTTTACTGAAACAAAAGACTAAGAAAAGTATTTTTCAACTTCTTTAGCAACCCATTTAGAGCAGGCTGGTGCAAGTAATATCCCATTTTTATAAAAACCTGTACATATAAATAACCCGTTTTCTAAATTTTTCATTATAGGTGATGGTTCTCCATCGGGTCTTGATCTAATGCCAAACCATTTTTTTAAGATTTGTCCTTTAATGAGCCAGTTTGGTTTTTTATCAAGAAAATTTGTAAGTTTTTCAAAGATATCATTTTCTGGTTTTGTACTATATTCATCAGTTGAACCAATAATAAGTTTATCTTTTGAAATTCGTATTATATTTTTTCCATCAATATTTAGTTGTTTTGGAAGCGATAATAAATCAATTTTTGAATCATTTACGCCAATTTCTATAGCTTGACCTAATACTGGTTTTAATTTGATGTTATGAGAGAGGTTATCTATTAGATCAATAGCATCTAGGGAATTACACAAAATAATTATTTCAGATTTGATCTCTTGATTATTTTTTGATGTAGCGATCCATTGATTGTTTGATTTTCTGATTTTTATTATTTTATCATCTAAAAATTTTACTTTTTTATTTTCTAAATATGTGTCTAATGTCTTAAGTAATGATGGAGCATTTATTCTTCCATCGTTTAAGGAAATCATTCCTTTCATATCTTTTGTTTGGAATGCCTTATTTGTATTTTTAATGAAAAGCGAGTTTTGATCTAATATTCTTAAATTTACGTCATTTATTTCATGAATAAATTTCTCTAATTTTTTAAACTTTTCCTCATTCCTAGTTAATTGTATTAATGGCTTTTGAATATTTAACTCTTGATTATATTCTCTAAGGAATTCTATCCATTTTGGCCATAATTCAATGCTTTGTTTTCTTAGAGACCAACTTCTACCTTTTCTGTTTTGATACATATTACCCATTAGTAGACCTAAGGCTGCATTGCTACTATTTTGATGTTGATTGGGATCAATTATGGTAATCTGAAAACCTAATTCTGATAACTCTAAAGCGTTAAATTTTCCTATAACCCCCGATCCAATAATAATGATGTGTGATTTTTGAAAATTTTCTTTTAAGCTTTTCATTGATATATTAGATATACTTACTTATTTGACTAAAAGTTAAAAATTTTTGAAACATCCTTCAATTATATTCAAAATTGTTTGCCCCGATCGTCCTGGCCTCGTAAGTTTACTTACAAGTTGGATTTCAAATTACGGTGGCAATATAAAGCATTCTGATCATCATACAGATCAAGATGCAGGTTTGTTTCTTAGTCGCATCGAATGGAATAATAACAATGCCTCTTTAAATAGAGATGAAATTTTTAGTGAATGTGAAAAAATTGCAGTCGAAGTAAATGGAAAATTTAACGTAAATTATTCTGATGAAGTTCCAAATGTTGCTATTTTTGTGAGCAAACAAAATCACTGTTTGATTGATTTACTTTGGCGAGTAAGAAATGGTGAACTGAAAATGAAAGTGCCTTTAATAGTTTCAAATCATTCAGATCTTGAAAACATTGCAAATGACTTTAATGCAAAATTTGTTTATATTAATACCTTTAATATGGAAAAATCGGATGTTGAAGATCAATTTTTAAATTTACTAAAAGAATATGAAATTGACCTTGTTGTATTAGCCAAATATATGCAAATTTTGAGTGACTCTTTTTTAAAAAAGTTTTCTTCAATAATAAATATTCATCATTCTTTTTTGCCTGCATTTAAGGGAGCTCAACCATATCATCGAGCATGGAAGCGGGGAGTTAAATTAATCGGTGCTACAGCCCACTATGTTACTGAAAATCTTGATGAAGGCCCGATAATAGAGCAATGCACAGTGAATGTAAGTCATAGGGATGAAGTTGATGATTTGATTAGAAAAGGAAGAGATATTGAAAGAATAGCTTTAGCAAGGGCTGTCAGATTACATCTGAATCATCAAGTATTTGTTTACAATAGTAAAACTGCTGTTTTTGATTGAAGGTAATTTCTTAGTCTTCTAATTCGATTTGTATTTGTCTTTCATAAATTGATTCTTCATTAAAAGCTCTTGCTATCAAGAAACTGGCAATACAGCTGATTAAGACAGGTTTCATTATTAATAAATTTTTTGTTAAGGCGAAAGCTAAAAACATCGCTGTTATTGGTGTTCGTGAACATCCTGCTACGAAAGCTCCCATTCCCGCAAAAATGTATGTACTGGGTGCGTGTCCTGTTGCAATTTCTACCCAGTTCCCCATTATTAGTCCGATTGAACCTCCTAAAGTAAGCATCGGATAGAACAATCCTCCTGGGGCTCCAGATGCTGCAGCTAAACCAGTTGTGACAAATAAGACTAAAACTGCCAATAAAGCAATTCCAATACTTGTATTTTGCTCAGCTATTATTTTCTGTAATTCATCTAAATTATGAAATGTACTGGGTAAAAAAGAATAAATACTTCCCAAAATAAGTCCACAGATGCTCATTTTTAAAACAAATTTATTTTCATACCATTTTTTTCCAAGGTTTTGCATTAACAAAACATATCTGCTATACAATTCTGCAAAGATCCCAATCATTATTCCTAGTAAAACTAGGTAAACAAAATCTATAGGCAAGAAAAAAACTGATGGGTCATATTCTTTTTGAATTAAAAATCCCAGGTTAAAATCAAACCCTCCTGCTTTAGGATCTAAACCTAAGGCTTGAATAATATCAGCAGATGAATCTGCAATGAAAGTCGTAATTACTACTAATAGTAAAATTACTGGTCTAGCAGAGTTTAATAACTCTTCTAATGCATAAACAAACCCTCCCAATGGAGCGCTAAATACTGCAGCTATTCCTGCACCACCACCTGCTGCTACTATTACCCTTCTGAAAGCTGTAGGAGCTTTGAGCCATTTGGCCATTTGCCAAGCAACAGATCCTCCCATTTGAACCGATGGCCCCTCTGGGCCCAAAGGGAATCCACTTCCAATAGCGATAATTCCTGATATTAGCTTGACTAAGCCTACTTTTATATTCATTGGCACTTTTTTATGCCTCAAGAAACCCATGATTTGACTCACACCTGAACCTTTTGCTGCAGGTGCTATATTTTTGATCAAATATCCCGCAATTGCTCCTCCTACAGCGCCAAAAATTGGTAATACTGCAATAGATGGAAATTGGTCTAAAAGTGCTAATCTCCAATTATTAATAAAATAGATTCCAGTCTTAAAAAATATACTTGTAATTGAAGCTCCTAAACCTGTTAATAAGAGCGAAAATGCAACTACGAAAGATTTTTGCTTTAATAATTTTTTGATGCTACGAGAGGAACGGTTACTAGTTTTTTGAATATTTTCTTTTATAAGGTTTGGCATAATCCATGATCATTTTGACAAACTGAAATCGAGTATTTCATCAAATTGAAGATAACGATAAAGTTCATCTGAATATGGATTAATTTTATTTTTAGTAATATCCTGATATTCTTCTATTTCAGGTATTTTCCCAAGTAGTGCACAAACTGCTGCTAGTTCAGCACTGCCTAAAAATACTTGTGCATTTTTGCCAAGTCTATTATCAAAATTTCTTGTACTAGTTGAAAATACGACAGATCCTTCATCTACTCTGGCTTGATTCCCCATACATAAAGAACATCCTGGCAACTCTAATCTCGCACCACAATCTTCAAATATTTTATAGTAACCCTCGGCTTTTAGAGTTTCTTCATCCATTTTTGTTGGTGGACAAATCCATAATTTAGCTTTTAAATTCCCTACACCTTCAAGAACTTTTGCAGCTGCCCTGTAATGACCAATATTAGTCATGCAAGAACCTATAAAAACTTCGTCAATTTTTGAATTTGCAACATCAGTGATTTCTTTAACATTATCTGGATCGTTAGGGCAAGCAACTATAGGTTGTGTTACTTTCGCTAAATCAATTTCAATTATTTCTTCATATTGAGCGTTTGTATCAGGTTCAATTAATGATGGGTTTTTTAACCAATTTTTCATATCCATTATTCTTCTTGAAATTGATTTTGAGTCTTCATAATTACTTTCAATCATTTTTTCTAGCAGGCAAATATTGCTTCTTAAGTATTCTTGAATAGTTTCTTTTGATAAAAGTATTGAGCTACCAGCACACGAGCGTTCTGCAGTAGCATCAGTGAGTTCAAAAGCTTGTTCAAGTTTTAGGTTTGGTAATCCCTCAATTTCCATAATTTTCCCGTTAAATATATTTTTTTTATTTGCCTTTTCAACAGTTAATAGTCCCTTTTTAATTGCAAAGAGTGGGATTGCATTTACTAAATCTCTAAGAGTGATTCCTGGTAATAGTTCTCCCTTAAATTTAATAAGTACAGATTCCGGCATATTTAATGGCATTGATCCTATTGCGGCGGCAAAGGCAACAATGCCTGAGCCTCCAGGAAATGAAATGCCAAGAGGAAATCTTGTATGACTATCTCCACCTGTGCCAACAGTATCAGGGAGAAGCATTCTGTTAAGCCAGCTATGAATTATGCCGTCTCCAGGCTTAAGAGCTACTCCACCTCTTTGAGATATAAAATCAGGTAATTCTTTATGGGTAACTAGATCTACTGGTTTAGGATATGCAGCTGTATGACAAAAACTTTGCATGACTAAATCTGCAGTGAATCCTAAACAAGCTAGTTCTTTCAGTTCATCTCTAGTCATTGGCCCAGTAGTATCTTGACTGCCAACTGTGGTCATAATTGGCTCACAGGTCGTTCCTGGTCTAACTCCATCTAAACCGCATGCTTTGCCTACTATTTTTTGAGCTTGAGTAAACCCGGCATTACTTTCGACTGGATTTTGTGGTCGGATAAAAATTTCACTCGGTTGATAATCTAATTTGTTTCTAATTTTGTCCGTAAGAGATCTTCCAATCATAAGATTAATTCTGCCGCCAGCTTGAATTTCATCAGTAAGAGTTGATGGATATAAGTCAAATTTGCTTATTAACACTTCTGTCTTTGAATCTTTTTCAATTTTTTTAATAATGCCTTTATAAGGATATATTTTTATAACATCTCCTGTTTTCATGTCAGATACGTCAGCTTCTATAGGTAAAGCTCCTGAATCTTGTGCTGTATTAAAGAAAATAGGTGCTATTTTGCTACCAATTATTATTCCACCTGTTTTTTTGTTTGGAACAAAAGGTATATCTTCGCCTATATGCCAAATAAGTGAATTAATTGCAGATTTTCTAGAACTCCCTGTTCCAACAACGTCTCCAACATAAGCTATTGGTAAATTTTGTTTTTTTAAATCATTAAGAATCTTTAGTCCATCTGATTTTTTAAATTCCAACATAGCTAATGCATGCATCGGAATATCAGGGCGTGTTGTTGCATGAACCGCTGGAGATAAGTCGTCTGTGTTTGTCTCTCCGTCAACTTTAAATACTAAACAAGTAATCTCTTTTTCTAGAACTTTTTTATTTTTGAACCACTCTGCATTTGCCCAACTATTTATAACCTCTTTTGCATAAATATTATTTTGAGATAATTCAAAAATTTCATTAGCTGAGTCGTAAACAAGAATTATATTTTTTAAAACTTCTGCCGCTTTTTTTGCAAGTAAACTATCTTCTCCTTTTAGTATTTCAACCAGAGAATTAACATTATATCCTCCTATCATTGTTCCTAGTATTTCAATTGCTTTTTTAGGATTAATTGCTTTGCAATATTTTTCGGAATTTACAATAGCTGTAAGCCAGCTTGCTTTAACATAAGCAGCCTCATCAACACCTGGTGGTACTCTATTTATTAGTAAATCAAGTAAATCAAATGAATCAAAAGAATCGTGAGTAATATCTTCTTCCAATAATTTTGTAACACAATTTGTTTGCTCAGCATTTAAAGGTAAAGGAGGTATACCTTTGGCAGCTCTTTCAGCTACGTGATCTGCATAATCTTTTAGCAATGTTTCCAAATTCTTCATTAGTAAGGTTTAATGCCTAATCTATTGTTATTTTTAATATTGAAAAGGAGAGTATTCATAAATGCTTTTTTAAATATTCAAACTTCTTAATTAATCAATGACGACATCATCAAATAATTCAGCTTTAGAAAGGACATCAGATTTACATGTTGTTGAAACACGTCCATTAATACCTCCAAGCAGATTACATAATGATATACCTTTAGACTACGCCTCCGCTAATACAGTATCTAAAACAAGAAGATCGATACAAAATATTTTGCATCATAATGATCAGAAGCTTTTAGTCATTGTTGGTCCATGTTCAATTCATGATCTTGAGGCAGCAAAAGAATATTCAAAATATATTCAAAACTTTCGAGAAATTTATAAAGATAAATTAGAAATAATCATGAGAGTATATTTTGAAAAGCCAAGAACAACTATTGGCTGGAAGGGATTGATAAATGATCCTCATCTAGATGATTCATATGATATCAATACTGGCTTAAGAAGGGCAAGAAGTTTGCTTTCATATCTAGCAACTCGTGGAATTCCTTCTGCTACAGAATTACTAGATCCAATTGTTCCTCAATATATTGCCGATTTAATAAGTTGGACAGCGATAGGCGCTCGGACTACAGAAAGTCAAACTCATAGGGAAATGGCATCAGGGTTATCTATGCCAATTGGCTTTAAAAATGGAACGGATGGTTCTTTTACAACTGCTATAAATGCAATGCAGTCAGCTTCAAAATCGCATCATTTCCTAGGTGTCAATGAAAATGGAATGGCTTCTATTGTTAATACCACAGGAAATCCAGATGGACATATAGTTTTAAGGGGCGGGTCAAAAGGTCCAAATTTCGGAAGTGAACACGTTAAAAGAATTTCATCTGAATTACAGCAATGTAATCTTCCACATAAAGTGATGATTGATTGTAGTCATGGTAATTCCAATAAAGACTTCCGAAAACAGTCTGAAGTGCTAAAAAATGTAGCTTCTCAAATTAGCAATGGTGAAAAAAATATTTTAGGAGTTATGCTTGAAAGTCATTTGAAGGAGGGAAATCAAAAACTTTTAAAAAAAGAGGATCTCCAGTTTGGCAGAAGCATTACAGATGCATGCATAGATATAGAAACAACAAAAGAATTACTAGCTATTTTATACAATTCACTTAGCTAGTTATAAAAAAATTAAAAATTAATGCTGAAGAAATTGGAACAATGAAATTATCTATACCTAAAACACTAAATTGTTCCAGGAAAGTCGCCAGAAAAGCTATCGTAAAATAATTTAAATTTAAACTATTTTGTTGGGCGTATCCTGTTGAGGAAACTACTATCAAACTTGTTAAAAACATTGTCATAGTGCCAAATAAAGATTTTTTTTGTTTAAAAAAAATCCAACTCTTTGAGTTAATGCTTTTTCCTATTAACCCAGCTAATCCATCCCCAAAAGTCATTATGAAAAATCCAGTAATTAATGCATATGGATCTTTATCCCAGAACAGATAAATCAAAATAAATAAACTTAGACAATAAAATAATGTTCCAAAACTCTTTCTCTCAACATCCTCAATTGTTGGGAATAATTTATAGGTGTAATTGATGAAAACCATTAATGTAACAATTCCTGTAAAAATTAGAGCAGAGTTTTGATTAATTTTTAAAAATTGAGCAATTGGTATTAATGGTCCTATTCCAATATGTATTATTTTTCTGACGACTTCTCTGCTATCTTCATTATATTTTTTGAAAACTATTGATATTAGAAAAATTGAAAATAAATATAATAAAATTGCAGTAAATTTTATCAATTTAGTTAAGCAGCTTTTTGATGAGTTGTCATTACTCTAAGTTTTAATATTGCTTTAGCTTCTAGCTGCCTTACTCTTTCTCGTGAAACATTTATTTGTCTTCCTATTTCTGCGAGTGTTAATGGTTCTTCACCATCTAGGCCAAATCTGAGCTTCATAATTTTTTGTTCTCTTTCATTTAATTGAGAAAGCCAAGTTCCTAAATGCTCTTTTTGAATAGTTCTATCCATACCTTCCATAGGCTCTTCACAGTTTGGATCAGGTATGAGTTCACCAAGAGTACTTCTATCTTCTTCGCCTCTTGCGTGAGCATCTAGGGAAGCGCAAGGAGCACTTTGCGAAATTAAATCTTCTAAATCTTTTTGATCAATTCCCATTTCAGTTGCCATTTCCAATCTGGTAGGTTGTCTACCAAATTTATGTGATAATTCTCTAGAGACTCTTCTCATTTTGGATAGTTTTTCACTTATGTGAATAGGCAAACGAATTGTTCTTGCACTGTTATCAATAGCTCTTGTCATTCCTTGCCTAATCCACCAGTAAGCATAAGTTGAGAATTTATATCCCATAGCAGGATCAAATTTATCTACTGCTCTTTCAAGGCCAATAGCTCCTTCCTGGACAAGGTCTAATAATTCAAGCCCTTGATTTTGGTATTTTTTTGCAACTGAGACAACTAGTCTTAGATTAGCTGCCATCATTCTATCTCTAGATCTTTTGCCAATTTTAATTTGATAAAGATTGCGTCGCGTTCTATCAGTTTCAGGAATTTGTAGCAACTTTTTCATGTTCTGAACATGATGAGCTAACTCTATTTCCTCTGCTGGAGTCAAAAGAGGCACTCTACCAATGCTACTTAAGTAATGGCCAATAGAATCTGAAGCTAGTCTTCCAGATTTTTTTTGGCTTTGTTTTGTAGTAAGACTGGATTTTGATTTGCGAGACTTGCCCGCAGTGTTTGGTAATCTTGGCTCATCAAAATTTTTATCTGAAGAGCTTTTTACAGATTCCAGAGGGATCCCCATCACCCTGGCCTCCTAAATAATGGATTTTTTAAAAAGCTAGCACTGAAATTGAAATAAAAACTACTTTTACGTTGAAATTTTAAAGACAAAAAATTTTTTTTTTATGCTTATTTCTTGAAATCCATTGATATGAAATGATTTTATAAAAATTAAAAAAAATTTAAAATATTAAGTATTTTTTTAAATGTTGTAAAAATCAATATTAATTTTGTTTTTCTATGAGATCAATTTGTGAGCGATTATCCGATGAATCTAATTTATATTTTGCATAAGAACCATCTTCCTTCATTATCCAAGAAAAGTAATTATCTTTAATGTAGGTTTGCAAAAGAGATTTTAGTTGAGATTTTAATTCAGAATCTTCTATTGGAGTAATAGCTTCTATCCTTCTGTCAAGGTTTCTTCTCATCCAATCTGCACTCCCAATAAAAACTTCATTATCATCGTCATTATAAAACCAAAAAATTCTTGAGTGTTCAAGAAAATGGCCAATAATGCTTATAACTTTAATATTCTCACTTAAATTTTTTCTTTGGGGATACAAGCAACAAATACCTCTTATGATAAGGCTAATTTTTACACCTGAGTCTGAAGCTAAATAAAGAAGTCTAATTATTTCTGGGTCTACTAAAGAATTCATTTTTGCAATTATTTCGGCTTTTTTACCTTCCTCTGCATTTTTAATTTCTCTCCGTATCAGAAATATAAATTTCTCTCTCATCGATGAGGGAGAAACTAATAACTTTTGATAACTTTTTTGTTTAGAAAAACCTGATAAGTAATTAAATAACTCAAGCAAATCTGATGCAATATCAGGATCAGTTGAGAGTAATCCTAAATCTGTGTAAAACTGCGAAGTATTAGAGTTATAATTTCCCGTTCCAATATGGAAATAATTCCTTAATCTTCCTTTTTCTTTTCTTACTATTAAAGCTATTTTTGTATGTGTTTTAAATCCTATGATTCCATATACAACATGAATTCCAGCTTGTTCAAGTTGTTTTGCCCATTGAATATTATTGTCTTCATCAAATCTTGCTTTTAGTTCAACAAGAGTCATTACTTCTTTCCCATTCTCTGCAGCTCTCATTAAAGCTGCAATGATAGGTGAATCCTTGGAAACTCGATATAAAGTAATTTTTATAGCCATTACAAGTGGATCATCAGCTGCTTTGTTTATAAATTCTTCAACTGAAGTTTTAAATAAGTCGTATGGGTGATGAAGCAGAATATTTTTTTTTCTAAGTATATGAAAAATAGAATTGAGGTTTTTGTTTGAAGGTAAATCTAAATTTTTTAATTTCGGGTGAGTTTTCCCAATTAGTAGATTTTCTTTTAAATCATCTCTATTTATTTTTGTAAGCTGATTTAAATCGTCAAGGCCTAAAAAACTTTTGCAAGGGTAAATATATTCTTTTTGTATTGAGATACTTTCAATGAGTAATTTCAGAATATTTTCTGGCATATCAGATTCAACTTCTAATCTAACTACGTCTCCACCTAATCTTCTCTTTTGCAAACTTTGTTCAACTGCTAAAAGAAGATCATCAGCTTCAAGTTCTTTTAATTCTAAATCTGCATCCCTTGTCACTCTAAAAAAAGAGTAATTAATACATTCCATTCCATTAAATAAAGTATTTATATTATTCCCAACTAAATCTTCAACACTTATGAAAAAATATGTACTTTCATCACCATGTTGCATAATTTCATTGGGAATTTGTATAAATCTATTGATATTTTTTGTTGGTATTTTTACTCTTACAAACTGATTTTTAGAATCTTCTCCATCACTTATTAGAGCTGCCAAATTTAGACTTAAATTACTAATAAAAGGAAATGGATGTGCTGGATCAACAACTAATGGAGTTAATAAAGGGAAAATAGATGAAGTAAAGTAGTTATTGCACCAATTTCTTTGATTTTCACTTAAGTCCTTATATTTTTTTAAAATTATACCTTGTTCTTTTAGTTCATTATTTAATACATTATTTAAATAGTTTTCTTGTAGGTTAGTTAATTTTTTTACTTCTTTATTTATTTTTGTTAATTGCTCTTTAGGGGTAAGTCCGTCAATACTTTTTTTTGTAATACCTGCTTCAACTTGAGCTTTTAATGAAGCTACTCTTACCATAAAAAATTCATCGAGATTATTACTAAAAATTGAACAAAATTTTACTTTATCTAGGATTTTGTACCCCTTTTCCATGCCAGTTAGGAGTACTCTTTTGTTGAATTCAATCCAACTTAATTCTCTATTAATAAAAACATCAGCCTGGCTTTTCATTAAAATAATTTTGATTTTTGATTGTTAAAAGAATTATTACTTTTACCCTCTGCAATAAGGTATATCATGAAAAGTAAGATAACGGAACCAGCTATAAAAGGTGATTTAGGACCAAAACTATCATAAACCCTTCCTGCCATTGCAATTCCTAAAACTCCTCCAAGACTCTGTAGACCTTGAAGATTACTTAAAATTGATCCTTGTTTATCAACGTCTAATTTCTTTGATATAAGTGCTCTTAAGGTGGGCGTAATTAACCCTGCCCCAACGGCTAAAAATGAAACAGCTGAATAAATATTAATTGTCGCATTTTCTTTTGGAGCAGTTATTAAGAGAGCACATGCAACAAGAATGAAGCCTGATCCGATAAGTGTTAATCGCATTTCGCCAAATTGCTTTACCAGAGGCCCAATTAGTCCTCCCTGAACTATAATCGCAATGATTCCTACTACAACAAGAGTTCCGCTTGATGCTTTGGTCGTCCAGTTTAAAGATTCTTGGAGGAAAAATATAAGGATATTAGTCAATCCAGTAAAAGCAATAAAGTAAATAAAAAAAGCTAATGATAATTTTTTAATCTTTTCTTCTTTGAAAACTGTAAATAGAGCTTTTAAAGGGTTTTTTAAAGCAGTTTTTGATTCATTTATTCCACTATTAGGCTTGGTTTCTGGTAAGTAAAAAAATACAAGGAGAAAATTTATTATTGGAATGATTGAGGCTATCAAAACTGGAATAATAAAATTATTATTTGTATTTCTTGCAAAAATTACAACAAAAATATTACCTAAGAAAAAACTTAAACCAAAAGCTACACCAATAAGACCAAATGTTTTTGCTCTTTTTTCAGGGCTTGAAATATCTGCAAGAATTGTTGTTGCAGTAGCTGCAGTCCCCCCACTTAAACCGTCAATAAGTCTCGCTAAAAATAATAAAAATAACGGGATAGTGGCTATTGAATTTGACCAATTAAAAAGAACTGTAAAAGATAATATTGATATTCCTACTACTGAACCAGTAATACAAAAAAGAGTGACAGGTCTTCTTCCATATCTATCACTCATAAGTCCTATAAAAGGAGAAGCTGTAAATTGAGCTAATTGGTAAGTGCAGGATAATAAACCATATGTACTTGCTTTAGAGTCAAAAAGTAAAACAAAAGAGGGTAATATGGGTAAAAGTATACTTTCACTTAAACGATCATTTAAAAGAGTGATAAACGCACTAAAGAGAGTGATTTTTTTATTCGGCTTTAATAAACTTTCTTTCACAATATTTACCTTCATTGCGATTAACTTTTACTACCATACTTGTTAATGGAGATTATTGTGCCCGGGATTGTTTATTTAGTTGGAGCAGGTCCTGGTGACCCTGAGCTTTTGACTCTTAAAGCTTTACGCCTAATTAAAAATTGTGATGCATTAGTTCATGATGCTTTAATCCCGGATGAAATAACAAAAGAGGCAGGAAAAAATACTGAAATTTTCCATGTAGGCAAAAGAGCCGGGAAGTGTTCTGTACCTCAGGCTGAAACTAATGATCTTATTTTGAAATTAGCAAAAGAAGGTAAAAATGTTGTAAGGCTTAAAGGGGGAGATCCATTCGTTTTTTCTAGAGGTGGTGAAGAGGTATCGATTTTAGAAAAAAATGGAATTTCAGTTGAAATCGTTCCTGGTATTACTTCTGGGATAGCTGCGCCCACATATTTTGGTATTCCACTAACCCATAGAGATGCTGCAAGTTCCGTAACTTTTGTCACTGGACATGAGCGTGTAGATAAGGAAAAAAAGACAGTGAACTGGAGACATTTAGCTAAATCATCAGATAGCTTAGTAATTTTTATGGGTATAAAAAATATTGAATTTATTGTACAGGAATTAATTTTAGGCGGCTTATGTAAGGATACAAAATGCGCTGTAATCCAAGAAGCTACTTTGAAAAATCAAAAATGTTTTATAGAGAAATTAGATAATCTCCCAGATAAAATCAAAGATAAAGAATTTTTAGCTCCATCAATTATCATTATTGGAAAAATTGTTGAATTTAAGGTTAATAACAATATAACTAAAGTGTCTGATGTCTATTTACCAGATATTAATAAAGTTCAACTATATAATAAATCCCAAAAATAAATTGGATCGAATTTAGGTTTAAGTTTTAAATCATTAACTTGATTAATTTGTCTGCAAGATAAGCTATTAATTGCAACTATTATGTCATCATTTTGAAATTCTGGAGGAATTAATTCTTCTTTTGCAATTTTCAATTTTAAAGCTTTAGAAATCATAATCCCCTCTAAACAGCCGCTCTCTTTTCTAGGAGTTATCCATTGATTCTTTCTTTTAATTAGAAGATTAAATGTACTTCCGCAACAAAGTTCTCCTGAAGTATTTAAAAGTAATGAATCATCAAATGATTTTTCATT
Source organism: uncultured Prochlorococcus sp. (assembly GCA_902550485.1). Lineage (GTDB taxonomy): Bacteria > Cyanobacteriota > Cyanobacteriia > PCC-6307 > Cyanobiaceae > Prochlorococcus_A. The sequence continues at coordinate 18,143 of CACCZQ010000007.1, forward strand.
AGCTTCTGTCAAAACTTGTATTGCCTGATTATATGAAAATGTTTTGCATTTACTTATAAGACTGAATTCATTTATTTTTTCTGTTTGACTAATGCAAACGCTTATTGGATTAAAATTTGGTTTGATTCTATAGAACTCAAGCCATATATTATCCAAATCTTTTGTCTCAGAAGTGCTATCAATTGTTAGTGTTCGACCTTTATTATTTCCTCGACTATAGTTTATTCTTACTGAAGCAAATTGATCGTTTTTAAGCGATAACTTTCTAATCCCATCGTGAATAAGTTGTCTCAAAGTTAATTTATTTATTTTGAGATTAATATTTAAAATCTTGCTACTTTTTTCTAACCTTTTCAGATGTTCATCAAAAAGAATAGGTTTGTTTTCTTTTATCAAAATGGTCTCAAATATACCATCAGCAAATTTTAATCCTCTATTATTAGCAGCAATAAATATTTTATCAATATCCAACCATTGATCCTTGTGCCAGCCTAATGTTTTAATCATTTGAGTGAATCAATTAACGGTAAAAGTTTCCACTTTAGTTCATTAGTTTCCTCTTCAGGGTTTGAGTCAATAACTATTCCGCACCCAGCATATATATTGATTTTTTTGTCTTTAATTAAAAATGATCTTATTAGTATATTGCTGTCAAATTCTCCATTCCAGTCAAGCTTCAAAAATGAGCCACAGTATGGTCCACGTTCATATTCTTCTAATTCAAAAAGTCTCTGGCATGATCTTAATTTAGGTGCTCCAGTTATAGAGCCCCCAGGCCAACAAGCTTTTAGTGTATCAATCCAGTTTTTGTCTTTTTTTAATTTGCCTCTGATTACTGATGTTAGATGATGAACTTTTAAGAAACTTTCTAGCTTTAATATTTCTGGCACCATAATACTTCCTGCTTCGCAAACTTTACTTAAATCATTTCTTATTAGGTCAACAATCATAATATTTTCGGCTCTATCTTTTTCGTTCGTTATTAAATCGATAGCATTAAGTGCGTCTTGATCTAAATCCTTATCTCTGGATCTAGTTCCTTTGATTGGTCTTGATTCTACAAAATTTTTATTATCTATTTTGATAAATCTTTCTGGCGAGGTAGATAATACAGCCTCTTTATAATTATCATTATTTATTATTATTCCTCCAAAGGGAGCTCTTAATTTTCTTCTTATTTTCAAATAAATATCTAGAGGATTATAGTTTTTGGAAGATTCAATTTCGCATTTAGTTGTTAGGTTTGCTTGAAATATATCCCCTAAGGAAATTAATTTTTTCAATTTTAGAACATTTTTCTGAAATTTTTCAGCCATTTCTTCCAAATTGATTTTTGAAATATCAAAATTCAAATTTGTTTTAATAATATTTTCTTCTTCAATATTTTTAATATTGTTGATTATGTTTTTATAATTCATCAGTTCAGATGAGTTTGTGCCTTCGATAATTATTTCTTTTTTTATTAGATTACATTTAATGATTGGATCATATGATGCAATCCATAAAGTTGCCATATTAGATTTTCGCCATGGGTTTTTGGGTTCTATGAAAACTCCAGCTTCATAACTTAACCATCCGATCCAAAATCCTTTTTTAATATTTCTTAAATTGTTAAATGGATTATTAGTTTTGTCTAAGTTATTGATATCTCTTGATTGAATTATTTTTTTAGGTTTAATTCCTATTATTGACCACTCCCCATTTTCTTTACCATCACTGTCTAGCCAAGCTAATCCTTTATCTCCGAATTTTTTTGTTAGATGATGCGTAATCAGTGCTGGATCTATCCATTTTTCTAGAATTATTTTTTTTATTTTCATTTTTTATTATTGTTTTTAAGCCATTTTTCATAAGCGGCATTTCTAATTCTGCAGCTATCACACTTACCGCATGGTTTTGAATTGCCCGAATAACAACTCCATGTTTTATCTAAAGGGACATGATTATCAAAAGCTAATTTAATAATTTCCTCTTTATTTAAATCTAATAGTGGTGTCCAAAGTTTTATTGGATTATTTTCTCTTCCTCTTTTATTGGCTAAATGTGCTAACTCTTGAAATTTTTTAATGTAGTCAGGCCTGCAATCTGGATAACCAGAATAATCTAGTGCATTAACTCCTAATCCTATAAAATCAGCATCTATTGCTTCGGCATAACTTAGTGCAACGGAAATAAATATGGTATTTCTCCCAGGAACATAAGTATTAGGAATTTTATTAGTTTGTACTCCTTCTATTGGAATATTTTTTTGAGTATCAGTTAATGACGAGCCTCCCCATAAAGATAAGTCAAGCTTAATGATTTTAAATTCTTCGATATCAAAGTGTTTTGCAATAATTGATGCAGAATTTAATTCTTTTTTATGACGTTGACCGTAGTCAAATGAAAGGCCAAAAATTTTAGCTTCGGATTTTTTTGCGATACCAGTAACTGTTGAAGAATCTAAACCTCCAGATAATAAAACTACTATCGATTTATTTTTAAGAGTCATATGATTTCAATTAATTTTTAAGTATTTGTGAGTTTGAAGGCTCAATTTCCAATCGGGGTTATGTTTTACGAAATCGATAGCAAGAGAAAAACCATTCGCATTGTTCCATGCTGGCTGTACATAAAAAATTTTATCTTTTTTTGTTAATCCATCTTCGCTTTTAGAGAGTTGATATTGTTTTAAAGTTTCTTTTTTTATTTGAATAGCAAATTCAATATCTTCTATTTCATTTATGATTATTTTGATTTCATTACAGTTTTTTAAAAAATAATTTTTTGGAGGTGAGTGTCTTTTAGGAGATAAAGTAATCCAGTCATAGCTTCCTGATATCGAATTAACTCCACTTGTCTCAATATGAATCTTCATTGGCTTTTGTTCTTCTCCCAACGTCATTTTTTTTATGGCTTTGCAAAAATTATCCAAGTTATGTTGTAAAGGTTCTCCACCAGTAATAACGCAAAAAGATGCCCCTTTTTTTTTGGCAATTTTTATATGATCTATTATTTTTTCAATTGATGTAGAAGGGTGTTTTTTCTCGTCCCATGAATTCTTGGTATCGCACCACGAACATCCAACTTTACATCCGGCTAATCTTATAAAAAAAGCACTTTTCCCAGCGTGATAACCTTCACCTTGTAATGAATGAAATTGTTCGACTAAGGGTAAAAAATTTGTCATTTTCATTCAAAAAAATAAAGAATATTAATTTGATTGAGTTAACTTATCTTGAGAGGCTTTTATTAATCCTTTAAATAAAGGATGAGGTTTGCCAGGTCGTGATAAAAACTCAGGATGATATTGACAGGCTAAGAAGTATGGATGATTTTCGAACTCAATTAACTCAACTAACCTGCCATCTGGTGATGTACCACTAATTTTGTATCCAGAATCTAAAAAACTTTGTTTGTAATAATTATTAAATTCGTATCTATGTCGATGTCTCTCATAAATAACATCTTCATCATATAATTTTTTTCCAGTGGTATTTTTTGTCAATCTACATGGATAAACTCCAAGTCTCATTGTTCCACCTAAATCAACTACATCTTCCTGTTCTGGTAATAAATGTATCACTGGATTTGGAGTGTTTGGGTCTAGTTCTGAACTAGATGCATCTGGAAGATTAGCTACATTCCTGGCCCATTCTATAACTGCACATTGCATACCAAGGCACAAACCTAAAAAGGGAATTTTATTTTCTCTTGCGAATTTTATAGCCAAAATTTTTCCATTGACTCCTCTATTGCCAAATCCCCCGGGTACGACAATTGCATCAACTTCATTTAAGTAAGTTTCGGCTGAATTTTTTTCTATCATTTCAGCACTTACCCAATGTAAATCTAATAAAGCCTTTTGTTCAATGCATGCATGTCTTAAAGCTTCAACAACGGATAAATATGCATCTCCAAGTTCAATATATTTGCCTACAAGGGCAACTTTTATTGGATCTCCAGGATTTCTAAGGTTGTGTATAAGTTGCTCCCAATTTTTCAAATCACATTTTTTATCTTCAAGGTCTAAATACTTCAGGGTTTCTTTGCATAAACCTTCTTTTTTTAAAGAAAGAGGTACAGAATAAATACTGTCTGCGTCTAAGGCTTCAATTACAGAGTTGATACTGACACCGCAAAAACCACTAAGCTTTTTTTTAAGAGCTTCATTAATAGATTTATCACTTCGGCATACAAGTAAATCTGGTTGAATTCCAATTGATCTTAATTCTTTCACTGAATGTTGTGTTGGTTTAGTTTTGATTTCGCCAGAAGTTTTGATGTAAGGAAGTAATGTTACGTGTATGTATGCAACATCGTTCTTATTGACATCATTTTTGAATTCTCTTATTGCTTCTAAAAAAGGTAGAGATTCAATATCACCAACTGTTCCACCAATTTCAGTAATAATAATATCTGCATTGCTGTTAGAGGCTACTCTATGAATCCTTTCTCTAATTTCTCCCGTTATGTGAGGTATTACTTGCACAGTTCCACCGTTATAATTACCTCTTCTTTCCTTATTAATAACTGCTTGATAAATAGATCCCGTTGTTACACTATTCAACCTAGTCATTGCAGTATCAGTAAATCTTTCGTAGTGACCTAAATCTAGATCGGTTTCAGCCCCATCTTCAGTTACAAATACTTCTCCATGTTGAAAAGGGCTCATTGTGCCTGGATCAACATTTAGATATGGATCTAGTTTTAATATTGAAACACTATATCCTCTAGACTTTAATAATCTACCTAAGCTTGCAGCTACAATTCCCTTACCAATACTAGAAACTACTCCTCCTGTGACAAAAACAAATTTTGACATTAAATATTTTTAATTAAGCACTGCCTCCTTATATTTTATTTAAACAAAAAACTTTTAGAACATCCATATATATTCTTATTCATCAATTGTTATTTCAATATCTAATTCTTTTAATTGTGATTCTGAGACATTTGAAGGCGCATTTGTGAGAAGACATTTTGCTTGTTGATTTTTTGGAAACGCTATTGTTTCTCTGATTGAATCTGCACCTATGATCAGCATGGTAATACGATCTAATCCAAACGCTATTCCACCATGAGGAGGAGCACCCATTTCTAAGGCTTCTATTAAAAATCCAAATTTTTCATTAATCTCTTTAGAAGTAAGTCCTACCGTTTTCAAAACCTCTCTTTGCAAGTTTGCTTCATGAATACGTAAAGAGCCACCTCCTAATTCCAATCCATTAAGAACTAAGTCATAAGCATTAGCAGTAGAGTCCTTGATTTCTTTTTGCAAGTTTTCAGGATCTTTAGATTTTATATTTTTTGGAGAACAAAAAGGATGATGTAAAGCTTCATATCTATTTTCCTCTTCATTTCTCTCAAACATTGGGAAATCAGTTACCCATAAGAAATTCCATTTACTTTTATCTATGAGATTTAAGTCTTTTGCGATGTATTGTCTAACCCTATCTAATGACTGATTGACAATTTGTTTATCTCCAGCTCCTAAGAGGATTAAGTCTCCATCTTTGGCTTCTGTGATTTTTAAAATATCAGCTATATGCTCTTCACTTAAATTATTTTTAATTGCCCCAATAGTCTCAAGCTCATCTCCTTTGACTCTTATAAAGGCCAAACCACCAGCTCCTGCATCTTGAGCTACTTGGAAGATGTCACCTCCTGGTTTAATTCTTACATTGCTAATACTTGAATTGCCTTCTTTTACTGTTATGGATTTTATATAACCTCCAGACTTAATTGCCTTGGTGAAAATATTAAAGCCAATATCACCTAATACTCCTCCTAAATCTTTTAACAACATTTGATATCTAGTATCTGGTCTATCAGTGCCGTAATTATCCATTGCTGCTTGCCATGACATTCTTGGAAAAGCATTATTTAAATTAATATTTAACACTTCTTTCCATATTGTTTTTATAAGACTTTCATTAAAAGAAATTATTTCTTCTTCACTAATAAAGCTCATCTCAATATCTAATTGAGTAAACTCTGGCTGTCTATCTGCCCTTAAGTCTTCATCACGAAAACATTTTGCGATTTGATAATACTTATCTAAGCCCCCTACCATTAAAAGTTGTTTAAATAGCTGTGGGGATTGAGGTAAAGCAAAAAATTCTCCATTTGAAAGACGTGCTGGAACAAGAAAATCGCGAGCGCCCTCTGGAGTTGATTTTGTAAGTAATGGAGTCTCTACTTCTGTAAATCCAAAATTATCAAGAAATTCTCTAGCAACTTTAATAATTTTATGTCTTGTTTTTAAATTATCTAGTAATTTACCTCTTCTTAAATCAAGGTATCTATATTTTAATCTGAGTTCCTCTTTTGTATTTTCATAATCATGTATAGATACTGGAAAAGGTAGGTTTTTTTTAATTTGGTTGAGAATTTGCAAATCTTTAACTTTAAGCTCTAACTCTCCAGTACTTAAATTTTTATTTATTGAATCTTTTGGCCTTTTGTTAATAATTCCGCTAACCATTATTACTGTTTCATTTCTTAGAGTTTCTGCCTGTTTAAATAGATCTGCACCATCATCGGGGTTAATTGTTATTTGTAGAAATCCACTATGGTCTCTTAAATCAATAAAAATTACACCACCATGATCTCTTCTTCTATCTACCCATCCGCATAAATTAACTAATTTACCAATATCTGAATTATTGAGTTCTTTGCAAATTTTGTTTCTCATCTAAGTATGATTTATTTATCAATAACTTATAATAATTCTTTAAGGGTAAATTTAGTTAATAATTTTTTTTATAAAACGCTCTTTTTGTTATTACCCCTTTGAATTTTTTGCCTCTTATTGATATTTGAACTTCATTATTGATTAAGGCGTGCGAAGTATTGATGTATGCAAAAGCTATAGCTTGTTGTTTAGTTGGAGACCAACTGCCGCTTGTGATAGTCCCAATATTTTCTTCACCTTTAAGAACTGCGCAACCTTTTCTTCCTATTGCTTTACCTTCTATTGAGAGACCAACTAACTTTTTTTGAATACCTAATCTTGACTGCTCTTCAAGAAATCTTCTTCCAAAGAATTCGTGATTATTTTCTAGATGTACTAGCCAACCTAACCCAGCTTCATATGGAGAAGTTCCTTCATTTATGTCTTGACCATAAAGATGCATGCCTGCTTCAAGTCTAAGAGTATCTCTTGCTCCTAAACCACAAGGTGCAACATTTTTGGAAATAGAGAAATCCCATAAATTAATTGCTGCTTTTTTAGATAAAAGTATTTCTAGACCATTTTCCCCCGTATAGCCTGTCTTTGAAAAGAAAATTTTTTCTTTAGGCGAAATATGTTCAAAAATTTTATATTCGCATCCAAAGTTAGGGATATGTGAGATCGAAGATTTAATCCATTCTTCAAATAAATTGAATGAGTTTTTTCCCTGTAGAGCTAAAAGTACTTTGTCTTTTTTGAAGTTTTTTATCGAAATTTCAGACATATTTAAATTATTTTTTATCCATTTAATATCTTCTTCATATCTGCTTGCATTAACTATTAACAATAATTCTGAGATGTCATTTTCTTGTATACCAAGGTCATAAATTATTAAGTCATCTATTATTCCTCCTTTATCATTGAGCATTACTGTATAAAGTCCTTGTCCTTCAGAAAAGGAGTATAAATTAGTAGGAAAAAGTTTTTGAATATAATCCTTTGGATTGATTCCCTTGATAGAAATCACACCCATGTGAGAAATATCAAATAATCCTGCTGAAGATCTAACTGATTCATGCTCTTTAATTAATCCTGAAAATGATATGGGCATTTCCCAACCTGCAAAATCCACTAATTTTGCATTTGATTCAACATATTTTGAATAAAGAGGACTTTTTAGCAAATCCATGAAATATTTAGTTTGTATTTAGTATTTTTACACTGTAGTTTAGAAATTTTTTATTGCATATTTTCTAATGACAAAATTAAGCTTCTGAGTACTTTGGCTGCAACTATACTACTTACTCCGCTTTTATCAATTTCTGGAGATAATTCCACAATATCTGAAGCTACAATCCTAAGGTCTTTTAAAGTTTTCAATATTTCTTCAAAATCATTCCAAAAAAATCCTCCCGGTTCTGGAGTGCCCGTCCCTGCTAGTAAACTGGGATCAAACCAATCTAAATCTATTGTTAAATAGATTGGAGAATTAGCGTATGGTAGAAGAGCTTGTTTTAACTCATGTGCATTTCCGCCTGGACAAAAGTTAACTAATTGGTTGTTGTTATGCATAATTTCAAATTCTTCTTTAGTTCCACTTCTAATTCCAACTTGCAAAATTTTTTTTTCAGGTAGCACTTCTAAGCATCTTTTCATAGTACAAGCATGACTATGTTCATTCCCTATATATGATTCTCTTAAATCTGCATGAGCATCAAGTTGAACCAATATCAAATCTGGATATTTTTTTACTAATGCTTCAATAGCACCTCTTGTAATAGAGTGCTCGCCTCCAAGCATAATAGGACTTAGGCGTTTACTAATTAAATAATTTGTCGCTGATTTTACCGATTCAATAACGGACTTTGAGTCATTTTTATCAATTAGTATTGATCCAAAATCAACATACATAATATCCTCTAAGTCTTTATTTATTTTTGGACAATATGTTTCTAAACAAATACTGACTTGTCTAATTGCTTCTGGACCAAATCTTGCTCCTGGTTTAAACGAACATGTCCCGTCATAATTAACACCAAATATACCAATTGAGCAATTCTCAGGACTTCTTTTTGCTCCCATATAAATTGCATTTTCGTTATCAAATAAATTTTTTGTCATCTTATGAATCTAGTTCTTTTACAATTTTATTTGGCATCATTTTGAATGCTGCATTTTGAAATTTTAAATTCCAAATTTCACATTCTTTTTCTATTTTTACGACTTCATCATAATTTTGCTTTGATAAATTTAGATTTTCTGAAGAAGCAAATGTCCAACTCCAAATCCCGCTTGGATATATAGGCACAAAGGAATACATAGTTTCAGAAACTTTAAATATATTCTTTAGGGTTTTCAAAATATTTATGTGAATATTTTTGAAGGATTCAGGAGATTCGCTTTGCGTTGCTAATATCCCCCTTGGTGAAAGTATTCTTTTACATTCCTTATAAAAAGAATCTGAAAATAATAAATTTGAAAATTCTGAGGGATCTGAACAATCTATAAATATAACGTCGTAAAAATTATCTCTTGTTTTTTTTACCCATTTAACGCCATCATCAACATGTATTTCTAATCTTTGGTCATTCCATGCTTCCCCTCCAATTTCTTTTAGAAATTTTTTAGATATCTTGATTACTTCCTCATCAATTTCTACTAGATCAATTTTTGATATTTGAGAATATTTGACGCATTCTCTTACAGTACCACCGTCACCACCGCCAATAATTAGTACATTAGATTTTTCGTCAATGCTACTTAATGCAGGATGCACAAGACACTCATGATAATATTTCTCGTCTTTTAATGATGTCATCCAGCAACCATCTAACATTAAAGCTTTACCATAATATTCATTTTCAACAACAATAATTTCTTGATATTTTGAGGTTTTTTTAAAAAGAATTTTCCCATTTAGGCCGAATCTTGAGCCTTTATGATATTCATCTATCCATGTTGTAATATTTGTCATTTGCTTTTAGGAATTTTTTCCTGCAAGTTTTTGCTTGGCTATTTGCCAAAGTCGTTGAAAGTCTTTAGGAGTTTGTTTTTTAATATTATCTCCTGCATGCTCTTCCACGATTGAAAATCTTTTTAAAAATTTCTTATTAGTTTTTTGAAGAGCTGATTCAGGATTTATTTTTAAAAAGTTTGAGAGATTTAGAAGGGTAAAGTAAATATCCCCAAATTCATTTTTTATTTCTGAATCATTATTACATTTAATTGCTTCCTTTAATTCACTAATCTCTTCTTCTAACTTTTCAAAAATCTGATCGGTATTCTCCCATTTAAAACCATATTCTTTAACAACATTTGTGATTTTATCTGTTCCAACCATTGGAGGTAAATTTTTGATTTTCATATTTAAATTTTTACTAATTGATGATTCCATATCAGGTGTTTCTTTTTCTGAATTTTTAATGTTTCCCCAAATTTCTTGCGATTTTTCTAGAGATACTATTTCTTTTTTTTTAAAAATATATGGATGTCTATTAATAATTTTCTTGTTTAGATTTTTTATAACATCATTTAGTTCAAATTCTTTTTTTTCATAACCGATTTCAGCATGAAGCATTACTTGTAATAAAAGATCTCCTAACTCTTCACATATGTTATCCGCTTTTTTTTCATATATCGCATCTATAAACTCATTACTTTCTTCATGTAAAAATGGGATCAACGATTTATGAGACTGTATTTTCTGCCAAGGGCATCCCCAAGTTTTATCTTTTAATGATTTGATATTAGAAATTAAAATTTTAAAGCTTTCTAAAGTTTCTAAATCTGAATTTTTTTGTATGTTATATCTATCGTTTGAGGACATAGGATATATTTTATTAATTTAATTTTGCCTCAATCATGAAATATTTAAATACTTAGTATAAATTTTTCAACTTCATCTATTAGAATGGTTTATTATAAGGGCGATTAGCTCAGCGGTAGAGCGCCTGCCTTACAAGCAGGATGTCCCTGGTTCGAACCCTGGATCGCCCATTTATTATTTTTCTAATGACTGAGATCGTCAATCTTTCAATCAGTCAAAGTGCTGCTTCAGAACTATCTAGGCAAGCCTCTTTTGGAGGTTCTCCAGGAGAAATGTCGATTGATTTGGTAGAGGATAAAAATTGTTCCGAAGGATGGATGCATATTAAATTAAGGCCAGGTACATGTAATGGATCCCCTATTTCGAGAACTGAAGGAGTAACTTTATTCGCGGATGTGAAAAAGTTTAATTTACTTAAAGATTTAAAATTAGATTATTACGGCGATTTGAGCGGTGGTGGATTTCTCATTTCAACGCCAAAAAATGCAAAGCGTTGCTCCTGCGGTTCTGGCTTCAAACTTTTGTAGAATGTATTTATCTTTTTTTGCAAACTAATATTATTTTCATTAATTGGCTGCTCTCAAGATAAAATAAACAAAAAGTTTATTGAAATAAAATTTGGACATGACAGAGATCAATGATCAATTATCTTTAGAGAATTATTCACCTTTTGCAGTAGAGAAAAAGTGGCAAGAAAAATGGGAAAGTCTAAGGGCGTTTAGTCCTAACCCTGAGGATGATGGGGAGCCTTTTTGTGTTGTTATTCCGCCACCAAATGTAACTGGATCTTTGCATATGGGGCATGCATTTAATACTGCTTTGATAGATGTTGTAGTACGTTTTCAAAGACTTTTAGGCAAAAATGTTTTGTGCTTACCAGGAACTGATCATGCTTCAATAGCTGTTCAAACTATTCTTGAAAAACAATTAAAAAGTGAAGGCAAAACAAGCGAAGATATTGGAAGAGATGAATTTCTTAAAAGAGCATGGAACTGGAAAGAACAAAGCGGTGGAAGAATAGTTTCTCAATTAAAAAGGATAGGATATTCAGTTGACTGGACTAGAGAAAGATTTACTCTTGATCAAAAATTAAATGAAGCAGTTATTGAGGCTTTTAATATTCTCTATAAAAAGAATTTAATTTATAGAGGCGAATATTTGGTTAATTGGTGTCCTGAATCTCAATCTGCCGTGAGTGATCTTGAAGTTGAAATGCAAGAAGTAAATGGTCATTTATGGCATTTTAAATACCCTTTAATTTCTGAAAGTGGTAAACAGTTAGATAAGTATCTAGAAGTTGCAACAACAAGACCAGAAACTCTTTTGGGTGATACTGCTGTGGCAGTTAATCCTGATGATGATAGATATAAAGAATTTATTGGTGTCAAAGTAAAAGTCCCTTTTGTGGATAGAGAAATACCTATTATCGCCGATTCACATGTTGATAAAGATTTTGGTACTGGTTGTGTGAAGGTTACTCCAGCCCATGATCCAAATGATTTTGCAATAGGAAAAAGGCATAATTTAAAACAGATTAATGTAATGAACAAAGATGGAACTTTAAATATTAATGCAGGTATTTTTCAAAATTTAGATAGATATGAAGCTAGAAAGAAAATTATCAAAGAATTGGATAAATTAGGCCTTTTGACAAAGATAGAGGATTATAAACATACTGTTCCTTTTTCTGATAGAGGTAAGGTGCCAATTGAACCTTTATTGTCAACACAATGGTTTTTGAAAATGGATGATATATCAAAAGGATGTCTTAATGAAATTGATTCTAAAAAACCATCTTTTATTCCTCCACGCTGGGAGAAAGTTTATAAGGATTGGTTAGAGAATATTAATGATTGGTGTATTAGTCGCCAATTGTGGTGGGGGCACCAAATACCAGCATGGTATGTTTTAGATGACTCTCAAGACTCAATAGAACAAAATACTCCATATATAGTTGCAAGAAATGAAGAAGATGCGTTAATCGAAGCTAATAAAAAATTTGGATTAAATATTAAATTGGTTCGTGATAAAGATGTTTTGGACACATGGTTTTCAAGTGGTTTATGGCCTTTCTCAACCCTTGGTTGGCCAAATACAAATGATCCAGATTTTAAAAAATGGTATCCAAATAATGTTCTTGTTACTGGATTCGATATTATTTTTTTCTGGGTGGCCAGAATGACAATGATGGGGAATACTTTTACGAATACTATTCCTTTTAAGGATGTTTATATTCATGGTCTAGTTCGAGATGAAAACAATAAAAAAATGAGTAAAAGTTCAGGTAATGGTATTGATCCAATACTATTAATTGATAAATATGGTTCTGATGCTCTACGATTTGCTTTAATTAGAGAAGTTGCAGGCGCTGGACAAGATATCAGGCTTGATTTTGATAGAAAAAAAGATACATCTTCAACTGTTGAAGCTTCAAGAAATTTTGCGAATAAGTTATGGAATGCAACTAAATTTGTGTTAATTAATAAAACTTCTAACAAAAATTGTTCGCTTAATGAGAGTGATGAAACTTCTTTAGAGTTATGTGATAAATGGATTTTATCAAAATTGAATCAGGTAAATACAAAAGTGGCTGCTTTGTTGAAAGAATATAAATTGGGTGAATCTGCAAAACTTTTATATGAATTTGCATGGAATGATTTTTGTGACTGGTATGTAGAATTTGCTAAACAAAGGTTTAATAATAAAGAGACTAAAAATAGAAATATATCTGAAAAAGTTTTAATAAAAGTGCTGAATGATATTTTGGTAATGATTCACCCTTTTATGCCGCACATTACTGAGGAACTTTGGCATGTACTGCAAATAAAACCAGATAATGCATTATTATCTCTTCAAAAATGGCCAATTCACGAAAATAAATTTGTTGATAATAAGCTTGATAATTCCTTTCATCAACTCTTTGAAATTATTAGGCTGATTAGAAATTTGAGAGCTGAATTAGGTCTTAAGCCATCAGAAAAAGGTCCTGTATATTTAATTTCAGACAATGATGAATTGATTGATTTTTTAAAAACTTTAGTTGATGATATTCAAACCTTAACTAAATCTTCTGAAGTGTTTATTTTTAAAACTAATGCTGTTGATAAAAAAGAGTTTGCAAAATCTTTTTCTGGGATAATTAGTAATTTAGAGGTTTACTTACCTTTTCAGGATTTTGTAAATATAGATGCATTAAAGGAAAGGTTAACCAAGGATTTAACAAAGGTGACTATTGAATTAGAAAATTTAAATAAGAGATTATCTAATAAAAATTTCGTTGATAAGGCTCCAAAAGATATTGTTGATGAATGCAGATTTAAATTAAATGAGGGTTTGGTGCAAAAGGAGAGAATTACTAAAAAACTCGAACTTTTGAATTGAGAATGAATATATTTCTTGAAAATATTTATAATTTGTCTTTTTTTTTTAATACTGGAATTGGGATATTTTCGTTTGTTTGCATTTATATTTTAATTGTTTTATTAATACTTCCAGCTTCTTGGTTATCTTTATTATCAGGTTTTTTATATGGCTCATATTTAGGATCAATTATCGTTTTTTTCTCTGCTTCTATAGGAGCATTAGTTGCTTTTTTTGTATCAAAAAGTTTTTTTGCAAAAAAGCTAAAAAATCTTTTTAGCCGTTATCCAAAATTAAGTGTTATGGAAAAAGTAGTAGAAAAAGGCGGACTTAAATTAATTTTTTTAGCGAGATTATCGCCCATATTTCCCTTTAGTATTCTTAATTATTTTTATGGTTTGAATAATGTTAAATTTCGAGATTTCGCTCTTGGTCTTCTTGGAATCATTCCAGGAACTTTTCTTTATTGCTCAATAGGTAGTTTGGCAAAAAATATCCAGGAGCTAAAAAATGTGCAATCACCAAATAATTTATATATGACTATCGTTGGAATTAGTTCAACTTTTTTAGTTGTATATTTTTCAGCTAAATATTCTAGGGAATATTTTGAAAACTCTTAAGAATTTACTCTTTAATATTCCAATCTCTAATTGATGCAATTAAGATAAACCACAAAAGCCTTAATTTACCTAGTATAGTTTTGTTGGTTTCTAATTCGATATATTTTGCCTGTCCACAAGGTGTTTTTATGAAGTTAAAAACTGTTTTCTTCGTCATAAGTCTCTCAAAAAGTCCTGATAATTATTCTTATATTGTATAGCCAAGATTTTTATTTTTTTTATTTAAAAACCACATTTTTTTTTGACTACTTTGTTGAATATTATTTTCAAAATTTAAACTTTTTCTCCATCTTTAAATCCTCTAAAGCATTTAAATCTAGGAAACCTAAGACTAAAAGCCACTGCATCCTTTGACTTGGTTTTTGCATCAGCTCTGATTTCTACAAGTTGACCAACGAGATGATTACGTTTTGACCAATATTCTTCACGTTGAATATCACTAAAACCGCTTCCGCAACTAAGACTATATTCATAACCATCATCTTCCCCTTCTAACAGGATTGCTCCCAGTCTCCCTTTGTTGCGTCCAGTACCTTCCTCAACTGATACAACTTTTAAGGTGACTTCAATGAAAGGTTTTGCTTTTAACCAACTGTGTGTTCTTTTGCATTCATACATAGCATCAGGATCTTTAATCATTACTCCTTCATAACCACCTTCAACAGCAGATTTATTCAGCTCTACAAATCTTTTTTGTCCTTCAATAGTGTCTAGATCTACATTTTCCCATTCAAGCGTTTGTATATGTTTTAGAAGCATAGAATGTTTTGCTACCCATTCTTTTACTAATAAACTTCTTTTTGCTTGACTAGTGTTCCATCTCCCTTTTTGAAAGTTTTCAAGCGGACATAAGTCAAATAGGTGGAGAACCGCGTCTTTGGTTTGTTTGCCATCTTTTCTATGTACCTGTTTCATTAAATCTTGAAAGTTAGCGCTCATCACTTCACCATCGAGTACTAAGTCATAAGGTGCTGGGTCTTCTTTTAAGGCTTTTTCTATTTCTGAGATAATATGA
Source organism: uncultured Prochlorococcus sp. (assembly GCA_902550485.1). Classification (GTDB taxonomy): domain Bacteria; phylum Cyanobacteriota; class Cyanobacteriia; order PCC-6307; family Cyanobiaceae; genus Prochlorococcus_A. Next base: position 33,619 of record CACCZQ010000007.1, read on the forward strand.
CCAAAATTATGGAATTGTTTCCCATTACGAGAAAACATTTCTACTTTATTTTGTCTAATAATAGTTAAGACGCGTACACCATCTAATTTGATTTCAATTTGCTTTTTTCCTATCATTTTTTTTTCATGATTTGCACTGTCATGAGCTAAAGGACAAGAAAAAATAGGAATAGAATATTTGGGAAATTTCTTTGCTATCTTGTTGATTGTTTTTTCAGATACACCACATCTAAGATCTTTAATTAAAACTCGTCTATAAAATCCATTCCATTCTTCTTTTGTTGCAGATTCCATAGCCATAAGAATTGCATCGCGAGCAGCGTGACCAGTAAGTTCTCTTTGAATAAGCTTATTGGCTAATTTTCTAAAATCTTCCCATAAAAGATTTTGACTTTTTTCAGTCTCTTTCTCTGGGACAATTTTTACACCAAAAGTTACTAATGGATCAAGTGCCATACGTATCCCTTCAAAAAAATCATCTAGACCTTCTTCCATTGCTTCTGAGATGATTTTTTCTTTATCTAATCTACTTGGGTGTAATTCTAATTGATGTATTATTTCTTCTTTAAACAATTCTTTTTGCCTCATAAAAATTATTAATTCACTTTAGCTATTCTTTCTATTTTCCAATCATTGTCAGTTTTTGCAAAAGTAAAATCTAATGGGAGCTCATCTTGTTTGTCTTCTGACTTTAAATTCAAAGTTATTATGATTTGATCTTCTTGGACTCTAGGTCTTCCTGATTTTAAATTTCTGTATTTATTGAGGTTTAAACTAGCTAAAAATTTAAGAAAGTCTTGTCGTTTTACATGAGTTTTATAAGTTTTTGTAGTCAAACCATAAGCTGCATCAATTCTGCCAGCAGCTATTTGATCGAAAAACTTTCTTACTAATGGATTAATTCCTCTGGCGCTAATAACTAATTTGACTGCATTAAAAGTCCAAAAAGAAACTAGTACAGCTCCGCCAACTAATAATGCTTTAATTCCGATATCTTTAACTAGTGTTACATCCATGTTAATTTGAGTTTTTTCTTACTTTAAGAAAAGAAATCGTTTTTGATGGCTTTTTTTGTCAAAATAATATTAATTTTAATCCATAATGCCTGTAATTCCTCTTTTACCCTTATTTCATAGATTTAATACCCAATATTTTGAAAATTCTTTAACGGTTAATAATCACCCTTTAGTAAAAGTTAGATGGAGTGATAATAGATTAAAAACTACTGCTGGTTTTTATAAAAGAAAACGTATTAATGGTTTTATAGATTCTGAAATTATCTTATCGAAACCTATTTTGAGTAAATTATCTACTAGTGAAATAAACAGTACTTTATGTCATGAAATGATTCATGCATGGGTAGATAGGATATTAAAAAAAAATGAGATACATGGTCCAAATTTCTTAGAAAAGATGAATGAAATTAATGAGAAAGAGAGGAATTTTCAAATTTCTGTGAGGCACTCATTTCCTATTGAAAGGAGAGAATTAAAATATATAGGAACTTGTCAAAATTGTGGTGAGAAATTTTTCTACAGGAAAAGGATAAAGAATATTG
>CACCZQ010000008.1 GCA_902550485.1 uncultured Prochlorococcus sp.
ACGACAACGAAGAAAATATAAATAGAAAATCAAATATACACAGAGCAAGACTTTCAAAATTTAAGAAATCTAAATTAAATGGTGAGATGATATTTCAAGACGAAGAACAAAGGATTTATAAATATAATAATGGTAAGAAAGTTTACTTATAATTTAATACTAACTACATTCAAGACTTTCTCTAGTTGAAACGCCTGTTGTTGGATTTATTCCATCTGCAATTTCACAAAGATTTCTTTGGTCTTCGCTGTCAAGAATAGCGTAAGAAAAATCTGCTCCTTCTATTTGAGCTCCTGCAAAACTGCTGCCTGATGCGATCATATTAATTAGAACAGCATTTCTAAGATCTGTTTTTTGGAAATTAACTCGATCAGAAAGAGTATCGGTTAGGTCGATTCCATTTAAATTAGAACCTTTTAAATCCGATAGGGTTAGCGTAGTTCCATGTAAATCAACATCACTAAAATCTGCATCTCTCGCAACAGCTCCAGCTATAGAAGACAAATGAAGATCCTCTCCATGGAAATCAAATCCTGTAATATTAGCTCTAACATAACTTGGAACTTCATCTCCCTCGCCCTTAACAGCTACATTTGCCCCAGCAAAAACTGGAGAGGATAAAACTAAGAAAGAAAAAGTTATACATAAAAAATATTTTAAAAAACTAAAAAATTTCATACCCAAAAATTTCAATATTTTTTTATTTTATAACAATTAGATAATTTTTTAAATTGATGTTTAAATTTGGAACGCCTTTTTAAGATTATTTAACACTGTAAATTTTAAATCTAGGTTCTAGATTGTTTATACAATCAAGAAGTTTTTTGTTATCTTTGCTATTCGTAACCTTGAATTCAGATTCAACTGTACCGCCTTCATCTCTTATAGCTTGATTTAAAACTATGGAACCGTTTTCGTCAGAAACTGATCTATGAAATGTTCCTCTAGGTATTCTTAGAATATATCCGCAAGATTCTAATCTAACTTTATAAAAAGGGTAATCCCAGCCAAAATTGACAAGAAAAAATGTTCTTCCTCCAGAGATAGCCAGTAGGTTATCTTCTTGATTGTGATGTATGTAAAATTGCCAATTATTAAATTCTTCATCATTAGGCGGACTAACTGCAGGACCACTGTGAATAACTAGATCTCTATAGTTTGATTTATTAACACTAATATCAAAAAATCTTACATCTTTTGTATCGCGAAATTTTTCATAACTTATCAATTCAAACATTTTCGATTTGTTTGATTTGATAACTGGAATTTCTAAACTTGAGTTCAATTTTCTTTAAGAATTAAACAAATGAAAACAGATATATATATCCAAGAACGTATCAATGAACACTAAAAAAGAAACATATTATTATTTATGTTTTTTTGTTATTTTAAATGATTACAAATTTAGTCTTTATTTAATTTCTAGAGGTTTGATTTCCCAGGATAAAGTATTTTCTAAATTATTTTTTCCTATAAAATTTCCTGTAATTACAGAGGTTAAATTAGATTTTGAAGAGGATACCAATGTTAAATATCTATCATCTATTAATCCTTTTCCGCTTGGATCAAAACCTCTCCAACCAGCACCTGGAATATATAATTCAGCCCAAGCGTGTAAATCCAACTCAGAGGGTAAGGGATCTTCAAAATGATAACCACTTACAAACCTACTTGGGATACCTATAGACCTGCACGCTTCAACCATTAGCATTGCTAAATCTCTGCATGAACCTATACGTTCTCTAAGTGTTCTGCTGGCCGGCCATGCTGGACCTGTATGTCTCTTGGTATATTTTACCCGATCTTGAATAATCTCTATTAGCTGGTAAGTAAATGATAATGCGTTATTAATGCTCCCTGCTAAGGCTTCTTGGGCAAGTTCTACGGCAGAGGGATCGTGTTGTCCATTTGGCATCCATCCCTCTAATGCTCCCTGCAAATCTCTGTTAATAATGCTTCTACAAAAAGGTAATGTTAAATCTCTATTTTTAACTCCATCAATAATGTTTGGATGTTTAATAGTTTCAACTTCGCTGATTGATTCAATAGTTAAATTATCTGTTAATCCATTGAATCTGATTCTATTAATCTCTTCTCCGCTGGCAGCAAGTAATGGATAAATAATTTCTGGTTCTGGAGTTATTTTTAATTCAAAATTCTTTAGATTTTGAAATCCATTTGACCTTGGCTTTATACATAATCTATGCTCGCCTAATTGAACAGGGTCTTCGTATTTATATTCAAGTTTGTGAATGTATTTAATTCTCATTAATAAACTTATTAATTAATAAAATATTTTTCTTGAATGAGGTCATTTAATTTATTTAAATCCATTTGCAATGAATCGATTGCCTCATGTAAACCATCATTGATTATATCTTCAATTCTTATATAACTCCACTTTGCTTTAAGCAAACCTCTCATGCATTCTAATTCTGAAGGATTTTCAGTATATGGTGTGGTATCTATCGTTTTAAGTGTATTGCTTATCCCATCAAGACAGTATCTTACTGATCTAGGGAAAATTGGATCAAGTAAAAGAAATCTCGCAACTGAATTAGGCTTTATAGAATTTTGCACTGCTTTCCTAAACATTTGATAAGCTCCAGCTGAACGTAAAAGTGCAATCCATTGCAGCTCATCAAGAACTCCTCCAAGTTCATCTAAGCTGGGAAGGAGTAAATAATATTTAACATCTAAAATTCTTGATGTTTTGTCAGCTCTTTCAATTAATCTTCCAAGAATACTAAATCTCCAGGCAAGATCTTTGCTTAGAGTCGCATCTGTAATTCCATAAAAAAGCTGACATTCCCTCCTTATTTCACTTAATTGTTCTTGTCTTGGTTTGTTCCATATTGCCTCTCCTTCTTGCATATTCCAATATAAAATATTAATCTGTTCCCACATTTCTGTGGTCATGACGTCTCTGATTTGTCTTGCATTTTCTCTTGCCATTTGAATGCAGGAAATTATGCTATTTGGGTTTAAACGATCTCTTATTAAAAAATTAATAACGTCATCAGGCTTTTTCTCCGGGAATCTTTTATCAAAAGATTCTCTGTCACTAGAGGCATCAATTAATGGGAGCCAAGGTTCTGCACTTCCTGGTGGACAATCTAATGACATTGCTTCGCTGACTTCTACGAAACGAGATATGTTTTCCGCACGTTCTAAATAACGATTGATCCAATAAAGAGATTCTGCTACACGACTTAAAAGCATATTATTTACCTACAACCCATGTATCTTTGCATCCTCCACCTTGAGAAGAATTAACGACTAATGATCCTTTTTTTAATGCTACTCTCGTAAGCCCGCCTGGGCTAACCCATGAATCTTTTCCTCTTAAGATATATGGTCTTAAATCAACATGACATGGATATAGCTCTCCATCACATAACGATGGCACAGTAGATAATTCTAATGTTGGTTGTGCTATGAAATTTCTAGGATTATTTTTAATTTTATTAGCGAATTCTTCTATCTCACTCGTTGTTGAGTGAGGGCCAATTAACATTCCATAACCACCAGCTTCTGCTACAGACTTGACAACAAGTTTAGATAAATTTTCTAAAACATATTCTCGATCCTTTTGATAATGACAAATATAAGTTTCTACATTTTTAATAATAATTTCTTCATCAAGATAATATTTAATCATTTTTGGAACAAAAGAATAAATCATTTTGTCATCTGCTATTCCAGTCCCAGGGGCATTTGCTAAAGCAACGTGACCTGCTTTAAAAACATCAAGTAATCCGCTAACACCAAGGCAAGAATCTTTTCTGAAATTAAGAGGATCTAAGAAATCATCATCAATTCTTCTGTAAATGACATCTACTCTTTTTAATCCAGAGGTGGTTTTTAAATATACATAATCATCATTACAAACTAGGTCATGACCCTGGACTAGTTGGATACCCATTTCTTGCGCTAAATAACTATGTTCAAAATAAGCACTATTAAAAATCCCTGGAGTAAGTAGAACGATCTTGGGAGTATCTGTCCAAACTGCAAGTTCTTGAAGAGTTTTTAAAAGATATGATGGATATTCATCAATTGGTTTTACTATTCTTCCTGAGAAAAGATTAGGGAAAATATTCTTCATAACTAATCTATTTTCTAAAAAATAAGCAACCCCAGAAGGGCACCTTAAATTATCTTCTAAAACATGCCAATCTCCTTTTCTATCTCTTATTAAATCAAGTCCTGAAATTTGACACCATTTATTTAGTGGAGGTTTGAAACCTTTCATTTGAGGTCTCCAACCTTCTGAACTCTCTATTAATTCTCTTGGAATTATTCCATCATTAATTATTTTTTGAGAATTATAAATATCATCTAGGAATAAATCAATTGCCTCAAGCCTTTGTTTTAGTCCTTTTTCTAAAGTTACCCAATCATCTTTACTAATTATTCTAGGAAGTGGATCAAAAGGTAATATCCTCTCAGTACCTTTTAAACCAGTATCATTTAACCTAAAAGTTGCACCGTGTCTTAGTAATAATTTTTTTGCGGCAGAATGATTCCTGTTTAATTCCTCAAGTCCCATATTATCCAAAGATGAAAGAAGTGGAATCAATATTTCTCTAGCAGAATTAACATTATCCTTAAAGTACTCATCAAAACTATTTTTAGGCTGATAACTTGAAAACATATATTTCATCGTTTAATAACTTTTACTTTAGGTTTATATCTTTATTCGTATTTATGACTACCAAAAATAATATCTCTTGACTTGATCTATATCATTATTTTGATGATTGAAGTATATTTCTTAAAAATCTAAAGGCATGAGTTCTAGCAATTGGCAGTTTGTTTTTTTTAGATATTTCGCAAGCTTTCTTTTTATCCTCTCTCACAGTTTGCTTGTTCTTGATCATCTACCAGTAGGGGCGGCGCTTCACGGACTTGGAGAAGTTTTTATTGCGCCTTGGGCTTTTAGGGAAAGAGCATGGGATCTTGTTGTTATAGCAGTTTTATTTTTCTTCTTTGATATCTGGGGACTTATAAACACTCCCTGGAATTAACTGATATTATTTATTTACTAATTCTGGAAAAATGATAGTAAAAATTAAATCTAATTTTTTCCAAATTTATAAAATAATTGTTCTTTTATTACTTACGAATATTTCAAATTTATATGCACATAATTTATTTAATGGTGGTTGCAAAGAACATTGTGGGCATGAAGTTAAAGTAAAAAGTAATAAAAACAAATTAAAAAATATTGATGATCAAATAAATATTGAGAGTAAAAATTCATGTTTAAATAAATCTCTTTGCAGAGGATGATAATCTAAATATTTTCAAATTTTTTTAAATTTGATCTTTGATAACTATCATCAAACGACTATTTGCTTGATAATTTTTATTAGGAGGATTTAATTGATTTTTAATTAAAAAAATAAAAGTATATATCAAAGGTAAAAGTAATGATGAAGCAGCAACTAAAGCGATTATCTGGTTTAATCTAATAAATGGTTTTTTTACAAGATCCTCTCCGCACAAGCCACAAATCAAATTACCTTTTGAGGATTGTTTTTGAAATTGGTATTTAGGATTGCAATATGGGCAATAATATCGAACCATTTTCTAATTTAATTCATTTAATCATTATCTATAAAACCAGGAGAAAGTCATCCTATTAAAAAAAGAGGGCTAATTTAAGCCCTCTTTTATCTCTTACTTATATATTTTTTACTGAAGTTAATAACGTACCTAAATCATGGATCCTTGTTGCTAACTTCTTTTAAGCTAATGCTCACCAAAATTAACTAATTGTCTTTAACTGGGGCAAAAACTCAAGAATTAAGCTTGTTTCTTAAAGGGCACCTAAACGATGCAGAAGAAGGAAGCTTAGACATTAATAAAAAATAATTGGAGCAGTTAATTAAATTAGTTCGGTTTATTCCGAAATTTCAGGCAGGCTATCGATCATTTTGAAAGACCTCCTAGAACTCAACAATATAAAATTAGGAAAATATTTCTCTAAAGACAATCCGTTTTTATACGCATTGCTTTTTTATTAAAAATGTCCGAGAGTGGTAATCAATTGCGTTAATTTTTTTGGGATATTTTTAGTAAGTTTTGCTTATTTCTTTTGATATTTAATTCGACTATCTTAATTTTAAATAATTGAGGAACTCTTTTATGAATCATTCGAAAGAAGTTAGGAAGACTGATCAATCTAATCCTATAGACGAATATTTTCATTGTCTCTCATATTGCGATATTCACCCAAAAGGCATAGATAATGATTGTGAAGTTATTTGTATGGAAAGGCATTTAAAAGCTAACTATTGGTAATTTTATAAATTTCTACTTTTACTTAAAACCCTTAGAAAAAAGGTTTGTACGAACTTTAAATTTCCATACATTTACAACACCTTTTGCATTAACTGCTGCAAGTGCGCAATCATCAGGTCTCCAGGATATTGCCCCTACTAAATCTCCCGCGAATGCAGCCCCAACAGGGTCTCCATTACCGTCTTTTTTTAAAAAACTTGCGACAACAGAACCATCTCTAGATCCTGAGGCTACAAGCATACCTTTATTTGAAAAGGCTAGGCTCGAAATGGGTTCTGTATGGTGACATAGCTCTCCTGGCATAGTCCCTTCTGGACCATTTCCTATAAAGCTCCAAACTGTAATTCTTTCACTGCCACTTGTTGCTAATAATTTTCCACTGTCATCAAAAGAAAGATGACTTGGTTTACCAGGGTATCCAGTCATTTCAGCATCCATTCCTGTTGATCTTCTCCAAAAATGAACTGAATTGTCTTGACTCCCGCAGGCGACTATATCTCCATCAGGGCTTAATTCCATAGATACCAAAGATCCTTGCCATTCGAGTTTTTGATTCGTTTTATTATTAACTATGTCAAAGAATGTCACTCTTCCATAGCAAGCAGTTGCTAGCTCATTTTTATTTGACCACGTTATTGCACTTACTGTGCTTGGATGGACTTCTGAGATCCATTTCTCTTCTCCAATTTCATTAAAAACATATACTTTTTTTGAGGAAGCTATCGCCAGAAATAAACCGTCATTAGACCACTTGAGATGCTCTACCCACCCCTTGCCAAGATCAAGTGTTTTAATTACTTTACCTTCGTGGCAATTGCAAATTTGAACATTTCCATCCTGACCTGATGTTGCAAAAATTTCACCCTCTGGATGAATTGCCATCGCTAGTAGACCACCAGAGTGAGTATTTTCTTTTTCCCAAATAATTTTTCCAGTATCTCCTTCGAATGCAAAAATACCTCCTGCCACGTCACCAACAATAAATTGTTTACCTTTAAGAGCCCAACCACATGCTATGGCATAATCGTTAACTTCAGCTGTCCATCCTTCATGGAACATGCCTCTTGGGCTAAATGGTTCTATATCAGGCATTTATCAAAGCCTTCTTGCATCTCTTTTTCATTTAGATTTCTACCGATAAAAACAAGTTGATTTCTACGAGGTTCATTACCCCATTCTTTGTCAGGTTGAGCAGTGAATAACATGTGTACTCCTTGGAAAACTATTCTCCTTGGGTTCCCCGAGTAACTTATGAAACCTTTAGTTCTGAATATATCCACTCCTTTTTCTGAGAGAAGCCTTCCCATCCAGGTATTTAGTTTTTCTGGGTCAACATCTCCAAAACGCTCAATAGCAATTGAGCCAACTTCATCATCATGTTCATGCTCTGCTTGCCAGAACCTTTCAGTATTAAATGGAACCTCTTTATTTTCGTCACTTTTAATGACTTTCATATTGAATTCTTCAGCAGTATGTTGTGTAAATAAACCTATTTTTGTTGGTTTTTCTATATTCAAGATGAAGGATTTATTTCCTTTACCATCCAATTTGAGATTTATATGATCTCCATATGGAATAGTATTCCCAGGCTCTAAAGTATTAGCTTTTTCTGCATAAAGTCTTACGGAGGATTCAGCACCATCTTTAAGTTCCTCCTCACTCTCACCTTGGTTAAAAAGAGCTACTAGGGACATTTCTGGATCTGGTCCTTCTTCCAGCATTAATTCATATTTACCTGCATCAAGATTGTAAACACCTGTCCATTCAAAAGGATATTCTGGTTCAAGGAATGTTGGCCTGCGTTTAAGGATCTGATCAAGATCAAATGCACTTAGATTTAAGACTGTTTCAATTGGCACTTTGGCATTCTCGGCTCGAATAATTCGAGTCATTCGATTCATATCTCTCAATCTTGATTCAAGAGTATCTAGTGCATCATCAGAGACTAAATCAGTTTTATTGAGGACAAGAACATCAGCAAATGCTACTTGTTCTGAACTTTCATCACTCCTTCCTAGTTGCTGATCAATATGAGCAGCATCAACTAAAGTCACAATTCCATCGAGAGTAAATTCAGAACTAATCTCTTCATCCATGAAAAAAGTCTGAGCAACTGGCCCTGGATCTGCTAATCCTGTCGTTTCTACTAAGACATAGTCAAACTTATCTCTTCTCTTCATAAGGTTGCCAAGAACTCTTATTAAATCACCGCGAACAGTGCAACAAATGCACCCGTTTGACATCTCAAAAACTTCTTCATCTGCATTTATTACGAGTCCTTGATCTATACCAACTTCACCGTATTCATTTTCAATTACGGCTATTCTTTTCCCGTGCTCTTCACTCAATATCCTATTAAGCAAAGTAGTTTTCCCTGAGCCTAAAAATCCAGTGAGGATGGTTACGGGAACTTTATCTTTGATGCTCATTTACTGATTTTTACTAAATAAACAATAGTCTAATAATAGTAATAATAAGAAATGAAAACCGTTTTTATTAGAAAAATTTAATCTGAAAGTTTGTACCATTCAGACTCAAGACTGGAGCCAGATTCTTTATCACAACTTCCACCTAATGAATCAACAATTGTACAAGTATTGTGAACAGCTACTGAAACCGTATTACCATCCATCATCAATCCATCAACGAATATTTGATTAGAAGCTAAAGGAACTGAACTTTGTCTACTTAAGTTCCTTAACAACTTAGATGCTGGAATTTGTTCAGGAAATATTGCCTGAACTTTCTCTTCATCTAACATTTTTAAAGTAGAACTTATGTTGTCTGGCCTTAAGCTTGAGGAGTCTCCAAGAAAGTCAAGTAAACTAATGGTTTCAAAACCAAATGCATCCCCGTAGTATTCCATTGCTTTGTGTTTAGAAACAATTACTCTGTTTTCCTCAGGAATAGAGCTTACTTGTTCGACGATCCAACTATCTAAGCCTTCTAAGAGAGAATCAGCTTTTTCGAATCTTTCATTAATTAGTTTTCTTTCACCTCTATTAAAAACTGAAATGTCTTTCTTTAAACTTTTGCTTATAAGATCTCCCATTTTTATGATGTTATGCGGATCATGCCATACATGTGGATCTAGACCTCCATGGTCATGATGATGATGCCCCTCTCCTTCGTCTGGAACTTGTGCTATTGGTTCTACATCACTATTTGAAACGTCTTTAAAAAAGTGTTGAGTTGCTTCAAACTCAAAAGGCATGTGTTCAGTAAAAAATATATATTGACCGTCTTCTTTGATATCCACGTTAAAAACAGTAATTTCTTTTCTTTGATCAAAGTTAAGAACAAAAGCTTTATTACTTGCTATCAAAGTACCATTATTTTTTCTACTTATTGAGTCTTTAGATCCTAATAATTCTTTGGCTAAATCTTCAGCCCCTTCTATGTCATTAGATTTGAGAATCACCATCTTCATTGCAGGATCAGCATATTCGCCATCGACTTTTTCAAATGACCATTTGTAGGAACCCTTAGAAAGTTGAAATTTGCCTGCCCATTCGAAAGCACCTTCAGCATGATCATCATGTCCTCCATGGTCTGAATGATCATCATGACCTCCATGATCAGAATGATCATCTACTTTAGCTGAATGTTCAGAATGATCGTCATGTCCACCATGGTCTGAGTGATCATCTACATCTATTGCACTAACACCTACAACAACAGTATTCTTTTTATTTTCCCAATTTCTCATACTTGGAGTCATTTCTTTACCAAGAGTAAATACTTTATCTGCGCTATTTAGTAATTGAGCCTGCCTAGGATTGATCTTTAAGTCATGAACATCTTGTTTTCTATCTACTAAGCATGTAACTTCGTCAGATGGTAATGCAATTGATTTAACTAAATCACAAACTAGTGGTTCTACTGCTATATATGACCTTCCTTTAGCCATAACATCCTGCCCAAAACCAGAAAATATTATCGTTCCAGCGATTACGGAATTTTTAATAATTGACTTGCTCGAACCTTTTTTATTTTTTAAGAGCCTTTTTAAAATTGACATGAAAAATAGTTAATTACTTAAAAATGATAATCATTTTCATTTTTACTGACAACCAAAGGTATCAAATGTTATGAAAATAATACGAAGCTTGTATTATTGGTAAGCTTGTAAAGTGACTTTTTTAAAAGATTAATTAATGGCTACTTTAGTCGCTGAAAATTTAACCTATTCATACACAAAAAAAAGTAAGCCAGCTTTAAATAAAGTATCGGTTGAGATTAAACCTGGAACTCTAACAGCGTTAGTTGGCCCAAATGGCGCAGGTAAATCAACTCTTTTAAGAATTTTGCAAGGACAAAATACTCCAGATAAAGGCGAAATAAAAATTGATGGTGAAAATTTATATAAATCTAGAGCTCTTGTGGCACTTATGCCTCAAAGAAGTTCTATGAATTGGAAGTTCCCCATCACAGTTGAAAAATTGGTATCTCTTGGTCAAATAAAGTATTCAAAATCAAGAAGTAATAACCCATTTCAAATTAAGACTCTTCTAGCATATCCTAATTCTTGGATTAATAAATGTTGTGAACTAGAGGCGACAATGCAGAGAGTAGGCATTGCAAGTTTGGCGAATAGAAGACTCGATTCTCTTTCAGGAGGACAGCAGCAAAGAGCTCTATTAGCAAAAACTCTTATGTCCCCGGCAAAAATATTTCTTTTAGATGAACCTTGTGCAGCTTTGGACCCACCTGCAAAGGAGGATTTTCTTAAAATTGTTCGTCAACTTGCGGATGCCGGACTTTCTTTGCTCGTAAGTAGCCATGATTGGGGCGATTCTTTAAATAACTATGATCAAGTAATCGTTCTTGATAAAAGTGTTTTGGCAGTTGGTAGTCCTGACCAAATACAAGATAAATTAGAGGCAATAAACATTAGCTCTGTAAACGAAAATAATTTCTGTGATTAGAGAATGTTCCTTTTTAATTCTGAGCTTGATAACAGTTTTGGCAAAGCCCGAAATATTCGAGGGTATGAAACAACAATTGGAATTTCTTTGGATTTGTTTTGGGCTTATGAATATCTTTTACCGGGCATCCTTCCATTTTTGATGTCTCACCACATTGAACACAGGTCAAATGATGAATATCTCTATCTACGGGAGTGTACAGAACCTCTCCAGTTGGGAGATGTCTAGAACGTATTAAGCCATGCTTTATCAGAACTTGAAGATTCCTGTAAACAGTCGTCAGTCCCATAGCCTTTCCGCTTTCTATCAATTGTCTATGCAACTCTTGACCAGTCAATTCATCCTCGCATTTATTAAGTTCTTCAAGAAGTTGTTCTTGTCTTTTGGTAATGTCGGACTTAGTTACCATTGTTTTCGAAATCTTTTTTTGTCCCGTATTTTTGATCATACCGAATCATTCGAATAATGTCTTTTATTAATAACAACTGGTGGCTTGTCCCATTAATAATAACTATTTTCTCAGGGATCTTATGTCCAGCAATGGGAACTGTATTAATCACTCATAAGAGATTATTACAAGTTAATCTAATCTCTCATTGTGTTTTACCTGGACTTGCTTTAGCCTTAGCGCTTGGAATTCATCCTTCAATTGGTGGTGTTATCAGTGGTCTTTTAGGTTCTGTAATTGCGGAAAGTTTAACTAATAGAAAAAGTGAAAACTATGAAGCAGTTATGAATACTATTCTTGCTGGAATGCTTGGGTTTGGAGTCCTTATAATCCCTCTGCTCGGAATAAGGATTGATTTGGAGGCAGTATTATTTGGCGATTTATTGACAGCAAATTTTGAAGATTTACTTAGAACAATAATTGCTTTTTTAGTATTTATACTTTTAATGACTTTTGGATATGAAAAGGTTGTTTATGTTGGATTAGATCCAGAAGGTGCATCCGCAAGTGGTATAAACGTTTCATTATTAAATCTTGCTTTGAGTTTTACAACGGCATTAGTAATTGTTAGTTCAATGTCAGCAGTGGGAGTAATTCTTGTTATTGCTCTTCTTTCTACCCCAACTCTGTTAGGGCTAAATAAGGCTCATAGTTTAAGAATTGCAATGATGAGGTCTTCATTATTTGGATTATGCATCTCACTTCTGGGCTTTATTCTCTCTATAGTCTTTAATTTGTCGCCTGGACCTACAATTAGTGTTATTTGTGTCGCATCTCTTTTGATTCCTAAGCTTCGCAAATAATTAAATCTTAAATGTCCAATCAGAAGCTAATGCTTGAGCTTCTGGATTGTTTTTTAAAGCTACTTCCATAGCTTCTTTTTTATTATTAGCTATAACAACTTCATCAAATTCCTTTCCATTTTTTTTGAGACTTACTTTGAAACGCATAAAAATTATTTAATTAATCAAAAGTTAACCATTAAGCAACTAGATTTAAATACTTTTAAAAGTTAATTGATGAAATAGAAACTTTAGTTATTCTGAAGTTTTTCTACTACAGATTCTTTCTCAATCTTAGCTACATCCTGTAATCCATTAGCATCAAACCAAGGAGCGTTTTCCCAATTAAATCCTTCCCCAAAAGTATTATCGGGAGCAGCTACGTACCAGTGACATGACGAATCGGGAACATCTACAGCACATTTTGACCAGTCAGCTTTCCACTGTGGAACTTGTACCCACATTACAGATGCTAATAAAAAAGAAAAAATAAAATTCATAATTATCGGTTAGCAAAATTTTGAAAGATTTTTTTCACATTCTTTCTTTCTTTTCTTCCAATACTTTTCAAGTATTTGATATTTATGCTTATTTTTAAATTGACTTAAATGAATATTATTCTGATTAAAAACTGAAGTGTTTTTGATTTTCATGACTCAAGCTGCCAATGTAGATCATATTTAAGACACTTTATAGATTTTTTGAAGTGAATTTATACTTAATTTTTGTCCTACTTTTGTGTAGGTAAGTATTTTTCGGGATTATTTTCAATATAAGTAAGCGAATATTTGACAACACTCACTATTACTGAAAAAAGAGCAATTGCCGAAATAATAAAAATGATTTTTTTGTAAATGATTTTCATGAATTTTTTATGTTTTTGATTATTTTTTCATCAACGGCCAATTTTTCTGAAAGATTTAAATAATTAGTAATTTATACTGTAGCCTTTTAAATTACCTAAGGAGTAGATTAAATACATCAGAAACTCCTCACACACTTTTTTCTGATAACTTTAAAAGTACTCGGCTGCAAAGTTTGAGTGCTTTTTGCATTTTTTGCTATGTGACAGTTAAAATAGAGGTCTATTAAGCGTTACAATTTTTGAATTTAAGTGTGATATTGTAATTGTGTGTAGGAGGAATTGGTTTATTTCAGTGGAAACAAGGAAACACTTGATATAAATCAATTTTAAAAGATCTCTCTTTGAGGGGTCTTTTTTTTTGGGAGATTATTAGAAATAAATATTAAATGCTGAATATAAAGACAAATATGCTTTCTTCCAAAATAATTAGGTCGTCATTACTAATTAGTAATTTAATTCGTTAGATTATGAGTCATTAAATTCTTCTGTTAATGCGAATACTTTTTTTAACAATTTTAATTTGTTCAAGTTTTTTATTCCCCTCTTCATCATTTGCCTCACATATAGAACTAAAACCTTGTGTAGAGATTGCACATTGTGTACGAGAAGAATGGGTAGTTAATAATATTGAGAAACCTTTTGAAGAGATTAAAACATTTATCGAAAACACACCAAGAACTGAGATTGTAGAAATTGATGGCGATTATCTTCACGCAGAGGCAACCAGTAAATTGATGAAGTATGTAGACGACTTAGAAGTATCCTTTCTACCTGAATCAAACATCTTATCAATAAGATCAGAATCAAGAGTTGGAGAAAGTGATTTGGGAGTGAATCAAAAAAGAGTTGATTTACTAAAATCGAAAATGTTTTAAGATAAAAAGTAAAAAAAATAATTTGTTTTTATTGTTTTTTGTATAACTTTTCCATTTAAAAAAAAAATTAGCAGATAAAAAAGTGATAATTGTCTTCATGCCTTGATAATGGCAAATTTATTAGATTTTCTCTGAAAAGATGATCATAAATTTTATATATTTATTGTTATCTAGTTTTGTTTTTTTCTGGTTTTATATAAACATTAAAAAATATGGACTTAAATGGATAATCAAAGGTCTTTTTCAAATTGGAATATTGGTATTATTCATTGGAGGGTTTTTCAAAATATTTTTCACCTTACCCCCTAATTTATTTATAAAAATATTTTTTCTTATTATTTATACATGGTGTACTGTTGGAATAAATGTAAATTTCATGATCCCTTTGATTAGTTTGATTGACCAAAAAATAGTGAAAAAATAAAACTAAAATATACCTTTATTGTCAGTACAAAAATAAATCTATTAAATTAATCTGCAATATTAAAATTCATAAGATTTATTTTTTTCTTTTGCAAGTCTTTTTCTTGTATACCTAGTCTTTAATGCCAAGTCTGTCATTATATATATTCCAAATAACAGAATGACTATTCCAATAAAGTATTTCATTATTTTTTATGTAATTACTATGTTGGAGATTTATTCATCATGCCAACTAATTTTAATATCTATTTCTTGAGATAAATTTCTTGTAACTGGACATTCTTTGGAAGCTTTTTTCAAAAAATCAATAGTTTCATTAGAAGTGCTCTCTGGTATAAAAATATCTATTATTAGTTCTTTTATCTTCCTCTCGCTATTTTGTGTCATTACTTTTTTAATATTTAAATATATACCTTTCAATTCAAATCCTTTCGATTTAGCTTTTATTGCCATAATGGTTAGCAGGCAAGTACCTAGAGATGTTGCTAATAAATCAGTTGGGGAAAAACTTTCACCTTTACCGCAGTGATCTAAAGGTGCATCAGTTCTAATAAGACTTCCAGATTGTATATGAATAGCCTCACAGTTTAAATTTCCTAAATAAGAACATTTAATTTTAGTCATTTTAAAAATTAAATTAGGGAAATATTATTAATAAAAAACTATGGAACATAACAAGATTATTGATGATAAATTTTTATTTGCATATTAGTGGAGTATTAAGGAAATTCATCATTGAAGTTTTGAAATCAGTTTTTATATTCATATTCCTCTAAGCAATACTCAATTAATTCAATTGATTTATTAAGAGTTCTTTTATTTTTATTTTCTAGATCGAAGCTTTCATTTAAAACACGTATAGTTTCATTTAAAAATGACTCTTCTTTTTTTTTAATCTTTAACTTGATTTATGTAAATTAAGTTTTTAATCCCAATAAGGGAAAATAATATTATTAATATTGTAGAAATTGCTATTTTGAATTTATTCATACAATTAGTTATTACAAATATTTTAATTTATTTAATATCTAAAAACCTTACATAGCTTATAGAACTAGGTAATTACATATGTAGCTGCTGTTATTGCTATAGCAGTAATTGAAATAAAGATGTATGGAACAACCTTTAAAGGTATATATAGATTATTTTTAGACATAACTAGAACCTTTTATAAAATACTTACATTCTCTTTAAACTTTATAAGTCTTCAAATATACAAATTAATTTTCTTTGCAAAAATTAATTTCTTTTAAAAGATTAAAAAATTTATATTCATTGAATTTTCATTAAATAAAGTATTTCTAAATCCTGTCTTGAGGCCGATATTTTTCTTTTTAAGAAGATTAATTCTTCTTGGCTCATTTTTGATTCTTTTATCATCAATTCTGCTTGTTCAATAGCATGTTCAATATTTCTAATTTTAATTTCTCTTATTGAGGGGTCATCTTTACATGCTTTTTTAGTATTCGCATCTAACATGTTTACTAAAAATAATCACATTGAATTTAATCTAAATTAAAACTTCATTATGTTACAACCGCAAACCTAATCAAAATAAATTAATATAAAAATAAGAACTTTGACCTTAGCTAACCCTCTCTTCAATTGATCGAGTGGGTTTTTTTTATGGTGTAATATACTCCTAGCATTTAATACTAATTTGGAAGATTCAAAACTTAATCCTGAGGAAAATAATTCAATCGAATCGTCCCCCAATTTGAATGAAGACAATAAAGATCTTAATGAGGGGATTAAAAAAGAAGAAAATGTTAAAGCATTTACAGAATTTCTAGAGAAAGCAAGTAGTCAAGATTCTTCAGAAGAAAAAGTAAAACTTGATTCTGAGCAACAAAAACCAAAAATTGACAAATCACTTTTTAAGAGATTTCTTAATAATGGATTTGATGGGATTTCAACAAATCCAAACTATAAAATGTTGGCATTATTAATAATCCTTTTAATTAATTTGTCTCTATTTTTTGTAATTGGCAATATGGGTAAAGCGTTTTTAAGAAATGCTGGAATTATGGGTTAGAAATTATTTATTTCTTTTTGGATAATCATCTTTACAATTTTGATTCTTCAAATGAAACTGTGATATTTTCTTGTCAAATTAATATTTAAATAAAATTTGGATAATAAAGAGCCAGAAAATCCAGTCGTTTATCTTTCTAATTTAGTCAAGAAATTAGATGTAAAAAACAGAAATGGTTTAGTAGCTTTAGCAATAGTAAACCTTTTAGTAATTCTTTTATTTAAATTTTATTTGAAAGGATCTGGATTATTATCTTGAATTTGCCTGCTGGTATTATTCAGCATTCTCAAATTGCTTTGCTAATCTAAATGCCTTCTTAATTATTAGAAAGCCACCAAATGCTCCTGCCAGTAAAGGAAATATTATTAAAGGGTTAGGGGAGTAATCTGAATAATTTTTCACACCATCAACATATTCATAACCTGAACATTTAAGAAAGATAAAGCTAAAAAATGTGATACTCCAACCAATGATTGATAAAAAGCCACCTTTTTTATCTCCTTCGTAGAATCTGTCTAGACCTAAGCCCCAACCTCCTATTAGGAATATTCCTCTAACAACTGAATTTTTTTCTTGATTTCTAAGCATAATTAAAAATGTTCATTATGAACATAATAATGTTTGTATTTAGGATGTGAGATGTTTTTATTAATTAATCTTTAAAATAAATTTTTATTTTTTTTTCTATAAATTACAAAAATATTATTTAGTATTTTAATCAATCATTAAAGATTTTATTTGAATTCAATAAGGAAATTGAAGGCCTTATATAAATAAAAATAGACCCATACATATCCCGCATAATTCTCATTTCATCGTCTAAATATACAATTGAAACCTGGCAATTTGGCGATTCTTTGTTCCAAGGTAACTTATTCCATACCTCTCTAACCGGATACCATCTATCCATAAGTAATTCACTAAATAATGGAATCTTATTAAGTCCATCAACTTTGGAAACTTTTGTCTTTTGTAAGTTCATATCAAGTAAATTATTTCTTAAAACCAAATCACTTGCTAGGGTTATTACTCTTCCACCAAAAGTAGGCAATAGTTTGAACCAACCCAAGATAGGAATTGTTGTGAGCCCAAATATTGTAGTGTCAAAAGTAGATATAAATTCTTTTTTGTCAAAATCAATCTTTTGAGCAATTCTCCCAATAGTTGAAATGCCAAAGGATCCTACTTGCAATTGATGTAATTTAAAAAAAAGTTTACTTTTAAATTCATCATTTAATGCCTTTTCAATAGCAAGGAAGAAAGGAGAACTTCGAAATAATTCAACATTAGAAAAAATTAATTCCCACTCTCCAGACAATAAATTTTCTGATATTTCAAAACTAAAGTCTTTAAGAGCATCAATCAATTCATCCATTTCATTAGCTTTTTCCTCATACATAGGAGAAATTAATTTATTTAATCTTTGCCCTCTATCAGTAACAGCAGCTATTTTATATATATTTGACTTTATCTCTCCAATTTCTTTCATAATTCCAATACAAGAAATACTAATTAATCTTAGGAATTTAATTTGAAGTTGATGGCAATTTTAATAATGCTGGTAATAAAATCAATTAATATTCTCCCCACCTTTTACTAATATCAAAACCCCATTCAGTGGTTAATCTAATTACTTCATCATGATTCTTGCATTTTGAAAGGGATAGCTTTTTACTAGGATTGTTTTTTATTAACTCAACAATTTGATTAAGTTGCTCTATTTTTTTTAGAAAATTACTTAAATCTTTATCTGACATTTATCTAGGAAGTAAATTTTTGATCATAAGTAAATATGTAATAAAGAACCCAGGCAACACCAATAATCAGAATTGCAACCATTATATTTACTGACCAAACTACTTCTATCATGTAATTTTTTTATATATTTTTTAATATATCCAAAATTTAAACTAAATTAATCATTAATAATTTAAATCAAGAACAATACACTACTACTACTAAGTATATAAAATAGTCTTAAATGGTTTAAAAAGTTATGGGAGAAGCTAAGAGAAGGGAAGAGTTAGGCTTACCACCTAGAGAAAAGAAAAAGGAAAAACAAACATCGAAAAATCAACTAAACAAAATTTTAAATAAATATCCTTATTTACCTTTCATTTTAGGTTTTTCATTACTAGCAATATTAATTATCGATTTAGTTAATTACTACAAATAGATATATAAAAAAGGGAATACTTTTAGCAGAACAGAAGATTATCTTCGCAATTGCGAAATAATTTTTCCATAATAAAAATAAAACTCATGAAACCGATTAACACCTCATGCGCCTTAATTTTAGGGGCACTAACCTTTTTTTCAATATCTAATGCAAATGCCACAGGTTGCAGTTCTCATACTGAGAAGAAGGCTGAAATTGAATGTTTGTCTGATGATAAAAAATGTATCGAAGCGAATGAAAAAGAATCACTATACAAAGTTGAGGCCTAAATGTTTGATAATCTTGGAACTGCTCTAGTACAGGCATTAGGCTTCTTTGCTGTTTTTGGATTTTTTGTATATCAAACTTTATTCGCAGATAGAAAACCCAAAAATTCAAAATCTAATCTGAAAAAAACAAAGATTTCAGACACAAAAGAATCAATTAAAAAAGAACCTAAAAAAGGCCTATTTAACAGAAAATCTAAAACTGTTGAAGAGAATTTACCAGTCCAAAAAAAGGGATTATTTGGGAGAAAAAAAGAAGTTATTAAAGAAGAGATTAAACCAAAGAAAAAAGGTTGGTTTAAATAGGTAAAGGTACTTAAACTCTATTTTGATATCTTTTATACAAAAAATATTTTTACTAACTTTATAATTTATAGAATAACACATTCAAAATGAACCATAGAGAAATCACAAAAAAATATAGTGAGTTACTTAACAAGGCTGAGTTCGCAACTGGCCGTAAGGAAGTTGTAGGTCTTTTAAAAAAAGCTGCCAAATTGAAATCTCAGATTGAAATCAATTATTAGATCATAAAATTAGTTTAATTCTAAATGTAAAAAATTTTTTTAAATAAGTTTTTACATGAGATAATCTGCTTAGATTATTTTTCTTATGAATAAAAAAGGTTATACAACCGAAAGCGGTGGTAGACAAAATGGTTTTGCAATTGAACCAGAAATTAACCCCATATCAGAAGGTGAATCAAAGAAATCCATATTTTTATTTATTGGAATATTATTACCTTTTTTAATAGGCGGTTTTTATTATTTAAGGACTTTGAATATATTCTGA
This sequence comes from uncultured Prochlorococcus sp., assembly GCA_902550485.1. GTDB lineage: Bacteria > Cyanobacteriota > Cyanobacteriia > PCC-6307 > Cyanobiaceae > Prochlorococcus_A. Next base: position 19,903 of record CACCZQ010000008.1, read on the forward strand.
TATTTTATAAGCCATTTTTAGCAATATATTCTTCTGAGCTAACTATATCTTGCATTAAGCTCTCTGATGAAGGATTAAATCCATTTTGCTCTAAAAAAGATTTAACCTTTTCAAATTTTTTCTGAATTTTTTTTGTATATGGAGTTGTCATCAAATAATCGTCCTTTTCTGTTGAATAGTTCATTTGATTAAAGGATTACTTTTACAATTAAATTTTGCAAAATATGCTAATACTAGTGAAGTTATAAATATTACATAAATAATTTAATAGTAATAAATACTTATAAGTTGTTCTTGTAAGGTCCCTATTGGTTGATTTTTTAAAGAGTACTTATAGTAACTAGTTCCATTAAATCTCTGGACTGCAAATATTTTTGAAATACTTCAGAATAAAATGCTTTTTTTGCAGCAAATTTTGATTCGAATTCAATTACTAATCCAAGCTGCCCTCCATCCCATTCATTTGAGGTTGATTCTTGTATTAAATCTCTTTTAACTATTACTCCTCCCACAGATTTAATCCAAGGCAATACTGTCCTTATGTATTCCAGAAATAAATCAGCATTTGGAATTGAAATTTTCTTTAGCCAATAGCTCTTTGTCATCAAATCAACACATTCTTGGTAGAATATAGCACATGGAGGTAAGTATTTATCCTTAGATATATATTGAGTGGTTATCAGATGTATTCCGAAGATGATTTATTAAATTTACTTCTTAAATCTCCAAATTCAGAGAGTATACGTACTATTGCGGAACAACTTGAAATTGATCATAATTTTTCCTTTAGCAAAGATAGAAATGGTTTACAGGGTGTTTGGGAGCTTAGGTGGAGTAGTTCTAATAGTCCTTTTTTAAAATATTCGCCTTTTATTGATAACCTTCAAATTCTTGATCCCTTAAATTTAAATGGTCTTAATTTACTTAAACCTATCGGTATAAAATCGATTATTGGTACTGGTATTTTAATAAGACTTAATTACATAAATGAAAAAAAAATTGGGGTCAAATTTACACATGCTGGTATTATAGGTCCTAAATTTGGAAGAAAAAATATAAAGGCCATGAAAGAAATAAATAATGAACAATTAGGGTGGTTAGAGATAACTTATTTAAGTAATAAGCTTAGAATCTGTAGAGGTGATAAAGGAACTTTATTTGTTTTAAGAAAAATAAATTCACCCATTTTATTCAAGAATTTCAAGGAATTTATTAAAATCTACTAAAAATATAAATTAATGCTTTATCCAAATAGACTTTAATACGAAATAAATTGGTAAATATTTAAATGATTCTTTAGGTATTTCATAGCTTAAGAATTTTAGTGCTTCTTCTAACCAGTAACCAATATCAAATCCTAAAAGAATTTTTTCTACAACAAACCAAAATTCTTTATCAAATATAATTCTGAAGTTTAAGTAAATATATTCCCAATGAAAGGTATTCCAATATTGGGTTAAAAATGAGGAAAAAATAAGCCAAAGTGATATAAATATAAAACTTTGAAGAAATTTATAAAATTTTTTCATATACCAGCAACTGTCTTATTGAATTTCAAATATCCTTTATTATTATTAAGATCAAATTTTATTTCCATGAAATATATCCAAAAAGATATAAAAATATTGAGAAAATAGTAAATTTTCGTGGCATTAATAATCTATTCTTCTTTTTTTAGATTCTGTGCCTTTAGATTTTTATTCTTAAGAAAAAATCCTAAAAACAGAAAAGCAAAATATATAAGTAAACTTATAGCAAAAATTAAAACTACCTTTGAAATATCCATAAAAGATTTTTAACATAAATTACAGTATTTTTTGCAATGTTTTATCTATAGTAATGATTTTTCATTTATCACGATAACGAGCTTCAATTATTAAGCTAATAATATTATTTAAATTATATGCAAGTAGCTTTTGCCTGGAGCCTTTGTCTATCAGTTGGTGTTGTTTTATTATCAATTATTCCCTTAACTATAGGGCGCGTTAAAGCAGGATATTCTGTTGAAAATATGTCTGAACCAAGGGCTTTATTCGATGAATTACCTTCTTTTGGAAAAAGAGCAGTTTGGTGTCATCAAAATTGTTGGGAAAGTATTTCCCTACATGCACCCGCATGTCTTCTTTGTTTGATTACTTCAACTGATTCTAATATTGCAATAATTGCAGCATTGATTCATCCTATTTTTCGTTTTTTATATATTGGTGCATATGTATTTAATAGCCCAACAGCTAGAGGATTAATGTGGGCCTCAGGAATTTTCACAACACTCTTGCTTTACAAAGAAGGCTTAACACAATTGATATAAAGTATTTAAACAATAAATTTTTCTAAATCTTTTAATTGATACTCATTGATTAGTTCCACTTTATTTGATTTTGCCAGTTGATGAGCAGAATTTGTAAAGCCAGATTTTGAGACCATTATTGCATGTGTACCTTTCCAAAATAATTTACCAGCTGAAATCTCCTGAACTGCTTTATTTCCAATCGCTTTTTCATGATCTTTGCATTGAATACATATTCTCAAATCATTTATTGACGCAATTAAGTCAACCTCTTGATCTCCTGTATTAGGGGTTTCTTTTACTTCCCAGCCATTTTGTTTGAGAATTTCCATACAATGATTTTCAAATCTGATACCTTTTTTGTAGTTTTCCTTGTTTTTACTTGAGTAGTTTTTTTCTATTAGGTTTAAGCATGATTTCTCTATTAGACTTGCTATAAATACAAACCAATCTTCAGTCTCGAGCTTTCTAATAGATCCAATTATCTCATCATCAATAGTAGGATTTTCATAACAATATGATCTCCACTTTTCGAAAAATAATTCCATACTGCCAAATTTTTTTAAAATTACTTTTTCCCAGAAGTATGGTATACCCTCTTTAAATCGCTTGGATCCATTTAATATATTTTTCTCAATAGCTTTTTCATCAAGAGGTGGATTGCCAATCCATTTTTTATAATCCTCGTTACCGTAGGCATCTATTTCCCTTAATCTGATCCTTTCCTCTAACAAATTGTATTTGTTTTCTTCTATTAAATTATTAATTGTTTGGATAAAGAAATTGGAATTTAAGGCATTATTTAATTTAAACTTTTTCTTTTTAATTTGATAATCCCTTGCAATTATAAAAATTAAAAAAATGATAAAAATAATTAAAATAAAAAAATTTTCATCTAAGAATTTTTTTTGATCTAAAAAGTTTTTGTTTTTCTAATAACAAAATTATTTTTTGTTATTACTGAAGATGCATTTACTTCAAACCCATTAATTGCTGATATTTCTCCTTTTATGCCTTCTAATGTTAATTGCTCGATAATGCCTTTTATTACTTCATCCTCGACCAATTTTCTATCAATTCTTTCAGGTGTAATATCTGTAAGCCATTTTGAGGTCTTTTTTTTTACAACCTCTGTAGGATTAGTTATTTTTAAGTAGATAGCCATTTTATAAGTCATTCAGTTGAATTATAAGCATTAAATCTTCTTAACTTTTATTATTGTCATTACTTTCCCACTCAAGAAATTGAAAAACAAAAATTGCAAAGATAGAGAAAAATACTATGAACAACCCTAACCATCCAATAAATTTGTGCTCTGTAAAAAGATTTGTAAGCATTGATTTTTCTTGATATCTTGATTCCATTTCATATTGATAAGAATCAATAACTTGAAATATATTCATAATTAATAATTTAATAAATCATTCAATTGGCGGATAATAATTTCAACCGTTTAACTTACTAAAGGCTTCAGATAGGAAATCTGGCCTTTTTCTTATTATAGAAAAATTCAGTTTATTTATTAAGACTAAATTGACTTCAGCAATCGTTAAGATTTCATTTTTCTTGTTGAGAAATTTTGAAATTACATTAATCCTAGGACTTTTATCAATGTTGAATTCGCTCTCGATTATTATTTTTTCACCAAGGAATAAAGGAGATTTATATTTTATTGAAGTATTGATTAAAGGTAAATCTAAGCCATTTTTAGTGAGTTCGAAATAACTTATTCCTACTTCTAAAAGTGCATTTATTCGGCTTTCTTCAAGCCAATTAAAATATTTACCGTGCCACATTACGCCTGCATGATCTGCATGTTGAGGTAAAACAATTTTTTCTATTTTCCAAACTGGTTTTGTGTTCATCTTTATTTATAAAATATTTTTATTTAATGAAAAAACTTATTTTGATATTGTAGATTAATTTTGTTTATTAACATAAGAATCATCAAAACTATATTTATAAAGTTATGTTTAATCGTAAAAATAGAAGTAGAAAAATGAAGAAGATTTTTCAATGGGAAGAATATTTAAATTGGAAAAATATGTCAAAGGAACAGAAATTAAACTTCAAGAGGGCGAGCTTATTCCCCTTTCTCGTCTATATGGTTTATGTTTTTCTTAATCAGTACTCCTTGGCAATTCTTTTGTTACTAGGTCTTTATTTTTTAATTAGATTTAAAAATAGAAATAAGTTGGGAAGATGAATATTTTTTGATTTTGATTTATATAGATTTGTTTTAAAATTATCTAGTTTTTCTAAATAACTCTATTGGCATATAACAATAGTATTAGATGAATTTTTTCTATGAAAAGAATTGTTTTGTTTTTATGTGTATTAGTTTTTTCAATATTTTCTAATACGAATAATTTATTAGCAAAAGAAATTGAAAATAACATTAAAGATAATATTTCTAATGAAATTGAAGAAATTAAGCCTGATATTAAAAAAACTAATATTTCTAATTCTTCGGTAGAAGATATATTTGGAGATGAACAAACTTTTCCATTCGTTGCAGGTTTAGGCAAAAATGCAGCCCATTGATTTTAAGGTTCTTGATAATGTATAAAAGATTTTTTAATACTAATGAAAGGTCTTAGGGTCCTAGAACTTTCTGAAGCACTTAATGTTGATTGCGCTGATTTATTAGCTGTATGTGCAATTCTAAAAATAAAAGCCACATCTAGATTAAGCATGCTTTCATTTGAAGAATGTAAAAAGATAACTGATTACTATGAAAATAAAAAATAAAATTTATTTTATAAATTATTTTAATTTTTAATGTCTTTAATCATTGATACTAAAGTCGAATGAATTTCTTCTTCAGATATTTCATTTTTAAAATTGATAATTGCTGATTGGCCATCGTAATTGATTTTTATATAACTATTATTAATTTCTTCCATAAAAGCATTCTCAAATCTTGATATCTTCCCATAATGAATAAGATATTTGTGCACTGAATCTATGTGATCATTGTTCATGTGATCACAAACTCTTTTACTTGTTTCTTTACTAATAATTTTCATTTAAAAAATAAATTTGTTTTAAGCTAATCCATTTTTTTAATTATTCAAAGTTTTAATCATTTTAATTATTAAATTTTTAACTTCATTTTTATCAACAGCTCTAACCAAGTTATTTCTCAAATTTGATGCTCCTTTAAAGTCTTTGCATGTCCATGAAATATGTTTCCTTGCAATTAGCAATCCGTGATCTCCTTTTTCTTTTATTAATTCATCAAGATGCTCAATAATTAAATATAGTTTTTCTTCTGTGTTTGGTTCTTTAAAATTTTTATTTTTTCTAAGGGCATAATCTATTTCTCCTATTTTCCATGGGGATCCTAAAATTCCTCGTCCAATCATTACACCATCAGCATTTGTTTTTTTTAAACAATTAAGAGCGTCATCTGGATTTTTGATATCTCCATTAGCAATTACTGGAATTTCCAACAACTTTTTAAGTCTCCCGATCATTTCCCAATCTGACTTGCCTGAAAAACCCTGTTTTCTAGTTCTTCCATGAAGTGTGATCATCGTTGCTCCCGCATCTTGAAGTTTAAATAAGAAATCCTCTATATTTTCTTCTTTACTATCCCATCCGAGTCGTGTTTTTACTGTTACTGGAACACTAACAGCTTTTACAACATTTTTGACTAATTCTATAGCAAGTTTTCGGTCTTTAATTAAAGCACTGCCTCCACCTTTTTTTGCAATTTTTTTTACTGGACATCCCATATTTATATCAATTAAGAAAGCTCCAGAGTCCTCAGCTTGTTTCGCAGCTTCAGATACTGCATATGGCCTATTATCAAATATTTGTACTCCAGTTGGACCTTCTTCTAAATCTATTTGATTGATTTTTTGTGTGCCATATCCTTTTTTAAGACTTGTGGCATTTATCATTTCTGTAAAAAGTAAAGAGTTTGGAGCCCATTTACGTACAAGTCGTCTAAAAATGTTATCTGTAACTCCTGCTAATGGCGATAGCATTACTTTACTAGTAATTATCCTGTTAACTCCCCTTCCTTTTAGCCTTATATTTGGAGACATATAATTTTAAATTTATTTTATCCTTCTTTATTATAAATTCAGATATGGAGCTGATTTTATTTTTTCTATTTATTTCTTAATTTATAATAAGTGCTTTTACTTAATTAAGCCTAATTGATTACTTTTTTTGCTAGTTTATGATGAGTTGAAATTTAAAAAGGAAATTTTTTCTTGTTTATATTAGTATCTATTTTTCTTCCAATAATAATTTTTATTGCACCAATAAATTTAAATGCTATGCAAGGTAATTTAGATTTATCAAGTGCTCAAACTTCTGTAGGTAAAAGATTTGCTAAGGTTTTTTGTGATGCTAAGAGGGAAGGTTTAGATTCTGATTTTGCTAGTGAATATGCTTTGAATAATACATATTTGAAATTTGTAGCATTTCCAGATGATGACGAATATTTGGCTGATTTATGGAATTTCACTCATAATAATATAGTAGATAATTGTGGAGAATTTGTAGAAATAAATGATCTAAAAGACCTAGAGATTTTTTTTAAAGAAGAAGGTTTAATTGCATCAAATAGGGAACTATATTTACCAACTTTTGAGAATAATTAGATTAAATTTTTAGCATGTACTAAAATATAAATAGAATATGAAATTTTATGAAACTATTAGGTTTAAATTCACCTGAAATATTCATAATATTAGTAATTTTGCTTTCAATTTTAGGTCCAAAAAGAGTTGAAAAAAGTTTCTTATTATTCAAAAAACTATTAAAGTTCCTCTTTAGTA
>CACCZQ010000009.1 GCA_902550485.1 uncultured Prochlorococcus sp.
TAATTCAAAAGAAATTACTATTTCAAAGAGTAGAGAAAAAGATATTCCAAAGGATCTATTATTTTCGATTACAAGTCATCTAAAAAAGTTAAATATTTCAACTTCAAATTTAAGTAAAAAAAAATATATATTTGATGAGAGTATTGATAATTTATTGCTTAATGAAAAAGATTTAGTAGATAAGATATTTCTGGATTTACAAAGTAACTTGATTTTATGTGAAAAAAATTCCGGAATATGGAGTGTTGAATATTTGAATGAAATTGTTTTTGGTCAAAAAAAACCCTATGACCTTAAAACTCTTAAAGAGGGTGTTCCGATCATGTGTACAAAAAATAATAATGAACTTGGATTGTCAAATGGGGATATTGGAGTACTTATAGGTTTAAAAAATAAAAGAAAATATCTTTTTAGAAAATTTAATGATAATAACGAAGAAATTGTCGCATTAATTGATCCATCTAATTTAGAAAATGTTGTACCAGCAATAGCTATTACTATTCATAAATCTCAAGGAAGTGAATCTGAAAAAGTAAACATTTTGTGGTCTCAAAATTATAGAAGAAATCAATATGTTGTAAAAGAAAAAAAAGATAATCAAAATATCTTTTGCAGAGATAATTTTGAAAGAAGGTTATTTTATACTGCTGTTACAAGAGCGAAAAAATCTTTAAATATATATTATTTAAATTAAATTTTATTTTTGAAGAATTAGTAATATCTTAACCCCTAGATGTTAGATTAATAATTCGGCTCTGTAAGGCTAATCAACAATTTAAGTCAATTTAGATATTTGTTGAATGCCTAATCAGAAGATTATTAGGCATTTAAAATGGCTTTAAAAAAAGATATTAACTCTCTTGGTAGTGATCAGGAAAAGTCTCAGAATGAAGATTCTTCCTTACTAGAGTTCAATAACTCAGATAACAAAAAAGAAATTGAATCTCAACTATTGGAAGTATCGAAAGAAGATGATAATGAGAATGGATTTCTCGAATTTGGGTTTAATCAATCGATCTTAAAATCGTTAAAAAATAAAGGATATATAAATCCAACTCCCATCCAAAAAGCTGCAATTCCCGAACTAATGTTAGGCAGGGATTTACTTGGCCAAGCACAAACAGGAACAGGAAAGACTGCAGCTTTCGCATTACCATTAATAGAAAAACTTACAGATAATAAAGAATTAAATGCCAAGGTTTTAGTTATGACTCCTACAAGGGAGTTAGCAACTCAAGTTGCAGAATCATTTAAAAGTTATAGTTCTGAATCTAGTAATTTTAAGACGGTGGCAATATATGGAGGTACCGACTATCGAAATCAAATTTCTGCATTAAAAAGAAAAGTAGACGTAGTAGTTGGGACCCCAGGCCGAATAATGGATCATATAAGGCAGGGGACTTTTAAAATTAAAGATATAAATTGTCTTGTTTTAGATGAGGCAGATGAAATGTTAAATATGGGTTTTCTTGAAGATATTGAATGGATTATAGATCAACTTCCGGAAAATAAGCAGATGGTATTGTTTTCAGCAACAATGCCTAGTGAGATAAGAAATATAGCAAAAAAATATCTAAATGATCCCGCCGAAATATTAATTAAAAGTGTCAAAAAAGAAACTCAATTAATTTCCCAAAAATTTCTATATGTTCAAAGGCATCACAAGTTAGATGCTTTAAAAAGAATACTAGAACTCAATAACGAGGGAGTAATTATTTTTGTTAGGACAAAACTACTTACTACTTCAATAGCTGAAGCTTTAGAGAATTCAGGTCATACTGTGGCAGTACTTAATGGAGATATACCTCAAAATCAAAGAGAAAATACTGTAGATAGATTAAAAAAAGGATTTATTAATATTCTCGTTGCAACTGATGTCGCAGCTAGAGGATTAGATGTTGAGAGGATAAAACTTGTTGTTAATTACGATTTTCCTTTTGACAAGGAAACATATACTCATAGAATTGGAAGAACTGGAAGGGCAGGCAGATCAGGAGAAGCAATTTTATTTGTTAATCAAAGAGAAAAACATTTTTTAAGAAACTTAGAAAACTCAACAAGAACCAAGATTGAAGAAATTAATATACCAAGTAATAATATAATAAATGAAAAAAGGATGGAGAAACTAATAGATAATGTTAATGAGAGTTCTTTAGCTAAAGATGAAAATGAAGAAAATAAAGCTTTGATTATTGATGTACTAGATAATTTAAAAGAAAAATACTCTATGGATGACTCAAATATTGCAATGGCGGCGATTAATTTAGTAATAGGTAATAAATCATTTTTTGTTAATGAGGATGATTCTTGGATTAATAAACAAAATAATACTGATCGAAATAGATCAAATAGAAATAGTAATAATCGTATGAGAAATTCAAATAGAAGAAATAATTATCAAAATGATTCTTTTGAAACTTACAAATTTAACTTTGGTAAATTTGATGGAGTTAGAGTTGCAAATATTATATCCTCAATCTGTAATTCAACTAATATAAATGGTAGATCCATAGGTAAGATACAGATTTTTAATGATTACAGTTTGGTAGATTTACCAAGAGATCTGCATAGAGAAACTAAAAATAAATTAAAAAAAATTAAAGTCAGAAACTAGTGATAGAGAATGAAAGCTAGCAAATATAATTTCTTTATTTTTGTGAATCTGATAATACTATTCAACTCTTTTAATAGTTATTATTTAGCTCAAACGAAACAAAATTCAATCATAAAATTATTTTGTCTGCAGAGTGTCAAAGAGGAGATGATGAAAGCAGAAATAGTATATAGTAAAGAAATTGCTAATAAAACTTGTGATTGTTACTACGAAGAATTTAAGCAAACTGCAAGTCATCAAGATGCAAAAATAAAATGTAAATTAGAAACTAAAGAAAATTTAAATCATAATAGAAAAATTTAATTATTATTTTTATGAGGTCTAAGAACAATCAAAATCCAATAATTAGACTTTATTTGAATCTGATTGAGGAAAGAAGGTTACTATTTTTTGCTTTTCTTAGTTCCATAATTAATAAAATATTAGATTTAGCCCCCCCTGTAATAATTGGTCTTGCAGTGGATATCGTTGTTAAGGAAAAGAATTCATGGATTGCTGGTTTTGGAATAAAAGAAGTTCCAGCACAATTAATTTTTCTTGCATTTGCTTCAGGAATAGTTTGGTCTGGTGAATCCTTCTTTGAATATTTATATTCGATTTTATGGAGAAATTTGGCTCAGCTATCGCAGCATAAATTAAGAATAAAAGCTTATGAGCATATCCAGGAATTAGATATGGATTTTTTTGAAAATGATAATACTGGAAGGCTATTATCTATTTTGAATGATGATATAAATCAACTCGAGAGATTTTTAGACCAAGGGGCTAATCAGATTATTCAGTTATTTATAACTGTCTTAATAATTGGGGGCACTATGATTTTTGTAGCTCCAAAAATCGCTTTATTTGCTTTCTTTCCTATCCCAATTATATTTTTAGGATCAATTAAATTTCAAAGGAAGCTTGCTCCAAAATACAGAGATGTTAGAAATAAAGCTGGATTGTTGGCATCAAGGCTTAATAATAATTTAAGTGGAATTCTAACCATAAAAAGTTTTACTAAAGAAAAATGGGAACTAAATAGATTAAATAAAGAAAGTCTCGATTATCAAAGAAGTAATAAGGCTGCAATAAAATTATCTTCTGCTTTTATCCCTCTTATAAGATTTGCAATTTTATTTGCTTTTATAGCGATTCTATTAATTGGAGGTTTCCAAACTTGGAATAAGACACTTGATGTAGGTACTTATAGTTTTTTAGTGTTTATTACACAAAGGCTATTATGGCCTTTAACTACTTTGGGGCATGTTTTAGATGATTTTCAGAGATCTATGGCTTCAATAGATAGAGTAATTGATCTCATAGATACGCCTATAAAAATAAAAGATGGAAAAATAAAAATTCAACCTAAAGATATCAAAGGGGAAATTATTTTTAATAATGTAAATTTTAATTATCCTGGACGAGATTTAACTTTAAAAAACATAAATTTCAAAATTGAAAATAACTCAACGTTAGGGATTGTTGGTTTAACAGGTTCTGGGAAAAGTACAATAATTAAACTACTCCTCAGGATTTATGATAGTAATGATGGATCAATAACCTTGGATGGCATTTCTATTAAAGAAATAAATTTGAGGGATTTAAGAAAGTGCATTTCTTTAGTAAGTCAAGAAACCTATTTATTTCATGGCAGCGTACAAGAAAATATCGCTTATGGCTCAATTAACCCAAATTTTAAAGATATAATTAAAGCCTCAAAAATTGCTGAAGCTCATAAATTTATTGAACAATTGCCAGACGGTTATAAAACTATAGTAGGAGAGAGAGGGCAAAGGCTCTCGGGAGGTCAACGCCAAAGAATAGCCTTGGCTAGAGCTGTTTTAAAAGATGCTCCAATATTAATATTAGATGAGGCTACAGCCTCTGTTGATAATGAAACAGAGGCTTTAATTCAAAAATCATTGTCCAAGATCACCAAAGAAAGAACCACTATAGTAATAGCTCATAGATTAAGCACTATAAAAAATGCGGATAATATTATTGTTATTGATAAAGGTAAAATAGTCGAAAGTGGTAAACATCAAAACTTGTTAGATCAGAACAAAACATATGCAGATTTGTGGAATGTTCAAGTTGGAATCTAATCTTGATTTTCAAAAAACTATATTAGAAAATTAAATGAATTAATTACATTATTAAACATTCCATCAACTTTATTCCATCTCTCTTCATTTGTTCCTACAGCAAATGTATAAAGTGTTCCCCTATCAATTACTACAGTGGCTAGTTCGTGTCTAGCCTGTTCATTTAAATTTAACTCATACTCTAAATCATAGAAAATATGATTAGATGCCTCCCTCTTATTGGCATTTATAAGTTTTACCTCTCTCCCTGAACCTTCAGGAGCAATAACTTTATCAATTAATGTTTGCCCTACTTCACTTGGGCTTCCTAATTGCTCTAATTGAACCTCTTTATTTACATCAGAAATTACTAAACTTAAGGTCTCATTACTATTGATTAAATCATGATAAATAATTTCAGGTCCTCCATCGACTTTTACCCTGGTCCATCCTGTTGGATACAAAAAGGCATATCTTCCATCGGGACTTTGATAAGCTTCTAATCCCGCATTCAGTCCTCCACTACAAGCGCTAAGTGTAAAACACAAAAAAATCAAAAATAAATATTTGAAAGGGTTAAATTTAATATTTTTCATTTTGTTTGAAATTACTAACTAGAAATATAATAAGACATTAAAAGCAAACAATTATGGCAATTCAGAATTTTGCGTCTAAATTATTTCTAGAAATAGTTTAATTTTGATTACTTATACCAAACCACTTTCAAAATTAATTGGTCATTTTGAGAAATTTCCAGGGATAGGTCCAAGAACAGCTCAAAGATTAGCCTTGTTCATTTTAAAACAACCTGAAAGTATAATAAGAGATTTTTCAAATGCATTGTTGGAAGCTCGTAGTAATGTTGGGCGTTGTAAAAAATGCTTTAATTTGACTTCAGAAGATGAATGTGAAATTTGTAGAAATACTGAAAGAAACCAAAAACTTATTTGTGTAGTTGCAGAAACAAAAGATTTACTTGCTTTAGAACGAGCTAGGGAATTTAAAGGTGTCTACCACGTTATTGGTGGTTTAATCTCTCCAATGGATTCTGTAGGTCCTGAACTCTTAGAAATAAGAAGTTTAGTAGAAAGAGTTAGTAAGTCTGAAGTAGATGAGATTATATTGGCATTGACTCCAAGTGTTGAGGGAGATACAACAAGTCTTTATATAGGAAAATTGTTAACACCTTTTACAAAGGTTACGAGGATTGCATACGGCCTCCCAATGGGCAGTGAACTTGAATATGTGGATGAAGTTACACTTGCAAGGGCCTTAGAAGGAAGAACAAAGCTAAATTAGACAATGAAAGAAAATAATCTATTCAAGCAAGAAAAAATCTTAAGACTTCCCTCCTGGATAAAATTTCCAATTAGTAGAGCGTCAGAGTTCGAAAAAATACAAACTCTCATCAAAAAATCAAATATTCATACTATTTGTGAAGAAGCAAGATGTCCAAATAGAGCAGAATGTTATGCCTCAGGAACAGCTACTTTCTTACTTGGCGGATCGATATGTTCTCGTTCTTGTGCTTTTTGTCAGGTAAATAAAGGTAGACCCAGTTCTATCAACATTGATGAATGTACTCAAGTCGCTGCAGCAGTAAAAGTACTAAATTTGAATTATGTTGTTTTAACATCTGTTGCTAGAGACGATCTCCCTGATCATGGTGCAAATTTATTTATTTCCACAATTGATGAGATTAGAAAAATTGATTCAACAATAAAAATAGAGGTTTTAACTCCTGATTTATGGGGTGGGGGCAATAATTTTGAGGAAACTAATAACCTTCAGACAGAAAGGTTAAATATGATTTTAGAAAAAGATCCAATTTGTTTTAATCACAATCTTGAAACTGTTGAAAGACTGCAAAAAGAAGTTAGAAGAGGTGCTAATTACAAAAAATCCTTAAATTTACTAAAAAAGTCAAAAGATTTTGCTCCTCATATTCAAACTAAATCAGGCATTATGTTAGGTCTTGGGGAAACATTGGATGAAATAAAAAATACAATTTATGATCTAAAAAAAATAGATTGTGATCAAATTACAATTGGCCAATATTTAAGGCCCTCATTCAATCATTTGGCAGTTAAGAAATATTGGGATCCATCAGAGTTTGAATATTTATATCGCTTCTCTAAGGATTTAGGATTCAAGAAAGTATCTTCTGGCCCTTTAGTTAGAAGTAGTTATCATGCGGGGTAAATTTCTTTAATTAAAGAAAGTTTCTTTTCAAGTTTTTTTAATATGAAAATGCATTCCCCGTTCATAAGTGTACCTGCTCCTCCCCAAACCAATCTTAATAAAAGATCTACTGGGCTAGAACCAACTTCTTTTACAATTTTGAATCCTATTAATTTAAAATATCTTACAAGTTTTTTACTATATCCTTCACTATCAAAAATTGCTAAAAGTCTTACTTTGCTGCTTGATTTTTTTTCAATTGCCCAAGCCATAGTTGTTGCCCATATTAATTCCGAAACAAAAGCAGGAGCCTTACTAAGGATTCTTAATGTATCAAGCTGAATACCTTGTTTATTTAAATAAGTCCAACCTTTCATTTCGGCCCAAATCTTAATGATGTTATCTTTCTGTTCTGCTATAACGATTCTAAAAAAACATAATCCGAGAGTTTCTCTAACTTGAATTTTAATTAATAACCCAATGTTACCTGCTAATTTTTCTAATTCTTCAACTTTCATGATTTTATAAAATTAATCCTGATAGATTTTATGATTTTCCACTTTTAATCTATCGATCTGTTTTTGTCTTTCTTCAAACCTTTTCCTATCATCATCAGTGAATTGATCTATGCAGAAATGACATTGGATACCCTTTCTATATTCTTTTCTTTCTTGATCTTGAACTGAAACTGGCATTCCACATGCATGACAAATCGAGTAGGAGCCTTTTTCTAATTCTTGATCTAAAGCAACTCTTTTATCAAAAACATAACATTCACCTTCAAATAAGTTTTTTTCTTTTGGTATATCATCAAGGTATTGAAGGATACCACCTTGCAGGTGATAAATATTTTTATAACCTTTCTTTTTCAGCAAAGTAGTAGCTTTTTCACATCTTATTCCTCCAGTACAAAACATTGCTATATTCGGAGACTCTTTATTTTCTATATGGGTATCTAAATGATCATCTACCCATTTGGGGAATTCGCTAAAGTTTCTTGTTTTTGGGTTTATCGAATTCTGAAATGTACCTATAGAAACCTCATAATGATTTCTAGTATCAATGACTATGGTATTTGGATTTTTAATTAACTTATTCCAATTAGCTGAGTCAATATAGGTCCCATTATCTTGTGAAGGTTTTATTTCAGGAACACCCATTGTAACAATTTCTTTCTTGATTTTTATTTTTAATTTTTTGAAGACTTTATTTTTTGAAAAGTTTACTTTCATATTCAAATTTCTATTATCTGTATATTTGTTAAGTAAATTGATAACAATATTAATTACATTGTTCTGCGCACAAATAGTTCCATTAATTCCCTCACTTGCAAAAATTAATAAACCTGAAATATCGTTTTCATTTTCGATTTCTAATAATTTATTTTTGAGCTCAATAATTAAGTTCTCTTGAAATGGGAAAAAAGAATAAAGAGAAACAATTTTATAATTTTTGCCTTTCATAGAGAAGATAATGTTTTTTCACAAGTTTCAAAATCTTTGTTAAATGATACTCCAACCTCTTTAAGAAGTTTTCTGTCTGATTGAAAAGATGGATTTGAAGTTGTGAGTAACTCATCTCCATAAAAAATTGAATTTGCCCCACATTGAAAACATAAAATTTGGGCTTCTTTTGAAAGTTTTTCTCGCCCGGCACTTAATCTTATTTTACTTTTAGGCATAAGAATCCTGGCTGTAGCTATCATCCTTATCATTTCAATAGAATCAATTTCTTGATTATCTTCTAAACCAGTACCTTCAATAGCTACTAATGAATTTATAGGAACACTCTCAGGGTGCGGATTCATGTTTGAAAGCACTTCCAAAAGAGATGCTCTATCGCCGTTAGTTTCGCCCAAACCTATTATCCCTCCACAACAAACATTTATTCCTGCATTTCTTACTCTTTTGATAGTATCAAGTCTGTCTTGATAAGTTCTAGTCGTAATAATATTTTTATAATTCTCAGGACTTGTATCAAGATTGTGGTTATACGCGGTCAAACCTGCATCAGCCAGTCTGGAAGCTTGTTCTTCTGTGAGCATCCCAGCAGTAACGCATGCTTCCATCCCTAAATTTCGTACACCGCTAACCATCTCTAACATTGCATTAAAAGATTTCCCATCTCTAATTTCTCTCCATGCCCAACCCATACAAAACCTATCTGCACCCTCTTTTTTTGCTATTTGAGCCCTTGCTAAAACATCTTCAACTTGAAATTGTGGATGACTTTTGATTTTGCTAGCACTATATATTGATTGGCTACAGTAGGAACAATCTTCCTGACATCCTCCAGTTTTTACGCTGAACAATGATGCTAATTGAATGTTGTATTTATTAAATTTTCTGTGAATGATTTGTGATTCCCACATTAAATCAATCAGAGGCATATTAAGTATTTCCAATATCTCCTCTTTATTCCAATCGAACCTAATTTCTTTTAATAACTGGTTATTCGAATTATCCATATTTGTTAGGAAGAATATTGAGAATCTTCAAAAGATTCATTTGGTAATGATTCTATACCGCCAAAACGTCTATTTCTTGATTGGTAATCAATTATTGCTTTTAGGAATTCAGACTCATTGAAGTCTGGCCAAAGTACGTCGGATATGTAAATTTCTGAATAAGCTAATTGCCATAGAAGAAAATTACTGATCCTTTTTTCTCCACTAGTTCTTATAAGTAATTCTGGATCTTTAATTCCACGTGTTAATAGCTCTGAATTAAAAAATTCTTCATTAACTTCACTTGGCTTAATTTCCCCAGAAGAAGTTTTCAATGCTATCTCTTTGGCAACCTTTACAATTTCTTGTCTACCTCCGTAATTTAAACAAATATTTAATAAAAAATTATTATTTTTAGTAAGAGATTCTGAACTATAGATTCTTTCTTTAAAAGCATCTGAAAAAGGGCTTAAGTCACCGATAAATTTTATCTTAATTGAATCTTTGTGGATCTCTTCAATTTCGTTTTCCAAAACTTCGCTGAAAAGATTTATAAGGAAATCAACCTCTTTTCTAGGCCTTGACCAATTTTCGGTTGAAAAAGCAAAAACAGTAAGTATCTTACAACCCAATTCTTTTGATGTTTTAGTAATTTCTTTTAATACAGAAACCCCTTGGTTATGACCAACTGATCTTGGTAAACCTTTTTTTGTAGCCCATCTCCCATTGCCGTCCATAATTATTGCTACATGTTCTGGAACGTTATATTTATCTATTCTCTTTGAAAAGTCACTTTTTTTCTTGTCAATTAATTTTCCGAAACTCATTATTATTTTATTCCTTTATATTAGTAAAACTTTCTGATTTATTTGATTCTTTTTCATTCATATCGCTGACTATATTGCCACTTGAGTTGGTTTTTTGAGATAAAGCAGTTTTGCCTAAAGATGATTTACTAGTACCCATAGAGTTTTGATTACCAATCAAATTTACAAGAAGTTCTTGTAACCTGCTGCTGGTAATTGGTCTTTCAAGTTTACCCTGGTTTGCTAATGATAGCGTACCTGTTTC
Organism: uncultured Prochlorococcus sp.; assembly: GCA_902550485.1. Lineage (GTDB taxonomy): Bacteria > Cyanobacteriota > Cyanobacteriia > PCC-6307 > Cyanobiaceae > Prochlorococcus_A. The sequence continues at coordinate 10,379 of CACCZQ010000009.1, forward strand.
TTCAGAAACAACAATACAAATGCACCTATCAAATCTTTCTGTAATTCCTAATGCAGCTAAATGTCTTGTGCCATATCTACTAATACCTTGCCTCGATAGAGGAAGTATTACACCCGCAGATATTATTTTGTTACCTTTCACAAGAACCGCTCCATCATGTAAAGGGGTATCTGTAGCAAAAAGATTTATTAAAAGGTCAGTTGAAATTTGAGCTTCAATATTTGTACCTGAATATAAAAAATCTTCAGGCCTTAAATCACTCCCCAAATCGACAACGATTAATGCACCTCTTCTATTCTGGGAGAGTTTACCTGCAGTATCAACCAATTGAGTAATAGTTGTTGATGTGGCTCTAAATTCCTTTGGGGGATTACCTAGTAATACAGCTAATCTACCAGTTCCCAATAATTCCATTAATCTTCTTAACTCTCCTTGCCAAAGAATTGCCAAAGAAAGAGAGCAAGCAAGGACTACAGCATCAATTAATTTTGATGTTAATGGAAGATAGGCATATCTTTGTATAAACCATGCTGATGAAACTAAAAATAAATATCCCCTTAATAGCCATAATGTTCTCTGTTCTTTTACTCTAGAAAATAATAAAAGTCCAAAACCAACAGCAAATAAGACGTCTAATAAAAGCTTTAAATTTATAATCCCCCAAAAATTCACATTTAATACAACATTAATTTAAATGTACCTAATTTTGTCTTATAAAGCGATCAGGTAAGACATCATATTTTAAAAGATCAGATGGACTTTCTCTTTTTTGAATAATCTCTGCTTCACCATCACAAACTAAAAGAGCAGCAGGTCTTGGAATTCTGTTGTAATTAGAACTCATTGAATTATTGTATGCACCAGTACCAAAAACGCATATTAACTCTCCTGTTTTGCACTCTGCTAAATCTATCTCCTTAAAAAGGACATCTCCTGATTCGCAGTGTTTGCCAGCAATAGTATATTTTTTATTGGAATTATTATTAAGAGGATTACTTACCAAGCATGCAGAATAATTTGATTGATATGTTATTGGTCTTGGATTATCACTCATTCCACCATCAACAGATAAGTATGTTCTTAAACCAGGAATTTCTTTAAAGGCCCCAATCTTGTAAATTGTTATACCCGCTGTAGATACGATAGATCTTCCAGGCTCACACATTAATTTAGGAAAATCCAAGTTGTTTTTCTCACAAGATTTAACTACAGAGTTAGAAATTGTTTTTACCCATTCATCAATCGAAGGGGGGTCATCAATTTCTGTGTATTTAATACCTAATCCTCCTCCAATATTAATTTCATCGATATTATGGCCAAATTCTTTGGCGCTTAAAATAACATTTACCATTATCTCTCCAAGATCATTATGAGGGTCTAATTCAAAAATCTGTGAACCAATATGAGCATGTATCCCTGTTAATTTGAGATGTTTAGTATCGCGTATATTTGCAAATAAAATATTCAATTTTTCAATCCCAAAACCAAATTTGCTATCAAATGATCCAGTCTTTATGTATTCATGTGTGTGGCATTCTATCCCAGGAGTGAAGCGAATCATTATTTCTAAGTCACGATTTAATGAATTTGAGAGTTCTTCTAATCTTTCTAAGTCGTAATCATTATCAACAATTACTTTTATATTATTTCTAACGGCAAACTCTATTTCTTTGTCTGATTTATTATTTCCATGAAAAACAATTTTCTCATTTGGTACCCCACCTTTAAGGGCAGTTAATAGTTCTCCTTCTGAAACTGCATCAAGTCCAAAACCTTCTGAGGAAACAAGGTTACTCATGAATAAAGAGCTATTTGCTTTGGAGGCATATATAGGTAGTGATTCTCCCGGATAATATTTTTCCAGTGCTCTTTTGTAAGCTTTACAAGACTTTCTTAAAGTGAATTCATCAAGAATATAAAGAGGAGAATCATATTTTTTAACTAATTCTTCAATAGAACATCCCCCAACAGACAATTTTCCATCTCCTCCAATGGATGTTGTAATAGGTACGATATTTCTATTAGGACTTTCCAAGTCTATTTTCTGCTTTAAAAAAGATTGTTTTTCTTCCATGTCAGGACTTTAAATAAAGTTTTGCCAAAACTGTCATATTTTATAATGACTCAAGATTTGAATTTTTTAATATACAAACATAATAAAATGATATCTGTTAAACAACTTAAAAAGAAAGATATTGATTTATGTTATGAATTTGATTCAAATACGATTTCCCTATGGAGCAAGAAACAATGGGCTGACGAATTCAAAAAGGAAGGTACAAAAATCATTGGGTTATTAATTACAAATTTAGTCATCGGAATATGTGTTGTTCAAGTTGTTCTTGATGAAGCTCAAATAAATTATTTTGCTGTAAATCAGAAATTTAGGAAAAAGGGTTTTGGATCTTTTCTTATGAGCCATTTAATAAAAAAATGTGAAAAATTAAATCTAAATAAGTTACTTTTGGAGGTTTCTCTGAGCAATGTTACTGCTGAAAGTTTTTATTGTCGTTTTGGCTTTTTTACTGTAGGAATAAGAAAAAATTATTATAAAGATGGTTCACATGCTCTTTTAAAAGAAAAAAAATTAACAACAAAATAATGTAAAAATTTAATTGTTCGGATAACCAGAATGCTTGAAATTACTATTATTTCTTGCTATATCACTAAAAAAGTTCAATTTAATTAAATAATTTGTACTTTTGGGTATTCACAAAAGCTCATTCTGAACACAAAATTGACATATTACTGGTAGGTTATTAATAGGAATTTGATCTTCTAATGTTCGAAAGATTTACAGAAAAGGCTATCAAAGTCATTATGCTTGCTCAAGAGGAAGCTAGAAGACTCGGTCATAATTTCGTTGGAACTGAACAAATTCTTTTAGGGTTGATTGGAGAAGGTACTGGAGTAGCAGCGAAAGTGCTTAAATCACTTGGAGTTAATTTAAAAGATTCAAGGATAGAGGTAGAAAAGATAATAGGTAGAGGCTCAGGTTTTGTAGCTGTAGAAATACCTTTTACACCTAGGGCTAAAAGAGTTTTAGAATTATCTTTAGAAGAGGCCCGTCAACTAGGTCACAATTACATAGGTACTGAACATTTATTATTAGGATTAATAAGAGAAGGTGAGGGTGTTGCCGCAAGAGTTCTTGAAAATCTTAATATTGATCTTACTAAAGTAAGAACGCAAGTTATAAGGATGCTAGGTGAAACAGCAGAAGTTGGCTCTGGAGCTAGTTCGACTAAGGGTAACTTGAAAACCGCTACTCTTGATGAATTTGGTACAAATTTAACAAAGTTAGCTAGTGAATCAAAATTAGATCCAGTGGTTGGTCGCCATTCAGAAATAGATCGTGTAGTTCAAATATTAGGTAGGAGGACAAAAAATAATCCTGTCCTAATTGGTGAGCCAGGTGTGGGTAAAACAGCTATAGCAGAAGGTTTGGCCCAAAGAATACAAACAGGAGATATTCCAGACATACTTGAAGATAAAAGAGTTTTGACACTTGATATAGGACTTTTGGTCGCAGGAACAAAATATAGAGGTGAATTTGAAGAAAGGTTGAAAAAGATAATGGAAGAAATTAAATCAGCAGGTAACGTCATTCTTGTCATAGATGAAGTACATACTTTAATTGGTGCAGGAGCTGCTGAAGGAGCCATAGACGCAGCTAATATTCTCAAGCCAGCACTAGCTAGAGGAGAACTTCAATGTATTGGTGCAACAACTCTCGATGAATATAGAAAACATATTGAAAGAGATGCTGCTCTCGAAAGAAGATTCCAACCTGTAATGGTAGGGGAGCCATCTATTGAAGATACAATCGAAATTTTAAAAGGTCTAAGAGAACGCTACGAACAACATCATCGTCTCAAAATCACTGATGATGCGCTAGAGGCAGCAGCTCATTTAGGGGATCGTTATATATCTGATAGATATTTACCTGATAAGGCTATAGATCTTATTGACGAGGCTGGAAGTAGAGTGAGGTTAATAAATTCTAAACTTCCGCCTGAAGCCAAACAAATAGATAGAGAACTAAGACAAGTTCAAAAACAGAAAGAAGAATCTGTCAGAGACCAAAATTTTGATCAAGCAGGTCAATTACGTGAAAAAGAGATTGAATTATCTGCAAAAATAAAAGAGGTACTGGACAATAAAAAAGAATCTACAGCCGAAGGTGAATCTGATCCTAATAATAAGCCTGTAAATATTGATTCAAAACTTGTACAAGGACCTCTTGTTAGTGAAGAAGATGTAGCTCATATTGTAGCTTCATGGACAGGTGTGCCTGTTCAAAAATTAACAGAAACTGAATCAGTCAAGCTTCTCAATATGGAGGATACTCTTCACCAAAGGCTAATTGGACAGGATGAAGCTGTTAAGGCTGTTTCAAGAGCTATAAGAAGAGCAAGAGTTGGATTGAAAAATCCCAATAGACCTATTGCAAGTTTTATCTTTTCTGGTCCTACCGGTGTTGGTAAAACTGAATTAACTAAATCATTAGCTTCATATTTCTTCGGCAGTGAAGAAGCAATGATCAGATTAGATATGTCAGAATTTATGGAAAGACACACAGTTAGTAAACTCATAGGCTCACCTCCTGGGTATGTTGGTTTTAATGAAGGAGGTCAGCTTACTGAGGCGGTCAGAAGACGTCCATATACGGTTGTTTTATTTGACGAAGTTGAAAAGGCCCATCCAGATGTTTTCAATTTATTATTACAATTACTTGAAGACGGTAGATTAACTGACTCCAAGGGTAGAACTGTTGATTTCAAAAATACATTGTTAATAATGACTTCTAATATTGGTTCTAAAGTAATCGAGAAAGGTGGAGGCGGTTTAGGTTTTGAATTTTCAGGTGATTCAATTGAAGATAGCCAATATAATAGAATAAAATCTTTAGTTAATGAAGAACTTAAGCAATACTTTAGGCCTGAATTTTTAAATAGACTTGATGAAATAATTGTATTCAGACAACTAACTAAAAATGAGGTTAAAGAGATTGCTGAAATTATGCTTCAAGAAGTTTTTGTAAGACTACAAGATAAAGGCATAAAGTTAAGTGTCACCGATGCATTTAAAGAAAGACTTGTTGAAGAGGGATATAATCCTTCATACGGAGCAAGACCTTTGAGAAGGGCTGTTATGCGTCTATTAGAAGATAGTTTGGCTGAAGAAGTTCTTTCTGGGAGAATTAAAGATGGAGATAGTGCTTTAGTTGATATAGATGATAATAAAAAAGTTACAATAAATATCTCTTCTGAGGAATCTTCTCAAGAATTAGCAAGTGCTAATTTCTAATAATTCAAAGTAAATATACATTCAATCTCTCCAGAAACTATATTTAGGGGAAATTATGCTTGGGAAGAATCTTTACCTCAAATTACTAAGTTAACAAAAAGTCCACTAATTTTAGGTAGGGGTATTCATACGAATGATCTGAGAAAAAAGATTTTTTTTGATTTAAAAAATCAAAACCTCAGTGTTAATTTTGCTAATTTGCAATTTGATTGTTGTTACGAAGACATATCAAGAATAAAGGATGTCATTTTTAAAAACTATAATGATTCTGTTATCGCAGTCGGTGGAGGTAAAGTTCTTGATTCAGGCAAATATATAGCAGATTGTCTTAATATCCCTTGTATCACTGTTCCTCTTAGTGCCTCTACATGTGCAGGATGGACAGCCTTATCTAATATCTATACAAAAGATGGCCAATTTATAAAGGATGTTGCATTAAGAGCTTGTCCAAAAATCCTAGTTTATGATCATAAATTTATTCAAACAGCTCCATCAAGAACACTTGCAAGTGGAATAGCGGATGCTTTGGCAAAATGGTATGAATCCTCAATAACAAGTTCAACTATTGACGATGGTCTTGTTCAACAAGCGATCCAGATATCAAGAGTTTTAAGGGACCAACTACTAATAGATGGAGAAAAAGCATTTAAGGGTAAATTTAAAAATAATCCTTCTTGGCGAAATACGATAGAAGCTTGTGGACTAACAGCAGGATTAGTAGGAGGTATTGGGGGAGAAAAGTGCAGGACTGCTGCAGCACATGCTATTCATAATGCAATTACTCAGATAATTACCCCAAATAAATTCTTACATGGTGAGATTGTTGGAGTTGGATTATTATTGCAATTAAGATTAGAAGAAATGAAAAATAATAATAATTTAGCTGATCAATCAATTAAGCAATTGTTGGTACTTATGAAAGAATTGCATTTGCCAACTACTATCGGAGAACTTGGAATAAATGTTTTTGAAAATAATAATTTAGAGAAAATTGCTGATTTTACTTGTCGAGATAAATCTGAGATTCACTTTTTGCCTTTTGAAATTCAAAAAAGTGACTTAGTAGAGGTCATTGCAAATTTTGAACAACAAAAAATTAAAACATAATCATTTTTTGACTAAAAACAATTTTAAACAATTAGATGATTTTAATGTAGATTTTTTTGAAAGTGCCAAATCGTCACTATTAGACCCTTTAGGTCTTTATTTGGCAAATGATGTTAAGTGGATAAAACTCAACCAAAACTGGAACTCTTTAAAATTTCCTGTAGTTATGGGAGGTAAAGGTCAACCTATACTTCTTCTACATGGCTTTGATAGTAGTTTTTTAGAGTTCAGGAGAATATATAAATCACTAATAAGAAATTTCCAAGTTATAGTTCCTGATCTCTTAGGGTTTGGTTTTAGTCCTAGGTGCGCAACAAATGAATACAATTCCTCGAAAATAATTTTATTTTTAATTGATCTCCTGAAGACTTTACAGATAACAAAGAATCTAAAAATTATTGGTGCCTCTATGGGAGGCTCAACAGCGTTAAAGCTTTCCTTTGAAATACCTGATTCTATTAACAAAATTATCCTTTTGTCCCCCGCCGGATTGTTTGGAGAACCTAAGAGTATCCCTTTTCCGCTTAACCAAATTGGCGCCTCATTTCTTGGATTGCCTCAGGTCAGAAAAAGCCTTTGTAGGCAAGCATTTGCTTTCCCAGATGAATGTGTTGGTGAGATGGAAGAACAAATTGCTTCAATTCATTTAGGTTGTAAAGGATGGAGGAATTCACTAGCATCATTTGCAAAAAGTGGAGGGTTTGCGGGAACTCAAAAATATATCCAAAATATCCCAATTAAAACATTATGTGGAGAAAATGATCGAATTCTTGGAAAAAAACAGATTAAAAATATAAGAAATATTGAAAAATTAAATTTTGTAGGGTTGCAAAATTGTGGTCATCTTCCACATGTAGATCTACCATCATTATCTAGTAAAATTATTCATGATTATTTTTTGGAATAAAAGATTTTTTTATTAATTTAGATACTTGAGAATTATAAAAATGTAATACATAACAGATGGAGTAAATATGTAACTGTCAATTCTGTCAAGAATTCCTCCATGTCCAGGTAGGAAAGTTCCGGAATCTTTTATTTTTGCATCTCTTTTCATCATGGATTCAATTAAATCTCCAACTAATGCCATAAGGGAAATTGAAATTCCATATAAGATTCCAATAAATAATGGATTTTCCCAATTCATTAAAAATGCGAAAAATATTGCTAGTACAATTGAACAGGATATTCCTCCAATTAAACCTTCTATAGTTTTGCTTGGAGATATTGGAGAAAGAGATGTTTTGCCAAATAACTTTCCAAAAAAATAAGAACCAATATCACTAGCTACAATTAAAAAACAAGAAGTTAAAGTTAAATGAAGACCAGTAGTATTTGATAAGTTCTCAAACGAAATAACCCCCTGATTTGAACTTATTATTACTAAATCTAATCCCCTTAACTTAATCCAGTAACTTGGTAAAAAACCTAAATAGAATAATCCAAAAATAGAGGCTGCAATATCTGAAATAGTCCCAGGTTTTGGTTGCAAAAGTAACCAAGTGCATATCCCTACTGAACAGATTGGCAAAATTGAATTTGAAATTTCTCCTTCAAGCAAACCAATAGTCTCAAGATAAGTAGAAATTATAATAATAAATGATGAAAATAATGTTGTTTTTGTAGCTGGTCTTATACCTTTGAATTCTGCCATTCTAAAAAATTCTAATAATGCTAGATATGTAAGCAAAGCAGTTGCCAATGTAAAAAACCATCCACCCAACAAAACAACAATTAAACCAAAAAATCCTATAAGTAAGCCACTTCTTAATCTCATATTAAATTGCTATGTATCTAAGACTCTTATATTAAAATTTACCAGATCTTTGTTGCATAAACTTTGATTATTTATCCAATTAAACCTATCTATATCAATTTTTTCGCCAGGAATTAGTAGAGGTATCCCAGGAGGATAAGGGCAAATAATATCTCCAGATATTTTATTTAATGATTGTGAGAAAGAAATACTCCGAGTCTTACTTCTCCAAGCAATTCCAATTTCGATTTCGGGAGCTTGAACTAATTTAAAGGGCGATTTGAGAACTTCTAAACTTTTTGATTTTTTGGAATTTAATAGTAATTTCTTCCATAACTTTTCAAATAAATTAAGAAAATCTTTTTGATTTCCAAATCCTAAGCAAAAAGTAAGAGTCATCATTTCTGGCAATTCGGCAATAAGGCCATTTCTATAAAAAAAATTATCAGCAGTAAAGCCATCAATCCCAGCCTTAGAGGTATTTACTACAATTTTTAAGGGGTCTTGAGTTTCTATGAGAGGAATATTTTTTTGAATTAATTTTTTATAAATACTTTTTGCCTCTAAAATTCTTTTTTGATATTTTGATAAACTTTTTTTGTTAAGCCAGTCCCTAATAGACTCTTCACAAGAAGAAAGTAATAAGGAACTTGGACTGGTAGTTTGCAGTAAATTAATACTTTTAATTAAATTACCTTCATTTATAAGATTCCCTTTGTACCAAAGTACCGCCGTTTGAGTTAATCCATTGAGTGACTTATGCAATGAATTAACGACTAAATCAGCGTTTGATGATAAGGCCGGTTTTGGCAAATTAAGGTTTTCACAAAAAAGGAAATATGAACCATGTGCTTCATCAACTAAAACAGGTATATTTTTTTGATGACAACAATCTATTAAAGGCTCTAAATCTCCGGTATAACCATGATAAGAGGGATTTACAAGAATAATCCCTGCAATTTTATTCTCATCAAAATTTAATTTTTTAAATACATTTTCCAACCAAATTTTTGTAATTGGTTTGTAATGCCCGGTTACGGTTGAAAATTCTAGGTCAAAAAATATTGGATTTATATTCTGCATCGCACAGATTTTTATAACACTTATATGAACATTTCTAGGCATCAGGATATTTTCGCCTGGATTTGCCATTGCAATTACTGCTGATTGTATTAATCCGGAAGCTCCATTAACTCCAAAAAAACATCCTTTAGCCCCAAATTTGTCGGAGAATTCTCTTTGAGATTTAGCAATTAATCCACTTTGGGATAGTGGGGAGCCTATTTCTGGTAGTTCGGGCAGGTCCCAATACCCAGGTGGATATTTTAATAACTTCACTAATTTCTTTGGTAAAGCTGCCCCTCTGTTATGAGCGGGAAAGAATAAAGACTTTAAAAACTTTTTAGTTAGAAAAGATGAAATGCTCATAAAGTATTAATGACATATATAGAATGGGATACGTAATAATCTTTTTTGATATTTTTTAACTTTAATGAAAAGATCTTATTCGAAATATTCAGCAAAAGATGACTTACTTTGGTTGATTTTGCGACCATGGATTTTTATCCCAAGAGTTTTATATATCCTTTTAACTTTTATTTTTCTTTTTTTAAGAATACTTTTTCAAGGTAACAGTAAAAATAAAAATGTACAAAAAAATCTCTCGAAATATCTTTTTGATGTAATAACGGATCTAGGACCTTGTTTTATCAAATTAGGCCAAGCACTCTCAACTAGACCAGATCTTGTTAGACAAGATTGGCTTACAGAACTTACAAAATTACAAGATAATCTTCCGGCATTTGATCACAAAATTGCTTTAAAAATCATTGAAGAGGAACTTGGATCTTCTGCTAATGAATTATTTGATGAGTTTCCAGATACTCCTATTGCTTCAGCAAGCTTAGGTCAAGTTTATAAAGCAAAAATAAAAAATTCTTATCTAGCTGTGAAAGTACAGCGTCCAAATTTATACTTTCTCATAAGAAGGGATGTTGTAATCTTAAGGTTTTTAGGAACTTTTTTATCACCACTCTTACCATTAAATATTGGCGTTGGACTTGGAGAAATAATAGATGAATTCGGTAAGGCACTTTTTGATGAAATTGACTATCAAAAAGAGGCCGAAAATGCTTTGAGGTTTGCAAATTTATTCAAAGAAAACCCCAATATTTTTATTCCTAAATTAGAAAAACAGTTTTCATCCAAAAGGGTTATCACAACTTCTTGGATTGATGGAGTTAAGTTGAGAGATCGAGCTTTACTAGAGGAAAATAACTTAATTCCAGCTTCGTTTATAAAAACGTGTGTCATCAGTGGACTGCAGCAATTATTTGAATTTGGATATTTTCATGCAGACCCACATCCAGGAAATATGTTTGCTCTCAAAGGAGGAAATGCAGATTGTGGAAATTTAGCTTATGTTGATTTCGGAATGATGGATACTATTACAAATTCAGATAGACTTACTCTTATTAAGGCAATTGTTCACATAATAAACGAAGAATATTATCTACTCGCAGAAGATTTCCAGAAATTAGGTTTTTTAAATGAAGAACAAGATCTTCAAAAACTTGTTGAACCATTAAAAGAAGTTCTAGGAGGATCCTTTGGCGCTGAGGTTGGCAATTTTAATCTTAAAAATGTAACTGACAAATTCTCAAAACTAATGTATTCCTATCCTTTCAGAGTCCCAAGTAGGTTTGCCTTAATAATAAGAGCAGTTGTTAGTCAAGAAGGTTTAGCACTAAGGTTAGATCCTGAATTTAAAATTTTAAAAATAGCTTATCCATATATTGCTAAAAAACTATTAACCGATAATTCTGAAGAGATTTTAGACATACTTTTAGAAGTCGTTTTTGATAAAAAAGGTAAAATTCAAATAAAAAAGGTTGAAAGTTTATTAAACATTTTATTTAGAGATTCAGAGAATATTAATTCAGATCTAATACCAGTTGCTAACGCTGGATTGAAATTATTTGTCAGTAAAAAAGGATCCGAAGTTAGGAAGAATCTTCTTTTAAGTCTTATAAAAGATGAAAAATTAGAATTTACTGATGCAAAAAAACTCTTAGCTTTAATTAGGGATACTTTTAGCCCTCTTAATATTGCAAAAAGTGCAGTGCAAAATATTATTTCTACAGTTTAGTTTTTATATTTATATCTAAATAACTTTCTTATGATTTTAATTCGATTAGAATTGGATGTATTGTTTTAAAAATGAGAAGTAAAAAGGATTATTTATTTTTGGAAATTAAATGAATATTTTGAAAAATCTCTTTTTACTTAACAAAAAATCTGAAAAAAATAAAGACTTAAGTTCTGGATTGGTTGACCAATATATTGAAATTGCAAAGTTAGTAAAAGAAGCAAGAATACAACAAAACCTTACAATTAAAGAACTTTCATATATTTCAAAAATTCCTGAACGAATAATAAACTCTATTGAAAATAATAATAAAAATATTAGGCCAGAATATCCTTTTATAAGATCTATATTAATTAAATTAGAGGAATGCTTAGTATTAAAAGAAAATACATTATTAAAGTTAGCAGTTAAAGAAAGAAAAATTTTAAAGAAAGAGGAAAAGGATTTTTTATTCAGGAAATTTGATCTTATCAATACATGGCAAGGAAGTCTTTTATATTTTTTATATTAGTCCTTACTATATTTATATTAAAAAGATACTTTATTTTAAATGTCAATGTTATAAAGATTCAAAGTATTGAGAATCAAATCATTGATAAATAATTTAAAGAAATTCTAATTTCTAGTTCTCCCAAAATTATTTCCTAGCTCACTAAAGATTTTTAAATTATCTTCTATTTCTTCTAAAGATCGATTTAACTTCCATTTCCAGTTATTTTTTGTGGTGCCAGGTTTGTTTAATCTACTTGAATCGTCTAGAGATAATAGATCTTGTATTGGAGCGATAAATAGATTAGCATCCGTTTTCATGCCAATTTCTATCAAATCCCAAGAAGGATTTTCTGAAAATTTATACTCATCTTTTATTCTTTTTTTGGATTCATAATCTAAATATTCCCACCATGAAACAGAAGTAGAGTTGTCATGAGTACCTGTATAAACAACCCAATTTTTTCCTTTAATGTTCTTAGGTAGATAAGGATTATCTGCATTACCATCAAAAGCAAATTGTAATATTTTCATGCCAGGCAACTCAAAATTTTTCCTTAATTTCTCTACATCTGGCGTTATTACTCCCAGATCCTCCGCAATAATTGGTAGATAGTTTGCACCTAGATCCTTTTTTACTTTATTTAATAGTGTTCTACCTGGTGAATTTATCCATTTTCCAATAATTGCCGTTTTAGAACTGCCATTAACTCTCCAGTAACCCGCTAAACCCCTGAAATGATCAAATCTCAATATGTCCACGAGTTTAAATTGCCTTTGAAATCTTTTTCTCCACCAATTGAAATTAGTCCTCTTATGTTTTGACCAAAAGTAAGTTGGAGTACCCCATAATTGTCCTGTTGATGAAAAGTAATCAGGTGGAACACCACTTTGAAAAATTAAATCTCCATTTTTAAAAATTGAAAATAATGATTTATTACTCCATACGTCGGCGCTGTCTCTAGAGACGTAAAAAGGCAAATCTCCTATTAGCTTAATATTTCTTGATTTTGCAAAGTTTTTAATAGCTCTCCATTGCACATCAAGATGCCATTGTATTAATTTTTTTATAAGTATCTCTTTACTTTTTTTCTTAATCCACGATTCTAATAACTTGTTATTTTTTATTTTAAATTCTTGAGGCCATTCCCACCAAGGCAACATATTAAATTCCTCCCTGATAACAACAAATGTTGCATAATCTTCAACCCAAGAATTCCTACTGATCCATTTATTGAAATTAATTTTTCTTTCTTCAGATTGTGAACCCCAACCTTGTAAAAGGAGGGGACCCAATTTTTTTGTTAAATCATTCGCAATATCAAAATCAAAATGATCTTTATTCTGATTTGTTAAACCAAGACTTTCTTTATTTGAAATGAAGATGAAACCTTTCTCGATTAAATCATCTACATCCAAAAACCATGGGTTTAGTGCAAAACTAGATGGGGAACTATATGGAGAACCTGTAGAGTCAGTAGGTGTAAGAGGTAAAAATTGCCAGTATTCAATTCCATGCTTATGAAGTTTTTTTATCCACTCTTTAGCTCCTCTACCAAAAGTTCCACATACTCCTCCTCCCGGGATACATGATGGATGCATAAGTACGCCTAATGATTTTTTTGCAAGAATTGATTCTTGAGGCATCTTTTTATTATATTTTGATTCTTTACACTTAAAGTGTTTTTAATTCTCTAAATTTAAACATATACAATTTTTTTTTTATTGACAAATATTATTCCCGTTTTTTAGAGACTAAATAAATATAAATTCTGATTTTTAATGAACAATTTTTTGCTTAATTGATTTGAATTTTGAAAACATCTAGTCATTATCTTTTGCGAAATTCACATAAACGACTACGATAAGAATATAGTTTTATGGTGCAAATTTCGTGACAAGTTTTATCACGGCAATGCAGAGTAAGGAACCAAACTTTAATCTAACTAATACTAGATTAAGGCTGGTAAGTGGGACAACAAATCCTAAATTAGCTGAAGAAATTGCATCATACTTAAGGATTGAAAATGTACCTCTAGTTTCTAAAAGATTTGCAGATGGAGAACTTTATGTCCAGATTCAGCAATCTATTAGAGGTTGTGATGTGTTTTTGATACAACCTACATGCGCTCCTGTAAACGATAGTTTAATGGAGCTAATGATTATGGTTGACGCATGTAAGAGAGCGTCTGCAAGACAAATAACGGCTGTAATCCCCTATTTTGGATATGCAAGGGCAGATAGAAAGACCTCAGGAAGAGAATCTATAACTGCAAAACTAACTGCTAATTTACTTGAAAAATCAGGAGTTGATAGAGTTCTTGCTATGGACTTACACTCTGCTCAAATACAAGGCTATTTTGATATACCATGTGATCATATTTACGGTTCACCCGTATTAATTGATTATCTAGAATCTTTAAATTTAGAAAAAATAGTTGTGGTCTCTCCTGATGTAGGAGGAGTGGCGAGAGCAAGAGCATTTGCAAAATTAATGAATGATGCGCCCTTGGCTATCATAGATAAAAGGAGATCTGCACATAATATCGCTGAAAGTTTAACGGTTATTGGTGAAGTTAAAGGTAAAACAGCTATTCTTATAGACGATATGATAGACACTGGAGGCACAATTTGTTCTGGAGCTAATTTACTAAAAAAAGAAGGAGCTAATAGAATATTTGCATGTGCCTCACATGCTGTATTTTCTCCTCCTTCTTATGAAAGATTAAGTACTAAGAATCTTTTTGAACAAGTTATTGTGACTAACAGCATACCAGTTATACATAAAGATAATTTTCCACAGTTAAAAGTTCTTTCTGTCGCAAAT
>CACCZQ010000010.1 GCA_902550485.1 uncultured Prochlorococcus sp.
AAAATTTCCAAAAACAAACTTAAATTTAATATTACAAAGAAAATAATTTATTCTTTATCAATTTTTGGATTTATATTTATTTTGGGATTCCTAATGTTTTTTATTTCGCAATCTAAAAATAATGAAAGTAACATATCAAATAAATTAACTTTTTTAGAAAAAGGACTTTAATTTTCTAAAAAAATCATTGATTTTTTTTGACAGATTTATGATTTAAATTAATGTTTTTAAAAAATGTATCTACTTATTTTACTTAGTATTCTTATTTTGACTAATTTTTTGTTTAATTTTCTCATAGATAATAGATTTCAATGTTCCTGGGTTTAGTAACTCAATCCAATATCCTGTCAATCAATAAAATTCATTAGGCACAAAACTTTTAAATCTTGGATTGATAGGCGGATTAATTATTACTGCAATAAGGGGACCAAAATAAATTACTTAATTAAAGAAACCTTGATATTCTTTTATTTTTTCTCTCTTAATTCTGGGAAGCAATTTGCAATATGAATTAATTCATAAACCTCTTTGCTATCGTATTTTTTATTCGGAATTCCACTTCCCACCTCTATTCCTCTCTCTTTCATCTTCTTAAGTATCAGTTCTTGTCTTTGCATACTTGACATAGACTTAAATCTTTTAGTTCGTTCTTCTTTATTCACTAGATTTTAATTTAGTTAAATTTCATTATTAAAGTTATATCAATTAGCGATTCATTAAATAAGTAAGAAAGCCAGTAAATGTAAGTAATTTAAATCCAATAAATAAAGGCAAATATTTTTTGACCTTTTTGCCAACTGGCAATAATTTGTTTAATGAATTGATCATGATTTACATTAAAAATCTAATTATTTCGAACATCTTAACGAATTTTTTTAGAATTATTCTATTTTGATTTGTATATTTTAAATAGTAGATTAAGATAAAAGGGTTATATCCCTTTTTTTATGAATGATAAAGAAACAATAATTTCATTATTAAATGAGTTTGCCAATCCAAAAAAAATGGCCTCATTTTTTGTTGACAATGCGACTCCAGATTTTTTATTCGTAAGACCAAGTGGTAATCCTATAGATGCAAAAGGATTCGAACAAATGATTACTGGTGATATAGTTCAAGAAAAGGCAGAAATAACCAAAATTCACCGATTAGAATTTTTAAGCGAAAATATAGTAATGTGCATTTTTACACTAGGTTCAAAATTTACCTATAAAGGAACAGCTAATGATGACTTACCAACAGTTACGTCAATTTTTAAAAAAGTAAATAATATTTGGAAAATTCACTGGATGCAAAGATCTACGGGAAATTCTGATTTATCTTTATGGGATTAGCAAAGTTAATATCTTTTTTAATGGTGCTACTTCTTGTAGGTAGTTCTTTTATTGGTTTGATTTTTTATTTTATAAAATAAATACATCAAAAAAATCCCTTTACTATTTCTTTTTTAGAAAACAATTGCTTCTTTTATCAAGTAATTTGATTTTCAGGTAAAAATAAAAACTTTAGACAGACTAACGCCTACATCTAAAGCTAATAAAGCGATTAGCAATTTACTCATTTACAGAACTCTCAACTATTTTTTTGTAAAGTTCTTCAGAAATAGGTTGCATAACCTTTTAAAAATCTAATTACAAACTAGTTATTTTGAACTTAATTTCTCGTTACCAAATATACGAATATATAAATTTTTAAATAGGCAAAAAATATGTTCACAATAAGTTTTTCTTATAACGTATTAATAAATACCGAGATCAAAAACTTCAATAAAGGTCCAAACTTTTTTTAAAGAAATTAGAAATCTTATTTCAAGTAAATAGATCCTCTATAAGTAAGCTTTATAATCTTTTCTTCTTGTTTTCTACAATATACGAATGACTTTCCATTGAAATACATGTTTACCATGATGCAGCTCCTGAACTTGCTCAAGTCCCCGTCCTATGGCTTGAGTCGTACTGCGGTCTATCAAATGGTAGATCGGACGATTTTGTAGTATTAACTACAATCTATTTATAAAGTATTTATACTTAGTTGTCAACAATTAATAGAAACTAAATTTCAATTTAAAAGTATATTCGGCTCTAATAAACTCCCGAACAAGAATACAAAACATAAAACTACGAGTAACTCCCATAAAAAATGAAACAAATGCTAGAACTACACAAATAGGGCAATGTGGGAATCCCATTATTCATTTTCCAATATAAATTTCAATTCAGTCTCTGCGTTACGAATGTCAATTCTTCTCTTAAGTAGTTTAAAAAATTTAATTATTTTTTTCAAAATTAAACCTTTTTTAGGCATCAATAATAATATTATTCTAAGAATGAATATATCAATGAGCAAAAATACTGAATCCATTGATACAACTTAATTTTTGTAGCATTTCTATACAATAAACAACCCCAACATATACTCAGATACTTTTGATCAATTAACCGGTAAATGCTTATTCAGAATAAATAGAATAATTGGTGATCTAGTTATCTTTCAGTACTATTTTTCTTTTGCTAAAAAAATAGAGCGGGCTAAAGTCCAAAACTTAACGAGGATTTAGCCCGCTGCCTAAAGTCTGAGAGTGCAAATTTTTCTCTAATATAAATCTATGCTTTATAAGAAAAATATCTTGATTGCTTGATAAATTTATTTTGTATATTGCTATTACAAAAATTATGAGTTTATTTAAATTAGTTACTAAATCCTCGTGGAGAAAGCTTTAGTAAATTTATTTTACTTGTTACTAATAAGATCAGCCGAATCTCATTATGGAGAATCATTTATATCTTTAGAAGTTCCATCTAATTCAATCAAAAGTTTTTAATACTTAAATTCATAGCCATCTGAACATTGAATAACTAATTTGAGTTAAGTTTGTTAATTATCTCTATTGCAAATAAAGATAAGGTTGTTAATCTTGCACTTAAAGAAGAAACTTAATTTCTTAAACTGATGAAATTTGATCATTTAAATTTCAATGAAGATGATAGCCTCATGTCAATAGAAGATTTAAGGGCTTTACGTCTTAGAAAAAAGAAAATTGAAACTGATAAAAAAGCCAGGAAGTATATCCTGGATATAAATCAAAGATATAGAAAAATGAGTACCCGCAAGAGTAACAACTTTTTAAGGAATATGAACCCTTTTAAAAAGGCCGCATAAATTGTTAATCTTGATTTTATTAATTTGTTTAACTTTGCAGCTTTCAGAGTAAGATTTTAATGGTGTTTCTTTGGAAGAGTTTCACCAAGAGGGGCCAATTTTTGGCCCCTTCTTTGCGGAGATATTTTTTAATTGAAACTCGTTCTAAAATAAAACTAATACTTTCCTAGAAGGCGAAAGTGACGTAAATCTTTGTTTAGAGTTTTTTATTACCACTTAATGAAAACCCTATATTTCCAAATAATTCATCTTATTAAAAAACAAAAGTTTTAGCTCATGGACCATATACCTAAATTTATAGAATTTTTTTCAACAATTATAAATTTTTTCATTTGCGATTTTTAATGGCTTCACCTTCAAGTTGGGAATTTTACAAAGAAGTTGAAAGTAAGATTTTATGGGTGAATATTTGTGCCCAAGATTTAGAAGGAGTAGCTATTTCGATCAATAAATGGTGGAAGACAAGATATCCAGCATACAAAATTAGAATAGTTTCTAAAAAAGAATTCCAACTAGTAAAAATGCAAGCTGAGAAAAAGGAGCAATAAAATTATTATTTGGTAAATATTAATGCTGAATATTTAATTTTTGCGGGTATTATGTGTTCATTAAATTAAGAAACAAATGAACTCTGCATTTGCCAAAGCCTCAAATTTGAAGGTTAACAGGGCTTCTAAAATAGCTATTACTCTCGCATCATCAACTATCTTTTTGTATGCCTTGGGTCAAGCCCCAATTTTTAAAAATATTCTTGCAGGTGCCTTTTCTTGCTCTGGCTAAATAAAATACTATTTTTTAGAGAAGCTAAAAAGCTAAAATAGACAGTGACTGACAGTCGATCTACACTTAGAGGGATGAACCCCTCTTTTTTAATGTTTAATAGATTTATTTATGAAAAGATAATGACACTTCTTATTTCTCTTTTCTGCTGATGAATATTTCCCCGCACCTATTAATTGATGCTTTGATATTAAGCGCTGCCCTTACGATAACTTTGGTATTAAGAGCAAAAGGTAATGCTGCAAGAGAAGAAAAAGAAAATAAATGATTACTAAAGAAGAAGAAAAAGAATTTAAAAAACCTAAATTATATAGGTTTTGGAACTTTCTTATTTATGGAAGTTCTATTGTTATTGGAGTTTTCTTAGTTTATTTATATTCTGCTTATGTCTTTATAAATAAATGACCTACATGTACGGCATAGCGATTACTTATGGAGTTTTGAGTCTTTTATTGCTTGGTGGGTTGGCATACTTTACTTTTAAAATGAAACGCTAAGTTTATGTCCTCTTCAATGAAAGATTTCTTAGATAAATTTTTTGATTTATGTAGAGAATATCAACAAGAAATTCCACCTCAGAAGATGGCTGAGATTCTAAGAGAATATGCAGATAGATAAGATGAATGATAGCTATTGGAAGACCTAAGAAGGTATTAAGAGAATATAATTTCTAGCAAATTTTACACAAAATTTTTAAAGGTGGAATAAATTTTTTGAGTATATCTTCCTTGCAATTATTCACAATTTGAGATTTTTTTTTGATCCTTAATCCGTATAATTTTGTTCCTATAACCGCACACATAAAATTTGAAATTTACTACTCAAATGAATTAGAACATAGGTGTAGTCAAAGGGTAAGTCTTATGGCACTAAATGACACATTTACTATCCAAGAAATTAATTTGGATAAAAAAGAACTTGCATATGATAATAAGTTAAAAAAAATTGAAACTTTTTGGAATAACGAATGTGCAGAACATCCGAGTAACAACCATTGCAAAATTTTTTGTGATTAAAACTTTAACTTTTAGGTATTCTTACGCTTGATTTTTACATAATACCCATACTAAAGATTAATCAGATAGAAAGGAGGAAAAGCAAATGACTAATTTAGGTATAGAAATTTTATTTTGGACAATTTTAATTTCTTATCTGGGATTAAGGTTTTCTAAAACTTGGAATGGATTCAAAAAACAGTATTAATTAGGAGAATAGAAAATGAAACTACAAACTCAGTTCACGGTTCCAAAAAAAGAATTAAAAGATCTTGATTATGTTCAGAAAATAGATTTTTTAGAAGAAACTTTAAATAAAGAATGTATAGATTATCCAAATCAAGAAGATTGCTTGGTTTGTTGCAAATAGAAATCATAAAATAGCTGTTTTTAAAAGTAAATAAATTTTTATTAGTATTTATAAATTTTCTAAAAAGGAGTAAGCACTATGGAATTAAGATTCTTCCCAATAAATGTTTTTAGAGAAACTCCAAAAGTCACATTTTTCGATGCTGGCATAGATACTTCTAATGGTTCTGATGTTGTGATCCATTCAGGGGAAGCTATATCTCCTCCAGATGACTTAAAAGATGAGCAATATTACGTTCACAATCATCAAATTGATCACAATTTAGTTATCACAGGGGAAAGGAAATTTGTTTTAATAAATCCTGAATGGGACGAACCTCATCATGTGATTTTTTTAAATAGATCTATGGGAGCATTAGAAATTCCTATTGGAACTTATCACAGATCAATCTCAGGGAAAGAAGGCAGTATTGTTTTAAATCAACCCAAAAGAGATAAATTTTTTGTTCCTGCCAAAGAATTTATTCCTCATAAATTAGACAAAATTAATTTAGTTAAGGCAAGAAAAAGTCCACCTGTTTATTGGATTTACGAAAATAATAAAATCAAAAAAGTCTGTTTTAATCCTCTAGAAAGAAAAATAAAAACTGTTGTTTGAAATGAAAAAAACAAAAAAGGATATGTCGCCAAGAATTAATAATTTTAAAAACCTGAATTTAATTATTAATTCTGATACTTATAAGTTAGCTCACGAAGATATTGGTTTACTTAGACGAAGTGAAATGCGTGGAGTCAGAATGCTTCTTGAAATTACTAAACCAGATTTAATCCTTGAAGAAAATAAAATTCTTTCAACCATAATTATTTTTGGAGGAGCAAGCATTACAGAAGAATCAAATACAAAAAAGAGAATTGAAAATATAAAAGAGTTAATTAAGAAAAATCCTAAATCGATACTTCTAAAACGAAATTTAAATAGATTAGAAAATTTGCTTCTAATGAGTCATTACTATCAATCTGCAAGGGAGGTTTCTAAACTCGCTTCAATTAGTAATCAAAATAAAAACTGTAATTCTCATGTGATTGTTACAGGCGGGGGGCCAGGAATTATGGAAGCCGCTAATAGAGGTGCATTTGAAGCAAATTGTAAGTCTATAGGGTTAAATATCAGTCTCCCTAATGAACAAATACCAAATGCTTTTATAACTCCCGGTCTTTGCTTTAAATTTAATTATTTTGCATTAAGAAAGATCCATTTTGTTATGCGATCAGTAGCTGCTGTATTTTTTCCTGGAGGTTTCGGAACACTAGATGAATTATTTGAACTATTGACACTTTGTCAAACAGGCATGAAAACTAAAATACCAATTATACTTTTTGGTAGAGATTATTGGAATAAGATAATCAACTTCGAATATTTAGCTGATTTTGGATTAATTGAAGATAAACACCTAAATCTTTTCGAATATGCAGACACCGCATTAGAGGCATGGGAAATCATCAAATCATCAAGAATCTCAAATTAACAACATTGTTATTAATAAATACTTAATAACATAGGACACAATCCGCTTTTATTGACTCATCAACTAGTACATCGGGCATTGCAAACTCCGCATTATATCCTTCCAGGAGCTTCTCATTATATCCCCTTGATTTAGCTGAATTTCCCGAGACATATATGCTAACTTTGGAATTCTTTAAATTTTCCAGATGCTCGTATAAATCTCCAGTGCCTTTACCAACTATTTCACCAGCTTTTTTGCAACTAAGTATGTGTACACCATCCCCGGCAAGAAAAAGAGTTACTTTATGATCGTTTTTCTCTGCTTCGAGAGCAACTAGTAAAGCTAAAGTTACTTTATTTTTGGATTCTAAACCGCTATGAATATGAACGAGCACTGTGTTATCGGTAATGATAGACATTTAATCCTAACTAAAATTAATTTATATAATCCTAAAAAAATTTGTTTTCATTAGCTATATTTTTTATGAAACGCTTACTACTTTTACTACTTAATCACAAATTAACCAAGAAAATCTAAGTCTCTTCAGTTAAGTATTTTCTACGATGTTTTTATTTGAAATTCTGATTTGAATTAGGAAAGGGTAAAGAAATTCCTATGGAAAAATCATTTCTAAATTTTATTTATTGGATCCTATTAAAGTCAGCTGAAAGTTACTATGGTGATTCAATGAAAACGGAAGTCCCATACACCCCTTATTTTTAGATTTTTAGACCTTAACTTTTAATATTTGGACTATATTGTTAGGGTTATTATTCTGGGATTAATTTATTAAACAATACAATATGGATTACTTATAGATTCACTACAAAATAACCTCTTGCGTTGAATTTCTCTAACTGATTGTGAATAAATATTAGCTGTAAGTATCGCTCCAAAATTAACTAAAACCACAGTTAAAAGAAGTAGCTCAATTGCGAGGTTTGTCATAAGATTGCCCTCTTTATAATTATATAAAAAACTCTACAACGTCAAAATAGGGATTGAATAGAGTCTAAATTCTTATTTTTAACCATCGAGATTTTTCGATAATGGTATAAGTTCACAATTATCGACGCATTCGTCTAAAGACTTTTCAGAATTACTCCTTAGTTCGCAACTTCGAAGACAATCATAAAAGGCATACTTGGTATCTAATTCATTTTTGAATTGTTTATTTCTAAATGTATTCATGATCAAACTCCCTTTGATTTTTTCTCAAGTTGATTAATTAATTTATCCAACCAAAGAGTATTATTGATCTTTTTTGTGTTTTTAAAATATTTCGTTTTATAGGTACTCATGAAGTTAAACCTCAATCAGTGGATCTAACTTAGAGGTTACACTTAGAATTTCCTAGAGCAAAAATACTGATTATGAAAATAGTGAAATAATTAGACCCTATATTATTACTAATTATTCTTTTAGATATTAAAAATCTTGATTCTTTATTTAACCAATATTAAATAACTTCTAAAAAAGGGAGTTAATTATGACTTGAGAAAATTTAATAAAAAATAAAAATCAACATGCATTTAGTAGTTTGCTTGCAACATTATCAATTGAGCGAAAACTAACTGATGATCAAATGTAATGTATGCAGTTTGATATTTGTGATTACTCTCAAAGACAAGTTGAGGAGGTTTCCTTTTTTCATTATTCATTTGAATTTATTTTAAAAGAAAAGAAAATTAGCTCCTCCTCACCCAATCAGGAGATCCGCTAAACCAATCGGCAAGATCATCATTTTTGGGATCGAAATGGTTTTCAGTTTCTAAACCATCAAGGCCAAGATTCTGGATAAGTCCATTTATTCCATCTGATTTTTGCTTGCCATATCGCCTCAAGCTATTAGCTTTCTTAAGCCATGTCCAAATAGTTGAATTATGTTTTGCAAACTTTTCTACATAAATTCTTTCTTCCAATGCGACAGGTTCATCTAATGAAATCCTCTTTACGATATCCTTAATTTTTAAACGAGTCTTGTTAGTTAGAAACATATTCATAAAAGAAGTTAATGATTTATAAAAGTTTTTTTTATGAATGTCTTGTCAATCTTTATTTCAAGAAAAAGTATTTTTTAGGAGCTTTTCAAGGCCAAATATATTTATTTAACAACAGGTATATTCAATTGGTAAAAAAGACTACTTAATTCGATTTATATAACTTATATAAAAACTAGTTCAATATAAGTTTCTCTATATAATTTAAGATTTAATTTATAAAATTGAATAAGAAAAATTTACATTGACAATCGATCTAAACTAAAAGAAATATAAACCCCCCTTTTTCAGGCAAAAACTTTTTTTGTAATCTCAAATGAAAGGTCAATGGACAAAAGTTTATAGTGATGATTTACCTCTTAGATCTTGGTGGGTAGATTCAGGTAGTGAGTGTGAATATGTATCTATAGTTTTACCAGAGGTGTTTGGGATAAATCACTGGATAAGGAGTTTTTCTAAAAAATTAGCCAAAGAAAATGTTCATGTATTAGCAATACCTCTTTACGGTAGAACAGCTCCAAAATTAGATTTAGCATACAGCGAAGAAGACTTGAAATTAGGCAGGCAAGATCATGTTATCTAGTTGGTCTTTAGTTGGTTGCCAACTTAATTCGCAATTATCAGACATTTAAAAAAATATTTAATTTTACTTTAAAGAATAAAAAACAATTAACAATTAATCTATATACTTTGTTTTTAAAACTTTCTTCAACTAACTATCTTCGATAAACTTAATAAAATGCCTTGGATTTGGCTGACTTGGGGAAAAGTTAACAAAATTCCATACCAGCACCTTACCAGCAGCACTATTGCCCGCAAATTATAGACTATGACTAAACCAAACTACTGGCTAATGAAACAAGAGCTTACAGTTATATCAAGGCTTTTAGATTAGATTTACTACCTCATACCAGCACCATACCAGCAAATAGTATATATTTCGTTTAGATATTTATTTTCAACTCGTGCCTAAGATTGCAGAAAAGCAGACTGTCTTAAATGGAAGAGGATCAATAGTCAGATTTGCGTCTGGAACTTCAGCTGGAAATTATGTATATCGAGAATGGGATAACAGTATTAGGAACTATAGAACGAAGCATATTTTAGAAGCTCAAACAATGGATGAAGCTATACTTCTAGCTCCTCAAGTGGCTATAGAACTTGCACAAGAATTAGCAACTAAACCTACAGCTCCAACGAATATTGACCCTTTAAACTTGATAGCCAGAGAAGAAAAATTACAACGAGATAAAGAAAGATTATTTAGAGCAGAGCAGAAGAAAGATAGTCCAAAAATGACTATTGAAAAAGCGATGGATGATTGGTTAAAGCAACAACAAAAACGAGTTGATGCTGGAGCATTCGCACAGAATAGCTATGCTCATAAGCTGAATTGCTGTAAGAAAATCAAAGGTTTTTTGAAGTGGAAAAAGATAACAATGACTTCCCAAATAAACGAGACAAGCTTTGATGATTATTGTATTTATCGCCTAAAAGATACAGACAAAAGGATATTGATTCAAAGAGAACTTTCAGTACTTGGAGAGTTTATTAAAAGTTATCTAGTTAAAAACAAATACATACCAGCTCGTCTTTGGCTTGATGGACAATTCCTACCAAAGATAGAAGTCAGACAATCAGACAGAGACGCTAACCCAGCAATCAATCCTGAAGACTGGAAAGTAATAGTTGATTATGTTCGAGATGTTTGGCGAAAAGAAGCTTATAAACCTATTCGACATAACAACAACGGAGTAATGGTTGATAGGAGTCCAGAAGCTAAGAGTGCTTGGTTCAGAAATATGTTTTGGCATTGGATTCTTGTAGCTAAAAACTCAGGAATGTCTCCCGAAGAAATCTGCAAACTCAAATGGAAGAATGTAGAAATAGTTGATGTAGGAAGAGTTTCAAACACCAAAGCTCAGGAAGAATGGGAGCAAGTAATGGGCGAAGCACAAGCAGAAGGAATAGATCTAGACATAGAACCACCTGATTTAAAAGATCCCTCTGAGTGGGCTACAGAAGGTACAGAGTGGGGTCGTGAAGAGAGATTGATTGCATACATCACAACCATGAGAGCGAAGACGCAAGACTACAGAGAGATCCCTTGCAACTTGGGTTATGTCTTCAAGAGGTGGAGAGATTTTGTAAAGACTCAAACAGATAGACCTATTAAGGGAGATGACTATGTTTTTGCTCAACTTTATAACGAATATAAGCAACCACAACAGAGAAGAATAGGTCAACATTGGAGAGCTATTTGTGATTACTTGATGTCTGCTGGAAAGCTCAAAGGACATAAATTCTCAGACAGACCATACACTCTGTATTCCATGCGTTCAACCTTTATTGAAAACCATATATTGAGAGGAACTGACGCTTATTTATTAGCTCGAATTTGTGGCAACTCCGTGGCTACCATCATGCAGACTTATGAACGAATAGACATTCGAAAGAGGACTAAGGAATTAACCGATATTGAGTTCGGTTCGAAGAAAGGGAACCCAGACACTATCAGCTTGTTTGATGAATAGCTTTAAATGACAAAGACACACAGCACGAGAGCCACATTGAGCAGCAAGCTGAGTGTCTTGGAAGAGAGCTTCATTATTAAAAAGGTTTTTGTACTCGTGCGTAGGAGTGCGGCGTTAACCTTAAAACCGCTAGGCTCAAGTCCTCAAGAGGGGACAAGTCCTTAGACCACTTATACCTAAGAAACACACTCATCACAAGTAACAAAAACTTGATTGACAGTCGATCTACAATAAGGGGCAATTAGCTCCTTTTTTAATGTCTCTTGAAACTACTGTTTTCACATTCAAAATTAGTGTCCCTTATGAAGAATGGGCTGCTGTTTATGACAGTGAAGAAAATATACAAATGATGAAAGAATCTGGAATGACTTGTTTATACAAAGGTGTAAATAAAGACGATCCAACCAGTGTAATTGTCATTGAGCAGGGTGAAGAAGGTAAAGCAATAGCTATGTTTAAAGATCCAGAAGTTAAACCATTAATTGAGAGTGCAGGTCATATTTATGATTCAACTGTTATTTCGAGCTACTTTTAATTGATTGTCGATCTAACCTCGACCCTACTTTATCTAATAAAGTACCTAAATTTTGTTTTTATATCCTAAATAAAATCTATTTTCATTAGCTGTTTTTTTATGAAACGCTTACTACTTGCATAGCTAAAAGCTAGTAACTGATTGTGAATCTACATTAGAGAGTAAACAATCCTTTTTTTTGATGAGAAACAAATTTAAAAGATCTGCTTTTTTTGATATGTCTGATGACCTTTTCTATCGAATATCATTAATAGGATTTTTAGTTGTTTTTAGCTCAATGGTATTTTTCCTAACGAAATATAGAGAAAAAAAAGTTAATAATATAAGTCAGATTTCCATAACTGAACAAATTAAATTTTTAAAGCTTTAATGAAACGATTTATAATTACGCCGTTATTTGCTTTATCTAGATTTTTTATAAATACCTACGGAATATTTTTAAAGTTTTTTCTTCAATTAAATGGAGGTTATTGGTCAAGAATTGGTTTATCCGAAAATATTACAGAGGAAAGAATTAAAAAAAGAAGATTATATATCTTGCCTTTTTATATTCTTCTGGCTTTATTATTCGGATTACTATCTACTTTATATTGGTATTTAGTGATTCTTCATGTACCACTAGCAATAAACAGTTATTTAAGTCCATTGAATAAGAATATTGCTTCAATACTTGCTTTTGCTACTTTCTTTGGTTGGCTTTATATTCTTTGTAAAACAAAAAAATAAACTGCTTACCAAGAGATGATGTGGTCCGAGGATTAAAGATTTAATTAATCATGATTAAATCAATCTTAAGGATTCATGCAAAATATCTGTGACCGATTACTTTAATTATACGACAGTTCTGGTGATCGACTCGACCAAGGTTGACTAATTAGATCTTCACTAATCCATGGTCTGCAATACCAAGGTAAATTAACTTATCTAACCTTTACGGAAAGAAAGTTAAGTGATCAGAAATTAAACTTTCGGGATTAATTCTGAACTATCTTAAAAATAAAGTCGTTTGTAAAGCATGAAGAAGTGAGTAATCACTTTTACTTTCAAAACTAATTTCTAAGAAAATTCTTAATCTGATTATTAAATAGATCTCCTTTCTGTCGTCACCATTTAAAAAAGACCTCTAAAAGGGTCTTTTTTTATGTCTTAAATTTTATTGATTGACTGTTAATCCACAAATAACTAAATATTTTTATCTTGCTCTTTCGCGATCAGTTAATGCTTTTTCAAAAGTAGAAAAGAAAGTACAAATGCTATTCAATGCAACCAACAAAAAAACTACTGATCTTCCATGTTGATTTAATTGAAGTGATCTTTGAGTCATACTCTTAATAATCTTCGTTGTAATCGGATGGACTACCAGTTAAAGAACAAACAACTGATTCCTCTTTTTTCATTTCTTTTATTTCCATTATTGGTCTGCCCATTTTCTTAAGAACATCTATATCTTCTTTAGTCTGACAGCGAGCAATTATGTTTCCTTTTTGATCAAAGCAACTGTAGTAAGTCATTTTATTGAATGCAATTTAAAGTTTATGGTTGATTTCAGTTGTAGCAATGCAACCGACTCATGACAACCATATTTCTAATTTAGGTCAGCCATAGATTTAAATGACTAAAAAAACATACCTCTTTCCGTACCTAAATGTTCCTCAAACCGCACACATTAGATACGCAGTATTTTAGTCAAATCAATTAGAACAAAGATGTAGCTAAACAAATATACAAAGGAGAATTTATGAGTGGAGATTTCGAAACACTTGAAATTAATCAACCAAAAATTACATATCTAAAACAAGATGACAATACAGAATGGATAGAAAAATTAATCAAGAATATTGAAGATATGAAAAACAAGTTATCAAGAGATTCTTAGTCATTAAATAAAAAAGGGGCTGAAAATTACCAACCCCCCAAAAGTCTTAGTAAGCTTTTCGTTAGAAAATACCTGGAACAATTTGACCTGTAAAATAGTAAGCCCCTATTAGGGCAAACATTCCAAGCATTGCAGCTTTACCGTTAAGCTTTTCAGCTTTCTCAGTCATGAATTTTTTAAAGAATTCCATAATTATGCGAGATAGATTTATATTTACAAGTTAATTATTCCTAATAGGTAATTGATGTAGTGTTTCCTACCTAAACTACATTTTTTCTAAGAATTTTATTTTTAATTTATTTTTAATTAATAATTTTCAAAATTTAAGAAAGAAACTTTTTTATTTGATCTTTAGTTTGAATGAGAAGCAATTCAAAAAAGAATCTAAATTTTGTATTTAAGGTAACCGCTTTTTTGTGAGCATTATTCAGAATAAGATTCCGACTATTTTTTTATGCAAAAAAATTTAGATGAAAATTCTTATGAAAAAAGAATTGAAAATATAGAAAAAGGAAAATCTTATTTAAAAAGTAATGGATTTTTTAAATCAAAATCTAATCTATTCGAAGACATACAAAGATTTATCTATAAAAGGTAATTTAAAAAAAAAATTTTCTATTCACACTTTATTCGCACTTTTAATTGATTTAAAGTCGATCTAACGTAGAGGGATTAAAACCTCTTTCTTAATTATTTCTTCCTGTTATTCTGCTTCTTCTTTAACTTCACTTGCGTTTACCTCTTCCGCTTTTACTTCCTCTTCTTTAACTTCAACTAATTTTACCTTTGGCTCTTCCGCTTTAACTTCAACTACTTTTGATGCTATAGATTCAAACTTTCCTTTAATAAAATTTACTATGAAGATTAATATTGGAACATGGGCTAGACCACCCATTATCACTTTAGTTTCTGAATAATACATTTGTAAGTTAATGAGAACTGAAATATTTAAGCATAAATTTAATTTGATAATTACTTATATTAAGTTGTTATTAAGGGAAATAATTAATTAACAGTCGATCTAAAATGATGAAATCTTTGATCGTCAACGTCCTCAATTAATCATATTTTTTTAATTTTTTTGTAATCCGCTTATATTCAATATCGTTTATTAAATAAGCTAAATATTTTTCTATAAAATTTATATTGATTTTTAGCTTAATTTGTATCCTTTATTTATTAATAGCTAATAATTCTCGTTCTAACTTTTTTGATTGATAGTCAATCTAAACTTTTTTATGAACACACTACTCATCACAGAAAGAAAAAAAAGCTCGATTATATTTCTAGAAGCAAGCTCTCATGAATATGTTTGTTGAAAATTTATACGAACACTTCAGTTGCTGTAGTGATACTTAAAATTACAGAAATAAAGAAAATGTAAGGAACTACCTTAAAAGGAACATATCCTTGGCGTTTAGAAATAAAGTCCATTTAGACGAACCCAGGAATAATTTGACCTGTTGTTAGATAAGCGCCAATAAGAGCAATAAAGCCCATCATTGCAAATCTGCCGTTAAGCTTCTCAGCTATAACCTTTTCCTTCTCAACTGTTTTTGTGTTTGTCATTAGAACCAACCAGGAATAATTTGACCAGTTGTTACGTATGCGCCAACAGCTGCAACGAAGCCGAGCATTGCAGCCCAACCGTTAAATCTTTCTGCTTCAGGGGTCATTTTTATAAAGAGTAATTTATGTAAACTAATGTAACATTAATATTAATTAATGTAAAGAAATTGGTTATATATGCTTATATTTATATTACGTTTATACATTTCTGTTACATATATGTATAAAAGTAATATTTTAGAATAAGAAATAATTATTTGCCATTTCTCATTTGTTCAAACATGTATAGATAGTATTGAGGATAAGTATTAGTCAAGCTTTCAAGTCTCTCTTCCGTCATTTCCATCCCTTCAGGTAACTTAACTAAATTAGGTATTGCTTTTTTAGTAGCTTCACGACAAGAATTTATTCTGCTAATTACTTCAGATCTAATATCATTTTTAATTGATCCATCATTTTCAAACATATTATTTATATCCAAACTGTTTCCATCTAAAAGAGCAATTAAAACTTCATCTGATTTTTTTAAGGCGTCTTCATTTTCTTTCCCTTTGTTAATTTCAAAACTATAAATACAACCTCCCATAGCTACTGCTCTTGCAAGACATTGATCATTTCCAATTTCACTACATGGAAGTTTGAATGACTTTTCTATTTTATTTAAATCGTAACCCTTCTCACCTTCAGGAAAGCCCGCGTAAGCATACGCAGGTAATATTAGAATTAATATAAAAGTAAAAATCTTATTCAAAATATCTAACACTTCTTTTTAGAATAAAAGTATATTTAGTTAATATAAATCATAAAAAAGTAAACCATTAATTTTTAGAAATTAAATATATTAAAACATACTCATCCCCTAACTTGCCAACAAAACTTAATTGACAGTCGATCTAAAATAAGGGGCAATTAGCTCCTTTTTTTATGTTGCTATAAATGTATAAGTACTATTCACATTAATGAAAAAAGCATTAGCAATCGCAGGCGTACTTGCTCTTACAATTACACCAACAGTATCTTTTGCTGATCATCTAGAGCCTAAAGAAAGTGAGATAAGACCAGGTGGGAACTTGGCTCATACAAACCTGTTTCGTGCCAGTCTGAGTGGTGCCGACCTGAGTGATGCCAACCTGAGTTTTATAAACCTTAGAAGTGCCGACCTGAGTGGTGCCAACCTTAGTGGTGCAAAGCTAAATGGCGCCAACCTAGCTATTTCCGACTTGATGGGTGTCGACTTGAGTGGTGCTGACCTCAGTGGTGCAATTCTGAAACGTGCCGACCTAGATAGTGCCAACCTGAGTGGTGCCGAGTTGAGTGGTGCCGACCTGAGAGATATTACAGCAAGCAATATCAGCGGTTGTCCAATATCTTTACCAAGTGGATGGGTCTGCGAAAACAACTCTCTAATACAACGCTGATTTTTATATCTAAACCCTTGCTTCTGATCACTGATATTAAGAACTTACTTTTAGAAATCCAGAAAAAATATTATAAATCTCTTTTAGGTTTTACATATACACGCGGCATTGAGATGACCCCATGCCACCCCATCTAAAACTACAAAGAAATAACTAAACAATTAACACTTAAACAAATGGACAGAACACAACAAATAAAAGAAGCTCATCCTTGGCTTTCCTATGACGAAGTAGTCAAGGTTCTTCTCTATCATCATCAGGGTTCAATGTGGGTGCAGAACCTAAAGAGTGACAAGCTTGAGAGGTCGATGGAAGCGTTCACAAAGCTCGTTAAATCTAAGAGCAGGAAAGCCCTTGAACCCTTTGTAGAGTACGTTCTAGACGTGTACTAAAACGGTGTAGATGAGTATGGAAATCAGATAGAAGAATCAAGTAGAGAAGAGTCTTTTGAGTATAGATGGAATAAAGCAAGAGCTATCCTTTTGAAGAGCAAATAAACTTGTCGTTTTCTATTGCTAAAGTCAAATTTCAGGTAAAGTACCTATCCTCAGCCAATTGTTTTGCCATCATTTCTGCTGATTGCAACAATAGCCGATCTTGGTACTGAGCTCCCACCATCAGGAAAGTGACATTTGTCAGGATTATTTTCACCTGGATGCTGGACTCCTACAAACATAGTCTTTTTATCACTACTCCATGTGATACCAGTGATTTCACACTCTTTAGGACCTACTAAAAATCTGTCAATTTTACCTGTCCTAGGATTTGCGCATAACATTTGGTTATTACCCATTCCTTCAAAGGCTCCTTGATTAGTATATTTACCATCAGTTTGTATCCATAAGTTACCTTTTGAATCAAATGCGATTCCATCAGGTGAATTAAACATATTATCCTTCGTAATATTTTCAGAGCCCTTCATTAAACCTTCACCAACAACAGGATTACCAGCCATTGCAAATAAATCCCATTTAAACCCGTCAGCGGCATGTTCATTATTGTCAGGAGTCCATCGAACTATTTGACCATATGGATTTTCGACTCTTGGGTTAACTGCATTAACAGGTTGATTAGGTTTAACACCTCTATTTTTATTATTAGTTAAGGCACAATACGCCTCCACTTTATTAGGATTTGCAGCCACCCATTCAGGTCGATCCATAGTTGTTGCACCAACTTGGGTTGCCGCCATCCTTGTGAAAATACTAATATCTGAATCGCTCATTCCCGATTCTTTTAAATTAACCCATCTCCCGGTTCCATTCTCATTAAAAATCGCCACAAATAAATCACCTTCCGTTAATAGATCATAATTTGATGCAGCTCCTTTTATGTACTTTCCTTTTGAAACGAATTTGTATAGATGCTCTCCTCTTTCATCATCTCCCATATAGGCAACAACTTGACCATTCTTGGAGACAACAACTTCACAGTTTTCATGTTTAAATCTACCCATTGCCGTATGTTTCCTTGGCATTGATTGTGGCTTAGAGGGATCAATTTCAGTAATATAACCATGCCTATTAATTTCATTCGGATTTTTTACAACATCAAATCTATCCTGATTCATAACCCAGTTGTAACCCCAATCTTTAGTTTTAACCCCATATCTTTTCAAATCTGCTGACAGATTTGCATTAGGGTCTGAAGGAGATGAGAAATAACCGTGAAAATTCTCTTCACAAGCTAAATAAGTTCCCCAGGGAGTTCTGCCATTACCACAATTATTAAATGTACCTCTTGCTAATTTGCCTGTTTGATCCTCATCTGTTTTAAGTAATGGATGACCTGCAGCCGGTCCGTCTATAGCCACTTTCGTATCTGCAGTAATTTTTCTGTTATAAAGAGAATCTTTAACTATTTCC
Organism: uncultured Prochlorococcus sp.; assembly: GCA_902550485.1. Classification (GTDB taxonomy): domain Bacteria; phylum Cyanobacteriota; class Cyanobacteriia; order PCC-6307; family Cyanobiaceae; genus Prochlorococcus_A. Next base: position 18,549 of record CACCZQ010000010.1, read on the forward strand.
CACTTCCTACCTTTTTGTGCAACTTCAAAAATCGATACTCCATGTGCAGCCATGCCTTTTCTAACATCATCAGGTGTTTCAGGAAGCCCACTAGCACGGTTACCATAAATTATTTTTCTATTACAGTATTCATTATTGACTGCAAGTACTGACTTGCCATTAACCTCAAAAAGACTCATTCCATCATTGTTATCTCCAAATGATAGTTCTTGCGACTCCCCAGTTCCTCTTGTTTGCTGATCAAATTCAGGGGCTCCGCTCCATAATGGATCACCCCAAGCTGCAACCGTATGCCAACTAAAACCTTTTGGGACAGTAATTGTATCTTTACTATTGGCTGCTAAAGGTGTAAAACTAATGCCATTAAAGTCTGAACCAAATCCAATTGCTTTGCTTGGAATAGTGGCAGCAGCAAAAGCACCTATTCCTATAGCAAATGAACCCTGAAGAAATTTTCTTCTTGAAACAACTTCGTTAAAATCAGACACAACATAAAACTGATAACTAATTTAAAAATCTATCTCTAAAGTTAAATTTAATTTAAGGAGTTTCTAAAGTTTAAAATCAGCTCGAAAAGAGCATAAGAGTTTAGTTGCTTTCTAATAAAAAACTTGTTGACTCATACCCTTTTCAGTTGCTATAAATATTAGTACACTTGTACTATATTGTTATGGAGGACTGGCAGGAATGGGATTATCTAGAGGACGAAATATTAGTAAGAAAACGACGGAAGATATGTATTACTTGCAATCACTTCAGGTACAGCACGACAAGTTCTTGTGTCACCATCCTTACTTGTCCGTTTCATCAAAAGCTTATTCCTCAAGGTGACCATCTAGTGAAGGGCTGTAGGTACTGGAGAGAAAACAGCAGAATATTTGCTCCAGAAGCGGCTTAAGCTTCAGGTTCGTGGTTCCAATGGGAGAGTGTCCAACCTATTCTATAACTGAGTTTTATATATACAGCTGGTATAGATAATCAATTCTGCTGGTATAGAAAACACACTCATCTATTGAAAAGCATTGCAAATACTAGATTTCTTGATTTCAGCTCGAAATAATAAAAAAGCCTGTCTCTAGTGATCTGTTTCTATATTTTTTCTAAACTTTCTTCGGCTGATTATTTTCGATAAACTGAATCAAATGCTTTGGATTTTGACTGGATCATGAAAAAGTTAACAAAATGTCATACCAGCACCATACCAGCAACTCTAATTTCTCTAAACCAATTGATATGACTGAGATTAACTACTGGCTAATGAAAAGTGAGCCTGATGCTTATAGCATAGATACTTTAAAAAATGAAGGTGTTACTTTATGGGACGGTATAAGAAATTATCAGGCTCGAAATTTTATGAGAAAAATGAATAAGGGAGATAAGGTTTTTTTCTATCATTCAAACTGTAAACCCCCAGGTATTGTTGGACTTATGGAGGTAATAGATCTAAATATTGTTGATCCTACTCAATTTGATAAAAATTCAAAATATTTTGATCCAAAATCGAAGCCTGATAATCCGAGGTGGGATTGTGTAAAAGTAAAATATAAATCTAAGTCAGATAAAATTTTAAGTTTACCTGAATTAAAGATTTTATTTAATGAGGATGAGTTATTAGTGGTAAAAAAAGGAAATAGGTTATCTATATTACCTGTCAGAAATGATATTGCAAAAATACTAATAGAAAAAATATAAAAAGTTTTTAGTCCTTAAAATTCATTGAAAACATATTACCAATATAGAGTCTCGTTAGATCCCTATTTTGAAACCCTTTTTGCATCAAAAATCCTGCAATAGCTGCTTGTAATATTCTGTATTGATCCCAGTTAGGATGCTCCTCAACAAATTCTTTCATGGCCATTTGAAGATTCTCTTGTAGTTCACATTTGAAACTTATTACTTCATCTTTATGATTTAAAACTTTTGAATTTTTGTGGTAATTTAACTCTTGCATTTAAAAAACTTGTTGAAATTTAAATCTACAAAATTTAGTTTTCTCCAAAATTACTAAATCGTCAACAAGCATTATTAATAAGCAGTCTCAGTTAATAGAATAGTGAGAATCCAGTCATAAAGGTGAGGTTCATGGAAATTAATTTTGCAAAATTAAATTTCATTTTAATATAAAGATTTATTTAAAACCAGAAGTTTTCCACATACTTGAGATCAACAAATATTTTTAAAAAAAATATTGTGGAAAAGTTGTGAAAAAATTTTTTTTAAAAGGGGAAATATTTTCTAAAATTTCCAATTTTATTTATCTTTTAATCCATTGATTCCCACATGTTTTTTATTTCATAAAATAAATTTTGCGCAATTGGTATCGGCCAATACATTTCGAAAGATCTGGTTTGGTCTTGGCTTTCAAAAACAAACCTTAAACTCCATTCATTCTTTTTCCCTTCTAACTGAATAAACCAAGGTAGTTGTTCTAATTCTAAAGTAATAAATTCCTCATCCATTAGTTCATCCTTGATAACTAATAGTTGTTTATTAATTTTTAAGAGTAGGAGGTAAAGTGAATAGAATTCACTTTTTTGTAACTCAATTGACCAATTTTCAACACCAATCAAAAAGCAAAATTTGCCTTTTTTAAAATCTTTAAGTAATCTCCATTCTTTTTGGTCTTTTACCAAAATTAGCCTGGCAGTAAATCTGGTTGATCTTGTTCATCACTTAGTTCGATAATTGATCTTTGAACTGGTTTAATAGTTGTCTCCTCCAATAAACCATCAAAATCATCAAATCGTCTTTGTTTAGCTCTAAAAGCAATTTTCACCGTAGTTAAATATCTATTAGTTGATTTTCTTATTAAGCTCTCACCTCTTTTTGCAAGATCATTAGAGTCAATTCCTCCATTATTCGTTATGTTCATTAAAAAAGATTTTTTACTATAAAATATATTTTACAGTTAATTCGACCGTTTCAAAACATAAATTACAAAAAGAACTTAATTGATTCAAATAAACATATGGATGAAAGTTTAATTGGAACACTTGCTATTGATTTAGGTAACACCAATACCGTAATAGCTTTTCAAGATCAAAAAGATGTAAATTGTGTTTTAGTTGAAATACCAAATATCACCTCATCTCCAGGAGTTATTCCTACGGCAGTTTGGTTCGAAGAATCTTCACAGATTCCTAAAATTGGTATTAGTGCTCTAAAGATGAAAGATAACTCTAATTCCGATTTATTTTTTCATTCGAACTTTAAAAGATTAATTGGAAATTCTATTGAAAAAATTAACCAAAAAAATATTTTAAAACCCAATGAATGTGGCGAAAAATTTTTTCAAATTTTGTGGGCAAGCATTCCTCACAAATATGAGATCAAAAGACTTGTTTTAACTGCCCCAATAGATACATATAAGGGTTATAGAGAATGGTTAGTTAACCTTTGCAATGAAATATCTGTAGATGAAATAGCCCTCGTTGATGAACCTACTGCAGCAAGCTTAGGGATAAATGTACCATTTGGCTCAAAAATTATGACATTAGATATTGGAGGAAGTACAGTCGATATGAATATAGTAAAAATAGAAGGAGGAGAAGGAAAATCTGCTCCAATAGCTGAACTATTAAAATTTAAAGGTAGTGATGTAAGCTCAATTTCAAAACAAAAAATAAGGAGTGCTGAAATAATTGGGAAAACAGGCTCAAAAATTGGTGGTAAAGATTTTGATCAATGGATAGTTGATTATTTTATTCCAGGAAATAATGATGCTTCTAATCTTTTAAATGCAGAAGCAATAAAATGTAAACTCAGTTCATCTACAATCAAATATGAAAATAAATATCCAATAAAATTATTTTCTGAACAATATAAAGAAAAAGAATTTTACCTAAGTAAAGAAATTTTTGAGAAAATACTCATTGAAAATAATCTTCTTAATCACCTTAACTCTTTGCTAAAAGATTTATTAAATCAAGCAAGAGGTAAATTTTGTACAGTTGACGATTTAAATGCAATTATTTTGGTTGGTGGAGGAACTCAAATACCATTAATTAAAGAATGGATAACAAAAAATATTTCAAAAATTCAAATAAAGTCGCCACCTCCCATTGAATCAATAGCTTTGGGAGCTTTAGCAATGACCCCAGGGGTAAAAATTAAAGACATTTTAAACAAAGGGTTATCTATAAGATTATTTAATAAAAGAGAACAAAAACACTTTTGGCATCCCATTTTTTTCAAAGGTCAAACATGGCCAACTGAAAACCCCTATAAACTGATCCTTCAAGCCAGCAAAAATAATCAGAAAATATTCGAAATCATAATTGGAGAAACAAAAAAAGAAAGAGCATATGATGTTATTTTCGAAAATGGATTACCAAAGTTATCAGAGATTCAAAATGAAGAGGAAATTATAAAATGGGACAAAAAACCATTAAAAATAGTACTTAAAAATAAATCTAATATTGGAGAAGACAACTTAAAACTATTTTTTAAAATCACGAAAAATGCTGATTTATTTGTTAGTTGTTTTGATATTAATGATGAATTTTTAGAAGAACATAATTTAGGGAATATCTTCTGAAAGGGAGCTATTCAAGAAAAACTCCTTCTTCATTATCAACATTTTTTAAACGTAAACAAATACTTTCAATTTTACTAGTTGGTACTTTTTTACCACAAAAATCTGGTTGAATAGGCAATTCTCTATGACCTCTATCTACCATTACTAATAACATCACTCTTTGAGGTCTGCCCCATGAATATAAAGCATCCATTGCTGCTCTAATTGTTCTACCGGTGTAAATTACATCATCTATTAAAAGAATTTCTTGTTTCTCAATAGGAGTTGGAATATCTGCAGCCTGTATTAGGCGAGTTCCAACTCTATTTTGGTCATCTCTATAAAAAGTTGGATCAATTGTACCTTTTCTAACTCTTAAACCTGTCCTAGAGAATAATTCTTTTTCTAGCACTTCGCTCAGCTCAATTCCTCTAGTCGGGATGCCTACCAACAGAAGGTTATCGAGTTTCTTTACTTTTTCGATAATTTCGGAAGTTAAACGCGAAATAGTTTTTCTAAGCTCAACTTCAGTAAGTATTACGATCTTTTTTGTTTTCTTGGACATAATTTATCAAGTAATAAACGTCATCTAATTATTTTCATAAATTAGCAAAAGCTAACTATGTTAAATATAAATTGTTAAAGAGTAAGTTTTGAAGCTAAATTTAAGGTTGGATCAGTTAAACAATGAATTTGATCTAAATATGTCAAATATTAGCAGCAAAAATATAAAAAAATTAAGTGTTCCTCAGAGCCCTGTAGTTCTTGCAATACTAGACGGATGGGGATATCGAAAAGAAAAATCAGATAATGCTATAAAAAGTGCCAGTACACCAATCATGGACTCATTGTGGCATGCTTACCCCCACACTCTAATAAGTGCTAGTGGATCTGATGTAGGTCTCCCAGAAGGTCAAATGGGTAATTCAGAGGTAGGGCACCTTACCATTGGTTCGGGAAGAATAATACAACAAGAACTTGTAAGGATTTCAAATGTAGTAAAAAATAATCAATTAGGCTTGGTAAATGAGTTGAAAGAGATGGCTGAATCATTAAAGAAAAATAATTCAACTTTGCATATCACGGGATTATGTTCTGATGGAGGTGTTCATAGTCATATAGATCATTTATTAGGTTTAATAAAATGGGCATCTGATAATGAAATCAAAAAAGTTGCAATCCATATTATTACCGATGGAAGAGATACTCCTGCAAAAAGTGCCTCTAAATACCTTAGTCAAATAGAATCATCTATAAAAAAATTTAACACAGGTGAAATAGCTTCCATATGTGGGAGATACTGGATAATGGATAGAAATCTTTTATGGGATAGAACAGAAAAAGCATATTCCAATTTAACTGATCCAGATATTCCAATAACAAATATCTCTCCTCAGGATTACATAGAAAAAAGTTATACCAAAAACATAACCGATGAATTTATAGAACCTATAAGAATGTCTGAAAACTATCTTAAAGATGGGGATAGTTTGATTTGCTTTAACTTTCGTCCAGACAGAGCAAGACAAATAGTCAAATCCCTTTCAGTTAGGGAGTTCTCAGACTTTGAAAGAAAAAATTATCCAAATCTAGATTTTGTCAC
>CACCZQ010000011.1 GCA_902550485.1 uncultured Prochlorococcus sp.
TATCAGGCTCTATTAAAGTAGCAAGTATTTTTATTAGTGTTGATTTGCCAGCACCATTTGGGCCTAGTATTCCGAATAATGTGCCAGCTTCAATTTCTATCGCTAAATTTTTTAATGCCTTGATATCTGAATAAGATTTTGAAAGCCCTTTTACTTTTATATAATCCATCAAACTTACAATTTACTTAAAAAACATTTTACATCTAATTTAATTACTAAGCAGGGATACTATAGATAAAAATATCTGCATAGATTGCTGCTGAAATTCTACAGATAGTTGGGTTCTGGAAATTAATAACAAAAGACAAATACCAAACATATATAGAATAGACCACCTAAAGAGAGACTTTGCTCTTGAAAGATCATCAGGAGATTTCTTTAATTCATTTATTAATTGCAAAAGTCTTCCATTAAATGGCAATAACATAATTCCATATAAAAGACCCCCTTCAGGCAAGGCAAAAACTCCCATAAGACTCATTAAAATTGTTGCCCATCCATAACGAGAAATCGCTTTAGCAGTAAAAACAGATCCTTTAACAGAAGGGAGCATAGGAATACCAACAGATGCGTAATCATCCTTCAACAAAATTGCAAGTGCCCAAAAATGAGCTGGGGTCCATAACATTACTAAACCAAACAACCACCAACCACTAAGACCTACATGCCCTGTAGCAGCAGATGCTCCAACTAAAGGTGGTATCGCACCAGCAACTCCTCCGAAAACAATATTTTTTGTTGTACGAGGTTTCAAAATAACTGTATATAAAATTACGTAGCTAAATAAACCAAGAAGAGTTAATCCCGCAGCCAAATAATTTACACCACTTACTAAAAGCATCGAGGCTGCCAAAGTACATGATACGGCAGCTAAAAATACAGTCTCAGATGACAACTTTCCAGCTGGCAAGGCTCTTTTGCTAGTTCTTGTCATCCTCTTATCTAATTCCATTTCCCACAAGCAATTAAGAGCTCCAGCTGCTGCTGCTGCCAAAGCTCCGCCTCCTAAAGTACAGATAAGTTTCGGTGAAGACAAAGGCCATTCTTCAGTTAAAGCCATTCCTCCCAAAGTTGTTGCCAGTAAAAGTGGGATTAATCTGGGTTTTGCTACTTCAAGCCAAGGCGGCAAAGTTATTTTTTTTCTTGAAGGTACAACTTCGTCCCTAATTGAAGATTTATAGTTCAAGTTTTCTAAGTTACTACTGTTCATGAATTGATACCAACCATTTGAGAATTTAAGGAGTGGTTTAGACCTTTTTTGGTAAAAGGATTTCTAAAAATTAATGTTGTTAATATCGCAATAAATAAAGAGGCGTTAAGTTGATGACCGATAATAAAAATAGGTTCATTCAAATTTGTTTTAAGACTTAAAACACCCAAAGCAATTTGGGAAAACAATAGAAAAATAAGTGCTGAGAGATATTTCCAATTTTCATTTAGCAAACTTCTCTTATAAATTGCAGTAGCAATAATCAATAGAATTGAAAAAGCAATTGGAAAAGCAAATAATTTATGAGTATTTAGAATTAGACATTGTTTATTAAAAGACAAACAAATATGTGCTGACCAGGTTGAAGAAAGCCTTACTCCAATAAAAGATTGAATAAGAGTAAGTAAAAGAGGAAAAAACAATAAAAATCTCCACCAAATTAATGGCTCTTGTATATCGTCATTTTCTAAATTTTGATTTATTGAAATTGTTGTGATGAGAAGTAGAAAAGCTATTAAAAGATGGCCAGTAACAGTATATGAATCAAGCAAGTTTATTACTGTTAAAGCTCCAAAAGATCCTTGGACAATAACGAGAAAAAGTAATAGTGAATAAGTTTTAGGTAACCAATTTGGAATTTCATTTTTCCATATAATTGAGAGGGAAAATTTAAAAAGAATTAATATGCCAACTAGAAAAGCATCTAGACGATGAAACCACTCTAGAAATACTCTTAGGTTCATATGATTAAAAGGCAAAAAAGATCCATAACATAATGGCCAATCTGGACAGGCAAGTCCAGCCTCCATGACTCTAGTAGCACCTCCAATTACGATTAGTGCGATAAGCGCCAATACACTATGACTTCCCAACCTTTTAAAAATTGTCAGATATTTTGATTTATATAATTGATTATTAATCAAATGGTTAAACCTATTATTTTGCATAATAAATTAGATTTAAAAACCAAACATTAATTAAAAATTAATTTGTTTAATTTAAAAAATAATTTACTAATTTAATCTTTTTTCCCTGACAATTAACTCTAAAAAGTTATTAATAATACGCCTTTTATTTCATAAATCTTAAGAAGTTGTGAATTTAAATGTTTTTCTTTTAACAAAGGATGCAGGATTAAAAAAATTGAATATCTTGAGGATATAAATACAAATTTTTAGAGCTCAATTGTTAAATAAAAAGTTTTATTTAATTCTAATTATTTCCCTCGTTTTTGCTATATCTTTTTGGATTGGTTTTAATGTAAATTTGCTCCCAGCTGAAGCAAGTATTAACGCACCAATTTACGATGAACTTTTTAAAATTCTTTTCATCATTGGATTAATCATTTTTATAGGAATGACAATAGCTGTTATATATAGCTTATTTAAGTTTAGGAAAAGAAATGATCAGATAGGCGATGGCATAGCCTTAGAGGGAAATTTAAGCTTAGAAATTGTATGGACAATTATCCCTTCAATAATTGTTTTATTAATAGGTTTATATAGCTACAACATCTACGATCGAATGGGAGGGATGAAAGAACTAAATCATAACCACGAAATGATGAGTTCTAATACTGAAAAAATTTGGGCTGGAATAAGTCAAACCTCTGATAATGAAATAGCAATAAATAATTTATCAATTGAAGTTTCAGCTATGCAATTTGCATTTCTATTCAATTATCCCAAGGGCAATTTCATATCAGGAGAACTACACGTTCCTGTTGATCAAAAAGTATCAATGAAAATGGAATCCAAAGATGTGATTCATGCTTTTTGGGTACCAGAGTTCAGAATTAAACAGGATATTATTCCTGGACAACCGACTATTCTAAATTTCACTCCAACAAAAGTAGGAAAATATCCGATTATTTGCGCAGAATTATGTGGTCCATATCATGGAGGAATGAGAGCCTCCATAATTGTTGAAGAAGAATCTGATTACAACGAATGGTTTAACAAAAATAAAAAACCAGAGGTAAATTTATGACAATATCAATTGATCCACAAAAAACTAATAATGAAAGCCTTCAACCTAAAGGCTGGCTTAGATACTTTAGTTTTAGCCTTGATCATAAAGTAATTGGGATACAATACTTAGTCTGCGGTTTTCTTTTCTATTTAATAGGCGGTACCTTAGCTAGCGCTATAAGAATTGAACTAGCTAGTCCGATGTCTGACTTTATGCCGAGAGATGTATATAACCAAGTTTTAACCCTTCATGGAACAATAATGATTTTTCTATGGATAGTGCCTGTAGTTAACGGTGCTTTTGGAAATTATTTAATTCCATTTTATGTAGGTGCTAGAGATATGGCATTCCCAAGATTGAATGCTGTAGCTTTTTGGTTAATTCCTCCTTCAGGTTTGATGCTGGTAGCAAGCTATTTTGTTGAGGGTGCTGCTCAGGCTGGATGGACGGCTTATCCTCCTTTGAGCATAACTACTCCTCAATCAGGACAAATTATTTGGATTCTGAGCGTTCTATTACTTGGAGGCAGTTCTATATTTGGTGGAATAAACTTTATCGCGACCATTATCAAATTAAGAAGGCCAGGATTAAAACTTATGCAATTGCCAATGTATTGTTGGGCAATGCTAGGGACAAGTCTATTAGTTGTTTTGTCAACTCCTGTTTTAGCAGGCACTTTAATTCTACTTAGTTTCGATATCATCGCTAATACAGGTTTTTTCAATCCTGTTTTAGGTGGCAATGTCGTAGTTTATCAGCATTTATTTTGGTTTTATTCTCATCCTGCTGTATACATTATGGTCCTTCCTGCCTTTGGTTTAGTTAGTGAAATACTTCCTGTTCATGCTAGAAAACCACTTTTTGGATATACAACAATGGTTTTTTCAATAATGGGGATAGTAGTTTTAGGTTTAGTTGTTTGGGCACATCACATGTTTACGAGTGGGACCCCCCCTTGGATGAGATTGTTCTTTACTATTGCAACAGCATTTATTGCTGTTCCAACAGGTATAAAATTTTTCAATTGGGTTGCAACATTATGGGGAGGTAAAATTTCCATCAATAGTGCAATGTTATTTTCTTGCGGATTTATTATAAATTTTGTTTTTGGAGGAATTACAGGAGTTGCTTTGGCACAGGTACCTTTCGATATTCACGTACATGATACCTATTTCGTTGTAGCCCATTTTCATTACATAGTTTATGGAGGGACTGTTTTTATTATTTTCTCTTCAATTTATCATTGGTTCCCAAAAGTAACTGGAAAAATGCTCAATGAAAAACTAGGAATTTTACATTTTATCATTACCTTTATTGGATTTAACTTGTGCTTTGCTCCTCAACATTGGCTTGGGTTAAATGGAATGCCAAGAAGAGTTGCAGAATATGATCCTCAATTCCAGTTCGTTAATCAAATTAGTAGCCTTGGAGCTCTTTTGATGGCTATCAGTACAATTCCTTTTTTAATTAATGTATTCCTTAGTGCGAGAAATGGAAAAGATGCTGGAGATAACCCTTGGAATGCTCTTACACCTGAATGGTTAACATCTTCTCCACCTCCAGTTGAAAATTGGGAAGGAGAAGCTCCATTAGTTGAAGAACCTTATGGTTATGGTAAAGAAATCTCCTAACGAAAATAAAAACATATGACAACTCTAGATAGCTCAAAAGAAATTCAAAAAAATAACTCTGAAGTTAAAGAAACACATGAAGACTTCAGAATGTTTGGTCTTATAACTTTCCTAATTGCGGACGGAATGACTTTTGCTGGATTCTTTGCTGCTTATTTAACTTATAAAGCAGTAAATCCATTACCAGATGGTGCTATTTATGAATTAGAACTACCAATACCTACTCTCAATACAATTTTGTTACTTGTTAGTAGTGCAACTTTCCATAAAGCAGGCAAAGCACTTCTAAAAGATAAAAACTCGGATTCCCAAAAATGGTTATTTTTTACTGCTTTTCTTGGAATTATATTTTTAATATGTCAATTATTTGAATATTTTCATTTACCTTTTGGATTAACCGATAATTTATTTGCAAGTACTTTTTATGCTCTTACTGGTTTTCATGGATTACATGTCACTTTAGGCACTTTAATGATTTTAATTATTGCTTGGCAGTCGAGAATCAATGGCGGAAGATTAACCAGTCAAAATATGTTTCCATTGGAAGCTGTTGAATTGTACTGGCATTTTGTAGATGGAATATGGGTTGTTTTATTTATTATTTTGTATCTTTTATAAAAAACTAAATTTCAAAAATTAAATATATTTTTTATTAATTTATATTGCCACAGTTCTCCTTTTTAGTAAGAATATATAATTATGAATTTGTCAGATAATGCTAGAAGGAAAAGAACTTCTTGAAAAAGCAAAGTTATTAAGTAAAAAATCTGAAAATGAGATAGCAAAAGGTTGTGGGTACGTAGGTCCAAGTGGAAGAATCTTAAGAAAAAGTTTTTATAGGGCGCTTATTGAAGCTAAGGGTTACAAGATAGGAAAGGGTCGTTTGGGGAAAAAAGGTAATAGAGCTTCAAGAGGCAGACAGACAGAATTCAAAACTAAAGTTCATGGGAATGGGAACCTATTAATTGGTCATGCCTACACCAAAAAGTTAGGTCTAGAACCTGGTCAGGAATTTAAAATCGATCTTAAAAAAGAGTCAAAAACAATTTATCTGATTCCATTAAATTAAAAAATATATTTTACCAACCGTTTTCTTTAAGCCACTCGGAAGAAATATTATTAGAAGATAAATCTTGATTATTATTTTTATTAAATAAAAGTAATTTCTCTACATATTTAATTAGTGCATCTGCCTCAAGGTTTACGCTGTCACCGATATTTAATTTATTCAGATTTGTGTTATGCCAAGTATGAGGAATTATCGCAATAGTAAATATTTCTCCTTCCCGCTCATATTTTGCAATCGTAAGACTTATACCATTTACACAAATACTCCCTTTATTGACTACATATTTTGAAAAATTATTATTCTTCCACTGTATTGATAATAGCCAAGATTTCTCTAATTTTTCAATATTCTCAACTGTTCCAAGGCCATCAACATGTCCACTGACTATATGTCCTCCTAGACGGTCAGAAACCCTAAGAGCGGGCTCCAAATTAACAATCTGATTAAGGTTCGACTTTACTCCTAAAGTTGTTTTTTTTAATGTCTCCTCACTAACATCCACAGTAAATTTATTTTGAAAAATCTCCTTAACTGTCAAACAAATTCCATCAACAGCTATACTGTCACCGATTGTCATATCAAATAAATTATCTAGAATTTCAATTTCTAAAATATTTTTTTCTTGTCTTAGTTTTCCAACTGATTGAATTATTCCTGTAAACATAGATTCAAGAAAAATATTTTTGCATAATTTTGTATTTACTTTAATTTACTTTAAATGATTTTCAACTATAAATAAATTAAAGAGTAAATAAAAAGAAATTGATCATATTTAGATGATTATTAATTCACAAAAAAGATCATTTGGTAGAGGGGCGAAAGTGAGCTTATTCACTTTAGGGACAATGCGAGCAACTGAAAGTCTCGAAAAAATGTATAGCATAATAAAAAATGCATATTGTGTAGGAATTAACCACATAGAAACAGCACCCTCTTATGGTGATGCTGAATCACTTATTGGAAATTCAATAAAAAAATTAGCAATAGAAGAGAATATAAAAGAAAAAAATTGGGTGATTACTTCCAAAGTTTTACCAAAGGGTGATTTTGACTTTTTAAAAAATAATTTTAAAAGGTCTCTTAAAAATTTAAATCGCGAGAAAATTAATAATCTTGCAATTCATGGTCTTAACTTAAAACAACATCTAGATTGGGTACTTGCTGGAGAGGGTAAGAAATTCATATCTTGGATACTTGAGAAGGAACTAGTTGATCAAGTCGGTTTTAGTTCTCACGGCAGTTATTCACTAATTAAAGATGCAATTAACTGTGAAGTATTTACTTTTTGTAGTCTTCATTTACATTATTTAGATCAATCTAAGATTGCTTTAGCAGAGAAAGCTATAAAAAAAGGTATGGGAGTTTTAGCGATATCACCTGCTGATAAAGGCGGTAGATTATATTCTCCAAGTGATATTTTGATAGAGGCCTCTAAGCCTTTTCATCCATTAGAATTGGCGTATCGATTTCTTCTGGCAAAAGGCATTACAACTTTGTCCTTGGGGGCGACAAACAAAAAAGATTTTGAATTTGCGTATAAACTTAGAAACTCATTCAAGAAGCTTACAAAACTTGAAAAAAGCGCCCTGTATAAAATTGAGGAAGTTGCTAATGAAAGATTAAATTCAACTAAATGTGAACAATGTAGATCTTGTCTTCCATGTCCAAATGAAGTGCCTATTCCAGAAATACTTCGTTTAAGAAATATATCTATTGGTTATGGCCAATTAGAATTTTCAAAAGAAAGATACAATTTAATAGGAAAAGCTGGCCACTGGTGGGAAGAAAAAAATTCCTCATTTTGTCAAGAATGCAATGAATGTCTTCCTAAATGTCCTAGTAAATTAGATATACCAAATTTATTAAAGGAAACTCATAACTTATTAATTGAAAATCCTACAAAAAGATTATGGGGATAAGGACTCATTCCAGAAATTTTTAAGACTAATTTTTTGTTCATTTGTTAGTACAGGGAAAGACCAACTGTTTTCCCAACATTTCTCAGAAGGTCCTGAGATGGGGAACATTTCAGATTTATATTTACTTTGCAAATAATTACTATTGAATGGTAGATACCAACCCTGGCTTACTAATTTATCTACTATTGATTTATTTTCTAAAGAATTTATCCATTTAATTAATATTGCATTATTTTGTATTGATCGACTAAGTATAAAATGCCACATCAAAGGTACGCCTTGGCTTGGGAAAACCAAAGAAAGCCTTGGATCTATTTTTAAATATTTTGAACAAAGACTATAAGGAACTATTGCGACACTAGCATCAGAATTAATCAACCAATTGAGCATATTTTTATCATCAAATAACATTGCTTGGCTTTTGATTTTTTTTAAAGCATTAGATGAATTAATTTTCTGAGCAATTGATAATATTATTCTTGGACTTTGTGGAAAAATAATTTTCCCAGTTAATTTTTTAGACAGAAGAAAATCCCAAGAAGTTCTGGCTGAATTTATTAATTCTTTATTATTTTTAATGATAATTGTATAGGGTACTACGCCAATAGGAAATAATTTACTTCTCTGATTTTGATTAAAACTCCCCAAAAAATCTTTCGATCTCTTATCCAAATTTTCAAACAATGGGGATTCATTTATTTTTTCAAATTCTGCAAAATCTATACTAGAAATCCATCCATCATTTATTAAAGTAAAGTTAGAATTGAAAATTGTGTTTCTATTTTTTTTTAGCCGTATATTTTCAAAATTAATTTTTTCCTGCTTCCAATCTTTAGGAATCGTATCTTTAAAAGATTCTGGATAAAAAGAATTTTGTAATGCGATTTTTACTTTACTAGGAAGATTACTGCAAGAGTTTAAAAAAAATAAAAGGGAAAGCTTACCACAATTTAAAAATTCTCTTCTGGTTGTAAATTTTGAAAACATTTAGCAATCCTTCTTTAAAGAAATTTGACCTAGGCCCTTCATCATTTCCAGATTTTGTTGACACAATGAAACTATTTCTTCATTTTTAAATCCGTCTAAGAATGCAAGCAATGATATTCCACCAGCACCTACACCTTCTTTTACATGGCCTAATTCATAATCCCTCAATTCATTATATTTTGAAGATTTGAAATTTAAAGGACTGGCTAAACCTAATAATTTGACATCATATTTTTCATTAATTAGATTTACTAAATTATTTAGAGAATTATCTTTAACAAGCCACCCAGTTGTCGCAATAAAAACATCTTCAATAAAGATATCTTTATTTTTTTCATCTAAAAATTCTAATACAAGCAACATGACAGCTAACATCTGACTTCCGCCAGACAATATTACAGGTTGTTTTGCTAACCTAGCACCAATTAATAGACCCATTGAGAATGATTGGAAAGGATCACCTACCGCCGCAATAACATCAAAAGAGTCGAAATCAGCCTTGAAATTTGCATTGAGAATTCCTCTTTTTACTACTTGTCTTCTAAGTTCTCTTGGAGCTTTAAACAAACTACTCCCTATTAAATTAGAAACCTGCAAACCAAAAGCTTCCATTACTGCCTGAGCAGTTGTGGTGCCGCCTGGTACAGATTCAGAAATTAAAACTGGTTGTTTTAAGGATTTTCCTATCGCCAGACCTTTTTCATAGAGATTTAAAACTCTTTCTTTTGTCATCGATTTACCAGTAGTTAGACAATTTGATGGACCCAAATCTTTATCTTCTACAACCAAATGATTAAAATAAGGCATTGTTCCTATTCCCAGTGGGACAATAACTGGATAAATATTTATAAGCTTTGAACAAACATGACTTATTAGGGCTGGAGTTACACCTGCATTGAGAAGAGGCAATTTATATTTATGATCTTTTGAAGCACCCTCAAGCAGAAATTCGGCATCTGCGAGCGCAGTTGTTCTCCTTGATTTCCCATCAATACCTGCAGCGGAAATTCCTGGAATTTGAGATGTATTAGTGCCTGCAATTACAAGAAATATTTTGAAATTTTTAATATGCTTTTTCAGTATTTCTATCTTATTAAGTTGTCTTTTTTTAATGGATTCATCACCAAAAAATTTTATCCCTAATTCTGAACTATACATTCTTACTTTTTTTAATTATTTAAATCAACTAAGCTATTTAATAATCTTGGAGGATCTGGGATATTTAATTTAAATCTTGGAAATAGAGAAAATGCAACTATATGTACTGTTAAAACATAAACTATTTCTTGAAAAATAATTAAAAAAATTGCACCTAATTGGATACTCAAAATTGAGGGAGTAAAAGGTAAATTAAATAATCCAATCAACTTTTCTATTAGACCATAACTCGCTCTAGTAATTAACACCCAAAGATTATCTCCAACCAACGTTGATAATGCTATTACTCTTATTAAGAAGCCAAGGGTTCCAATAATAACTCCCCCAGTTAAACTAATGTTCCATGTCTTTTCTTTAAACCAACACCAACCTAACCAAAAAGCCAAGATCCCATAAGGAAATAAAAATAAAGTTCCTCTAACAGGACCCATAATTATAAATAAAAGTAGAAATTGTATTAAAAGTCCTTCCAATGCAATTTTAGTTCCTCTTCTCAAGTGCAACAAGATCATTGGGAGGGGTAAAATCAACCTTAATAAAGCTCCCCCAATTGGCAGATAATATAATGCAACCCATAATAAAGACGAAAGAGATGCTAAATAAGAGGTCTCGACAATATTTAATGCTTCAGTTTTTGTTGTTATTTTCATTTTTTTGTTGAATATTTTTAATTAATTTTTATTCATACTTTTATTTTTTGAATCTAAGATACGTTCAATCTTTTCTATTTCAAAATTTACCTCAGAATTACTCAATATGGAACTTAACTCTTCCGTAGGATCTTTTGGATCTACATCTTTTAAAATGAATATTATTTTGTAAGATTGAAGCTCAATTTTTCTTTTTTTTGAAAGATCCTTAATTTTTTTATTTTTTTTATCATCAAATTTTTTGTTTTCTTTTTCTAAATTTATATCGTTTTTATTTAATAAGTTATTTTGTAAATCTTCATTTTTGCTAGTTTTTTCTAAATCATTAAAACTACTTTCAAGAAAATTTCCAATCCTCCCTCCAGAGCATGATTGCAAGAAAATTAAAAAAATTAATAAAAAAAATTCTTTTTTTTTTAAAATCATATTTTTTCTAACTTTTCTTTTTCCTTATAGTTTTTTTATTACTAATCTTTGTTTTTTTTAAACTTGCGCCTTTTTTACCTTTTTGTTTTTCTTCTAAAAGAGATACAGCTTCATCTATGGTAAATTTTTCTATATCAGTATCTTTGGCAATTGAAACGTTAGTTTTGCCACATTTTAAATAGACGCCATATCTTCCATTTAATATTTGAATTTTTTCTTTAAATTCTTTCGGTATTCCAAAGTCTTTAAGTACCTCTTGACCACCTCTACCCATTTTTGGCATCGCAAGAATTTCTAATGCTCGTTCTATATCAACTGTAAAAACATCATCCTCTTTCTTTAAGGATCTATTTTCAGATTCATTTTCATTTTTTATCCATTTGATATACGGGCCAAATCTTCCTCTATCAGCCTCAACAACTCCTCCTTCAGGATGAACTCCTAACAATCTAGGTAAACTTAAAAGTACAAGAGCCTCATCTAGAGTTAGATCATCAGTTTTTAACTCTTTGGGTAATGAAGCTCTTCTTGGTTTAGCTTTATCTTGATCATTATTTCCCAATTGAACGTAAGGTCCATAAGGGCCAAATCTTAGAAAGACTTTTTCCCCAGTTTTTGGATCAGTTCCAAGATCCGATGGGCCACTTAAGATTTGATCAACTTGTTTTATGTCTAAATCTCCTGGAGTAATATCCATTGGAAGATTACCTTTAGCCTGAATTTCATTACCAGATTCATCAATTTTTGTACCCTCTAGCCAAGGTCCGTTAGAGCCTATTCTGACTACGCAGGGAAGGTCTTCGAAATCAACTTGTCTATAAGCTTTACCATCAATATCACCCTCTGTTTTTTGAACCTTTACCTCCAAACCATTTTTACCTTTATAGAAAGTTTCGAGGTATGGTAGCCACTCAAGATTACCTGAAGATATTTCATCCAATGAAGATTCCATTTTTGCAGTAAAAGTAGTATCAACTAGATCAGGAAAATGTTCCTCTAATAGAGCAGTAACAGCAAAAGCTGTAAAAGTTGGAGCCAAAGTATTGAAAGACATATTCGCATAACCTCTATCAACTATGGTCCCAATAATGCTGGCATAGGTAGAAGGTCTTCCAATTCCTTCTTTTTCAAGAACTTTAACTAATGCAGCCTCTGTATATCTTGCAGGAGGTTTAGTTTCATGAAAAGTAGATTCCTTATTAGTAACTTTAAGACATGTTCCAGTTGTTAGGTTTGGGAGAATAATTTCTTGTTGTTCAAGGGATGAACTTGGGTCATCACTTCCCTCGACATAAGCTCTGAAGAATCCTGCGAAATCAATACTTTTCCCGCTCGATTTAAATAAACCATCCCCTACGCTAATTTCAGCATTAATCATTGTTAACCTAGCTTCCGCCATTTGACTAGCTACAGTTCTTTTCCAAATTAAATCGTAAAGTGATAAATCCCTACCAGTTAGATTAGTTTCCTTTGGTGTTTTAAATATCTCACCCGCCGGCCTAATAGCTTCGTGTGCTTCTTGAGCATTTCTTGCAGTTGAATTAAATTGTCTTGGTGAGTGCGATAAATATTCTTTTCCATACATAGAACTGACACATTCTCTAGCAGCTCTTGTGGCTTGTTCGGAGAGATGAACTGAATCAGTTCTCATATATGTTATGAAACCTCTCTCATATAGCCCTTGTGCACATCTCATAGTTTCTCTTGCAGACAAACGAAGCTTCCTATTTGCTTCTTGTTGTAATGTGCTAGTTGTAAATGGAGGGACTGGCTTACGAGTGGTTGGCTTTTTTTCGATTTTTGAGACTAACCAATCCTCTGCGGAAAAAGTCTTCAATAAATTATTTACTTGTTCTTCTCCAATTGTTAAAGATTTGTTTCCTTCTTTTAGTTTACCGGTTTGTTCGTCGAAATCTGAGCCGTTAGAAATTCTTTGACCGTTTAAACTGAATAATTTAGTTTCGAAAGTAATATTATCTTTTACTAAGGAAGCTTTAATTCCCCAATAACTAGCTTTTTTAAAGGATCTTCTTTCTCTCTCTCTCCTAACAAGAAGTCTTACAGAAACTGATTGAACACGACCAGCAGATAGTCGGGGGGCTACCTTCTTCCAAAGTAAAGGAGATAATTCATATCCAAAAAGCCTGTCCAAGATTCTTCTTGTTTCTTGAGCCTGAACAAGTTCCATATCAATTTCTCTTGTTTGGTCTAAAGCTTTATTAATTGCCTTCTTCGTAATTTCATGAAAAACCATTCTCTTAGTTGGTACTTTAGGCTTAAGTATTTGCAGGAGATGCCAGCTAATACTCTCTCCCTCTCTATCTTCATCAGTTGCCAGTAATAGCTGGGTCGCGCCTTTCAATGCATCTTTCAACTCTTTGACAACCTTTTTCTTATCTTTTGGAACTATATAAAGAGGTTCAAAATCCTCTGTTGTATTAACTCCTATCCTTGACCATTTCTCCTTTTTAACCGCAGCAGGTATTTCAGCAGCTCCCTTTGGAAGATCTCTTACGTGTCCCATTGAAGCAAGAACTTCATAATTAGAGGGCAAAAACTTTCTTATAGTTTTTGCTTTGGTGGGACTTTCAACAATAACAAGTGTGTGATCCAAGGTTTATTTCAAAAATTGGTGTTTTTGTTCAGTTAGGGCATATTATGATTATTTGAAGCTTTTTCAAGTAATTTCTTCTGAAAATTTCAAAAATCATACCCACAAATTATAATCAAGTTAAGATTAACTCTTAGACCCTTACAATCAAACATCTAATTTAATCCAATTTAATAAAGTGCCCAACGAAATCTTTACAATTAATTTAAATGCTCAAGCCATTATTCCAGAGGCTTTTATTTTACTAGGTATTGTTGGAACACTTCTTGTAGATTTAGCTGGAGAAAAAACTGCATCAAAATGGGCACCAATAATTTGCTATTTATCAATTGGAAGCTCTCTTGTTAGTTTGGCATTGCAATGGAGTAATCCGGTAGAAAGCGCATTCCTTGGGTCCTTTAATTCAGATAATTTAGCAATCGCATTTAGAGCCATAATATCTTTATCAACTTTAGTATCTTTGCTTATAAGTTGGCGATATACAGAACAAAGTGGTAGTCCTATTGGCGAGTTTGCTGCGATAGTTCTTTCGGCCACCCTTGGAGCAATGCTTTTGTGTGGATCTACTGACCTTATAAGTGTATTTATATCCCTGGAAACTTTATCTGTAGCAAGTTACTTACTTTCTGGTTACCTCAAGAGAGATCCAAGAAGTTCAGAAGCGGCATTAAAATACCTTCTTGTTGGATCAGCTGCTGCTGCTGTTTATTTGTATGGATCCTCTTTTCTTTATGGATTAAGTGGTTCAACAAACTTAGCGACAATAGGCTTAGAGATTATCAATAAGCCATCCTTCATTACTTCACTAGCTCTTGTATTTGTCCTATCAACAGTTGCATTTAAAATTGCTGCTGTTCCCTTTCATCAATGGACTCCTGATGTATATGAGGGTTCACCTACGCCTGTAGTAGCTTTTTTATCTGTTGGTTCAAAAACCGCAGGCTTTGCATTTGCAATAAGAATATTAAGCACAACTTTCTCTTCTTTTGACGAAGAATGGAAACTTTTATTTACCATTTTGGCCATATTAAGCATGGCGCTGGGAAATGTTGTAGCTCTAGCTCAAACCTCAATGAAAAGGATGCTAGCTTACAGTTCTATTGGACAAGCCGGATTTGTAATGATTGGAATAGTATCTGGTACACAAGATGGTTTATCAGCAGCTGTTTTATATTTGGCTGCATATTTGTTTATGAATTTGGGTGCATTTTCTTGTGTAATACTTTTCTCACTAAGGACTGGTTCTGACAGAATTCTTGATTACTCAGGACTTTACCAAAAAGATCCTCTCATTACATTAGGCTTAAGCCTTTGTCTTCTATCTCTTGGGGGTTTACCTCCAATGTTAGGATTTTTTGGAAAGATATACTTGTTCTTTGCTGGTTGGGCAAATCATCAATATCTACTAGTAATAGTTGGATTAGTAACTTCAGTTATATCTATTTATTACTACATTTCAGTGATAAAAATGATGGTAGTTAAAGAACCTCAGGAAGCTTCTGAAATAGTCAAATCATATCCTAAAATTAGTTGGGGAATTGTAGGATTACCTCCCTTGAGAATTGCACTTTATACTTGTGTCGCAGTAACTGCTCTTGGAGGAATCCTGTCTAATCCTCTTTTTAAATTAGCTAATACCGCAGTTTCAGAAACTCCTTTCTTACAAGATATTATTGCTATAGCAAACAATATTTCCTAGAAGAATTCTTCAATAAATGTCTAAGAAAGTCGCGAGTTTAGAAAATATATCTAAAACATATGGGAAAGAAGATCTAACTGTTAAAGCCTTAGACAGCATAAACTTAGAAATTTATAAAGGTGATTATTTAGCTGTAATGGGAGCAAGTGGCTCAGGTAAAAGTACAGCCATGAATATTATTGGATGTCTAGATAGACCATCTGATGGTATTTATAAATTAAATGGTATTCCTGTTGAGAATTTATCTGATGATGAGCTTGCAGAAATACGCAACCAAAAATTAGGCTTCGTTTTTCAACAATTTCATCTTCTTTCAGACGCAACTGCACTTGAGAACGTAACTTTGCCAATGATTTATGCTGGTATTAATCCTGAGCAAAGATTAGAGCGAGGTAAGAATGCCTTAAAAAAAGTTGGCCTTGCAGAAAGAATGAATAATCGCCCAAATCAATTATCCGGAGGTCAACAACAACGAGTTGCTATAGCGAGGGCTATTATCAATAACCCCGCAATTTTGTTGGCAGACGAACCTACTGGAGCACTAGATTCAAAAACCACTGAAGATGTATTAGATCTTTTTGACAAACTGCATGAATCTGGAATAACTATAGTTTTAGTTACGCATGAAGATGAAGTTGCAAATCGCGCAAAAAAAATAGCTAGATTTAAGGATGGAAGGATAGTTGAATTAAAAGTTAATTAAATTCAAAACCCTCTAATTACCTTCAGTTGATTTTCATTTTCAACTCTTAAATTCCCATTCGAATCAATATCTCTAATTTTCCAAGAATGAGGACAATAACCACTAGGTAAAAAACTTTTAGTAAGAAACTTATTTGCAGATTTAATCACATATTCTTTTTTTTCATTACATTCAATTGCATCATAAAAAGCTTTAAGAACTTTTGCTGTCCAATAATGTTGATTAATATTTTTAGTTTGAAGTACTTTTGATAGTGAAATACCTTCTGATGGGGTGTAATTTAAAACATTCATGCCAAGTCCTATCCTTACATAGATAATTTCTTTGCCTCTTGTTATTACCCTTGGTAAAAATCCAATCAATTTTTTTGAACCAAAAAAAATATCATTTGGCCATTTCAAACAAACATATATATTCTCTTGTCTAAGCATTTCACATAACTTAATACCTAAAGATAAATTAAATATTTGAAATGCAAATTCTTTTGAAAATATTGGGTAAGCTGCACTTAACCAAATCCCACCTTTTGGAGAAACCCAAGTTTTTGAGTTTTGACCAACCCCTGAGAACTGTTCTCTTGCGATTATCGCTACTGGCTGTTTTTTCTTTATTTCAGAATATTCAAGCAAGTTTGTTAGCTCATGTTCGGTACTTTTAGATTTTATTTTATAATGAAGTTTCCAGGTTGGATATTGACCCTGAATTTTTTTTAAATAAAAAACTGTCTTAGCTGCAGGTCCAATAACTTTCACAAATTCTTTATTAAAACAACGAGCATCTTTTTAAAGATTAGATTAACTTTAATCTTAATAAGTAAATATTACAAATTGGACAAAAAGTATTTACCAATAGTGAATAGAAGGAATCCACATCCATTAAAAAATTGTCTTGATAATTTCAAAAAATCCTGCGGAGACTTAGATAAACTTACTAAAATCAACGAAAACTGGAAGAACTTAATCGGCTTAGAACTATTTAAAGAATGTAAACCATTAAATATTGAAAAAAAAATACTTACTATTGCAGTAAATCATCCACAGTGGCGCCAAGCTTTAATCTATAACAAGCATAAATTAAAAGAGAGAATCGAGAAAATTGGAATAACTTTGAATGAAATAATAATAATACAAAATTATGAAATTAAAAATAAAAATATCAAAGCTACTAATGCAAAGATAGTTTGGGCAAAGCATCCAAGCAGAGTCAATCAAAATAATATGTGCATTTGTCCTCTTTGTAATTCCCCTACTCCTGAAGGCGAAATCAAAAGATGGGGAAAGTGTTCTTTTTGTTGGAGAAAAAAAATTAAAAACTAAATTCTTTATTTAGTTAAAATTAGTATTCCCATTTGCCCCCCCCAAAATAGTCCTATATTCAGCTTTTTTAAATCCAACTTTCTTAGCAATATTTATAAGCACATTTTTCTTTGGAAAATTACTAATACTTTTTTCAATATATGCGTACTCTGGACCTAAATTAAAAAGCCGCGAAATGGTTACTACAATTAATCTCAAATAAATTTTCTGAAAAATATCGGATAAAGAATTTCTTGTTGAATGATTAAAATCCAAAAATCCTGCCCTTCCCTTATCCTTCAAAAGATCAAAAACTTTTTTTATTCCTCCTTCAACATTATTCAAGTTTCTAAGTCCATATGACATGCAAATCCCATCAAAATTTTTTGAATAATCATTAATTTCTAATACATCTTTAATTTCCCACTTAATAAATTTATTTTTTTTTAGCTCTGATTTTTTTTTTGCAATATTTAAGATATCTTCTGCACTGTCAATCCCAGTAATTGAACCCCTTGGACTAACTCTCTCAGAAATTAAAAATGCTAAATCTCCAGTTCCACAGCATAAATCTGCCCAATCTTCACCATTTAAAGGTTCCAATAAATTAACTAACTTCCTTTTCCATAATCTGTGCAGTCCAAAACTTAATAGATTATTTAAAAAATCATATTTATAAGAAATTTTATTAAATATATTTTTGACTTCGATAGTTTTTGTGAATTTCATTTTTAAATTTTTAACTTATTTCTTTTTGGTATTAAATAAAATTTTTTATTCATATGGTCTAATTAGAAGTTTTTTTTCGAGGAGGAAAGTCTTTATTTCCCTTAAAGAAAGTTTCTTATCATGAAGTAATGATGCTAAAAGTGCGGCAGATGCCCTGCCTTCATTGAAAACATCATAGATATCTTCTAAACAACCTGCTCCTCCAGAAGCAATCACAGGAATATTAACAATATTGGCAACAGATTCAGTCAGATGTAAATCATATCCATTCTGCGTGCCATCACCATCCATTGAAGTAAGCAAAATTTCCCCTGCGCCTAACTCCTCAACTTTCTTTGCCCAACTTAATACATCTATTCCAGTATTTTCTCTCCCTCCTTTTACATATACCTCCCATTCATCAGGCTTATTAACTTTTCTTTTAGCATCAATTGCTATCACGATACATTGATTACCAAATTCTCTAGAACTTTTAGAAATCAAATCTGGATTTCTAACAGCAGAAGAATTCAAGCTCACTTTGTCTGCTCCAGCTCTTAAAAGATCATTAATTGAAGAAACAGAATCTATTCCTCCACCTACTGTAAATGGGATTTTTACTGATTTTGCGGTCCTAGAGACAAGGTCAACTAATGTATTTCTATTTTCTACACTAGCTCTAATATCTAAGAATACTAATTCATCTGCGCCCTCATCAGAATACCTACAAGCCAATTCAACAGGATCGCCTGAGTCTCTCAAGTTAACAAAATTTACACCTTTAACCACTCTGCCATGGGCGACATCTAAACAAGGAATTAAACGAAGAGCTACCATTTTAGTAAAAATTGTCCAAATGCTGTTAATCTTGCATAATAGCTTCCATTTTACCTCTTATGGCTGAAACAAAATTATTACCCAAAATCGGTAGTAAAATCAAAAT
Organism: uncultured Prochlorococcus sp.; assembly: GCA_902550485.1. GTDB lineage: Bacteria > Cyanobacteriota > Cyanobacteriia > PCC-6307 > Cyanobiaceae > Prochlorococcus_A. The sequence continues at coordinate 18,981 of CACCZQ010000011.1, forward strand.
TAACATTAACAAAGTAAAAGATAGACTACCAGCTAAATTAATCGATCAAATATCCTCGAATCCTAAAGCCGTAATAACAGGCTATAAAATGACAGACGGCAGAAGTATTGGGATCACCGCAAAATTTCAGAATGGTGAGCAAAATTGGTTTTTCCCCGAAGAAATTGAGAAAGGTTAAAGAGTAACGTGAATGATCCAAAACAGCTATTAGGAATTAAAGGTGCCTCTGAAACATCAAGTATATGGAAACTCCGTATACAGTTAATGAAACCAATAACGTGGATCCCTTTGATATGGGGAGTTATTTGTGGCGCAGCTGCAAGTGGGAATTTTGAATGGACATTTAGTAATGTTCTAGCTTCATTGGCATGTATGTTGATGAGTGGACCACTTCTGGCTGGTTATACCCAAACCATAAATGATTTTTTTGATAAAGAAATTGATGCAATTAATGAACCAAATAGACCAATTCCTTCTGGCAAAATTTCAATTAAAGATGTAAAAATACAAATCTGGGTATTACTTATAGCGGGTTTAATTGTTGCTTTTCTATTAGATTTATATGCTAAGCACAGCTTCCCCTCCGTTTTACTTTTGGCATTAGGAGGTTCCTTTGTTAGTTATATATATTCTGCTCCACCACTCAAATTAAAACAGAATGGGTGGCTTGGAAATTATGCATTAGGAGCATCTTATATAGCTTTACCTTGGTGGGCAGGACAAGCCTTGTTTGGGAAATTAACTATCGTGACAGCGATACTAACACTTGCTTATAGCCTCTCAGGACTTGGAATTGCCGTTATTAATGATTTCAAAAGTGTTGAAGGAGACTCAAAGCTAGGCTTAAATTCTCTACCAGTAGTATTTGGAATTAAAAATGCAAGTAGAATAAGTGCAGGACTGATTGATATTTTTCAATTGGCAATGGTTGTAGTATTAGTCATTATTGGTCAACATTTAGCCTCTGTAATTTTGGTTTTATTGGTAATTCCACAAATTACATTTCAAGATATGTGGTTACTAAGAGATCCTTTAAAGTTTGATGTTAAATATCAAGCAAGTGCCCAACCATTCCTTATAACTGGAATGTTAGTTACAGCTTTAGCGATAGGACATAGTTTTTTAGTTGCTTAAGGTGCAAAAGATTAAATTCAAATCTTTTGTTTTAATAATTCCAATATTAATTTTTTCTGGAATATCTTTTTACTTTTTTAGTCTAATATTTAGTACGTTAAAATTTGACTTATCTAAAAATAAAAAGTTTCGGGAAACCAAATATTCTTATATAATATTATCTTCTGATAATAAGATACTAAGCAAATTAAGCCGCAAATTTGAAATAGATAATAGTTATCATAAAATTCCATTTTTTCTTAAAAATTCTTTTATATCTTCTGAGGATAAAAGATTTTATAAACATAATGGAATAGATCTAAAAAGTATTTCTCGTGCCATTATTCAAAATATTAGAAGTGGTTATGTTAAAGAGGGAGGAAGTACGATTACACAACAAGTTGCAAGATTAATTTTTCTAAATAATGATTTAAGTTTTCAAAGAAAAATCAAAGAAATATTTATATCACTCATACTTGAATTTAGATATAACAAAAATCAAATTTTAAAATTATATTTAAATAATATTTATCTAGGATCAGGAGCATACGGGGTAGACGAGGCTGCCCAAGTTTATTTTGGAAAATTTATAGAAGAATTGACATTATCAGAGATCGCATTAATTGCAGGATTAGCTCCGGCTCCATCAATCTATTCACCTTATCAAAATTTAGAACTAGCTATTAAAAATAGAAATAAAGTTCTCGAATCAATGTATGTTGATGGATATATTTCTCTAGCAAATAAGAATAAGGCTATTAAAGAAAAAATAAAATTAAATTATCAAACAGCTGATAATTTTTTAGATGATAAATTGCTAATAAACTTTATTCTTGAGGAAACAGATAAAAAAATTGGAAGTAAAAATGATTATAAGTTTTTAAGAATTAAATCTTCTATCAACAAAGATTGGCAAGAAAAAGGTCAAAGAATATCAAGATACGCAGGGCCTAAAGAACTTGAATTTGGTCTGTTATCTATCGAATCAAGCACAGGACTAATCAGGACAATGATAACCAGCAAAAATCCATCAATTAATGAATATAATAGAGTGATTTCATCTGTAAGACCTTTAGGGTCTACTTTTAAAATAATCCCTTATGCTGCTGCATTAATAGAAGGAATGAAATTAAGCGATAAATTTGAAGACTTACCAATATGCTGGGAAAGTTATTGCCCAAAAAATTTTGCAGAAGACTATAGAGGTTCAATATCTTTGATGGAATCATTTAAAATTTCATCAAATATCGTACCAATATCAATTACAAAAAAAATCGGTTTAAAAAATATTATTAATTTAGCGAATTCATTTGGACTAGGTTATGAGCAAGAGTTTGAGGAATTCCCATCATTAGCTATTGGCGCCTATGGAGATAATCTTTTAAACATCACAAATGCATATTCTGCAATAAACAATAAAGGGAAGATTCAAAGCCCTGAAATCATAGAGAGAATAGAATCATTTAAAAAACAACCTATTTGGGAAAACAAATCTATTTCCAAGAAAATATTAGATTTAAAAATAAACAAGAAAATAAATAAACTGCTTGAAAAATCTGTAAAAGAAGGTACTTCAAAAGCAGCCTCTATAAAAGGAAAGAAAATTTATGGGAAAACAGGAACATCTGATGGAAATAAAGATCTCTGGTTTATTGGTTCCATTGATGACCTTACAACAGGGATC
>CACCZQ010000012.1 GCA_902550485.1 uncultured Prochlorococcus sp.
GAGGAAAGAATATAAATTATATACTTTTAATATAACCTTAATTATAAATAGAGTATATAATAAAACTGTTGCTATAACAGCCATCTTGCAACTCTTGGGGGTGTGCAGCTTCCCCCTTAATTATTAATTAGTAACGCTAAATATAATTAAAAGATTAGCCAGTTAGGTTGATAAAACTACGATAAGTCTATAAAGATTAAAAATCGGGTTTTGCACTAATATCTGCACTATTTTGTTAATATATAGTAATAATATAGTCCAAAGTCGTTGGTATGAAATATGTTTTAGGGAAAGTGTAGCCCCTTGCCAAGGAAAATGTCGAGAGTTCGAATCTCTTCATCCGCTTCCTTAAAGTCTCTGCCATGAAAAGGTAATTTTTGTGCTTAATTTTTTTTAATAAAAAGTAATTTCTGTTTTACATTATCAGAAATAAATTTAAGCCCGCAATAGCTTTCTTAGCGAGAAAATTATATTAGTAACCTTGGAAATTTTGACCATCAAGAGTTGTTTTAGGATTGCTTAAGATAGGTAAAAATATATCATCAACTGTTTCAAAAATAATAACTGTATTTCTCCTTATCTCAACTAATGGAGGAATTTTTTCAGGGCCTTTTTCAGATAATGTCGCAATTGCTCTGATTCCTAAATCTAATCCCAAAATTCCAAGCATCAGTCCAGGTACTCTTCTGTTACCCCCATCTTCATTATAAGAATTGGCTATTGATACTCCTAATAAAGTAGTGATTAAATAAGAATCCCCAAGTGATCGAAAAAGGGAAGCATTTTTTGATGGTGGAGGAGTAATGTATTGGCCGTAGTTTTCAGGCCTTATCTGTGCAGGAATTAATTTACCTTCAGCTGGTATTTTAATATTTAAACCTTTATAAACCGCTCCAGAAATTGCGATGTAATCTCCACCAGGCCTTGTTTCTATGAGACCTGATATAAGAGTCTTTTTTGGCAACACTACCTTACCAGATTTTGCAAAAACTGGTAATTCAGTAACAAGAGTAATTGGCATGGGATATTTTCTATCTGGATCTAAAACAATTTCCATTAAGTTAGAAGCAACAATTGCACTATTTTTAGGAATTATATAGTCTCCTTTTTTTGGATCATCATCAACTATATTATTTTTTTGTAAAGTGCTTAAATTATTAAAATCTTTTTCAATTAGTATTTCAAAATTTTCGTTATGGTCATTAAATTTATCTGAAATATCTAATTCACCAGAAAGTAAAGCAGCTTGACTACTAGAAAAAAATAAAATAACAAATAACTTTTTTAAGAATTTATAAAATTGCATTAATTATTTGCGAAGTCCTTTTGCTTGCTCCCCATCATAGCCTTTACCATAGGCTTTTCTCATTGAATAACCGATATTGTCAGCAAAAGCAATGACTTTCCTAATAGAATGTTTAGCTTTTGAAGAAGTTATTGTATGCGTTGGATTTGTGTTTAATGGTTTAGTTTTACTTTTCACAAGAGATGTTGTGTGTTTTTTGAATTTTAATTGATCGTCTAAAATAATACTTTAACTAACTAACTAACTAACTAATTAATTAATTCATTTATTCATTTATTTATTCATTTGTAAATAAATTTTTTATCTCGATAAATTAAGTTTTCAAAGAAGAGAATCTATTTTATTAGCCATGGAATCTAAAGGCGTATTAGAAAAAAACAAAATAATTTTAAGATAATTTTTTTAACTCTTTAATCAATAATTGATATAAGATTTTAATTTGCCAAAACAGGATATTTAAAAATTATTTTTTTTAATATAATACTTTTAAATAACTAACTCTTAATGCACAAAACCATTTCTGTAGACAATTTAAGAGTATTATTTACCAAAACTTATGGTCAGGATGCACCCACAAAAGCAAAATGGGCAGAATTTTATAATGAGAATGTTACTTTTATTGATCCAACACAGGAAACAGAAGGATTAGATTCTTACATTGCTGCTCAAGAAAAATTGATAAAAAGATGTGATGATTTGTTTTTAAAAACTCATGCTATATCAATAAGTGAAAATTGTGGATTTGTTGAATGGACGATGGGCTTGAAGATTATGGGTAAAGAATTTATTTATCCTGGTACTACTCGTTTATTATTTGGCGAAAATGGATTAATCCAAGAGCATAGAGATTACTTTGATTTTTGCGGCCCAACTTTTGGACCAGTTCCTATTTTAGGACCTTTTATAAGATGGCTTTATAGTAAATTTGTATCTTGATTTATTTCTTTAAAAATAATGTGATTTATATTTCACGAATTAATAAATTTTGAGAATTAACTTCTTTAAAATCGAATTGAGAATAAAACCATTTTTTATTTGTAGTCATTAAATATATTTTTTTGGTATTTTTAATTTTTCTTGATGACAAAAGATTTTTTACGATTAACGTACCAAATCCCTTGCCTTGGTGATTTTGATCAATAACAATATCCCATAGCACCCCGCGGTAAATCCCATCAGTTAAAGCCCTGCCAAAACCAACTATTTCCTTGCCAACCCAAAGACTGATTACGACATCACTATTAGCAAGACATTTTTTAAGATCATTAAGTGTTCTGTTTTTTGCCCAGAAAGCATTGTTATCAAGTAATTTTTGTAGCTTAATTAAGCCATTTGTCGGGTTAAGATTAGGACCTAATCCAAAAACCCTTAACCCCAAAGCTCCTTTGGCATGTTTAATTAGAGATATTTCTTGCATTTATGAAAAAGATTTTTGAAACGTGATGTCAGTTAGATTATTTATGTGACTTTAATCTTAAATACCATAAGCTATAGTTTCTGTAAAATAAAGAGATAATAGTTTTCTGCATTCTGTTGTAACGCACTAATTTATAATGTTTGTAATAGGATGAAATTTTTAAGGACTTTGACTTATGCTAAAACTTTTGTTGGGAGATCCGAATACACGAAAGTTAAAGCGCTATCAACCAATAGTGGAAGAGATAAATTTTTTAGAAGAAGAAATTTCTCAATTGAATGATAATGAGCTAAGAAAAGAAACCCAAAATCTTAAATCAAATATTTCATCAGAATTGGATCTTAAGAAACAAAAGGAACTATTAGACGATTTTCTGCCTAAAGCTTTTGCAATTGTTAGAGAAGCAAGTAAGCGTGTTCTTGATATGAGACATTTTGATGTTCAGTTAATAGGCGGGATGGTTTTACATGAGTGTCAAATTGCTGAGATGAAGACTGGAGAAGGGAAAACTCTTGTTGCAACATTACCATGCTTTTTAAATGCTTTAACAGGAAAAGGGGTTCATGTTGTTACCGTGAATGATTATTTAGCTAGAAGAGATGCTGAGTGGATGGGACAAGTTCATCGTTTTTTAGGTTTATCCGTTGGTTTAATTCAGCAAGATATGAGTCCAGTTGAGAGAAAGAAAAATTATGAATGTGATATCACTTATGCCACGAATTCAGAATTAGGATTTGATTATTTAAGGGATAATATGTCTACTGATATTAATGAAGTGGTGCAAAGAAAATTCAACTACTGTGTAATTGATGAGGTTGATTCAATACTTATTGATGAAGCCAGAACACCTCTAATTATTTCCGGTCAAGTTGAAAGACCCCAAGAAAAATATCAAAAAGCTACAGAATTATCTTTGGCATTAGTTAAAGCAAATGAATTAAGTAAAGATGGGATTGATCCTGAAGGGGATTATGAAGTTGATGAAAAGCAGAGGAGTTGTATATTAACTGATCAAGGTTTCGCTAAATGTGAAGAGTATTTGGGAGTTAATGATTTATATAATCCTCAAGATCCTTGGGCGCACTATATAACTAATGCTTTAAAAGCTAAAGAATTATTTATTAAAGATGTAAATTACATTATTAAAAATGATGAGGCTGTGATAGTCGATGAATTTACAGGTAGGGTAATGCCTGGAAGGCGTTGGAGTGATGGACAACATCAAGCAATTGAAGCAAAAGAGGGTATTAAAATTCAGCCTGAAACGCAAACATTAGCATCCATAACTTATCAGAATTTTTTCCTTTTATATCCGGGTTTAGCAGGAATGACGGGAACTGCAAAAACTGAGGAGGTTGAATTTGAAAAAACTTATAAATTAGAATCAACAGTTATACCGACAAATCAAATAAGAAAGAGACAAGACTGGTCTGATCAAGTATTTAAGACAGAGATTGGTAAATGGAAAGCTGTCGCTAAAGAAACTGCACAAATTCACAGAGATGGTAGACCTGTTTTGGTTGGTACAACAAGTGTTGAAAAAAGTGAATTATTAAGTTCACTTTTATTTGAAGAAAAAATCCCACATAATTTGCTAAATGCTAAGCCAGAGAACGTTGAACGTGAGGCGGAAATTGTTGCTCAGGCAGGAAGAGCAGGTGCTGTTACTATTGCGACTAATATGGCTGGAAGGGGAACAGATATAATTCTTGGCGGCAATAGTGACTATATGGCAAGGCTGAAATTAAAAGAAATTTTAATTCCTTTGTTAGTAAAGCCTGATAACGAACATAAGCCACCAATCCCTAAACAAAGAAATTCAAAATCCAAGGGAGGTTTTTCTACAAAATCTGGTTCAAATCTGAAAAAGAACATTTCGAATTCTTCAACTAGTCTTTTTCCTTGCAAGCTTGATGAAGAAATTGAAAAGAAACTTTCTCTTCTATCTGATGAACTTGTTAAAACTTGGGGAGACAGACAACTTTCTGTATTAGAGCTTGATGACAGAATAGCTAGAGCTGCAGAAAAAGCGCCAACCGATGATAATTTGATAAAGCTTTTAAGAGAATCTTTGTCTGATGTAAAAAATGAATATGAAAAAGTTTTAATTCATGAAGAGAAAAAAGTGAGAGAGGCTGGCGGTTTACATGTTATCGGTACTGAGAGGCACGAATCAGGAAGAGTGGATAATCAACTTAGAGGTAGAGCTGGAAGACAAGGTGATCTTGGAAGTACTAGATTCTTTTTATCTTTGGAAGATAATCTATTAAGAATTTTTGGAGGAGACAGGGTAGCAAATCTAATGAATGCCTTTAGGGTTGACGAAGATATGCCTATCGAATCAGGTATGCTTACTAGATCTTTAGAAAGTGCTCAAAAGAAAGTAGAAACCTATTATTACGATATTAGAAAACAAGTTTTCGAATATGACGAGGTAATGAATAATCAAAGAAAAGCTGTATATAGCGAAAGACTAAGAGTTTTAAAAGGAATTGATTTAAAAAGGCAAGTAATAGGATATGGAGAAAGAACAATGAGTGAAATTGTAGAAGCTTATATTAATCCTGATCTTCCACCTGAAGAATGGAATATTGATCAATTAATTTCTAAAGTTAAAGAATTTATCTATTTATTAGATGATCTTAAAGTGGAAGATATTAATTTACTTTCAATAGAAGAATTAAAAAACTATTTGCAAGAGCAGTTGCGAACAGCTTATGACTTAAAGGAATCACAAATAGAAAAGATACGTCCAGGATTAATGAGAGAAGCTGAAAGATTTTTCATTTTGCAGCAAATTGATAATTTATGGCGAGAACATCTCCAATCCATGGATTCCTTAAGGGAATCTGTTGGATTGAGAGGTTATGGCCAAAAAGATCCTCTAATAGAATACAAAAATGAAGGATATGATATGTTTCTCGAAATGATGACTAATATGAGGAGAAATGTTATTTATTCAATGTTCATGTTTCAACCTAAGACTGATGTTAATGAAAAAAATTAAATAAAGACCTAATCATCACCAAGAAATTCTATTATTTCTTTGTCTTTGAGATTTTGAGCGTCACCTAATTTAGAAATATCAATAGATTCTGAGTTAACTATACATTGAAGAGTTTCTTGTAATTTGAGAAGTTCGTTTTCAAGCAAATCAATTCTATCCATTAAATTTTTTATCACATTGGCTTCTGCATCTGGTAATGCAGAATGAGCTAAAGGATTAACTTTGACTCCACTTTGATGAACTACTCTGCCAGGAACCCCAACCACTGTACTGTTTCCTTCCACATTACGAACAACTACTGAACCAGCACCAATACGTGTATTAGATCCTACTGTTATGGATCCAAGAACCTTTGCACCCGCCCCAACTACAACATTTTCCATTAAGGTGGGGTGTCTTTTTCCATGACTTTTACCAGTACCTCCTAATGTAACGCCCTGATATAGCAAACAATTATTTCCTATCTCAGCTGTTTCTCCAATTACAACTCCCATACCATGATCTATGAATACCCGTTTACCAATTTTGGCTCCAGGATGTATTTCAATGCCTGTTAGTAGTCTATTGGTATGACTTAACAAGCGGGGAATTAAAGGAATATTTAATTGCCATAATTTATGCGTAAACCTATGAATAACTATTGATTGAAAGCCAGGGTAGCAAAGAAATATTTCTATTATTCCTCTTGCGGCAGGATCTCTCTCTCTGATAATTTCTATATCTGATTTAAAAGTTTTTAGCATCTTGGTCTAGTTAGTAACCCCTATTTCTTTTTTAAATTGATTTATAGTTTCGATACTTAAATAATTTTTAGCACATATTATTTGAGGTAATCTCATCAATTGAGAGCGATTTTTTAATAATGTGTTTTCTACTACTGATAAACTAGGTCCATCACATACTATGTGGTTCGAAGCTTTTAAAAGTGATAGTAATCTACTGTTATTGTCTGAGATTGCTGTCATAAGCATTAATTCATTACCTCGCATACTGTGTATGATAATTTCTGCTGCTCTCAATAATCCAGGACTTATGCTAACAATACCTACACAACTTCCAGCATTTAATTCCTTGAGAATTTTCAATTCCTTTTGAAAGTCGCTCAAGTCGACTGCAATAGCGCGAACTCCATATTGCTTTGCAACTTTTTCTAGAGGTTGTAAAAAATATCTGCTTGTGACAATCGTACCATTATTTGAATTACTCAAAACTTTTTCTAATTCTTCCATAGGAACAACTTCTACTGGTACGCTAACTGTTGCAGAAAGGTCTTCTGCTATTAACATAGATGCCCCAATGTCCTCTCTAGGAGTACTAACTATGATTCTTGATCCGCACTTAATACGCCAATCAATTTCATTGGTCAATATATCTCTTGTTTCTTGTAAAGTGCATCCAAGATTTATCAAGTTGTCAATAACTTTCTTTGCTTCTTGATCTGGTGGTTTACTTATTTTATCTTTTGAGTAAACTGATCTATTAAATTCTCTTTTAGTGAGATTATCTCTTACATAGATACCTGATCCAGCTATTGCTTCAACAACCCCGTCTATTTCCAGTTGTCTGTATACTTTGCTTATAGTATTTCGATGGAGTCCAGTCTGCATTGCAAGTTGCCTTGTACTGGGTAGTCTATGTCCTGGAGGATAATGTCTTGCTGCGATTGCGAAACAAATTTGATTATATAGTTGAGTAGATGCCGGGATATCACTTTCTTGTTGAATATGGAATCTCACTTTGTAAAAAACCTTTTCTAATTTATTTTGACCATAGTGACACTTTAACATTCGTCATATTATTTTAATAGTTTTTCACCCATCATCTTTTTTAATAAGAGGAGTTTTTCGAGGGCTTAAAAACATAATCATGTTTCTACCTTCTCTTTTTGGTTTTTGTTGAACTTCTGATTGCTCTTCTAAATCATTAGCCATTTTCAAAAGAAGTGTTTCAGCTAAATTTGAGTGTTGAATTTCTCTACCCCTAAAAATCACAGTACATTTTACTTTGTCTCCAGATTTTAAAAATTTAGTAGCTTGACCTATGCGGACATCATAATCATGCTTGTCAATTTTGTACCTCATTTTTACTTCTTTAACTTCTGTTTGATGAGATTTTTTCCTTGCTTCTTTAGCTTTCTTTTCTTGTTCAAATTTATATTTTCCGTAGTCCATTATTCTGCAAACAGGAGGATTTGCTTTTTCACTAACTAAAACCAAATCAAGTTCTCTTAGAGATGCTATTTCTAATGCTTTTAATCTATCTATGATTCCTAATTGTTTCCCATCTGAATCAACGACTCTCAATTGAGGGTATTTTATTCTTTCATTTATGTTTGGTAGCTCTCTAACGGGAGCTCGGCGGTCAAATCGTGGGCGTGGGGGCATTCAGTTAATTTAATGAATTGATTGGATGAAACACAAAATCTATTTTTGTAAAGTTAGCTTAAAAAAGACTCTATCTTAATTATTGCATCTTTTAGCAGGTTTTTGTTATTAAGCCAAAGAGGATTATTTTTATTACGAAACCAAGTTTTTTGCCTTTTGGCAAATTGAATAGTTTTTGTCGTGGTTAACTCTATTGCTTTGTCAATTGTGGAATGGTTATTTAAAACCTCCCTTGATTCTCGATAACCAATAGTTTCTAATATTGGCAAATCAAATCCGTATTTAGAGATAAGGTGGTTCGTCTCCTCAATAATTCCGGATAAAAACATATTTTTTGTTCTTTGTAAAATTCTTTCTTTTAAATTATCTCTATCTAATCCAAGTTCTAGTATTTTCCAGTCAGGCGGTTTTTGAATTTTTAGAGTTGATAAAGGTTTGCCTGTTACGTAAAAGACTTCTAAAGCTCTTATTGTTCTAATGTGGTCAGCGAAGTTGATTTTTTTTGTTGACAATGGATCACAATTTTTTAATAGGTCCCAACATTTTTTTTGCCCAAGTTCTTCTAATTGTCTTCTTAAATGATATTGAGGAGGGACATCTGGGACAAAAAACCCTTTTGTTATTGAGTTCATATACAACCCACTCCCTCCAACAAGAAAAGGTAGGTTATCTTGTTTAAGCTCTTTTTTTATGGATTTTTGAGCGATTCCTTGAAATTGTTTTACATTAATTGGATGAATTGGCTCCTCAATATCTATTAAAAAATGCTTTATTTTTTTTTGTTGGTTTTTAGATGGCTTGGCTGTTCCAATATCCATATACTTATAAATTTGCCTTGAATCGATATTGTGTATACGAGTTTTAAAATATTCTGCAATTTCAATAGCTAATTCTGTTTTACCACTTGCTGTAGGCCCAATTAAAATTATTACATGAGGAGGATATGAAGACATATGAATTTCTGAAGAAAAAAATATTATCTATATAATGAAAGTGATTAAATTTTTCATTGACTATGAGCCTTTATCTTATTGCAGTGGTAAGTTTAATTAAAGACCTTTTAAAAATAACATTTTAAAGGTTTAATATTTTTTTTTATTAAATGAGTGAGGAAAAAAGATCTAATAAAATCTTAAATGATTATGGCGCGGAACAGATTCAGGTCTTAGAAGGGTTAGAACCAGTTCGTAAACGTCCAGGGATGTATATAGGTTCTACAGGGCCTAGGGGGTTACATCACTTAATATATGAAGTAGTTGATAATTCCGTTGATGAAGCACTTGCGGGACATTGTGATCATATAGAAATAGTTCTTCGCGCAGATGGCTCTGCTTTGATTTCTGATAATGGCCGAGGTATTCCAACAGATATTCATCCTAGAACAGGGAAAAGTGCATTAGAAACTGTATTAACTGTTCTTCATGCCGGAGGTAAATTTGGAAGTGGTGGTTATAAAGTTTCTGGTGGTTTGCATGGAGTAGGAATATCTGTAGTTAATGCTTTAAGCGAATGGGTTAATGTTACTGTTCACAGGGATGGCAGCGAATTTAATCAGAGATTTGAAAAAGGTGTATCAAAGGGCGAATTACAAACAAAAAAGCAGACTGGCAAACTATTAAAGACAGGAACAACTATTTGCTTTAAACCCGATAAAATGATTTTTTCTGGAGGAATTGAATTTGAATATGCTCTTCTTTCATCCAGATTAAGAGAACTAGCTTACCTTAATGGCGGAGTAAAAATTGTCTTTAGAGATGAAAGAAATCAATTATCAGATGGTTCTTTTAAAGAAGAAATTTACTTATATCAAGGGGGTATTAAAGAATATGTTGAATACATGAATGCTGAAAAAGAGTCTATTCATCCTGAAATAATTTATGTTGACTCACAGAAAGAAAATGTATATGTAGAAGCAGCTTTGCAATGGTGTTCAGATGTATTTTCAGATAATATTTTAGGATTTGCAAATAATATTAGAACTATTGATGGAGGAACTCATATAGAAGGTCTAAAAACAGTTCTGACAAGAACTTTTAATAATCTTGCAAAAAAGAGAGGTAAAAGAAAAGATATTGAAAAAAATTTAGCCGGCGAAAATATTAGAGAGGGCTTGACTGTTGTTTTATCGGTAAAAGTTCCAGATCCCGAATTTGAAGGGCAAACAAAAACAAAATTAGGAAATACTGAAGTAAGAGGAATTGTGGATTCTCTTATTGGTGAGGCTCTCACAAAATATATGGAATTTAATCCTGGAATTTTGGACTTGATTCTTGAAAAAGCAATTCAATCATTTAATGCAGCAGAGGCTGCCAGAAGGGCTAGAGAATTAGTGAGAAGAAAAAGCGTACTAGAAAGTTCTACCTTACCGGGTAAATTAGCAGATTGTAGTTCTAGAGATCCTTCAGAATCAGAAATTTATATAGTTGAAGGAGATTCAGCTGGAGGTTCCGCAAAACAAGGAAGAGATAGAAATTTTCAGGCTATTTTGCCTCTCAGGGGTAAAATACTCAATATTGAAAAAACTGATGATACTAAAATATATAAAAACACAGAAATACAGTCATTAATAACAGCTCTAGGATTAGGAATAAAAGGAGAGGAGTTCGATGAGAGCTCTTTGAGATATCATAGAGTTGTAATTATGACGGATGCTGATGTTGACGGTGCTCATATAAGAACTTTATTATTGACTTTTTTTTATAGATACCAAAGAGAACTTGTTGAGAAAGGTTTTATTTATATTGCGTGTCCCCCTCTGTATAAAGTTGAAAGAGGTAAGAACCATAAGTACTGTTATAACGAGAATCAATTAAAGGATACAATTGAAGGTTTTGGAGAAAATGCAAATTATAATATTCAAAGATTTAAGGGATTAGGTGAGATGATGCCAAAACAATTATGGGATACAACTATGAATCCTAAAACGAGGATGATGAAAAGGGTCGAAATCGAAGATGCACTTGAAGCTGACAGAATATTTAATATATTAATGGGAGATAAAGTTGCACCAAGAAGAGAATTTATTGAAACTAATAGTAGTAACTTAGATATGGCAACTTTAGATATATGATTAATAATCTTCTCAAAAATTTTTGCTTAATTACTTTTGCATTAATCGCTCCAATTACATTACCTGCTGGTGGGATTCAAAAAAGTTTAAATCAAAACAAGTTTCCCTGTAATAGTAATGAAATTATATTGACTTCCAATACTTCTCTTTATTCTTATCCTGGGGTTCACGCTAAGGAATTATTAGTTCTTGATGTAGGTACAACTATATCAGTCTTGCGTAATTGGAAAGTAAGCAAAAGTGAAACTTGGGTAAGAGTTGAATTAGGTTCTAATAAATTTTTAGATGCTCCTAATAAGATTTTAAAAGGCTGGATAAGAATGTAAATTTTGGATTTTAGTTCAATAGGGATAATTTTAGTTGGCAGTACTTTTGGATTAATACTGAGGATATTCATACAAAATAATTTTAAAAAAAGTATAGGTTTTGAGATTCAAAATACTTCAATAATAAATTTTTTATCATCTTTTTTTTTAGGAATTTTAGTAGCATTAAATTTTATTAATAACGAAATATTATTATTATTTTATAGCGGTTTTTTAGGATGTTTTAGTACATTTTCTTCTTTTATATATCAACTATTTATACTATTTAAAAAGAGACAATTTATAAGATTATTTTTCCACTACATCGAAGTAATAATTCTTTCTTTTCTTTTCTTTTATTTAGGTTATTTTCTTATCTATTTTTTTTAAGTGAAAATAAATGATTTTATCTATATTCTTTTAGCTGCTTACTTGGCTACTTTTTTAAGATTAACTATAAATAATAACTTTTTAATTTCAATAATTGGATCATTTTTATTTGGTTTTTTTATCAGCAAAAGATTAAGTTATTCAATTGGAAAAATTTTATTTAGTGGTTTTTTTTCTTGCTTTACATCCTTTAGCGGATTTATATATTTTTTGTATAAAATTTTAAATCAAGGGGATTGGATAAAATTTATAATTTTTTTTAATTTAATCATTATTGTAAATTTATTCACAATGTTTGTCGGTTTCTGGATAAGTAGAAAAATTACTTAGATTTCATATAATGGTGTTGTTACTTTGACAAGGATTATATTTATGAAAGAAAATAATCTTGAAATAGTTTCATCCTTATCTACGGATTTAAGTACACGAGAAAATATTACGATTGAACTTGAGGAATTGCTCATCGCGGGAAATTATGATGAGGCAAAGTTACTTTTAGAACCTTCTCAACCTGTTGATATTGCAGATGCCATTGGTAGCCTTCCATTAATATTACAGGCTTTAGCATTTCGATTATTAAAGAAAAACGAAGCGATTGAGGTTTATGAATATTTAGATCCAGTAGTTCAGCAAACTTTATTAGAAAGACTTCGTTCAGGAGAAGTTTTAGAAATAGTTGAAAAAATGTCTCCTGATGATAGGGTTCAACTCTTTGATGAATTACCTGCAAAAGTTGTACGAAAATTTTTGTCTGCACTTAGTCCTGGTGAAAGGAAAGTAACAGCAGAATTACTCGGATATGAGCCTGAAACTGCTGGAAGATTAATGACAACTGAATTCATAGATCTTAAAGAGATGCAAACAGCATCTGAGGCTCTTTCTTTAGTGCGAAAAAGAGCCCCATTTACTGAAACAATTTATAGTTTATATGTCACAGATAAAGAAAGACATTTAACTGGTATTCTCTCTTTAAGAGACCTTGTAACTGCTGATCCTTCTAAGCCAATTGGAGATGTTATGACAAGAGATGTAGTTAATATATCTACTAATACGAATCAAGAAGAGGTTGCTAGAGCAATACAAAGATATGATTTTTTAGCTCTCCCGGTCGTTGATAAAGAAAAAAGACTTGTTGGGATAGTGACTGTCGATGATTTAATTGATGTCATAGAACAAGAAGCAACAAGAGACATTTATGCCGCTGGGGCAGTACAACCTGGAGATGAAGATGATTATTTCCAAAGTAGTTTGTTTACGATTGCTCGAAGAAGAATTTTATGGTTATTAATTTTGGTTTTTGCAAATGGTTTAACGACAAAAGTTATAGCTATGAATGATCAAATATTAAAAGAAATAGTTTTGTTAGCAGCATTTATTCCACTACTTATAGGGACTGGGGGAAATGTTGGAGCTCAAAGTTCAACGGTTGTTATTAGAGGTTTAAGTACTCAAAAATTGAAGTCTCTTGGTGCGATTAAGGCAGTAGTTAAGGAGGCAATAACAGGCGCTCTTTTAGGTGTTTTCATGATGCTTGTAGTGTTCCCCTTCGCTTGGTGGCAAGGAGAAGGGCCTTTAATCGCCTCTGCGGTGGGAATAAGTTTAATATCCATAACAACTTTAGCTGCTACAACAGGAGCGATCCTTCCTTTATTGTTTGACAGAATGAAATTAGATCCAGCTTTAATGTCTTCTCCTTTCATTACAACTGTTACTGATATTGCTGGTGTATTTATTTATCTCAGTACAGCAAAATGGCTATTAAATGCATCATTAGTCTAAATCAACTAGGTAATTATTCTCATTTTTGTAAAAATGTGGATTTTTTTGTTTAACTTTACATTTCTTAATGGTATTGTTTACAAAACATCATTCAACTTTCATGTCTTCTGAAACAATAAGTGAAAATAAAATAGCTTCAATCGCTAGTATCAAAGCTAGTAATGATGTAGATCTAGTTCGATCATATTTGAGGGATATAGGAAGAGTTCCATTACTATCGCATGAGCAAGAAATTACTTTAGGTCGACAAGTTCAAGAGTATATGGAAGTTGAAAGAGCAGAATTAGAAATTATTGATTTAACAGGCGATAAGCCTAGTATTGATGAATTATCTTCTAAATTAAACTTATCTACTTCTATAATTAAAAAACGTTTGAGAGCTGGACAGAGAGCTAAAGAAAGAATGGTTGCAGCGAATTTAAGATTAGTAGTAAGCGTCGCAAAAAAATATACAAAAAGAAATATGGAACTTTTAGATTTAATTCAGGAGGGAACTATAGGATTAGTTAGAGGAGTTGAAAAATTTGATCCAGCCAGAGGTTACAAGTTTTCAACGTATGCATACTGGTGGATTAGGCAAGGTATTACAAGAGCAATAGCTGAAAAAAGTAGGGCGATAAGGTTGCCAATTCATATAACTGAAATGTTGAATAAATTAAAAAAAGGTCAAAGAGAGCTCAGCCAAGAAATGTCTAGAACTCCAACTGTAAGTGAACTTGCAAAATACGTAGAACTTCCTGAAGATGATGTTAAAGATTTGATGTGTAAAGCTGGCCAGCCAGTTAGTCTTGAAACTAAAGTTGGTGATGGTGAAGATACTGTTTTATTAGATTTACTTGCAGGGGGTGAGGATTTGCCAGATGAACAAATAGAGATGGATTGTATGAGAGGTGATCTGCATTCTCTTCTACATCAATTGCCTGATCTTCAATGTAGAGTTTTAAGAATGAGATACGGCATGGATGGCGATGAGCCAATGTCCCTTACAGGTATAGGAAGGGTACTCGGGATAAGTAGGGATCGAGTAAGAAACCTAGAACGTGATGGATTAAGAGGTTTGAGAAGACTTAGTGAAAATGTTGAAGCTTACTTTGTTTCTTGAATAAATTCATTTATTAATTGATTTGTTTTTTCAGGTTCTTCATCATGAGGACAATGACCAGCACCATTAATAATATCTAATCTTTTAATATTCCTGAATTGCTTGTTCCACTCTCTTGCTTCATTTAAGGATTCCCAGGGATCTTTTTCTCCCCATATCAATTGGATTGGAGCATCAACTTTATCTAAAAGGTCAGTGGCAAGATAATCATCAAACAAATTAATAAAACCACGAAATGCTTCTTGAGAGTTTTTCCTTTGAGAGGGTTGATAGAGTATTTCAATCAATTCTTTATCGATATTTTTTCCTGAAGGATAAGCTTGTTCAAGTATTTTTTTTATAATTTTTCTATTAGCAGCTCTTTTAAAAAGAGTATTGCTAATTATTCTTTGTCTGACTATCGTTTTAAGGACGGGTCTCAGTAGATTCATTAAGACATCACTTTTTTTTAAACGTTTATCATCCATCGTTCTTTGTGCACAATCAATTAAAATGACACCCTTGCAATTATCTTTGAGGTTTTCAGCAGCTTTTAATGCTATAACACCACCAATTGAATTTCCTATCAAGTAAACAGGAGATTTTATTACCTCTGCACAAAATGTTGATATTTGATTACCCCATAAGTCAAATGAATATTGAGTTGCGTTTTTTTTATCAGGTTCGTAATTTAATAAAGCACTAGGCTGACTGCTTTTTCCAAATCCTAATAAGTCAATTGCGTAGCATTGAGAAAATTTACCAAGAAAATCTTGATTATGTCTCCAGTGGTTTTTTGATGCCCCAAATCCATGAACTAATAAAACTTTAATATTTTTTTCAGTAGTAGATTCTTTTGATAAAGACCAAGAAATTTCCCAATTTTTCCACTTCCAAGTTTCGGATTTATTGAAAGACACTATAAATGCATATTTAATTAAACTTTAATTCAAAAAAAAATTATTTGTTTTTAATTAATTATTCTTAGTTAAGAAAAAGCGTTCCTTTTATGAAAAAGAAAAAAGTTATATGTATTGGAGAGGCTTTAATAGACAGAATCAGAAATAAGTCAAATCAAGGATTTACAGATTTTTTGGGTGGTGCTCCTGCTAATGTTGCTTGTGCGTTAAGAAAATTAAAAATACATTCAACATTTATAGGGAGTTTGGGTACTGATGATTATGGAAAAAAATTTATTGCGCAATTTAATACATTGGATGTTAATTTAGATTTCTTGCAATTAGATAATGATTCATCTACTCGGGTGGTTAATGTAGATAGAGATCAATTTGGAGATCGGTTTTTTTCAGGCTTTGAGGAAAGTTCCCATTCATGTTTTGCAGACGAAGTTCTTAGTAAGAAATTAATTGAAAAAGAAATTTCAAGTTTGGAGAAATCTTTTTTAGAATCCAAATATTTGGTTACTGGTACGATCTTATTATCATCTCCAAAATCAGCAGAGACTATTTTTTTTCTTCTTGAACAGGCTAAAAAATTTGAAGTCAAAATAGTTATTGATTTGAATTGGAGAGAGGTTTTTTGGGATCATTCAAATTTTTCATCAGAAATTAGTAAAGCCGCGAGAGTTGAATTAATCAAGAAATTTTTAAATAATGCAAATGTTTTAAAACTTACTAAGGAAGAAGCAAATTTGTTTTTTGAGGATGAAAACCCCTTGCTAATCTCTCAACAATTGTCTAATAGACCAGATGTAATAATAACTGATGGGAAAAATCCCATTGCATGGTATATCAATGGATTACAGGGAATTACCGAAACGCCTACTTCTCAAAAAATTGTTGATACAACTGGCGCAGGCGACGCTTTTCTAGCTGGCTTAATTTCAAAATTAATTTCTTCTGGCTATCCTTCAAATGAAATAGAGATAGAAGATTGCATGAAGTTCGCAGGTGTTTGTGGATTGTTAACTTGTCTTGGTGAAGGCGCCATCGAGCAACAGCCATTTTATGAGAAGGTTAATGAATTTTTGGGATCTCTTATTTCGTAATGTCTTCCATAGTTTTTTGCGTAACTAATTTTGATTTTCCAGAAATTATCAACAACTGTTTCTATTAATTCTGGCCATTCAATAATTAAAATAGCCTGTCTTTGTAATGCCTCTTCTTCTTCTGAAAAAAAAATATCTTTTGCTGAAGCAACATTTTCTAACCTGTATAAATCAAGGTGAATTAGTGGAATTTTTCCGGAGTTATAGTGATGCGATAAAGCAAATGTAGGGCTTGTAATCTCATCAGAGATTGATAAGCCGGTAGCAATACCTTGAACAAATGAAGTTTTCCCAGCGCCAATTGGACCCTGTAATAAAACAATTGATTGGGGATTTAATTTGTGTGAGAGTTTTTTTCCTAAATTCAAAGTCTCTTTTAAATTCTCAACAAACACAAAATAATACAATAATCATTTATAGTTTACATAGATAAAGTATTTACTAGATATGATTATTGCAAATTCAGTTAAAACCTCTATACCCAATTACATAATTGCCGATATCTCTTTATCAGATTTTGGTCGTAAAGAAATTAAAATCGCCGAAACAGAAATGCCTGGATTAATGGCACTTAGAGATAAATATCAATCTGAAAAGCCACTAAAAGGTGCAAAAATAGCTGGAAGTCTTCATATGACTATTCAGACGGCAGTCTTAATAGAAACTCTTGTTGATCTTGGCGCAGAAGTGAAATGGGCCTCATGCAATATTTTTTCAACTCAAGATCATGCGGCTGCAGCCATAGCAGATCATGGAATTTCCGTATATGCAAAAAAAGGTGAGACTCTTGATGAATATTGGCAATATACTCACTATATCCTTGATTGGGGCCCAGACTCTCCAAATATGATTCTCGATGATGGGGGAGATGCAACTGGCTTATTGATACTCGGTAGTAAAGCAGAAAAAGATTTATCTGTTTTAGATAATCCTGGCAATGAAGAAGAAATTGCTTTATTTAATTCTATTAAGTCTAAGCTAGAACATGATAGTCACTTCTATTCGAGAATTAAGAGTAATATCATTGGCGTCACTGAAGAAACTACAACTGGAGTTGCAAGACTATATCAACTGCAAAAGCAAAATGCTTTACCTTTTCCTGCTATTAACGTTAATGATTCAGTAACTAAGAGCAAATTTGATAATTTATATGGCTGTCGAGAATCTCTAGTTGATAGCATAAAGCGTGCCACTGATGTGATGATTGCTGGTAAGGTCGCTTTAGTTATGGGTTTTGGAGATGTAGGTAAAGGTTCAGCCCAGTCTCTAAGAGGACTTGGTGCAATTGTAAAAGTTGCTGAAGTTGATCCAATTTGTGCTCTTCAAGCGGCAATGGAAGGTTTTAGCGTTGTTACATTAGACGATGTTGTGGAAGATATAGATATATTTGTTACAGCAACTGGGAACTATCAGGTAATAACAAACGAAAATCTTGTCAAGATGAAAGATGAGGCCATAGTCTGTAACATTGGACATTTCGATAATGAAATTGATGTGGCTTCATTGAGAGATTATCCATGGGAAAATATTAAGCCACAGGTTGATCACATAACTTTACCGAGTGGTAATAAAATAATTCTTTTAGCTGAAGGTAGATTAGTTAACTTAGGTTGTGCCACTGGACATCCAAGTTTTGTTATGAGTAATTCTTTTACTAATCAAGTACTAGCTCAAATTGAACTTTTCAATAAGTCAGAAAATTATGCTAAAGAGGTTTATGTTTTACCAAAACATCTAGATGAAATGGTAGCTAGATTACATCTTGATAAAATTGGAGCAAAATTAACAAAATTAACTAAGAAACAAGCTGATTATATTAATGTCTCCGTAGAAGGACCTTACAAAACAGAGCTTTACAGATACTAAGTTTGAGTTTAATTTTTGCAAATTTTCTTAATTCAATACCCGACTATATCAGTTTGGCTGTTGAAAAGAATTCGACAATTGCATATCTCACTATTTGTATGGCTATGTTTTTAGAAAACATAATACCTCCAATTCCTTCGGAAATAATAATGCCATTAGGAGGGTTTTTCGTTTATCAACAAAAATTAAATTTTTATATTTTAGTTTTTTGGGGATTAATTGGAACTATTTTGGGATCATTGCCTTGGTATTATTTAGGTAGATTAGTAAATGAAAAAAGACTTTCAAATTTTCTAGATAATAAAGGAAAATATCTCGGTATCTCTTCTAATGATTTAAGTAAAAGTAAAAGGTGGTTTGATAAATACGGAGTTTCTTTAGTTTTTTTGGGGCCGATTAGTACCAGGCATAAGAACCCTAATTTCAGTTCCCGCTGGCATAGAACTTATGCCATTAAGAAAATTTTTGATTTGGACTACACTTGGGAGCTTTATCTGGGTAGCACTTCTCACTTATGCAGGTTATTTATTTGGCGAAAATTATCCAATTATTGAAACTTACCTTGATCAAATCAAATATGTTTTTAAGCCAATTTTAATTTTAATTTTCTTATATTTTTTTATACGAATGCTTCTTAGATTTTTCAAAAAAAATAAAGCTTAAAAAGGGATTTGACTAGAGTTACTACTATTAGAATATTGGTTATTGTCGGATTCTTTTCGGGACCCTAGTAAGTTTAATCTATCTACCCTAACAACTGGTTTATATCTATCTTCCCCAGTATTTTTATCTTTCCAACTATCAATTTTAAAGCTTCCTGTAATTCCAATTAAAGATCCTTTTTTTATGTAATCTGCGGCTATTTGTGCTTGCTTGCCCCAAATTTCTAAATTAAACCAGTCTGGCTCTTCATCTCTACTTATTCTGTTAACTGCAAGTGTGAAATTTGCTACGATACTGCCAGATTCAAAATATCTGACATCTGGTTCTCTTCCTGCTCTACCAACTAGGTTAATAGTGTTAATTTCCATAATTTTTTTTTTTTTTATACTACTCATATTTCCAGCTTCTGCTCAAAGTTTTGCGTGCTATTCATAACTAAACGACAGAATTCTGAGAGCTTCCTAAAAAATAGATATATTATTTAAAAAAAGAATTCTTATTGTGATTTTTAACAGATTTAAATTTTCTAGAGATATTGGCATAGATTTGGGAACAGCCAATACTCTGATACACGTATCAGGAAAGGGCGTTGTTTTACAAGAGCCTTCTGTAGTAGCTATGGATTTAGAAGAAGGCATTCCATTAGCTGTTGGTAAAGAAGCAAAATTAATGCTTGGAAGGACCCCCGGCAATATAAGAGCTGTAAGACCACTAAGGGATGGCGTGATCGCAGATTTTGATGCTGCAGAACAAATGATAAAAACATTTATTCAAAAATGTAACGAAGGCAAGGGCATATTAGCTCCAAGAATAGTGATTGGTATCCCAAGTGGAGTTACTAGTGTTGAGCGAAGAGCAGTAAGAGAAGCTGGATTAGCCGGAGCTAGAGAAGTTCATTTAATTGATGAACCTGTTGCAGCAGCAATAGGTGCATCATTACCAGTTACTGAGCCAATTGGAACTATGATTGTCGATATTGGTGGAGGTACTACTGAAGTTGCAGTATTAAGTTTAGGTGGAACTGTATTGAGTGAATCTGTTCGAATAGCTGGTGATGAAATAAATGAGTCGATTGCGCTTTATCTTAAAAAAGTTCACAACTTAGTTGTTGGAGAGAGAACTGCAGAAGATATCAAGATTAAAATTGGATCTGCATTTCCAGATGATGATTTTGATAAAACTACTTTAGAGGTTAGAGGCCTACATCTATTATCTGGTCTACCTAGGTCAGTCACTTTGACATCAGGAGAAATAAGAGAAGCCATGGCTGAAACACTTAACAAAATAGTAGAAGCTGTAAAAAGAACTTTAGAGCGAACTCCCCCTGAACTTGCTGCAGACATTGTTGATAGGGGGATTATGCTTGCAGGAGGCGGAGCTTTAGTGAGAGGTATTAATGATTTATTAAGCGATGAAACAGGAATTTTTACTCACATAGCAGAGAATCCGTTGCTTTGCGTAGTTAATGGCTGTGGAGAGGTTTTGGATGATTTTAAAAAACTAAAAAGAGTTGTTGATACTCCAGAATTTATTAGGAATGCAATAAGAGATTAATATTATGTTAGGTATCCGACGAATATCTACTAATCGTTGGTATAAAAAGAAAAATTGGATATTGTTTGCAATTTTTTTATTTTTAGTTTTTGTAAGGATATCAAAAGGATCTTTTTATAAGGATTTGTATTATTTTATTTCAAAGCCTTTTTGGCCTGGTCAATTTCAAAAAGAAATTGTTCTTGAGAGTATAGACCAAGAATATTTAATAAAGTTAAATCTTCTTAGAAAAGATAATCTAAGATTGCGGAAAATCTTATCTCTTCAAGAATCATCTAACAACGAAAATATTTCAGCTGTAGTTATTTCTAGGAAAACAGGCAGTTGGTGGAGACAAATAATTTTAAACAAAGGTTCTAAGGATGGAGTAGAAACTGGTAATATTGTGATTGGTCCGGGTGGATTATTAGGAAGAGTAAAGGATACTTCTTTATTCACTTCGTCGGTAACTTTAGTAACTTCTCCAGAAAGTAAGTTAGGAGTTTGGGTGGATAGAATTCAACTTAACGGATTACTGGTCGGTTTAGGAGATGATTATCCTAGCCTAATACTTTATTCAAAAGATGCTGATATTAAAGTTGGAGATTTTGTATCATCATCTCCTGCTAGTACTTTATTACCTTCAAATATTCCTATTGGGATTGTCCAATCTATAGATGAGACATTGAAATCAAAAAAAAAACGGCAAAAATTTCACTTTTAGCAAAACCTCATGTAATTGATTGGGTGCAAATTTTAAAAGTAAATATTTAATGAATAAATTTTTTTCAAAAAAATTATCTATGATAA
>CACCZQ010000013.1 GCA_902550485.1 uncultured Prochlorococcus sp.
TAGCGTAACTATTCATAAACTTTTAGATGCTGATCTCGTTTTGATAAGTCCTAGATCAAAAAGTTCTATAAGCATGAGCGGATTCCCAAAAAGGAGGCTTATTCAAACTCTGGCAGTAGAGGATGTTGAAAAAACGGCTCCTGTAAATCTGAATTATTTACTTTGGAGAAATCCCGAAAATCTTAAAACCAGATCCATACTTGCATTAGGTTTTAATCCTTCCGATTCACTTCTTTTGGATAATGGATTTTCAAGGAAAGCTTATAAATTAAGAAATCCATCAAGAGTTCTTTTTGACAAACTATCTAGACCTGAATTTGGACCAATTGAAGAATGGTTTTTATCAGAAAAAAAAGTTGAGACTGAAGTTGCTGGGAAAAGAGTAATTGTCGAAGGCCTCGTAGAGTTGGGGCCATCTTTTGGTGCAGATGGTAATTTGATAACAAGCCGAGAAACCTTCTTAAGGCTTTTTCCTGCTAATCCTCCTGGAAGTATAGAAATTGGTTTGGTAAAGCTAAAAAAAGGATCTGATCCTGAATTTATTTCAAGAATATTAAATAATTCACTTCCCAATGATGTTCGAGTTCTTACAAAAAATCAATTTATAGAATTTGAGAAGAATTATTGGAAAAATAGTACAGCAATAGGTTTTATATTTAGTCTTGGCGCTTTGATGGGGTTCGTTGTAGGGTGTGTGGTCGTTTATCAAATTCTTTATAGTGACGTTACAGATCACCTCCCAGAGTACGCCACCTTATTGGCGATGGGTTATAGACTTAAGTCCCTTTTCTTTGTAGTTGCTAGAGAGGGGTTTTTGTTGGCATTGTTTGGTTATTTACCGGCTTATTTCTCTGGTCAAATACTATATTCAGTAATAAGAAGCTCTACTAAACTCCCAATAATAATGGATGCAGATAAAACTATCTTAATTTTCGTTTTAGTTTTAGTTATGTGTATGGGCTCTGCTGCTGTTGCGATGCGTAAATTAGTTGACGCTGATCCTGCCGAAATTTTTTAACAATTGAGGATTAATGATTAAAGCTAATAAATCAAAAAATAATGTTAAAAACCTTAAAACAGTCTCAATAAATAATTTGAGTCACTTTTATGGAAAAAATGAGAATAAAAAACAAGTTCTTAATGACGTTAATTTAAATATTGATAAAGGAGAGTTGGTTCTTTTGAAAGGCCCTTCTGGATGTGGTAAAACGACTCTTTTAACATTAATTGGTGCATTGAGAACCTGTCAAAGTGGAGATTTAACTGTATTAAATAATCAGTTAAATGGAGCATCAAGGAAAACTCGTCAGATTCTTAGAAGAAGTATTGGAATGATTTTTCAAGGTCACAATCTTCTGCGATGTTTAACAGCAGAACAAAATGTCCAGATGGGCGCAGATTTAATAAAAGGTTTAACATATTTGCAAAGACGTGAAATAGCACGGAATTGGTTGTCAGCAGTAGGATTAGAAGAACATCATAAAAAGTTGCCAAATGACTTATCTGGTGGTCAAAAACAGAGAGTAGCAATTGCTCGAGCTTTATCTGCTAACCCAAAACTTTTATTAGCGGATGAGCCCACTTCTGCTTTAGATAGCGTCACGGGAAGAGAAATAGTAACCCTTTTAAGGAAACTAGCAAAAGAGCAAAATTGTTCTGTACTTATGGTGACGCATGATCCAAGAATTTCTGATATGTCTGATAGGATATTAAATATGGAAGATGGTAAAATATATAGTGCCCATAGTGAGCTAATATAATTAAAAGTTAAAAATTTTATGTCTAAGAGAAGGAATCTAAAAAAAGAAAAGCAGGAACGGAATAGAGCCTATGCTAGAAAATTCAAAAAAAGGAAATTAAGAACTGATGGAAGACCCGATGGTGGAAACGTTACAGGTACAGCAAATAATGGCGGTGCAGCCGACTAGGAATATCTTCAAATTTATCTTTTGAAGTTTAATATATTATGCATATTTAAGACATAATCATGAATGTAAGTATTGTTATACCGACTTACAATAGATTACCTATATTAGAGAAATGTCTATTTGCGCTTGAAAATCAAAAATTAAATACAAATATCAGTAATTATGAAGTAATAGTAGTTGATGATGGATCAACTGATGGCACAACCTCATGGATAAATAAAAACAAAGCTAATCTCCCACACGTTATTCTATTTCAGCAAGAACATGGAGGGCCTGCACTTGGAAGAAATCTGGGAGTAATTAAATCAAAATATGAAATTATTATATTCATTGATAGTGATCTTATTGTTTTAGAGAACTTTATAAATTGCCACGTAGAAAAATTACTTGCTTATTGGAGAAAAATTGATAAAAAATGTTTTACCTATGGCTCGGTAGTCAATACATCTAATTTTCTAAATCCTCAGAGTGAAAAACATAAAATAATGGACACTTCTTTTGCATACTTTGCAACTGGGAATGTAGCGATATCAAAAGAATTGATTTTAAGTGTGGGATTATTTGATACTTCTTTTAGTCTTTACGGTTGGGAGGATTTAGAACTTGGAGAAAGATTAAAAAAAATTGGGACAAAATTAATTAAATGCCCAAATGCAGTAGGTTTTCATTGGCATCCGCCATTTAATTGCGAACAAATAGATTCATTAATAGCTCAAGAAAAAGAGAGGGCAAAAATGGCTTTAGTATTTTATAAGAAACACCCAAATTTAAGGGTTAGATTTATGATTCAGTTAACTCCTCTACATAATTTACTTTGGCAAATTCTTTGCTTAGGAGGCCTGATCAGTGTTGATAGAGTCCTTCCTTTATTAAGATTCCTAGTAAATATAAGAAGAAATAGACTTGCACTTGAAATACTTAGGATCCCCTTAAATATGATTTACATTAAACAGTTAATCAAATCAAGATAAAAAACTTTTAGAAATACACATCACTTGCTAGAATAGATGAATAAATTTCACACATCTGACTGTTTCGGGTGAATTATTAATATTAATTCCTCGTCAGATGGAGGCTAACCCGAAATCTCTTTTTTAAATTATGGCTGTTGTATCACTATCAGAAATGATGGAAGCTGGTGCTCATTTTGGGCACCAAACTAGACGTTGGAATCCCAAAATGTCTAAATATATTTATTGCGCGAGAAATGGAGTTCATATTATTGATCTTGTAAAAACAGCATTGTGTATGAACAATGCATATAAATGGACGAGAAACGCTGCAAAAAGCGGGAAACGTTTCCTATTTGTCGGAACTAAAAAACAAGCCTCAGATGTAGTAGCTCAGGAAGCTACACGCTGTGGAGCTGCGTATGTAAATCAAAGATGGCTTGGAGGGATGTTGACTAATTGGACAACAATGAAAGCTAGGATTGAAAGATTAAAGGATCTAGAAAGAATGGAAAGTAGTGGTTCAATAGCAATGAGGCCTAAAAAAGAAGCTGCAGTATTAAGGAGAGAACTTGAAAGATTACAAAAATACTTAGGTGGACTTAAGGGTATGAGAAGACTGCCAGATGTTGTTGTATTGGTTGATCAGAGAAGAGAATCTAATGCAGTATTAGAAGCTAGAAAATTAGATATCTCATTAGTATCGATGTTGGATACAAATTGCGATCCAGATTTGTGTGAAGTTCCAATTCCTTGTAACGATGATGCCGTTAGATCTGTGCAACTTATTTTAGGAAGACTTGCAGATGCCATAAATGAGGGTAGAAAAGGCTCTAATGCCGAAAGAAAAAATTAAATTCCAATTTTAAACATACTATTTACTATTTTTTATTATTTCAAATGGGAAACATTACAGCAAAACTTGTAAAAGATCTTAGAGACAAAACTGGCGCAGGAATGATGGACTGCAAAAAAGCACTTAACGAAACCGAAGGAAATCTAGATAAAGCTTTGGAATGGTTAAGAAAGAAAGGAATAGCTAGTGCTGAAAAAAAATCTGGAAGAGTCGCGGCCGAAGGGTCAATTGGTAGTTATATTCATACTGGATCAAGAGTAGGAGTTTTACTAGAGTTAAATTGTGAAACTGATTTCGTTGCTAGAGGTGATATATTCCAATCTCTGTTAAAGGATGTCTCAATGCAAGTAGCAGCATGCCCAAATGTTGAGTATGTATCAATTGATGAGATACCAGAAGATGTTGTGGAAAAAGAAAAGCAGATTGAAATGGGTAGGGATGATTTATCTGGAAAACCAGAACAAATTAAAGAAAAAATAGTTGAAGGGAGAATAGCAAAAAGACTTAATGAGCTGGTTTTGCTTTCACAACCTTATATCAAAGATAGTTCTCTTACTGTTGAGGATCTCGTTAAACAAGCAGCTGCAAAAATTGGAGAAAATATCAAAGTAAGAAGATTTACAAGATATACATTGGGTGAAGGGATCGAAAAAAATCAGATGGATTTTGCTGAAGAAGTTGCATCAATGCAATCAAACTAGTCACTTGAATGATTTGAACTATTTCAATAATTACTTAGATATAGATAGAATTAAGTCTCAATTAGAAAGAGCAGAAATACAAAAAAGAATATTAATTAGAAATATCTACAGGGAATATGAACTTTATCTTAATCTAGTGAGAGATTTACTTCATATCTCTGTAGAAAAAGGGCTTAACCAAATATATAGTTATTCAAAAATTATTGATAATTTCTTAAATGAAAAAGAATTTAGTGTCCTCTTTGAAAAAAAAATAAGTGAACTTATTTATAAGAACTTGCCTTTATTAACAGTAGAACAATTAAAAATAAATGAAATTGAAAAAAACATAAATAAGAAAATTAATTTTAATAGTTTTGATAGTTCTACAAAAACAAAGGATGACCAAAAAGAAAAATTTCAAAATGAAGTTGGATTTCAATTAGAAGAACCCGCTCAGTTCGTGATTAGTAAAGATATTTCAGATACTTCTGAATATTATCAAGTTGATAGTTGTGAGAAATTTGTATCACTTGAACTAGATAATAATGATCAAAATAATTTTTTATCCAATAAAAATATTATTGAAAATTTAGGCATTGATAAACAATTTCTTTCTTCTTTACTTGAATTAATAGAGAAAGTAAAGTTTGAAAATCCAAGAGACTCAGAAAAAGACAATATTAATCAAATGAATTTTTCGCCAAAATATCAGAGCCTTGAAAATTTTGATTTATTAGATAAATCATTGGGAAATTTACTATTAAATCTTTCATACAAGATTAACCAAGAATTATTTAAGGCAAATCTAATTAAAAAGATGATATCTAGAGATTCCTTTGAGTACTTAGTAGGCAAAAAATTGATGATAAAACACCCATATCCTTTTGTAATTAATTTCGAATTGAACTTAAATAGTTCATTATTAAGCAGCAATAATCTTCCAAGCATTATTTTCTTAAATATATCTACTGTTGAGTTAGAGTTCAACAATTTAAATCTTTCCGTCCAAAGGAATAAAATAAATGAGCTAAAAAATCAATTTCAGCATTTGATTAAAAAAGAGACATACTGGAGGCAAAAAGAAATAACTTTGAATAAAATACGATGAAAAAATAACTCTTTTTCAAATGTGACTATTTGCGGGAATAATAATAAATTAATTAAAGATTGGATAAGACCTCTTCAAAAGTCTCTAACTATTGAAACCGAAAACAAATTTATTAACACTCTAGGAAGAGAAAAATATTTTAATGATTATTTGCATGAATCATTGAAAAAACTAGATAATTTAAATCTCTCAGACGAATATTTGAGGATTTTTAGTGAATTCTCTAAAAAATATTATGAATATAATAAATTAGATGAAAATCAAAGAAAAAGGCTAATTATAGATACAAGAAAAAATCTTTATAAACTTGGCAAAACTTTAGAAATAGAAAGTTCCAATAATTTTTCTAATGAAGTTTTTCTGAATAAAGCTGATTCAAGTTTGACTTTTAATTCAGATATTTCATTAATAAAAAATGTGGGGAAAGTTCATAAAAATAAGCTTAATGAATTAGGGATTTTTCATATAAAAGATCTTATTAATTATTTCCCGCGAACATATCTAGACTATACGAATAGAGTTAAGATAATGAATTTAAAACCAGATAATTTATATACCTGTATCGCAAATCTTAAAAGATTTTATATTCATAAGAGTAAAAAAAATAGTAATTTATCAATAATGAATTTTGTAGTTTCTGATGAAACGTCTTCAATAAAGGTTACAAAATTTTTTTTAGGGAGAAGATTTAGATCTTATTCCTTCTTCGCATCTCAAAAATCTTTGTATAAGCCTGGAACCAAATTAGCAATTTCAGGTAAGGTTAAATTGACAGACTATGGCAAAACTTTTGTAGATCCACAGATTGAAATTCTTAAAGATAACGATGATAATTTTAATTTTTCAGGAAAAATATTACCTTTGTATTCATTAGGTGATTCATTATCAAATATGAGCTTTATAAAACTTATGAAAAAGGTACTTATTTATGCAAAGCAATATCCAGAAATTTTAAATAAAAAACAACTTGATTCATTATCTTTATTATCAAAAGGTGAGTCTTTGATTAATATCCATTTTCCACCAACTCAAAAGGCACTTATTGAGTCAAAAAAACGATTGGTATTTGATGAGTTGTTCCTTCTTCAAATAAAGTTTCTGCTTAGAAAAAGAAAGACGAAAAAAAATTTGATTACCCAACAATTACCTCAAAAGAAATCTTTACTAAGAGAATTTTTAAATACATTTCCTTTTAAATTAACGAAATCTCAAGTAAATGTTTTAAGTGAAATTAAGAAAGATTTATCTAATCCAGTACCAATGTCTAGGTTGCTTCAGGGAGATGTAGGAAGCGGTAAAACTATAATCGCAATAGCATCTCTTTTAATTGTAATTGAAAAAAACCTGCAGGGTGCATTTATGGTCCCAACTGAGGTATTAGCAGAACAGCACTATAAAAATTTATTAAAATATTTGAACCCCCTATTAGTTACTGTTGAACTTCTTACTGGCAATACCCCTCAAAAAAAGAGAAAAGAAATTCTCTCGAATTTGAACAATGGATTAGTTGATATCCTGGTAGGCACTCATGCATTATTTGAGGATAAAGTTATCTTTAATTCACTAGGGATGGTTGTAATTGATGAACAACATAGGTTTGGAGTTACTCAAAGAAATAGATTACTTAACAAAGGGGAAAATACTAATTTGTTATCAATGACAGCAACCCCAATTCCAAGAACTCTTGCGCTCTCTATTTATGGTGATTTAGATGTAAGTCAAATTACAGAACTCCCTCCTGGGAGAGTTCCAATAACTACAAAAATAATTTCAGAAGATGATTTAACTAACTTGTTCAAGATTGTTGAAGATGAGATCAATAATGGAAAGCAAGCTTATGTGATTTTGCCACTTATAGAAGATTCAGAAAAAATGAATTTAAGCTCTGCAAAGAAAACATTTAAACATTTATCAGAGGAGGTCTTTTTCAAAAAAAAAGTTGGATTATTACATGGCAAATTAAGTTCACAAGAAAAGAATGAAGTAATTAATTCTTTTGTAAAGAATGAAATTAATGTATTGGTTTCAACCACTGTAATTGAGGTTGGTATTGATGTTCCTAACGCAACAATTATGATTATTTATAATTCGGAAAGATTTGGATTGTCTCAGCTACATCAATTAAGAGGAAGAGTTGGAAGGGGATCAACTAAATCTTTTTGTTATCTGGTAACCTCCGATAAAAATGGATTAGAAAATAAGCGGCTATGTGTTTTACAAAAATCTAATGATGGCTTTTATATTGCCGAAAAAGACTTGGAGATTAGAGGACCAGGCCAGATTTTAGGATATAGACAATCTGGATTGCCTGATTTTGTACTAGACAATTTACCAAACAATAAATTTCTTATTGATAAGGCTCGTGAAGAGGCTATTAAGATTGTTAGTGATGATCCTGATTTAAAAGAAAATATTGTTTTAAGGAATATTCTAATTGATAATTCTGATAATAAATTCGTTCATGATTTCTTGAATTGAGAACTATCATTGTAATTTTTGAGATATATGCAACTATAAATCAATTGCAAATTTCAATTGAAAATTTGGAATAAAATACCTATTAAAGATAATGGAGATAAATTAATAGCTATACCTAGCTACTTAAACTTTATAGATCCGCACCCTTATTATCATTTAGGAGCACCTTATAAAGATAAAACTTCTATTTGGAAATTAAGAGAGGAGGTCGTAGAAAGATTAGTAAAAGTAAATGATTATTTGAGATCAAAGAGTAGTTTTTACCTTTTAATTTATGACACTTGGCGACCTCTGGAAGTCCAAGAATTTATGTTTAAAAGAGCATTTTTATTAGAGTGTGAAAAATCCGATATTGATGCTTCTTTTAAAAATATAAAATCTTATCCATCAATTTTAAAAAAAGTTGAAAAATTTTGGGCATATCCTTCTTATGACTCTAGGTGTCCTCCACCTCATTCAACTGGAGCTGCATTGGATGTTTGTTTATCAGATAAAGACGGAAATCTTGTTGAAATGGGAAGCAAGGTTGATCAAATGGATCAGACCTCAAATCCTGATTTTTATGCAAACATAAAGAATGAAGAAGCAATTATTTGGAATAGTAGAAGAAATTTATTAAAGAAAATTATGACTAAATTTGGTTTTGCTCAACATCCAAATGAATGGTGGCATTTTAGTTATGGAGATCAATTATGGGCCTGGAAAAATAAGAAAGATAATGCCATTTATGGAAAAATTTAAATTCTATTGAACCTCATTTAGTAAGTTTAAAATAGAATTTTCATCTTGGGCATTTATAAAATCTCCAAAATCTAAATCCAAATTACTCTTCCAATTATCAAATAATGGTTGAAGAGTTTTCTCTAAATCGTCAAGTTCCATTCTTTGTAAGAATGGTTTAGCCAGCCTTTGTAGATTTTTACTTCCCCCCAACCATAATTGGTATTTGTTTGGCCCACTTCCAACAAGTGCTAACTCGGCCATATAAGGCCTAGTACATCCATTCGGACATCCGGTCATTCTGAATAATATTGTCTTTTGTATTTTTAGATCTAATAGTAAATTTTCGATCCTTTTTAATACATCAGGTAATATTCTTTCAGCTTCAGTCATCGCAAGACCACAAAGTGGTAAAGCAGGACAAGCTAAAGCGTGTCTTTGAATTTCATTAATGTTTTCTAAATTTTCGTAACCAATTTTTGATAGAGATTTTTGAATTTCACCTTTGTTTTTATTGGCGATATTACAAAGTAAAATATCTTGATTAGGTGTGAGTCTTAAATCTAAATTGAATTTTTTAACAATACTTGTGATGGTATTCTTCTTCTCTCCAGATAATCTCCCTGATAATAATGGTAAACCTACGAAATAGGAGGTTTTATTTTGTTTATGCCAACCTAGGTAATCAATAAGAACCTTATCCGGTTCTTTTCTGATTTTTTTAATTTCTTTTTTGAAATACTTATCAAAAAGTATTTTTTTGAACCATTTAATACCTTTTCTATGAATAAGATATTTCATTCTCGAATTTTTTCTTGATTTTCTGTCACCATAATCTCTTTGAATAGCAACAATGCTTTGTATTAATTCATAAATATAAGGTTCTTCAACATATCCAAGTGGATCTGCAATTCTGGCAAAGGTCTCTTCATTATTATGTGTGCGACCCATACCACCTCCTACATAGAAGTTGCACCCTTCTAAGTTTCCATCTTTAGAAGTAAAGGCTACTATCCCTATGTCATTGGTAAGAAGATCAACTGAATTGTCACCAGGAACTGTCACAGCACATTTGAATTTTCTCGGTAAATAAGTTGAACCATAAAGGGGCTCATCTTTTATCCCACTAAAAACATTATCTTTGAATTGGAGCTTCCTAATTGCTTCAATATCTTTGTCAGGCTTAATGGTGTACTCCAAATCTCCATCAGCCCAAAGCTCTAAAAAAGTGCCTTGGCCAGCCATTGGGGTGAGAAGATCTGCAACTTTTTTTGCCAATGCTCTTGCAATTCTATAGTCTGGCGAAGCAAATGGAGCTGCAGGGGCCATAACGTTTCTATTTATATCTCCACATGCAGCTAATGTGGACCCCATTGAATTTACTATTGTTTGAATTACTTCCTTTAGGTTCTCCTTTCTAATTCCATGCATTTGAAAGGCTTGTCTTGTAGTGGCCCTAAGTGTTCCATTCCCTAGTTTGTCAGATAATTCATCTAATGCTAAAAATAATTTCCCAGGGACTTCACCGCCAGGATTTCTTAATCTAAGCATCATTTGCCAATCTTTACTTTTGCCCGGCCTTCTATTTTCCCTGTTATCTTGTTGATAACTACCATGAAATTTTAATAACTGAACTGCGTCATTGGTAAAATGATCGCTCTCATTGACTAATTCCGTAGCAAGTGGTTCTTTAAGAAATTGGCTACTTTTTTTGAAATTTTCAAATTTAGAAACTTCTAGTCCATTTGCCAAGCAAACAGTTTCTTTCTTGGTAGAATCTTTTTTCTTTTTTACTTTCTCAACCTTGATCAAAGGACCAAAAAATATCTCTTTTTATACATTAGCGAAAAGCTTATTTAACTGGTAGTAAATTATAGTAAGTGAAGTCATATTTTTTTCTTGTCTAAATATTTACTTGAGATAGGAACAGAAGAGTTACCCGCGAAATTTTCTCATTCTGTTCTAGAGCAATTTAAATCTCTAATAGAATTTGAATTGGATAAAAAGTTAATCAAATTCGAAAATATAGTTGTTACCTCCACACCTAGGAGGATAGTTCTACTTCTCGAAGGTTTAGTTGATTATGCAGAAGATAAGATAATAGAAAGGAAAGGGCCTAAAGCAAATTCAGCTTATTTAAATGGATGTCCTACTAATGCTGCTTTAGGATTTGCTAATAGCTTAGATATAGATGTAGGTGAGCTTGAAATAAAAAATACAAAAAAGGGTGATTTTGTATTTGGAAAGAAAATTGAGAAAGGACTATCAACAAAAATTTCTTTGTCTTTGATTATCCCAAAATTAGTAAAGAGTCTTCAAGGCCCTCGATTTATGAAATGGGGGGCTGGGAACATAAAATTTTCAAGACCTATTAGGTGGATTGCCTCTATTTATAATGATGAAATACTTGATTTTGAATTTGATGAATGTGATCCAAAGATCAAAATAAGTAATAAAACAAAAAGTCATAGGCTAATCAATGAAGTTTTAGTAGTTCAGAATCCTGATAATTTTTTTGAATTACTAAAACGAAATAGAGTAATAGCTATTCGAACAGAAAGAAAAGAAAAAATTGAAAGTTTAATAAATCAGGCATCTAAATCTTTAAATCTGAAACCTGACCTTTCAGAAGGATTACTAAATGAACTAACTGATTTAGTTGAATGGCCAGACTTAATTATTGGCAAATTTAGTGATGAATTTCTTAATCTTCCGGTTGAAGTTCTCTCAACAGTCATGAAAAGTCATCAGAGATATGTACCTCTTTTATTGAAAAACAAAAGTTTTTCTAAACTAGATTTAAGCTCTGAAAAAAATATTAGTACAACTTTCTGCGTTATTTCAAATGGTCTTGAAGAATCAAATAATAATATTGCCAAAGGTAATGAGAAAGTATTAAAGGCAAGGTTTTCAGATGCAAAGTTTTTCGTAGAAAGTGACAAAAAAGTTGCTTCAATAGAAAGAAATGAAAAGCTTAAATCTGTTTCATATTTGAAAGGACTTGGAAATATATTTCAGAGGGTAGAAAGGATAGAGGAAGTTACTAAAAAAATTCTTAAATTTTTAAATGATAAGTCTTTAGAAGAAAAAAAAATAATAGAAGCTTCTAAGTACTGTAAAAACGACTTATGTAGCGAAATTGTTTTCGAATTTCCTGAGCTGCAAGGAATAATGGGTGGTAAATATCTTAAATATGAGGGATTTAGTGAGGATGTTTGCTTGGCTGTAGCTGAACATTATTTGCCTTCTTTTTATAAAGATGCTTTGCCCTCTACAAAATATGGCGCAATAGTTTCTATAGCAGATAAGGTCGAAACTTTAATAAGTATATTTATTTCTGGTAAACGTCCCAGTGGATCATCTGATCCTTATGCTTTAAGAAGAAATTTAAATGGAGTCATTAAAATAATTTGGGATTATGAACTTGATTTGCCATTAGATAAATTATTCAACGAACTTATTGATTTTTGGGAAATCGAGTTTCCAAATTTAAACTTCTCAAGAGAAAAAGTATTTAACGATTTAAATGAATTTTTACTACAAAGAATTGTTAGTCATCTAGAAGAAATATCACTAAGTAAAGAATTAATAAAGGCCTTTAGCTCTTCTTATGAACTATCTCAAAAAAGAGTATTGAATATTGTTGACCTTAAAAATAGGATTAAATCTATTATCAATTTTACCGAAAAGTATAATTTTGTTGAAATCCAGAAGGTCATTACTAGGGTAAGCAAATTAGCAAATAATAGTGATCTTCCAAGAGACGTTCTCTCCACAACAGATTATGTAAACACAAAACTTTTTGAAAAAGACTGTGAATTGAAAGTTTTTGAATTTATTGGAGAATTGGAAAAACTTTTTTCAGAAGGTTATTGCAATTATTTGGAACTTCTATATTTGTTTAAGGTTAATGCAAGCACTATCGAGGATTTATTTGATAATGAAAAGGGAGTCCTAATAATGTCAGAGGATTTAAAAATAAGAAATAATAGACTCAATTTGTTGAGCTTAATTAGAAATTATTCTCTAAAAATAGCCGACTTTACACTTTTGAACTCTTAACTTTAATGCCTCCCTTTATTGAATAATTTTCGAGCATTTTTTCTACTTCTTTATTTTCTCTAACAGCACTATCAACAGGTTTATATTTTAGTGGTGCTAGGGCTTTACCTCTTAAAATCGAACCAAGTGTAAGCATTGTAATTTTAAGTTGCTGTAATGGTTTCATTGAGACAACTCTTTTGTATAAGTAACTATCAAAAGTAAGTCTTTGTACATCCATGTCATCACACATCTCAACAAAGGCTTCTCTAGCAGAATCATTTCTATAGAAAATATTTTGAAGGATTTCTAGCACCTTATAAGTTGTGCCATATTTTTTATCCCATTTTTTAAGATAGTTTTTTAAATCTTTTTCTGATGGAATTACTTGGCCGTTTTTTGATGCTTCAACAATTTCTTCAGCACACATTCTTCCGCTTTTTGCAGCAAAATAAATACCCTCTCCAGAACTTTTTGTAACATAACCAGCTGCATCACCAACCAATGCCATTCTCCCAACTACTCTTCTTGGCCTTGGATGCTCAGGAATAGGGTGAGCTTCTACCTTTATTACTTCACCATTAACAAGTCTTTTCTTTGCCCTATTTCTTACACCCTCTTGAAGTCCTTTAATTAATGACTGATTCTTTTGCATGGTTCCAGTGCCCACAGCAACATGATCATATTTAGGAAATACCCACCCATAAAAATCAGGAGAAACATCTGTTCCGACATACATTTCAGCAAGATCTTCGTAGTAACTCATTTCTTCTTTAGGCAATTTAATTCTTTCCTGAAATGCTATAGCAACTTTGTAATCTCCTGCATCCATTGCTTTTGCGACTCTGCTATTGGCTCCATCAGCTCCGATCAAAAGGTCAACAGTAAGCTCTTTAAGTTCCCCTTTTTTATCTCCATTCGTAAAATCTGAGTAAGAAAGCTTATATGGCCCTTGATTATTATCGCCAGTATCAATAGAAGTAACTAATCCATTAATTAATGTAGCACCAAGATCTGATGCTCTGTTGCGCATAAAGGCATCCATAACTTCTCTTCTACACATCCCAATAAACTCATTATCACTTTTCCCATAAACTCTGTCTAAACTTATATCTACCTCTCTATTTGATGGAGATATCATCCTCATATGCCTTACTTTTCTATCAATAATTGACTCAGGCAAATCAAATTCTTCGACCATGCAAAGTGGAATTGCTCCTCCACATGGTTTTGCATTATCTAATTTTCTCTCGAAGAGCCAAGTTTTTATTCCAGCTTTAGCGAGTATTTCTGCCGCACATGAACCACTTGGACCTCCTCCAATAACAGCTACCCTCAACATATGAAAAAAAAATAATACTGTATATAAAAACTACATCTTTTTTGCTTATAAAAGTGCATTTCTTAAAATAATAGTTAATATCGAAATATCTTTTCCAAATTCACATACAAATATTGGAACTAAACAATGATATCGATCAATTTGATATACCACTTGCCAAAAGAACTTACCAAAATAAACCGAATTCAACATTAATAAAAAAATTATTAATATTTTCTCCATTTCTTTTTCTTATCTTTTCTGTCGCTGCATTGCGATTTATTAGAAATCTAGAATTAATACCTCTTAATAATCTCAAAGTTCAGGTTGAAAGAAATCATGATGCCAGAATTTTAGGTCATCTGCCCTATAACGAAACTCCTAAAGAGAAACTAGTTTTAATTGAGCCTAATATTGAAGTTCATATTGATATGCGCGATTCTCTCCTAAAGATGAGAGAAGAAGCCAAAAAGGATGGGATATATTTGGTCTTCTTGAGTGGTTATAGATCAATAAATTTGCAAAACGATATCTTTTATTCTTTAAAATCTATTAGAAATCAAGAAGCGGCAGAAAGAGCTAGAGTTTCAGCCCCTCCAGGGTATTCTGAACATAGTACAGGTTTCGCAATTGATATTGGTGACGCTACTCAAAGAGAGACAGACTTTGAAACCGACTTCGAAAATACCGACGCCTTTAGATGGCTAATAAAAAATGCACCTAAGTTTCACTTTAAGTTATCGTTTAACAAAGATAATAAATATATAGATTACGAACCCTGGCATTGGAGATATGAGGGGTCAATTGAAGCATTAAAAGTTTTTGAAAGCTCAAATAGAAAATTATAAATTTAATTGATTAATTTAATTATTCAATTAGATTATATTTTTCAAAGTCTTAAAGAGAAAATTCTCATAATAAGCATACTTTGAGTTAGCCTTAATAAAGTCAATCTACTATTTATATAAATTCTATAAATGTCATCTTCGATAAAAGAAATTAGAAATGTTGCAATTATTGCTCACGTAGATCATGGGAAGACAACCCTTGTAGATGCATTGTTATCTCAGTCAGGAATATTTAGAGATAATGAAGTTATCCCTACATGTGTAATGGATTCAAATGATCTTGAAAGAGAAAGGGGGATAACAATTCTCTCAAAAAATACTGCAGTTAACTATAAAGATACCAGAATTAATATTATAGATACTCCTGGACATGCTGATTTTGGAGGAGAAGTTGAAAGGGTTTTGGGAATGGTTGATGGTTGTCTGCTTATTGTTGATGCAAATGAGGGACCTATGCCTCAAACAAGATTTGTTTTAAAAAAAGCATTAGAAAAAGGACTTAGGCCTATAGTCTTTGTGAATAAAATTGATAGACCACGAGTAGTACCAGAAATAGCAATTGATAAGGTCCTTGATTTGTTTTTGGAATTAGGAGCTGATGATGATCAATGTGATTTCCCTTATCTTTTTGGGAGCGGCTTATCTGGTTTCGCAAAAGAAGAGATGGAATCTAATAGTGACAATATGATGCCTCTTTTTGAAGCTATTATCCGACACGTTCCTCCTCCTGTAGGTGACTCTAATAAGCCTCTTCAGCTACAAATAACTACTTTGGATTATTCTGATTTCTTAGGCAGAATAGTAATTGGAAAAATCCACAATGGAACTATAAAAAATGGCCAACAGGCTAGTTTAATTAAAGAAAACGGAAAAACTATTAAAGGTAAGGTTAGTAAGCTTTTAGGATTTGAAGGATTACAAAGAATTGATATAAATGAAGCATTTGCAGGGGATATTGTTGCTGTTTCAGGTTTCGATGACGTCAATATTGGTGAGACCATAGCATGTCCCGATTCTCCTCATCCTCTACCATTAATCAAAGTTGATGAACCTACCTTAAATATGACATTTGTTGTCAATGATTCACCATTCGCAGGTAAGGAAGGAAAATTTGTTACTAGTAGACAATTAAAAAATAGATTGGAGAGGGAACTTTTAACAAATGTTGCCCTGAGAGTAGAAGAAACTGATTCTCCTGACAGGTTCTCAGTTTCAGGAAGAGGAGAATTGCATCTAGGGATATTGATTGAAACTATGAGAAGAGAGGGTTTTGAGTTTCAAATCTCACAACCTCAAGTAATTTTCAGAGAAATTGATAATGTTGAATGTGAGCCTATAGAGACTTTGGTTCTAGATGTACCTGAAATATCTGTTGGTTCTTGCATCGAAAAACTTGGATCTAGAAAGGCAGAGATGAAAAACATGCAGACAAGTTCAGATGGTAGAACTCAATTAGAATTTCTTGTTCCATCAAGAGGATTAATTGGATTTCGAGGGGAATTTGTAAGGATAACCAGAGGTGAAGGTATCATGAGTCATTCGTTTTATGAATATAAACCTAAAACAGGAGACTTTGAAACCAGAAGGAATGGCGTTCTTATAGCTTTTGAGGAAGGTGTAGCCACATTTTATGCCTTAAAGAATGCTGAAGATAGGGGAGTCTATTTCATTAAACCTGGAGTAAAAGTTTATAAAGGAATGATAATTGGAGAGAATAATCGACCTCAAGATCTTGAGTTGAATATATGTAGAACTAAGCAGTTGACTAATATGAGGTCTGCAGGGGCAGAAGAACTTGATACTTTGCAGTCACCTGTTGATATTACTCTTGAAAGAGCACTCGAATATATTGGTCCTGATGAAATGCTTGAGGTAACACCTGATTCAATAAGAATGAGAAAAATAAATAAAAAGAAAAAAAATTAGTAATTGGCTCAATGAACGAAGAAAGTCCGAAAAGTTTTCAAGATTCCCTTTTTACAGCTTTAAATCTTTTTAATAATCATGAATGGTATGAGGCTCATGATGCTTTTGAAGAAATATGGAATTCCGTAGATGGTGACGAGAGACAAGTTATCCAAGGAATTTTACAAGTATCTGTTTCTCAGTTTCACTTAAATAAAGGTAATTTAAATGGAGCTACTATTTTGCTTGGAGAGGGTTTAGGCAGAATAAAAACTAGAACCAAGATTGATTTAGGGATTGATCTTGAGTCCTTTTGCCAATGTTTGGAAGATTTATTGAGGAAATTACAATATAAAGAACTATTAAATGAGAATGATAAGCCTTTTTTGAAACCTCTTAAATTAAAATGAATACATCTTTATCTTTAATTAAGTTATTATTATTTATTTCATTTTTTTTTCAAGAAAATAAGAAAATTAATCGATCTACAGGAAAATGAACCTAAAGATTCATAATGTTTCCTTTTCAATTAAAGGAAGATTAATCGTAAATGATGTTTCCATAACTGTTCATCCAGGCGAAGTTGTAGGTTTGATGGGACCTAATGGTGCTGGAAAAACTACGACTTTTAATCTTGCAGTTGGGAATATAAAACCTGATAAAGGTGAAATTTTAATGAATGGAAAAAATATAACCAATCTTCCTCTCCCAATGAGATCAAGACTTGGGTTGGGTTATTTAACTCAGGAGGCAAGTATATTTAGAGACCTCTCTGTTAAGGAGAATATAGATTTGGCTTTGCAAAATTCATCTTATAGTAGAGCGTTAATTAGAAATAGAAGAGAACAATTAATTAATGAATTTAATTTAAATAATTTTGTAGACAATTATGGTTATCAACTTTCAGGAGGAGAGAGGAGGAGGTGTGAAATAGCCCGTGCTCTAACTGTTGGAAGAAAAGGACCTAAATATTTGTTATTGGACGAACCTTTTGCTGGAATAGATCCTCTAGCTGTTAATGATTTAAAGAAATTAATTATTAAATTAAGTAGTAATGGGGTAGGGATTCTTATTACAGACCATAATGTTAGGGAAACACTTTTAATTACTAACAAATCATATGTATTAAGTGAAGGAAAAATTTTAGCTAACGGTTCATCAAGTGAATTAGCTGATAATCCTATAGTAAAGAAGTATTATCTAGGAGAAAGTTTCAAACTTTGAAATCAATTTTGCAAAATAAATTAAAACTTAATTATTAAATATCTACTCATATAAGAATGATTTAAATTATTATTTGTTTGTCATAAAAT
>CACCZQ010000014.1 GCA_902550485.1 uncultured Prochlorococcus sp.
CTCTAAAAAAAGTAAATTTTAAGATAATTTGCTTATTTTTTAATTAAATATAAAAAATCTTTATTTTTAAAATTTTAATTTGAATTATTAGAAAGTTGTTATGAATCTAAAGCTACTTCTATAGCTGCTATTAAGTTTTCGTCAAACGGTTTAACACCTGGCTTGAATCTTGCAATTACTTTACTATCTTTCCCTATCAGAAACTTCTCGAAATTCCATTCAACATCTCCTTCAGGTTCAACTTTGTTAAGGGTTGTGTATGGTTCTGTGGTGTTGCCTTTGGCATGAACTTTTTCATAGATTTCAAACTTAACTCCATATTTTGTTGTGCAAAACTCTTTTATTTCTGAAAGAGAGTCGGGTTCTTGTTTCCCGAAATCATTACAAGGGAATGCAAGTATTCTTAGGCCTTTCTTTGAATATAAATCATGTAGATTTTGAAGATCCTCATACTGAGCAGTATTTCCACAATAACTAGCTACATTAACAACTAAAATTACTTCCCCAGAATATTCCCCTAGTTTTATGGATGATCCGTCTGCTGAAAGAACAGTAGTATTTTGTACGTCAACTTGCATGTCTAAAAAAAATCACCCTTTGAAGATAGCATTGTATAGACTTTATTGTGTTTAATTTATATGGTGTTTTTGGTTATTTCTTTTATAAGTTTTAATTTTTCATTTATTTAACGCTTTATAATTAATATTATTAATCAATTTAAATTTGGACCCTTTAGACCCACTTACTGAAATTATTAATTCCGGTCAAGGTTTTTCGCCTGCAATTGCTTTAGAAAGAATTATTTGGGCAATGATTGGAATCTTTTTTTTAGGAGCGATTTCAAGATCAATAACTAATAGCATGCGAAGTCAAAATTGGTTTGGTAGAAATTTTTTATTTAGTTATTTTAAAGAAAAAAAATTTACAGATGATACCTCCTCACAACCTTCTGGTGATGACGAATAAGTTTTATATGTATGAAAGAATCAATTTTTTCTAAAAAGAGAATTTTATTGCTTGGTAGCGGCGAGCTTGGAAAAGAATTAGTAATAGAATCTAAAAGATTAGGATTAGAAGTTATTGCAATTGATCGATATGAAAAAGCGCCTGCAATGCAAGTTGCTGATTATTCAAGAGTAATTGATATGGGAGATAAAAATATTTTAAAAAATGTTATAAAAGAATTTAAGCCTGACTATGTTGTCCCAGAAATAGAGGCACTTTCAATTGAAGCCCTAAAAGAACTAGAGGATGAAGGATTCAATATTGTTCCCAACGCAAGAACTGTAGAAATTACAATGAATAGAGATAAAATTAGAGACTTAGCTTCTAGAGATTTAAAAATAAAAACTGCAAAGTTTGATTATATTTTTGAATTTGATGATTTAGATAAAAAAGCAGATGAAATTGGATTCCCACTTTTACTTAAGCCTTTAATGAGCTCTTCAGGAAAGGGACAGAGTTTGGTTGAAACAAAAAATGATTTACAAAATGCTTGGAAACAGGCACAAGCAAATTCAAGAGGAAAGGTTAAAGGTGTAATTATTGAAGAATTTATTAATTTTGATTTTGAGTTTACTCTTTTAACTGTAAGAAAAGAAAATGGTGAAAATATTTTTTGTTTACCAATTGGACATCTTCAATCTAATGGAGACTATCAATGTAGTTGGCAACCTATTGAGATCAATGAGTCCTTAATTATTGAAGCTAAAAGAATGACAAGTAGAATATTAAATAACCTTGATGGAGCTGGATTATACGGAGTAGAGTTTTTTATAAAAGGAAGTGAGGTTATATTTTCAGAATTATCTCCAAGACCACACGACACTGGTATGGTTACATTAGTTAGTCAAAATATTAATGAATTTGAATTACATTTAAGGGCTTTTTTAAATTTACCAATACCGCGTATCGATCTAATAGAACCCTCTGCAAC
Organism: uncultured Prochlorococcus sp.; assembly: GCA_902550485.1. GTDB lineage: Bacteria > Cyanobacteriota > Cyanobacteriia > PCC-6307 > Cyanobiaceae > Prochlorococcus_A. The sequence goes on from CACCZQ010000014.1 coordinate 1,937, forward strand.
CAGAGTTATACTAGCTAATCAAGAGTATCTAAATCCTATTTATGAAGGTCTTAATGAAGCATTAGAATTTGAAAAGACTAAAGTGCTTATATTTGGCAAACCACTTTCCAGAATAGGCAGAAGAATGGGTGTTGTTCTCGCATCAAATTCTGATGTTAATTTGGCTAGAAAGAATGCAGATGAAGCTGCTCGTAAAATAAAAGTCAGTACTACATAAATATTAAATAAAAATAACGAAAAAAATACTTATTTCCTTTGTTTTTATTCTATGTCTCTTTAGGTATTATTTGAGTATGTTCTCTATTTCGAAATGATAGAAAATTATAAAGGTTGGGACATAACTTTAAATTGGGATAATAAAGATTATCTCAAAAGGGATACTACTAAAAGTAATTTTTTTAATCAAAAGGAAAAATGGATTGGTGTTCACTTAAATGGTGAAAAAATCTATGGTTCTTCTCTAAAAGAAATTAGGCATATTATTGATTATCCTAGTTTGCATGCAAAATAGGATAAAAGATTTTTTTAATTATCCTGATTATTTTCATTATCTTCAATAAGTTCATTAGCAAGTTTTCTTAAATCTCCCTTAATCGAGACCCATGTAAAGGCGATTATGAAAATTGAAGCAGATATTGCAACAGTGATTTTTTCGACAGTTGACATTCCAAGTGCAATAGCAAACATTTCAAACTAAATACTAATTTTTCATTATATTGATTTTTTTTAAATAGTTTGAATCAAATTTTTTTTTGCAATGATATTTAATTATTAAAAATATAACAAATAAAATTAAATTACTTATTTATTAATTGTTTCTGATTTCAATTTTATTCAGTAAGATTAAATTATGGAAAAAAAAAAGTGCCCGCAATGTAAAAATTTAATTTTAAAAACTTCCCCAACATGTTTATATTGTGGCAGACCTAATAAATTTATAACTAAGGAATACGTAAATAAAAAGTGGAATAAAGATAATAATAAAAATGTAATTGATTATATTTTTATTAATAAGTATCTTGTATTTATTTTATTTCTAATATTTACAATTGTTTTTATTATATTTAGTTAAATAACATCAATTAATCACTCTATTATTGCGTCTAATACTTCTTTAGTATTTGTTGATAGTTTATTTTTTTTAATCTGCTTTATTGTTTCTACCATATTATTTTTGTAAGGATCTGAATAATAATTGTATCTACTAAATACTTTCACAAATCGCGAAATTACGATTGGATTTAATTTATCAAAGTCAATTATCTTCTTTGCAATATATTTATAGCCAGAACCATCGATTGCATGAAAAGTACTATTTCTTGTTACGAAAGTATTTAATATAGCTCTTAAAGTGTTTGGTGATTTTGAATCAAAAAACTTATTTTCAAATAATTTTTCAATGCTGTTTGTTTTTTCATCAATTTCTATAGCTGCATTGAATGAGAACCAACTATCCAAAACGACACTATTATTTTTCCATTTATTGAAGAATATATTTGAAATAATTTTTCTTTCAGGACAGTTAATCCTACTGAAAGAATTCAATGCAGCTTTTGCTAGCGTCATCGAATTACTATCAACATAATTAATTATTTTGCATTTAATTTCCTCATCATTACCATGTAAGAGTAGTTTCCAAATAGTTTCGATTAGTTTTCTTTCATTTTTACCTTCTGGCCAAACTTTATCTAGATTTTTCTCTATTTCTTGAAGCTTAAAATTTAATTCTTCTTTTAATTTGGTACCGAATAAATGATTTAATTCGTCAATAGTTTTATATATCTTTAAAGGATTAATATTATCCATGTCTGATTCAATTTCAGCAAATGTTGGAATATTTAGTAATTCTGATAAGAGAGATAAATTTAAATCTTTATTTTTTATAAATGATATTAAAGTGCTTATTAATTTATTTTCAACTTTGTGATCTGGCTTTTCATCTAATCTGCACAAAATTATTTTTTTAAATAATTCTCTCGCAGTATTAGATAGTGTAAAAAAATCTTTTTCATATTTTAAGATTAAAAATTTTTCATCAAAGGTAGTGTCAGATTCCCAATTAACTGGTGAAGAGAATTCGCGAAAATAAGTTACTAAAGGGATTCGGGGGTGAGATCTAACATTCCTAAAAATAAATTCTTGTTTTTTTGTTTTTAAAACAACTGTTTTTTCTATTGTTTTATTGTCTCCGAAAAATATAGCCAGATTTATAGGAATTATTAGAGGTAAATCATTATATGGGTTCTTCTTTATTGGATTACTTTGAGAGGCTTCAATTGTAAGTTTTTCGTCTGTTGGATCCCAGACTCTCTTGAATTTAACTTTTGGTGTACCATTTTGCTTGTACCAGACTTTGAATTCTTCAGGATCAACTTCCTTATTATGCTCTAAAATTTTATCGACAAATTGGTCTATTGTTGCTGCCTTCCCATCATATGTTGAGATGTAATTACTAAATCCTTTATAGAAATTTTCATCTTTTACAAGCTTGTTAAGCATTCTAATTATTTCTGATCCTTTTTCGTATATCGTGGTCGTGTAGAAATTGTCTATTTCTTGGTATCTTTCTGGCATTACAGGATGCGATGTTGGACCAGAATCCTCTCTAAATTGATTTCTTCTAAGAAATTTTGCATCTTCAAGTCTCTTGATTTCATGATTATGAAGGTCTGCTGTGAACTGTTGATCTCTGAAGACTGTTAAACCCTCTTTAAGAGATAATTGAAACCAATCCCTACAAGTCACTCTATTACCCGTCCAGTTATGGAAGTATTCATGGGCGATCACACCCTCTATCCTCTCTAATTCCTCATCAGTTGCTGTTTCGGAATTAGCGAGTATTAGTTTTGAGTTGAAAATATTGAGACTTTTATTTTCCATTGCTCCCATATTAAAGTGCCTTATTGCAACTATATTGAACAATGACAAATCGTATTCAAGGTTATATTTATCTTCGTCCCATCTCATGGATTTCTGTAAGGAACTTATGGCATGTTGGACATATTTTTCATCACCATACTCAACATAAATATTTATTTTTACTTTTTTATTCGATTTTGTTATGAAATTATCTTTTATACACTTAAGTTTACCCGCTACCAATGCAAATAAATATGAGGGTTTCGGATATGGGTCTTCCCAAATTATTTCATGTCGATTATTTGTAAGATCATTTTCTTTTACGATGTTACCATTTGAAAGTAAAACAGGATAATCATTCTTGTCAGCCTCAATTCTCACAGTGTATTTGCTTAGAATATCTGGCCTATCAGAGTGAAAACTTATTCTCCTAAATCCCTCTGCCTCACATTGCGTAGTTATAATTCCATTACTTTCATACATTCCTAAAAGGGATATATTTTCCTTTGGTTTAATTATTCCTTCTATTTTTAATAAAAAATTATCTTTATTTATATTTTTAATTTTTAATTTATTTTTTTGCTGTTTGTAGTATTCCTCTTCTAGTAATGAGTCATCTATAAATATTTTCTTTATTAATATATCCGTACCATCAAGAATTAGATTTCTGGTATTCTTATTTGTTTTTACCAATTTTAGTTCGGTCGTAACATTTACAGCATTTTTCTTAATTACGAAGTCCAAAAAGATTTCTGGGATTTCATAATCAAAAACTTTGTAATCTTCAAGTTTTACATATCTTGAAATATTCTTTTGGTTTATTGGATTGTTCATCTTTAAAAAAGTTAAGAAGTTAAAAAATCTAGAATACTTATTTTGAAATTATAAGTTTGGCTTATTATCTTCTGTTTCACAAAAATGTGTTTTAATCTCTCCAGAAGGAAGTATTTCGTATAAGAAGGGATTATTAATATCAAGCGATCCGTCCTTATTAAATTGGTACCTCCAGTCCCATTTTTTATCTGTAAAGGAAATATAATCTTTTCTTAGAGAATATGGAAGCATAAGCTTTTTTTTCTTCCAATTAATATTTATAAATGCTCCTGGCTTTAACTCAGATAGCTTTTCTACTATGGAAAAGTCACCATTAATATTATTTCTCATCACAAGATTAAGATTTGAATTTTCACATACATAGCTACTATTTATAGCTAATAAAAGTATTGAGGTAATAAAAATTGAATGAATTTTTTGAGCTCCTTTAAAGTAGATTTACTTTCAAGCTAAATGACTAAATTAAAGATCTTTTTGGATCGATTTAAATCATAATAGATTGCATACTCTTAAGATCTACAAGATTACAATCTAATTCCTCTTCATAATCCTGAACTGAAATAAAATTATTTAAAAAACCTGAATATTTTGCATCTCCGCCTATGGTGCTTGAAAGTATATATTTTGGATTGAATTTGTTAATCAATTTAGGAATTACATCAGCACCTTTTACAAAAGAACCTACTAGGGGTAATTCTAAATTTTTTGTAGGAGTAATTACTGCATCAAGACTTTGCTTGTTTAAATTTTCATCAAGATATCCATGGGGTTCTATATAAAACCCATTATCTTGATGGTCTTTAACAATATATCCGTTTTCTATTTGTGGAACTGGAGCCCCAGCAGTTGCTTCAAAACTTAAATTAAAATGATTTATCTTTTCAGTTGGCTTAAGCACTTTAATTGAACTAAAACCAATTTTTTTTAATGTTTCAAAAGCACTTTTAGGGCAAATTATTGGAATATCCTTTCTGAACATTTCCAATGTTGGAACATGACAGTGGTCAGGTAATCCTTGAGTTAACAAAATAATATCTATTTTTTTATCTATTGAAATTTCTTCTTCTAATGATCCTTTAAAAAACCACTCACCTGGAGGAAAGATTAAATCTCCTTTGAGCCAAGGATCAATAATTAAATTGGTTTTTTTAAATTTTATAAGCCAACCATTTGAACCAAGGTAGGTCGCTTCAAAAGTCATTATCAATTAATTGTTTTATTAAACTATAAGGTAATTTTGGCTTTATCGAGAAATTACTAATTTAGATTAGCTTGCTTCATTTAAGATTTGAAATGACTTTCTTTTTAGATTAAATATTAAAACTTGATTATCTTTATAACTAATCTCAAAGTTTTCTTTTTCTAGCATTTGTATTGGTATTAAAGCTAATCCTCCTGTGCCTGAAAATATGATTGGCATGGTGCTATTTTTAGCCCCATTCATTTTTTGTAAGTCAATAGCTTGAGAAACTATTTTTCTGGCTTTATCAAATCCGTAGTCTTCTACTAATTCAGGCCATAAAAAGTTAACTAATTCATATTTCGAAAACTCAATTTGTACTGTTTTCATTAAAAAATAATAGATATATAGTGATTAATTACGATATTTAGTTAATTACTATTTTTAAACCTATCCATGACTAGTTGCAACATATCTACTACATCACCATCAGTTAAGTTTAAATCCTTCTTTAAATCATTGCAAGTTAAATTCATTTCAAGCGCAGCTTCAGCCATATGATTAACTTTTTGGTTATCACCGCCCAATGAAATAAAGGGATTGAAGTTTTCTATCATTTAATGCTTGTTGTTACCACCTAGTTCTAGCTAAGAAATAATTAATTATCATTTATTGATACAGAAGCTTATAAATATGTTATTTAATATTTAGAAAGTTTTTATTTTTAAACTAGAGATATTGATATACCTTTTGATATCAATGCGAATCTTCTGGCTCTAACTAGTAAAGGAAATATCAAATTTGTTCGTTTATTTGATTTAAACACTCTAGAAAGTAAAAAGAGTAATCTACTTGAGGGATTATTTATCTGTTTGCAAATAGTATTAATTGCATTAGCTCCATGAAAGATATCTTCATCTTTCAAGAGAATAGCTCCTTTATCTAGGTCATAACCTTTCTCTAGGAGGGATTTAATTAGAGTTAAATTTTTACGACCATCAAGAATTTTAATATTATTTATCTTGCTTTTGATCTCAAGTAGCTCAGCAAAATGATTGCAGAATGGGCATTCTCCATCATAAATAAATGTATAGTCGGAAGTCATTAGAAAAAAAACAGTTTTTATGGTCTTAAAGTGCGCCAACAAAATAGCAATGCCTCGATAATAAAACAAATAATAAAAATTTTGTGGATTTTTTATAAAGGGATAGTTAAACAATTCTAGTAATTACGAAGAAATGTCTCAATATAGGTATATTTTTCATAAAAATCTGTATGCTTACTCGGAGTTATTATATTTTAAAATCATGAATTTATTAGCTTCTTTTGCTTTAGGTGGTTTCAATCCATGGGCAGCAGGCTTTGGAATTGGATCTTTAGTTCTTTTTGGTCTTGTTGGTCTTGTGGCGGGTCCAAACCTAAAGAATTTTGACCCTGATGCATAAATTATCATATTTAATATAGATTTTAAAAGACTCATTTGAGTCTTTTTTTATGCGGTTTTTTAAATTTATTTTTAGAATCAATGTAAATTATATTCCGCCAAAGAAATGTTATTAAATCCTTTTTATCCATTTACTTTTTTGAAAATCTCTTCTCTTAAAGCAACTATTATCTTTCTATCAATACTTTTAATTAAATCAAATTTGCTTAGATTAAAAGGCGGACTAATAGGAGGTCTTTTTGCCTTGATACTCATTTCTGGAATTTTTGCCTCTAGTGCAATAGCTTTAGGATCTTTATTTTATGCCTATCGATTAAAGAAGAAACTTAATTCTGATGATAATCAAATTCAGGATTTAGAAACTGTTAATGTTTAAAATATTTTGTGAATTAAATTCAGTTGGAAAACCTAAAATGGAGTTCCAGGTACAAAATGCAAAACTAAAAATCCAAAACCTGCAGCAAAAACTATTGATACTGCGATGATAAGAAGGCCAGATGCCATTCCCCCTTCGTTAAATGCCATTTAGTTAGTTATCTTTGAAATAATAATAGAACATATTTTTTCCCAAGTAATAGTGCTAATTACTCATATATCATCCAAATTTATTATTAATAGTGAATAAAAGTAAAAAGATTGAAGTTAATGAGATGATAAAACCAAATATAATCAATGATTTAGATTTGACTTTTTCTTCTTTCTTAAGCTTACTTTTTGAAGAAGGAAAATTTCTATCTTTTTTTTATAAATAAGATTCGAAAAAGGTTTAATCACGATAAATTTCTGATTTAAGCTAATTATCCTAAAGTTTGGAATAAATCTTTGTGGTAATCAACAACATTTTGACAACTTATTACGGGTGTAAATTCCATATGAATGCCAAATTTGGCTCTCCATGGAGCAAAATGCTTGAAAATTTCTTTATCACTCTCTGCCTTACATAAACAAACTACTCTACCCTCCCCTGGAGCATGAACTCTAAATAACATCTCAAATTTATCTGTTTTATCTGATTTTGCAATTTCACCGTTTTCCCAAGCTTCTACAAATAATTGATAAGCTTTCACTTGATTCTCAATATCTGGGAATTGGCAGTCAGCAAGAAATAATTGCATTGGAGTAATCTTAAGGTTTTACTCATTATCCCTCAAATACTTATTTATAAATAGGACTGTTTGAATTTGAAGATCAGAAAAAGAATATTTTCCTAAATAAAGTGAGAAGAAAGAGTCTCAAGGAATTTTCCAATATCTTTTTTATATAAACTATCTGTGATTTTTAAAGAGAATAATTCATAATCACTTATATCTTTCTTTTTATCAAAATTAATATTTCCCTTTAATGAAATATTTTTCATGATTTTATTGATCACTATTTAAAATTTAGACAAATATAAGTAAAAGACAAATTTCTTTACATTATGTTTTTTATGAGAGAAATTTCTAAGACTAATAAATAATAATTAATTTATTTAAGAGTTAATTAATTTTTCTAGGATATACAAGAAACAATTAGTTAAAGAAAAAATTACAGTTAATAGAGATGCAATAACGGGTAATAAATTGAACCACAATTGCGAAGTTGTCATTTTTGAATCAATAGGCAGAAAATTGGTCCTTTTTTTTATTCTTATTTGTAACCAAAAAATAGATAATGGATAAATAATTCTTGAGAAAGTAATTATCAATGAAGGGAAAATACCTTGGTTTGAATAAAGTATAAATCCTGAAAAAAAGTATAAAACCCAAATTAGGACCCTTTGAATCAGAATTAATCCTTTGCTTTTTCCAGACATTATTAATGCATTAATTTTATAATTTTAGTCATTTTATATCTTTCAAAAAAAATGTTATTTATAATAACTTTTTCTTTACGTATAATTTTCCATTCATTTTTAAGAAATAATTCATAACTTATTAAGCTCGCTTCAGTAAAAAGAGAATCTAAACCTTCTTTCTTTGCTTCATCTTCTAATTTATGAAGTAATTTAGAGCCATAGCCTTTTCTTTGGTATTTACCTTTACAGTAAAATAGCGCAATTCTGTCAGTGGGATGTCTTGTGGCAAAAGCAATAATATTTCCTTGTTTACTTATAAGCCATCCTTTTCCTTTAATTATTGACTTATCAAAATTTGGGTTATCCCAAGCTTGACTTGACCAAGCTCTTTTTTGTTCTTGACTATAAATTTTTTCATCTAATGATTGAATTGAATCAAAATAAATCTTCTTTAATTCAAGTTGATCTTTAATGGTAATTTGTCTTAAATTCATATACAAATCTTTTATTTTATATGCCTAGTAAAAATATAGTCGCAATTGGGGGAGGAGGGTTTGGACGTTCATTAGGCTCTCTTGAAATTGAAAAATATATAGTTTCTTTAAGTAATAAAAAAAGACCTAAAATTTGCTTTATTCCAACAGCATCTGGCGATAGTAGTTTGTACAAACTAAATTTTTATAGAGCATTTTCTAAACTGGATTGTATAACAAGTCATATTGATTTCTTCACAAGGACAGAAAACTTAGAAGAGAAAGTTTTAAATCAAGACATCATTTATGTTGGTGGAGGAAATACAAAAAGTATGCTAGCTGTTTGGAAAGAATGGAATTTTCATAAAATTTTGCGAAATGCTTATGAGAAAGGAATTGTAATGAGTGGTGTAAGTGCTGGTGCTATTTGTTGGTTTGATAAAGGTATAACAGATTCTTATGCTAAAGAGTTAGCCATAATTGATTGCTTAGGCATAGTTGAAGGTATTGCCTGCCCGCATTTTGATGAAGAGAAAGAGAGGGAACCTTACGTTAATGATGTTATTCAGAAAGAAATTATTGAATCTTGTATATGTATTGAGGGAAATTGTGCCTTGCATATTAAAAATGATTTTGAATATTCATCAATTGATTTTGGTAATGGTAGAAATTGCTTTAGAGTCATAAGGGAAAATAATATTGTAAAGAAAGAAATTCTTTGAAAAGAAAATATTTTTAATATATTTTAGATCTCATCATTCTTCGAGATAGAAGTAAATTCAATCCCTTTATATTTTACGAAAGATGCAGTCCATACTTCTTTTGAGAGATTGCCAAGGTATTTTAGAAACTGTTGTGTATCTCCATCTCTTATCCATTCAGATTTAATGAATGGAAGCTCTTTCTGCATTCTTTTGGGATGCATGTGAACAAGGAGCAATCCTTTTTCTTCAGAAGCCCTTTTTAAAGCACCTTCATCACTTCTTTGAAACACTCTCATTAGAAGATTTAAAATTACCTCTTCTCCAAGTTTCTTGAAATTTTCTGATTCCTCTAAATTATCTTTAATTTCTTTACCTCCAAGAGGCATTGCTCTAACTAAGTTTTGCTCTATTAAAGCTATTGCAATTAGATAATCTTGGCTAGCCATATTCTAAAATAATACTTTTTTGTTATTCTAACCTCTCGAGTTCATGAAAATCTTTCATGGATTAAATATCTGCGATAAGAAGAAGGGAAATGATTTATTAATTATTTTCCAATAAAATTTAAACTTTGTTTTTCATTTATCTAGATTAGTAAATTTATCTATTATTAGTTATAGGGTTTTTTCTCCTATTTTTTGGATTTTTTGCAGTTATTTATTTAGCCTAGCCTAGCTTATTAGTAGAAGAATATTTGAAACGTTTTATTTAAATTATTTCAAATTGTGCAGAAGATAAAATTTCTTTAAAAGCGGCATTATGGATTTCCTCCAGTTATTTGCTAAATGTTTTAAATAAAAAGATGGCTTAAAAAATAAGAATCGTAGCGGATGCTTGTTTTAGTTAATATGTTTAATGATGAAATATGACTGCTAAATAATGAATAATAATAATATGAGATTTGAATTGTCATTTAAAAATATTTCTCAGCTAGAAAAAAAACTTAATTTTTGCAAATTAAATAATATAAAAAATATAAATATCCCATGTAAAGGAGTTATTAAGAAGGAATTTTTTAATTCAACTATTAATTTTATATCTAAAAACCACGAAGATTTTAATGTGACTTATCATTATAGTCTTTATCATCAATACTCAAAAAATATAAATAAATCATATCAAGACTTTTTAAATTTTATCAAAAATTCTCATACAAATAGAAATCATGAAATTCTGCTTGTATCGGGATCAAATAAGAAAAAAAACTTTGACTCAGTTGATGTATTAGCCGATTTAAAAAAAGAAAAAAATTTAAAAGTTAAATTAGGTATAGCTTACAATCCATACTTGAAAAAATATTATAATATTTCTTCAGAAAGAGAAAGGTTTGAAAGAAAAATTTCTACTGGATTAATAAAATCAATTTGGTTTCAATATGGTACAGATATTAAAGTTCTTCAGAATGAGGTAACTTATCTCAAGAAGATAGTAAAAGATGAAAAAATAAATCTATTTGGAAGTTTATTTATTCCCTCTAAACAATTTATAGCCCGGTTTAAATTTCGTCCTTGGAAAGAGGTATATATATCAGAAAAGTTCTTATATGCCTTAGATAATTTTTTTGATTTCACAAGAGATTTAGTTAGTTTTTATAAAATTAATAATATTACTCCTGTAATTGAATCTGATTTTTCAACATCAGAGAAACTTGATTCTCTTTATAGTTTTTTAGAAAATGAAAGATAATTTCTGTCAATATTAAACCTATGAAAAGTGATTTTACATATGACTTATTAATAATAGGTGGAGGAATATCGGCGTGTGTTTTCGCTTCGAGGTATCTTAAAAGTAATATTACAAAAAAAGTTGCCTTAATTGAGATTGGTCGTGGACTTGGAGGCAGATCAAGTACAAGAATAAGCAAAAGATTTAAAGGGTGGAGACTAAATCATGGGGCTCCAAATTTTAATATATCTAATAGTAAAAATAATCTTCTTTTAAAAAATTATATCGATGAATTAGTGGAAAATAAATTTATTAAAATAGACGACTCAGAAATATTTATTCTAAATAAATATTCTAATTTAGAAACCATAAAAAAATCTGAATTTTCTCTCGGAGTCAATTATCTATCTTTAGATTCAATGAGTCAATTATCACAAAAGATAATTGAGTCTAATAATTTAAAGGGGAAAATTGATTTTTACTTTGAAACTTTGATAGTTGACTTGAAGTTTGATAATGATGAATGGATACTAATATCAAAAAATGGTGATAAATTCAAATCTAAATATCTAATTTGTACAACTAATTTGTTGTTACATAAAAGATCATTGAAAATTTTAAATATAAAACAAATCCCATTTAGAAAAGCTTTTCCTATAAAAAAAGATAAAAAAATAGATTTACTATTAAAATTTTTAGATAAACAATCATTTATTACTCGGCTAACTTTTTTAATTTATACACAAGAAAATTATAGTTACAAAGATTTTTATTCTAAAAAACAAAGATATTTTTATTTAAAAAATAATTTAGAAAATAAATATAAATTTGAAAGAATTATTTTTCAGCGGCAAGATAACCATAAATTAGGAATTGTAGTACATACAAAAAATATAGATTTTATTGATTCTTATATAAATGTAAAAGATGAAGAAGTTTTTAAACAAAAAATAATTACAAATTTCAATAACCTTTTTGAAGACAATTTGTTAGTAAATAAATTAACTTTTAAAGAGAAAATTTCTATTATGAAATGGAGAGCTTCACAACCTTCAGGTATTGGCGTTCCATTATCTCTTCAATTTATTAAAAAATATAGAATTGGATTTTGCGGTGACTGGTTTGAAGGAGAGGGATTTGGTAGGATTGAGGGCTCAATTTTAAGTGCTTTAATATTAGAGAAAAAATTAAATATTTAATTAAATAATTTTTTTCAGAATTTTATCTATGTCAGTGTTTTTTCTAATAAGGAATTTATTCTTATTATTTTTTATACTATTTGGGTTGAATTTTTCGTAGTAAATGTCCCAGGATTTTAAGAAATCATTTTCAGATTTTTTTTTATTCTTTCCCCTTTCTCTAAAATCTCTTTCTATGACTCTTTTCATACACTTATTTTTTTTAGTTTTTATTTCTAAAAAATAATAATTTTGATTATTTAAAGCGTTTGAGATTTCTTTAGCAAAAATACCTTCAACAATTAAAATATTAATATTATTTATTTCGTTTAAAATATTTTGTGTTGTTTTCTTTTCGAAATTATAATATCGATCAATGATTGAAATTCGATTTTCATAAATAAAATCAAAATCTTTTTTGAATAATTTGTAATTAAAACTAATCCTTCTATCAAAAAAACCGTTTACAAATTTTGATAGAAATTTACTTATTAGCCCTGTTTTATAGTAATTGTCTGTACTTAAAACAAAACCATTTTTAGTTTTTTTAATTATTTGATTTGATAAGGTTGATTTACCACTTCCAGTTGGACCACTTATAAATATCAACTTCATTTTTATTTCCTACTTTCTTTTAAAAATATAACTTTACTATTAAAAAATAATTTTAATTTTTGAAAGTACATTTTCTTTTCTTTTAATTTTTAGACTAATGTTAAATACCTTGCAATGGCTTGTAAGCTTGCATAAATATTAAATATGTGTCTTTATATAATTGTAAATAAATTATTTCTATTCAATCATCCATTTTTTTATTATTTATTCCTCCACTGGAATTCATAATACATTAAATTAAAGAAATAATATTATTACTTATATATTGCAATGATTTCTAAATTTCTAAGTAAGCTAAAATCAATTCTATTAAAAAGTTCAGTATCTCCTGAAACTCCTTTAAAGAAAGAAAAAAAAGCAACTAAGTCTGCCAAAACTTCAAAAACAAAAACAAAAACAGCTAAATCTAAGAAAAATATTGAAACTTTAACCTCACTCCCTGGTGTTGGAGCAAAAAGTGCGAAAGCTTTGTATGAGGCGGGATTTAAAACAACAAAAGCAGTAATTGCAGCTGACGAAAAAGATCTCCTAGCTGTATCAGGAGTTGGAGTAAATCTTGTAAAAAAACTTAAAAAGCTTAAGTAATATAATTTTTATCTTCTACCCTCTACAGAAAATTAACAATAATATAAATTTCCTCTTATTTTATAAGATTTAACAGATTATCTTCTTTTTGCTTTTCTCCTCTGTTGCAACTTCCTTTTGTATTTTTCTATGGGGGTTTCGTGATGCCTAAGTCTTTTTAAATCTGCAAAAATCCCGGATTTAGATACTTGTCTTTTGAATCTTCTAAGGGCAGACTCAATTCCCTCGTTCTCTCCTACTGTAACTTGTGTCAAAATTTTTCTGAATAAAATTATATTCTAACACTTTAACAGATATATTTAAAATCAAAACTTCAACTAAAAGATTGGTGGGTGAATTAGTTTAATTGGCTTATTTTTTTGCCCATTCAACAAATCTTTTTTCATTACTTTTTATATCTTGTAATGATTCAAAAAAATATTTTTGCCAATTATCTTTAGGGAGTCCAAGAAATAACATTAGATTCAGTGGGTATTCTTTGCTATCAGAACAATTTCTAAAATCATCCCTGAATAAAAAGATTTCCTTTTTTAGAGCAATTGCGATACCCAATTCAATCATTACACCTTCATCTGGTGGATTTCCGTTAACAATCGCAAAAATACAATCACATTCTTTTAAATCATGGAAATTACTTCTTGCAACGTTATATGCCCATTCACTTTCTTGTTCTGTCAGCGGTTTTCCTCTTTCAAAAGGTTCAAATACTTCTACATTTAAATCATTGAAGATTTTAATAAATTCATTTAAGAGAGTTTTAGTTTGTTTTGAAAATCCATATGGATTTGCCAAGTATAATTTCTTTCTCACCTTAAACCTCTTTTTTTGAGGTACTCTTCGCGGTCACTTTCTGAATTTAAAGTATTTTCCCAGGGGAAAACTATCCATTGGTTTTTTTTAGATATAAATACTGTATTCCACCATGTAGGTTTGATTTTACTAAATAATACAAAAAACATTGCTCCTTCAATATCCTTGAAGGTCGTTAATGTAAGACCAGTTTCATAAACATCATCTACTATTAGTGAATTTTTTTTTGGTTTTGAAATTAATTCAATTTTTAATTTATGGCTTAGTGCTACAGCAAGACATAATCCGCCACGAGGAACACCATATATTCCAGAAAATTGCTTAAACCTGCATTTATTAGCGATGTTTTCTACGCTCTTATCAAATTCGCTCCAAGTAAAATAACTTATCATCTTAATTTTCGTTTTTTTCTGTTGTAGGGGCGTAATTTGAAGCAATTACACTTAAAAGTGCTACTACTTGTTCATTTGGACAATTAGTATTTTTTTTTAAATTTTCACATTCATTTATTATCTTGGCGTATGTATCCTCAACTATCCCATTCATTTGATTGATACTAAAAGAATATGGTTTATCCATTTTTAAATTATTAGTTATTTTATTTTTACTTAAATAACCAACGAAGTAAATATTTTTAGTATTTAAAGATAAAATTATTCCCACATGGGGTCATTTAATTTTTCATTTTTAAGTGAAGAAGGAACATAAGTATGTAAAGTTTCAATTTTTATAGCCCATTTTTTAGAGTTTCCCTTTAAACTACCACTTTCAATTAAGTTTGTTAAGGGAATCCTTTTTCTAACTTTAAGAAGTCCTAAACAAGCTTCCCAGGCTTCATCATTTTTATAAATATCTAACCAAAAATCAAAAATATTTTCCAAGATTTCTAAAGGGATATCAAATGGAATCCCCATTGAAGGTCTTGCAATTAAATAATTTTTGTTTCTTAGTTCATTTAATAAATTATTTAAGTTTAAATTAATAGCTAAAAGAATATCTTTTGCTGATTCATTACCTATTAATTCTTTTCTATGGCAATCTAAAAGTTTTTTATCCTCTAGGATATTTTCATCGCAATTTTTTATTCCCACAATCCAAAACCCTTCTCCATTATTCACTCCACTAGCAAGAAATAAATATTTAGGTGAATTCTCCAAGATTTCAAATTATTTTTCCATTTTTAACATTTTTTGCTTGATATGAAAATAATTTAGCTGTCCAATTAACATATGAATTCCTCGTAAAAAAAATTTAGTTGTTAATATAAGGCTTTATGTATGTTTGATTTAAGAGAACTAAAACTAATGTTTTTAGATCCTACTGATTTAATAGTTAATAATATAAATAAATATCTTTGTAGTAATAAAGCAATTAAATTTATTTTTTCTTAGG
>CACCZQ010000015.1 GCA_902550485.1 uncultured Prochlorococcus sp.
ACAATTACTTTTTAGGTGGTCAATTTCTGGACACTTTCCTATTAGCAATTTGTATGAATCTCTTTATTTCCTTGCATGGGGGATCACAATAGGACAATTATTAATTGAAAGGGAATACCAATCTCCAATAATTCCCTCAATTGCTATACCTATTGAGTTACTGACTGTGGCCTTTGCTTGCTTTGTGTTGCCAGACGATTTGAAAATATCATCCAACTTGGTTCCAGCATTAAGATCTAGTTGGTTAGTAATGCATGTTAGTGTCGTAATGCTAAGTTATGCGGCGTTAATTTTAGGTTCTTTACTTTCGGTTTCTGTTTTATTTATTAATAAAAACAAGCCGCTTCAAATCAGAAGTAGTTCCACAGGTACTGGCGGGTTTAGATTTTCTAATAACTACCCTTTAAATGATTTAGTTGAACCTATTGAATTTTCTCATTCAGAAGAATTAGATACATTAAGTTATCGCTCTATATTGATAGGTTTTGTTCTTTTGACTCTCGGTTTGATTTCAGGTGCTGTATGGGCTAATGAGGCATGGGGCACATGGTGGAGTTGGGATCCAAAAGAAACATGGGCATTTATCTCATGGTTGTTTTATGCCGCTTATCTTCATATGAGAATAAGCAAGGGTTGGCAAGGGCGCCGACCAGCACTATTAGCATCTACAGGCTTTTTAGTGGTTTTAGTATGTTATTTAGGAGTTAATTTCCTAGGAATTGGGTTACACAGTTATGGCTGGATATTTGGGTGATTTGTTAATGACCCAGAATACTTATTAAGGTTCTGAAAGAACATTCCCTTTTTGTGCTTCTTGTGCAACTTTTCTCAGGTCATCACATCCCTCTTTTAATGTTGGGTAAGCAAACATTCCACTACCCGCAATAAAACAATTAGCCCCAGCATCGGCACATTGTGAAATAGTCCAATTTGCTTTTATCCCCCCATCAACTTCAATGTCGACATTTAAGTTTTTTTCGATAATAAAGTTTCTTATTTCCCTGATTTTATTAAGCATTGTTGGTATATAAGCTTGTCCTCCAAAGCCTGGATTAACTGTCATAACCAAGACATGATCAACCATATCCATAATGTTTTTAATCATTTCAAAAGGAGTATGGGGGTTTAATGCAACAGAAGGAGATCCTCCTAGATCTCTTATCCTTCCGAGAATTCTATGCAAATGAATATTTGCTTCGGCATGAGCTATTACTACTCCTGGTTCACCATTTGCCCCTTTTGTAGCTTTTACATAAGATTCAAGCATGGTTTCACAGTTGTACTGGCTAACCATTAATTGAGTTTCAAAAGGGACATTGCAATATTTCCTGCATGCAGCAATCATTTCAGGACCAAATGTGAGATTTGGTACGAAATTTCCATCCATTACATCAAATTGAATTCTATCTACCCCAGCCACCTCGAGCTCTTTCACACATGCCCCCATATTTGCCCAATCTGCTGGTAAAACTGAAGGAATTATTTGAATTGGTCTATTAGCACCAGTTAAATTTGCTTGATTTGACTCAGTCATTTAATTTTTAAAATATTTAATAAAGATACTATATTTAGTTGTTTATTCCTAATTTCAAGTCACGGCCTGATAAAGTAACAGCTGTAAAGAGTTAAAAAAAGCTTACTAGCATAATAATTCTCATAAAAATGCCATTTTTTATGAGATCATACTCAAAACCTTTTAGAAAATCCTCAAAATTTAATTGTGAATCAAACTTTAATTCAAGAAATACTCGAAGTTGTCGAGCAAGCAGCTATTGCCTCAGCAAAACTAACAGGACTTGGTCAAAAAGATGAAGCTGATGCTGCAGCTGTTGAAGCAATGAGATTGCGAATGGGCAAAATTGAAATGAAAGGGAAAATTGTTATTGGGGAAGGAGAAAGAGATGAAGCACCTATGCTTTATATAGGTGAAGAGGTTGGAAGTGGAAGTGGCCCAGGAGTAGACTTTGCAGTAGATCCTTGTGAAGGAACAAATCTTTGTGCGAATAATCAAAGAGGTTCTATGGCGGTCTTAGCTGCCTCTGATACGGGTGGTCTTTTCAATGCTCCTGATTTTTACATGAACAAACTAGCAGCACCGCCTGCTGCTAAAGGTAAAGTAGATATTAGAAATTCGGCTACTGAAAACTTGAAGATACTAAGTGATTGCTTAGGTCTCTCTATCGATGAGCTTACTGTTGTAGTGATGGATAGAACTAGGCATAAAGATTTAATCAAAGAGATTCGAGGATGTGGCGCAAAAGTACAACCGATTTCTGATGGTGATGTTCAAGCAGCTATTGCATGTGGTTTTGCAGGAACTGGCACACATTGCTTGATGGGTATAGGTGCAGCTCCAGAGGGTGTTATTTCGGCTGCTGCAATGAGAGCTCTAGGCGGTCACTTTCAAGGACAACTAGTTTATGATCCGGCAATCGCTCAAACTTCTGAATGGGCTGATTACACAAAAGAAGGAAACATAAAACGTCTTAATGAAATGGGCATAACCGATATAGATAAAATCTATGAAGCTAACGAATTAGCGTCCGGAGAAAATGTTGTTTTCGCCGGAAGTGGAATAACCGATGGATTACTTTTTGATGGAGTTAAGTTTGAAAGGGATTGTGTTAGAACGAGCAGTCTAGTTATTAGTACATTAGATAATACTGCAAGATTCACAAATACTGTCCATATAAAAGATGGTGCTAAGAGTATTAGCCTTTAAAAATTCACTTTTGATTTTATGCATATCGTTGTCGTCGGACTGAGTCATCGCACGGCACCTGTTGAAGTGCGTGAGAAGTTAAGTATTCCAGACCAATCCATAACAGAATCATTGAAAGCGTTGAAAGCTTTCTCTGATGTATTAGAAGTGTCAATTTTAAGTACTTGTAATAGGTTGGAAATATATGCCCTTGTAAGGGATAAAAACACTGGAATTTCATCTATTAAAGAATTTATATCAGAATATTCTGGAATTAATTTTGAAGATTTAAATCCACATCTTTTTTGCTTTAGACAGGAAGAAGCAGTTTTGCATTTGATGAAAGTTTCAGCAGGACTCGATAGCCTGGTTTTAGGGGAAGGACAAATTCTTTCACAGGTAAAAAAAATGATGAGATTAGGTCAAGAGAATCAATCTACTGGACCAATCCTTAATAGATTATTAACTCAATCAGTTAGTACAGGCAAAAAAGTTAGATCCGAAACAAATTTAGGAACTGGAGCCGTATCAATAAGTTCAGCAGCGGTAGAACTTGCTCAATTAAAAATTGGACAAGAAAAAGGTTTTGATACTCTTGTGAGTTTGGAATCAGAAAACGTACTTGTAGTGGGTGCTGGACGAATGAGTAGGCTTTTAATAACTCATTTAAAATCAAAAGGATGTCATAAACTTATTCTTGTCAATAGAAATATTGATAGAGCATTAAATCTTGCGCTAGACTTCCCTGATTTAAAGATTGTTTGTAAAGGGTTAAACGAATTAGATGAGAATATTTCAATATCTTCTCTCGTTTTCACGAGTACTGCGTCTGAAGAGCCAATAATTGATCTCGCTAAAATTGAAAAATTAAATTTAAGCAATAAACTTAAATTTATTGATATTGGTGTACCGAGAAATATATCTAATGATGTCAAACAACATGAATTTGTAAAATCATTTGATGTGGATGACCTACAAGAGGTCGTTTCAAGAAATCAAGAATTTAGAAAGAAAATAGCCAAGCAAGCGGAATCTTTAGTAGAAGAAGAAAGGATTATTTTTCTAGAATGGTGGGCAAGTTTAGAGGCTGTTCCAGTAATTAATAAACTTAGATCAGATTTGGAGTTAATTAGAAAAGAGGAATTGCAAAAAGCACTTAGCAGAATGGGACCAGATTTTTCGGCTCGAGAAAGAAAAGTTGTTGAAGCTCTGACAAAAGGAATAATTAATAAAATACTTCATACTCCTGTCACCAAGTTGAGAAGTCCTCAATCAAGAGAAGAAAGACAAGTTTCTTTGAAAATCGTTGAAAAATTATTTTCTTTGGTAGAAGAGGATAAAAATAACTAATTTTTTTCGATTTATATTAAGTTTTTCCAGTGATTTATCGAAATACCTTTCTAAACTGACCATTTGTATTTCTAAATATGCCCATAATCAGTTACTTTAGGTAGTTGTATATCTACCTCCATTAGATTGAATGAAGCGTGTGTTGGCCATAATCCTCGGAGGAGGAAAAGGTTCTAGACTTTACCCTCTAACAAAAATGAGGGCTAAACCTGCTGTCCCATTGGCAGGTAAGTATCGTTTGATAGATATTCCGATTAGTAATTGTATAAATTCAGGCATTGAAAAAATGTACGTATTGACCCAGTTCAATAGTGCATCTCTAAATAGACATATAGGAAGAACCTATAATTTAAATGGCCCTTTCGGCCAAGGATTTGTCGAAGTCTTAGCCGCGCAACAGACTCCTGATAGTCCGAAGTGGTTTGAAGGTACTGCTGATGCTGTAAGAAAATACCAATGGTTATTTCAAGAATGGGATGTTGATGAATATTTAATATTGTCAGGGGATCAACTTTACAGAATGGACTACAGTTTATTTGTTCAACATCATAGAGATAATGGTGCTGATTTAACTGTTGCAGCTTTGCCTGTTGATGAAGCTCAAGCAGAGGGTTTTGGCCTCATGAGAACAGACGATGTGGGAAATATAAAAGAATTCAGTGAAAAACCCACTGGAGAGAAGTTAAAGGCAATGGCAGTAGATACTTCAAAATTTGGATTAAGTAAAGAGTCAGCTGCCCAAAAACCATATCTAGCCTCTATGGGTATTTACGTTTTTAGTAGAAATACTCTTTTCGATCTACTAAATAAATTTCCTAATTATACGGATTTTGGTAAGGATATAATTCCAGAGGCCCTCAATAGAGGCGATACTCTTAAAAGTTATGTATTCGATGATTATTGGGAAGATATCGGTACCATTGGGGCATTCTTCGAGTCAAACCTTGCATTGACTGAGCAACCAAAACCTCCATTTAGTTTTTATGATGAGAAATTTCCAATTTATACTAGACCTAGATTTCTACCCCCTTCTAAACTTGTAGATGCTCAAATTACCGATTCAATAGTTTGTGAAGGTACAATCTTGAAATCATGCAGTATTTTACATTGTGTTTTAGGTGTAAGAAGCAGAATTGAGAGTGATTCGGTTCTTGAGGATACACTTGTTATGGGTGCCGATTTCTTTGAATCGCCTGAAGAGAGGATTGAATTAAGAAAAGGAGGAGGAACACCTCTTGGAGTAGGTGAAGGAACTACTGTAAAAAGAGCAATTCTTGATAAGAACACAAGAATTGGTGATAATGTCGTGATTATTAATAAAGATCGAGTAGAAGAAGCAGATAAGCCAGAATTGGGCTTCTATATCAGAAATGGAATTGTTGTAGTAGTTAAAAATGCAACTATTGCAAACGGGACTGTTATTTAAATCTTTTCCATCATTTTTCGCTGACATAAGAATTTTTTTTGAGCAATTTTGTTGAGTTGCAGGCACACTGTATTTATTGAGTTTTTTAATTATTTATGTCCAAGGCACATTTTGGTTTAATAGGTCTTGGTGTTATGGGCGAAAATTTAGTTCTTAACGCAGAGAGAAATGGATTTTCTAGTGTAGTTTTTAATAGGACTTACTCAAAAACTGAAGAATTTTTACAGGGTCGTGGCCTTGGGAAGAATATAGAAGGAGCTGAAACTCTTCAAGAATTTGTTAATAAGCTAGAGAGACCTAGAAGAATTCTAATGATGGTAAAAGCTGGGCCTGCAACAGATGCAGTTATTGATAATATTTCTGGATATCTCGAGGAAGGAGATTTATTAATAGATGGAGGCAACTCTCAATTTAAAGATACAGAAAGAAGAGTAAATACTCTTGAAAGTAAAAGTTTTGGATACATTGGGATGGGTGTCTCTGGAGGTGCCAAAGGAGCGCTAGAAGGTCCAAGTATGATGCCAGGTGGTACTAAGGCTTCATATGATGCAATAGAGAGCTTATTAACAAAAATGGCTGCCAAAGTTGAAGACGGACCATGTGTTGCATATGTTGGACCAGGAGGATCAGGTCATTTTGTAAAAACTGTTCATAACGGAATTGAATACGGAATTGAACAAATACTCGCAGAAGCTTATGACCTTATGAAGAGAGTTAAAGGGATGAACTGTAATCAGATGTCAGAGGTATTTGGTATATGGAATAATACTGATGAATTAGCTTCTTATCTCGTTGAGATAACAGAGATTTGTCTAAATACAAAAGATGAGATAACTGGAGATGATGTGGTGGAAAAAATATTAGATAAAGCTGGCCAGAAAGGTACTGGGTTATGGACTGTTGTAAGTGCTTTAGAACTGGGGGTATCAGTTCCAACTATTTATGCATCTTTAAATGCAAGAGTAATGAGTTCCCTAAAGGAGCAACGCAGTGAGATTGAAAAAACTATTCCATCTAAAGAGATAGAGGAGTTTGATTTAGGAAATATATCAGACGGAATGAAACCTTTGTTTGATGCTGTAGTCCTTGCCACGATTGCTAGCTATGCCCAAGGTATGGATATTTTAAGAGAAGCATCTGCAGTATATAACTATGGTTTGAATATGCCGTCAATTGCTCAAATATGGAAAGGCGGTTGCATAATTAGATCAAAATTATTAAGTAAAATTCAAGATGCCTATAATAAAGATCCTAATCTAAAAAATTTAATTTTTGATGATTGGTTTAATAATGAAATTGCGTCAAGATTAGATAACTTAGCTAAAGTAGTTTCTCTATCCACAAAGGCAGGGATACCAGTCCCATGTTTATCCAGTACTTTAGATTATTTGAATAGTTATAGAACCAATAGACTTCCTCAGAATCTTGTTCAGGCAATGAGAGACTGTTTTGGTTCTCATACGTATGAAAGAATTGATATGGAAGGTAGTTTTCATACTGAATGGATGAAATGATTGAAAAGGTTAAAGATGGATACACCTTAAATATATACAAAGACAAATTAGAGCTATCAACAGCTGTTTTTAAGTTTATTGAAAGCCACATTATTCATACTTTAAAAAAGAAAGGCAGGTTCAAATTTTGTGTAAGTGGTGGTTCAACTCCTAAATCTGTCTATAAGCTCTTATCAAAAAGTGATCTTAAATGGGATATGGTTGATGTCTTTTTAGGGGATGAAAGATGTGTTGATCCAAATTCAGAATTGAGTAACTCGTTAATGTTGAAGAATTCATTGTTAACTAATTTTGGATCTAAAGCTTTTTTTTATGAAATTTTCAATGATTTAAATGCTGATGATGAAGCTACAAAAAATCAATTTATTTCTAAATTATTTGAAAAATGCGGATCAAACCCTCCAACTTTTGATTTGACAATATTAGGTCTTGGAGACGATGGTCATACAGCCTCACTATTCCCTTATCAAAAAAATAATAATGTAGATGATTTTGTTATTTTTAATGAAGGTAAAGGTTTAAAAAGAATTTCATTAACTCCAAAGGTTCTTTCAGCTTCTTCAAATATAATATTTTTAGTTAGTGGAGCTTCTAAAAGAATTGCTCTTGAGAGGTTATTAGATGAAAATGAGCCACCAGATAGAACGCCATCAAAATTAATAAAATCTTTTAATCAAATCTCAATATTTTGTGATCAGGAATCAGCAAAAGAATTAGAAATTTAGTTAAAGTCTATTAATAATTCAAATTATTTAATGAGTAAGAAAAAATTTTTATTCCAAAAAAAGGAGTTCGATGGTTGGAAAACATTAAATGATACTGTTATGGGCGGATCAAGTTCAGCTTTTTGTGAAATTTCAAATTCGGGTTTGATATTAAAGGGTAATATCGTCGAGAAAGCAGGAGGATTTGTTAGTTGTAGATCATCTATATATAAACCTTCTTTAAATGTATCTGAGTATTCATCCTTTGAATTAAATATTGATGGACAAGGAAGAACTTTTAAATTTGCTGTCGCTTGTGAAGATGATCTACTAGGACTAACCGAATTTATCCCGGGTGGACTTAGATGGATTAAATCATTCCCAACAAAAAAATTCGGGGCAACAAATGTTCAAATTCCTTTTAGTGAGTTAAAACCTTCAGTAAGAGCTAATAAAGTACGTTTTCCATTTAAATTCAAGCCATCTAAAATTAAAAGGTTGCAACTACTACACTCTAAGTTTGGTGATGATGGATTACTTAATGATGAGTTTAAACAGGGTTCAATAAAAGTTTTAATTAAATCAATAAGTGTTATTTGAAAATCCACCTAAAAATATTGAGAGCTTAATCGCTAAGTCAGCAGATTTAACAAATAAACCTTTTGCTCATTCTGTAGTAAAAATAAATGGTGAATACGAATTCGAAGATGAAGATATTGATTTAACAGTTAATATCTTATGTCGAGATAAAGAAGGTAAAAGATTAGAAATTTATGATCTTGAATTAGAACTTTTTAAATCAAATAAAGAGTTGGTTTTAGTAATCTCTAAGCTTAACTTCCCTGATGAACCAATATTATGGTGTGGAGTTAAAACATTATGGATGGATAGCAATAATGGAAAAAAATGCAACTCACCAAAATACAGCGCTAGATTGGAAAATTTAGCAAATAGGATAAAAAGTTTTATTGATTAAGAAAATAAAATTTGAGCTGATTTATAAATCAGTAACAGCCCCTAAACTTGATGTGCTTACGATTCTCGAATATTTTGAAAGAATCCCTCTTTTGTATTTTTGAATGGGTTTTACCCAATCTTTTTTTCTTTTTTCTAATTCTTCGTCAGATAAATCAACTTCAATTAGTTGTTTTACAGCATCTACTGTAATTAAATCACCTTGTTTGATTAGAGCAATATTTCCTCCCACAGCGGCCTCTGGAGCTATGTGACCCACAACAAGACCGTAGGTACCCCCGCTAAATCTTCCATCGGTAATTAAAGCCACCTTCTCTCCTAGCCCTTGACCAACAATCGCAGATGTTGGAGCTAACATTTCTCTCATGCCTGGACCTCCTACAGGACCCTCGTTTCTTATAACAACAACATCACCAGCTTTGATATCGTTATTTAATATCGATTTTAAACAATCCTCTTCACTTTCAAAAATCTTTGCGGGACCTGTTAGTACAGGGTTTTTTACTCCGCTAATTTTAGCTACAGAACCTTCGCTCGCTAAGTTACCTTTTAATATCGCTAGATGTCCTTTTTTATAAAGAGGGTCATCTATATCTCTTATGACATTTTGATTTGTAGGAGGCTTATCTGGAATATTCTGTAAGTATTCTGAGATGGTCTTGCCTTCAATGTTTTTGCAATCGCCATGAATTAATCCTGCATTCAAAAGTATTTTCATTACTTGTGGAATCCCACCTGCCTTATGAAGATCCACCGTCACATATTTACCACTCGGTTTAAGGTCACAAATTACGGGCACTTTTTGTCTGATTCTCTCAAAATCATTAATGTTAATATCTATTCCTGCAGTATTCGCAATAGCTAAGATGTGCAATACCGCATTTGTTGATCCGCCAATTGCCATAATTACTGATATTGCATTTTCAAATGCTTTCTTTGTCATTAGGTCTAGAGGTCTTATATCTTTTTCTATTGCAGAGACTAATATCTCAGCACTTTTATCTGCACTTAGTTCTTTTTCAAGATCTTCAGCAGCCATAGTGGAACTGTGAGGAAGACTTAACCCTAATACTTCAATAACCGCAGACATTGTATTAGCTGTAAACATTCCTCCACAGCTACCAGCACCAGGAATACAATTTTTCTCAACTTGGATTAGCCTTTCTTCATTAATTTTGCCTGATGTTAATTGTCCAACAGCTTCAAATGCACTAACAACAGTAAGATCTTCTCCATGCAATTTCCCAGGCTTTATTGTCCCTCCATAAATGAAAATTGAGGGAATATTCATTCTTGCAATCGCAATCATGGCACCGGGCATATTTTTATCACATCCACCTATTGCAAGTACTCCATCCATACTCTGAGCATTGCATGCTGTTTCAATTGAATCAGCAATAACTTCTCTTGAAACTAGGGAATATTTCATGCCCTCTGTTCCCATAGAAATCCCATCACTTACTGTTATAGTCCCAAACATCTGAGGCATCCCACCTGATCTTTTTATTGACTCTTCAGCTTTTAGAGCTAACTTATTTAAACCCATATTGCATGGTGTTATGGTGCTGTACCCATTTGCAACTCCAATAATAGGTTTATTAAAATCTTCATCATTAAATCCAACAGCTCTTAACATCGATCTGTTAGGAGATCTTTGAACACCTTGGGTTATTGCAGATGATCTGAGTTTATTCATATTATTTGAGAACCTTTTTTATTCTATTGCCCCAACTCTTCAAGTTGCTTCCTCACATCAGCAATTGCAGAATTAAGTTGCTCAACTTTCTTCTCCAAATTCTCTCCTTCAACTTCATTTATATTTTCATTTGAATCAATCGCTTCTGAGCCGTCTTGAATTCTGGAGGAATACATCATTGCTTTTTGTTTTTTTTCCTCCTTTCTTTTGTCTGCTTCGGATATTAACCACCAAGCTAGACCTGCCGCTCCAATAAAAGCACCGCTTATTAATGATAATAGATTATTTGAAGACGAATCTCTGTATTCAGACATTGGTAAAATATTCACTCCTATATTCTATATTAGTTCTTATCTTGAAATATAGTACTTAAACGCGATAGAGGATTCCCAATACCCGGCACTAATAATTGTGTTTTTTCGTCTTCCTCATCTATGCAAGAAGTGTAAATTACCTGATTAGGGAGTGATTTCGCAATTTCATTTAACCCTTTATTTGAGCAAATAGCAGTTATTAATAGAATCCTATTTGAATCAACACCTAATTCCTTTAATTTAATTAAAGTTTCTAATGTTGCTGATTTTGTTGTTATTTGTTCTGAATAAAATATAACTCCTTCATTTGATTCAATAGTTTTAGGGAGTTCTCCTAATGAGAGGGTTGAATTAGGAATTACTTCTTTAGATCCAAACCAAAGAGATAACCCTTCCGGCAACATTGCGAGCACTTTTATTGGATAATCATTATTAATGAAGAATCCATCTGCGTCTCCATTATCAGTATTTACTATTTCTTTTTTATATGGCAGCCAATTACGTAATGCTTCATATGTAAGCCATTTCCCTAATTGCTCATATCCTGTTGAGTACAAAATATTTGGAGTATTTTTTTCTCGCAATATTGAAAGCCAATGTTTTATTAATGGATGAGGAGGAACAATAACCTTTAGTGACATTGCCATATATTTTCCT
The DNA here is from genome assembly GCA_902550485.1 of uncultured Prochlorococcus sp. Classification (GTDB taxonomy): domain Bacteria; phylum Cyanobacteriota; class Cyanobacteriia; order PCC-6307; family Cyanobiaceae; genus Prochlorococcus_A. The sequence continues at coordinate 11,338 of CACCZQ010000015.1, forward strand.
TTAAGATACTCTTACAAACTTTAAATACTTAAGTTCTAAAATACAGTCTTATTATGATTAAATCAATTGTTTTCCCCTCACTAAAGAATGCATTAATTACTTTGTTATTCGTTGGGATTTTATTTTTTAATTCTGTAAATTCTGCATGGGCTAAAAGACCTCCTGAGATTAGAAACCAGCAAGACCTTAATTTAGAGCCAGATATGCATGGTCAAGACTTAAGTGGTAACGAATACGTTAAGTTTGATTTGAATGGGTTTAATTTCAGTGAAAGTAATTTAGAAGGGGCGGTGTTCAATAATAGTAAATTGCAAAACTCAAAGTTTACTGGAGCAAATTTAAGAGATGCACTAGCTTATGCAACAGACTTTACAGATGCTGATCTTTCGGATGTTAATTTTACTAATGCTTTATTAATGGAGAGTAATTTTGAAGGTGCAAAAATAGATGGTGCAGATTTTACTGATGCTGTTCTTAGTCGTACACAACAAAAACAATTATGTGAGATTGCTAATGGCACAAATAGTTCTACAGGAGAGAGTACAGAATATAGCTTAGGTTGTTAATCATCGAATATGAAAAAAAAAATTCCAGTTATTGTTGTTTCGGGATTTCTTGGTTCAGGTAAAACAACTTTTCTAAGGTATCTATTAAAAGAGAGTAAAAAAAAATTTGGTTTAATAATTAATGAATTTGGTGATGTTGGAATTGACGGCGATTTGATTAAAAGTTGTGATAAATGTGATGAATCTGAAGACGACTGCGTTATCGAATTAAACAATGGATGTTTATGTTGTACTGTTCAAGATGATTTTGTTCCATCAATAAAAGCTCTCCTAGAATTTAATCCTCCTATCGAATCAATAATTATCGAAACAAGTGGCTTGGCACTACCAATTCCCTTAATTCAAGCACTTAACTGGCCTGAGATTAGGTCTTCCATCTATCTTGATGTAGTTGTTGGAATCGTTAATGGAGAATCAATGCTTAATGGTTCACCAATTTATGATTTAAATAAAATAACAAAACAATATAACGAAACAGATAAAATTGATCACAACGCCTCTATAGATGAACTTTTTGAGGAGCAACTAGAAGTTTCTGATATCGTTTTAGTCTCAAGATCAGATATCTTAAATGATGATCAGTTTGACGTTGTAAAAAATAAAATTCAAGGAAGTCTAAACTCATCTACACCAGTCCTTAAATCCAAGAATGGCAAAATTGATTTAAATTATTTATTTGACTTTAATTTTAAAAAAGAAACTTATAAAGAATTTTTAACGGAAGAACATGACCATAATCATGTTGAGCTTATATCAGATTCATTAAAATTAAATTATTTCCTTGAAAAAAATGACTTTGAAAAGGAGATGTCAAAAATCTTGGATGAATTAAACATTCTTAGAATAAAAGGACGTATTTGGATACCAAACAAATCATTACCTTTACAAATACAAATTGTTGGGAAGAAAATTAATACTTGGTTTGAAGAGGCTCCAGATAATTGTTGGAGACCAAATGATAATGCTGGGCTTGAATTAGTAATAATTTCCTTTGATGAAAAATCTATAAAAAATTTCAATAGAAAAATTAAAGAGAAATTTAAGATTTTAAGCGACCCAAAAATAGCAATTTGACTTTATAGTTAGCTGCCGGGATACTAACTACAGTAGACAGTCCAAGATGAAAAATCCAAAAATTACCTTAAAACAAATAATCTCTGACGAAGTTACCTCAATTGATAAAATAAAATGTTCAAAATGTGGAGGGTCAGGAAATTTTAAAACACATGAAAATTCAAGGAGAACTTGTTTAGTTTGTTTTGGTAGAGGCTACATAAACATTTAATAACTCAGAAAACCTTAATGTAAAAATATTTGTTTATTAATCAATAGTTCTTTTTATTAAAATTTAAACTAATCTTCTAGTAGAAATTAATTTTTAATTGGACCAATTTGCTGTAAAAGTTT
>CACCZQ010000016.1 GCA_902550485.1 uncultured Prochlorococcus sp.
TGCTCCACTTATTAGGATGGTTCTCATTTTTAAACTATATGTTTGGAAATATTATCCTAAGTAACATTTTAAATTCTCTACCATGCATAATCATAAGACCTTTCTTTACACTCCATGGAGCCTTTATAAACATTATGCACATCGCGTATACTATCTCTTTTAAAGAAAGAGTATCAGTTAGAAAACCATACCATTGATTTTTAGGTAGTTGGAAAAAACTGCCAAAAAATTCTCTCAATAGTTTCTCGTCAAACCTCATGAGTTTTTCTAATCCAAATTGGTAAAGTGATTTCTTTCTAATTAATTCTTTTGACCATAAAGTTTCCCAACCTTTTCTAGCAATATGATAAGTACTTAGATTCTTGTTTTTAATTGCTTCTGAAACTGCCTTAGCAACAAGTGGAGCTCTTCTTAAAACATTACCAATTAAATATCCAGATGCAGGATGTACCATTGAAGCAGCGCCACCATATCCAAGTATTTGTTGTTTGAAATCTGGGATTGGCATATTCATAGGGAGAAATAAGCCAAGCTCTTCGTGCTGCATGCTTGTGATTGATATATTTCGATAAGATAGCCTCTTCTCCAGTCTCTCTTTTAAATTTTCCATTGTTAGAGGATTTACTAAACCAAGAGATGTCTCTTCAAGAAAATATTTCCCATCCCCCATATCCATGGCATAAAGAAAAGTTGGAGGTTCTTTTTTTTGCTCATCGTTAAGATGGTCATTTCTATAGTCCATTAACACAAACTGCCCTTTCTTAAGTGGAGGTTTACTAAAATTACCTACTATCCCATAACAAGTTTGGACTGCTAGGGGACCACAGGATTTTAATTTAAGAAAAACAGGATCATACCCTGTTGCATCTACTACTAGTCTTGCAGAGTAAGTTTTGCCATCTTTTGTAGTTACTGTACTTTTGTATTTTTCAAAATGTATTTTGTTTGCAAAGCCTTGATGCCATTTAATAAAAGACTTATTGCATTCGTTAAACCAATAATTGTGGAGTTTCTTTTTATCAAATAATCCATAATCTAATGAATGTTCCGTGGCTTTATTCTCGTCGTCCTGCTCTTCTAAAGCGCCATGCCCAAAAAAACTTACAGTATTTTTCCATCTATATTCAAGTAAATCCTGAAGACCAAGTTGATCAACTTCTTTCCCCCAAATGCCATATGTATTTGGCCAAGGTTCATCTGGTCCATTTGGAGAAAGCACTTCTACATCTAATTTTTCCTTCCCTAAAGCTGATGCAATAGCCATACCTGCAGGCCCTGCACCCAAAACAAGAACATCTGGCATATTTTCTTTTGACATTAAATATAAATCTTATGATTAAGGAAATTTATGGAACAAATTATTACTTCTGAGCCTAGAATTATATTTTTCATCCAATACTTATAATGAGAGTAGATTAATAATAATCAAATTACTCAAATACTAGTGACTAAGTTTTCAGTGTTTTAACAATAATTTATAAGATTACAAAATAAAAAAAACTTTATTTATTTTTTTATCATAAAAAAAATATAGGAATTTAAATGATTAAAAATAAAAATATTTTAATTACTGGAGGTAATTCAGGAATAGGGTTTTTTGCCATTATTAATTTACTTAAGACGAAAAATATTTTATATGTTGTAATAAAAAATGAATTTAGAAAGAATGAATTTCTCAGAAAAATCGAGAAACATTTTGATAAAAATTACCTCAGTAAATTTTTAAATATTATTGAAAATTGTGATCTTTCAGATCTAGAGAATATTAAAAAAATTAAAGATTACTTTATTAATAAAAAGATTTTTTTAGATGTTCTTGTTTTAAATGCAGGATTACAATATACAGGCTCTTTTTACCCTAAAGTATCAAAACAAGGCATAGAACTAACTTTTGCAGTAAATCATCTTGCACATTTTTACTTGGTAAATGTCCTAAAAGATTTTATTAGTGATAAAGAAGAATCTAGAATCATTATTACATCATCAGATGTACACGACCCCAAAAGTTCAGGTGGCAATATAGGAAAGAAAGCGGGACTTAATAATCTAGTTAATTTAAGAAAAAAAGTAACCGGGCAATTTTTAAATTTTAATGCTGATGAAGCTTATAAAAATAGTAAGTTATGTAATATTTTGTTTGCTAAAGAACTTGAAAAAAAATTAAAAATTTCCTCTAGTAAAATTTCTGTAATTACCTGGGCTCCTGGTCTAGTAATACCAAATGATGATTTTGGTTTTTTTAGATACAGTAAGCGTTTTAATCTCTTTGGATATTTAATTTTTTCTAAAGCTGCAAAAAATATTTTAGGAATTTCTGAAAGTATAGAAAATGCTGGTAAAATACTTTCTGAAATTGTTTTTGATTCAAATTTAAATAATGTTAGTTACGTTCATTTAAGTAATAAACTTATATCTTTTAAAAAACATAAATTAGTTGAAAGTAAAGTTAGTGATGAGGCAAATAATTCTGAGTTGGCTTCAAAACTCTGGATTTTAAGTGAAGAGATTTGTAGATCATTTGGCTTTGTTACTTTCAATATTTAAGGTTTGTGTTGGGAATGCAAACTCTATATTATTGAGCGCAAATTCCTCAATAATTTTTAAATTTATAGATTGTTGAGCTTCCATTGCAGCAAGATAATTATTAGTTGGTATGTAATAAACAAGTTCGAAATTAAGACTGAAGTCACCAAAATCTGTGAAATGACACCTATCAAAAGAAGCATCTTTTGTCTCTTCAACTATTTTTTTTATTATTATTGGAATCAATTTCATAAGTTTTGGAGAGGTTTCATAAACAACTCCTAATTTATGCACTAACCTTCTTTTTTCCATTTGTGCGTAATTTGAAATTATTCCATTTGTAAGGGCGCTGTTGCTCATTACTATTACTTCTCCATTGATACTTCTTATTCTTGAGGATCTTACTCCGACCCTCTCAACCATTCCAAGGACGCCATCAGATTTTATGAACTCACCTTTTTGAAAAGGTTTATCAAGCAAAATCGTTATGTATTCAAAAAACTCCTGAACTGGATCTTTCAAAGCTAATCCTGCTCCAATACCCCCTGCACTGAGTAGAGCCCAAATAGCAGTCATTTGAACACCTATATTTTGTAAGAAAAAGATTGAACCAATAGTCCATGTTAATGCTTTTATTAAAGGAGTAAGTGAAGATATCATTGAACTGATTGAGGAATCATTAATTTTCGATGTCGATTCTGTTAAAGATCTTATTAAAACTTTGTTGAGAGCTTTTATAATTATTATCAATATAAATAATTTCAGAATATTCAATAATACAGAGATAAAAGTTATTTCATCAGCAAAAAAATAATCAATTGAAAAATAAAATGAGAGGAGAAAACCTATTGGTTTAATAATTCCAAAGATGACCTCAAAAATAAAATCATCAAAATTTGTTTTTGTACGTTTGGAGATCTTTTTGAAGAATATTTTTGAAAGTTTAGAAATTATTATCGACAATAAAATTCCAATAAAAAAAATAGATATTGCCAGAAGGAAGTTTTCAGTAACTAATTTCATATTCAAATAAACCCTAAAAATTTATCTCTAATAAAATTTTAAATTATCTCTAAACAACAAACCAGTCTTTATTTTTCTTTAACTCATTATTATATTTCTAATTTCTTTAAATTCTTTTCTATCCGCAGTTTTGCATAATTCAAAAATTATTGATTCAGTTGTTGTTAAGATTGCCCCACTCTGATTCATTCTTTGTAATGCTATTTCATGATCGACTCTATTTCGACTTCCCATGGCATCTGATATGAGAATAACTTCAAATCCTTTTTGTAAACAATCTAAGACAGTTTGTTGAATACAAATATGCGTTTCGATCCCACAAACTATCAAATTACTGATTTTCTTATTTTTAAGTTCATTTAAAAAATCTTGTATATTAGCTAAGCTGAATACCATCTTTTCAATCTTTTTAAATCGAGCTTTGGGTAATAATTCAGGGATCGTTTCTCCCAATTTGATTGGGTTCTGTTCAGATATAAATATGTTTTCTTCTAAAATTTGGTAAGCATTTATTAGCTTTTTAATGTTTTTGATTATTGAATCCTTATTAAAAATTGGTCTTATTATCTTTTCCTGAATATCAATAATTATCAAGGCGTTTACTTTCGATGATAATTTATCAGAAGAGATTTCTTTATCATTCATCGTTTATATATAAAGATACATTTAACATAATATTTTGAAGAACTTTAGTAAACATTTTAAATCAATAAGTTGTTTTACTCTCATCTAGAGTTATTATTGAGAATAGCCATGGGTTAATTTTGTCATTATCCTCTCAATACAAAGTCATCACATCCCCTCTTGGTGATGGATTACATAAAGATGGGAAGAGGTTAACTCCTCAGAGGCTAAAAGTTCTTAATTTATTTGAAAATATTGGCTCTGGGAAGCATCTTAGTGCTGAAGAGGTTCATGAAAAGTTAGTTAAAACAAGCTCCAAAGTTTCACTAGCAACAATTTATAGAACTTTAAGACTTTTAGTACAAATGGGTTTGCTTCATGAATTAGAACTCAGTGAGGGTGGACACAGATATGAATTGCTTAGTAACGAAACACCGGACCATCATCATTTGATTTGTATTAGGTGTGGAAGAACAGAAGAATTCGAAAATGAAGAAGTTTTAGAAGCAGGCAAAGTTGCAGCAAAAGTTAATGGTTTTAAACTAATTGAATCCTCTTTAAATGTAAGAGCTATTTGTCCTAATTGCATTTAGTAGGTTTTAACTTAAAGTCCCTCCACAACTTGACCCAGCACCTGCAGTGCAGGCAAAACAATGTTCTTTTACAGCTACCCCGTAGTCAAAAGTAAATGATTCATCCAATAGATCAAAAAGTGTCTTTGGTCCTTTATCCTCTCGGAAATTTATTTGTTGGTTAAAATCACAATCATAAATTTCTCCTAACCAATTTACGCTAATTGTCTTTTTACACATAAGATTTTCTAAATTATTTTCATTAAAATTTTCTTTTAGTAATTTGTAATAAGTGTCTAGTTTCCCTTCTTTTCTAAGAGATTCTTCATATCTATTTATCGGCATATTAGTTATTGTGTATAAATTATTAAAAACGATATTGTATTTTTCGAATAGTATTTTTTTATAATCCTTCTCCAATATTTCCTGAGAAGGAGGAAGCATTGGGCTTACAGGATTGTAAACAAGGTTTAATTGTAAACCATTTTCTTTTTTCCCATAGCCTAAATCATTAAGAATTTTTATGGCATTAATACTTTTTTCAAAAACCCCAAAACCCCTTTGAAAATCAACATTATTTTTTTCATAACACGGTAGCGAAGCAGTAACTATCACTTTATTCTTTGCAAGAAATTGAGGAAGATCTTCATAACCTTCTTCAAAGAAAATTGTCAAATTGCACCTGTCAATAATATCAATTTGTTTAGTGCTCAAACTGGTTATTAGGTTTTTAAATTCTGGGTGAAGTTCCGGCGCACCACCTGTAATATCTAAAGTCTTGATTTTGTATTTTTCAATTATCTTTGGAATAAGAGATATCATTTCATTGGACATCTTTTCAGTCCTTAGGGGACTCGAATTGACATGACAATGCTTGCAAGCCTGATTGCATTTATAACCTATGTTAATTTGCAATGTTTCTATAGGTTCTTTATATATTGGGGGGAATTTTTCTTTCATAAATCTATTATTTATAAATTGTCATTCGAAAATTTAAAAGTCAACTATTTTTTTTAAAGTTTGATCTCTTACTAGCAAGTTCAATAAACCAACTTATGTATTCTTTGGGACCATTTTTAAAAACTATGTCAAATTTTAAATTGTCATGAACATCACTGATCCCTATTAAACCAGTTTTTTTTGTAGAGGGTCTTTCAACTTCACCAGAACTACTATCTACAAAAATTATTTTATTATTAATCCCATATTCATTACCTAATATTTGTATTAATTCTAGAAAAGACCTGTCACTTCCTCCTCTTGAAAAACTTTTTTCATCATTATTTTTTTTTGATGTGACTGTGTCACCAACTCCAACAATCAAGGGCATATCCTCTTTTTGAATAGTTCTTTTGCATAAATCAATTTTTTCCGTAACAGAATTTGGGGAGTTTCTAAAATTAAAATTTCTTCCAAAAGGAGCTTTACCAGTTTTATCCGCAATAAATTTATTTAAAAGAAATAAAACTCCAGAATCTTTAACTGCTCCTTTAATAAGTAATTGTATGTCTGTTGATCCAATATCATCTTGAGAAGAAAGTTTAATTGTTTCTCTACCATTTTTATTACCTAAATTTGGTGAAATATGAAGGAAAAATGAGTTTTTGAGGCCTTCGGATTCAGCTTTTAAAATGATTTCATTCATCATTTTTTCAAAACTAATTTGAATAAGCTTTCTTTTATCAGAATCTTCATGAACTAAATCAAATAGACTATTGAAATTAATCGTTGGCGAGAAGCGTGTTTCACAAATTGATTTTACCGCATGAAAATTGATATCTTCTTGGCTAAGTTCAGGAAAAATATTCTTAACTATGAAATTAAATTTTGGTCTTATTAAACTAGGTACTTTTGATAAAAAATTTAGTTCTTTTTCTGAGACTCCTTCAAAACTTATTGCACCATTGTTGTCTTGATACTCTACTCCACAGGCAGCTAAACCTCTTAAATATAGGTTTTTGTTTTTAGGCTCAGTAGTGCTCCTTAAACTCCTCTCTATTATTCTGTTAACTCCTCTTGGACCTTCATGTTCCCCGCAAGTTAATACAAAGAATTCCTCGGCAAATTCTTTTACTGCATAGATATATTTTGATTCTAATTCTCTAGTCATTGGATCTTTAACTAAAGGGATACAAACTCCGTCAATGTCTTGAATAAATAATATATTTTTAGAATAAATTAATTGTTTTTGTTCATTTAAATTACTTGCCATATATTCCATATTTATAATTATTTTTCTTTAAATTTCCACTTTCTCAGAAATTATAAATTAAAAAACTCAATATTTTCAATAAATAATTTGCTATGGTCAAAAATTGCTTTAATGTAGAAAAATGTTGGTATGGGTAAGAAATTAAAAAAATTATCAAGAGTTTCCAAAAATGAAGAATAATTTCCTAGAAAACATCAAAGATGAAAAATATTTTTATTCATTGATTGAAGATATTGATAATAGCAAAGTTGGATTTTACAGTGTTGGTTTATATCCTGCATCACTAGCATACAACTGTGCTATGCATGGAAAATCAAATAATATTCTCTTGGCTCCAAGGGAAGATAGAGATTTGTTAGGTGCTTTCTCAAATGATGTTATTTCTGATATGGATAATGAGATTATTGAAAAGATTAAGAGAATGGGAAATTATTCTTCAGAGGGAAAAATAAAGTTTTTTGATCTAAAAGATCTTCTCTTGAAATGTGAGATGGTTATTCTTGCTTCAAATAGTAATCACATACAAGATGATGTTAAAAATGCTTTAGAACTAAGAAAAAATTTAAAAAGAGAAAATGTGGTTCTTGGCTGTCTAGTCGGTTCTTTTTGTATTGATAATAAAAATAAAACCCCTTTTATTCTTTGTAATAAATATCCAAATTTAGCTTTTTTTACAGGATTTCATCGTCACGGAGCTTTACGAAATCCTAATGATAGTTTTACTGCAAATTTCTGCCATCCTGATGCGCTTACAGCATTAATAGGTGCACGCATTTTGAATCAATTATCACCGAAAATTCAAGTTTCTCCTGGAGTTCACAATATTGAATGTCAATATATAAAATCAATAAAAAATATCTCATCAATATTTGCAGGTTTTGTAAATAACTTTCATTCCGATAAGCCAGGAATGCTTCCTACCATTAATACGATTTTGTTAACTCAATGTTTAGATCAGGCCGCATCAGTATCAATAAAAGTTAGAAAAGAAAATAAATTAGAGAATAAATATCTTTCATTAAAAGAACTTGGTTATGGTGAAGAAATGATTAGTGCATGGGAAATAATTAATGATAAATTTTGTGAAAAAGGAGATTATACTTTTTCTCAATTAAATGCTGTTAAGGCTGATGTCTTAGGGAGTATGACTCTACCAACTGAAGGAAAACCAACACGGAATTTTCAAGCAGGACAAGTTTTATCAGATATGCTTTTGCAACTCAACAGATGTCCACAAGATGTCTCAGAATTTGTAAATTGGTGTAATGAATACTCTCTCAGCCAAGGAGGTTTGGAAGGTCTAAAATCTTTAAAGTTTTGGCCAGACATTTATAAAGAATTCGAAATCAAAAATAACAATTGTTCAATGATTAATCTGATTTATTTATGCTTTAATGCTAATTCAGAAGAAAAAAAAGAAATTTATAAGGTATTAATTAGTTCAGAAGAAATCACTAATTTTTGCCAAGAATCTGTGAAATCTAAATTATCTTTCGAACTAAATGAAAAATTAAAAGGAGATTATCTTTTTGATGATATTGAAAACTTTTATAAGAAATTATTTATTGACAAAGAGCAAAACGTCCTTAAAACAAATAAATATAGAAATCAAATTTCTAAAAAAAATCCTAGTTATATCAATGTATTGAAAATTATTAATAAATATTTTAATAATTGATTATTTTTCTAATTTGCTAGAAAGCAAAGTTCTTAATTTATTTACTAATCTTGATTGCAGGGTTAGAATTATTATGGTTTAAAAGGTTTTTTTTGAAAAAGGAATTAACTCATCGTTCTCATGAACTTAAAGCTCTTGGTTGGAATCAAGAAGACTTAACAAGATACGAAGATTTATGGGACTACAGTCAAAGATGGGGATTAATAAATTTAGAAAGAGAAGACAGACAGTTTTTAAAGAAGGCAGAAAAGTTACTCCCAAAGATCCAAAATAAAAAGATATCCGTTAAAAAAACTATTGAAGAAAAATCTTATTATCTATGGTTAAATTTTTACCTCGATGAAATTAATATTTTTAGTAATTCTAATCTTCCAAAAAATAAATATGGTGTTTGGACACTCTTAATTGAAGAGGAAATAAAACTTCTTAAGGAATTACAACCAGTTATGGGTCTTCCAGATACTTTAAAAGCTAAGAATCTATTCAAAAATAGAAAAGAGCTTATAAATAAAGCTTTTAGCGAATTTGATGCTAAAAGTAATGACAAGGTTTTCAACTTTGATGAAGTTTTAAACAACTCTGAAAAAGATGTTGGTAAGAATTGGAAATCAATTACTGAAAAAGATCCTGAGGCTAAAAAAACTTTTCCAATAATTGAATCTGCAAATATTGAGAAACTCAGATCTGCGATAAAAGAGGATTTGAGTAGATATATGAAAGATAATTACCCCTCATTAAAAAAGGATTTATAAATATTTATTTTTTTTTGGTTTTTTTTTTGGACTTTTCTAAGTTAAATAGATAATAGGATTATTTAAAAATTTTGAGCAACCAAAAGTTCGAGACACTTCAATTACATGCAGGCCAAGTTCCTGATCCAACTACAAATTCTAGAGCGGTACCCATCTATCAAACTAGTTCCTATGTCTTTGATAATGCAGAGCATGGAGCGAATCTTTTTGGATTAAAAGAATTTGGAAATATTTATACTCGACTTATGAACCCCACCACAGATGTCTTCGAAAAAAGGATGGCAGCTTTGGAGGGAGGTATGGCAGCACTTGCAACATCCTCAGGTCAAGCTGCTCAATTCTTGGCAATAGTTAACTGTATGACTGCAGGGGATAATTTTGTCTCTACTTCTTTTCTATATGGTGGGACCTACAATCAATTTAAAGTACAATTTCCGAGATTAGGAATAGAAGTTAAATTTGCAGATGGCGATAGTATCGATAGTTTTAGAAATAAAATTGATGATAAAACCAAAGCAATATATGTAGAATCAATGGGAAATCCTCGGTTCAATATCCCAGATTTTGAAGGACTTTCTGTTTTGGCGAAGGAAAATGGAATTCCTTTAATAGTGGATAATACCCTTGGTGCTGGCGGTGCTTTAATAAGACCAATTGATTTTGGAGCCGATGTTGTTGTAGAAAGTGCAACAAAATGGATCGGTGGACATGGAACAAGTATCGGAGGAGTTATTGTGGATGCAGGAACTTTTGACTGGGGAAATGGTAAATTCCCACTAATGAGTGAGCCAAGCGCTGCTTATCACGGGCTCGTTCATTGGGATGCTTTTGGTTTCGGTAGTGATATCTGCAAATCTTTGGGAGTACCTGATAATAGAAATATAGCTTTTGCGTTAAGAGCAAGACTTGAATGCCTGCGAGATTGGGGATCAGCTCAAAGTCCTTTTAATTCGTTCTTGCTACTGCAGGGTTTGGAAACTCTAAGTTTAAGAATAGAAAGACAAACTTCTAATGCTCTTGAATTAGCAAAATGGCTAGATTCTAATTCTAATGTAAGTAGTGTTAATTACCCTGGCCTAGAATCTGATCCATATTACTCTAGTGCCAAAAAATATACTACTGGAAGGGGAATGGGTTGCATGCTTATGTTCTCTCTTAATGGGGGTTATGAAAAAGCAGTAAAATTTATTGATTCCTTAAAATTAGCGAGCCATCTTGCCAACGTGGGCGATTCAAAAACATTAGTAATTCATCCTGCTTCAACAACTCATCAACAATTATCTGAAGAAGAACAATTATCTGCAGGTGTTACTCCCACAATGGTAAGAGTTTCAGTAGGAATTGAGCATATTGATGATATAAAAGCTGATTTCGAACAAGCACTTTCACAAATCACATAGGAAAGGAGATTTATTGGCTTTAATAATTCCTAGTAACTATCACAAGATTAGTGATGTTGAGAAAAATCATATATCTTGGATCGAACCAGAATTGGCAAAAAGACAGGATATACGTCCTCTTAGGATTGGTATTTTAAATATCATGCCTCTAGGCAAGCAGTATGAATTTAATTTGCTACATCCACTTGGTTTATCTCCCCTTCAAATTGAGCCAGTTTGGATAAAGCTTAAAACTCACTCTTATAAAACATGGGATCTTAATCATCTTAATAATCTATACATTAATTGGGAAGAAGCAAATAATCCAGAACCGTTAGATGGAATCATCATTACTGGAGCACCTATTGAACACCTAGCCTTTGAGGAGGTTAAGTATTGGGACGAATTTGTAAAAATTGTAAATGAAGCCAGAAATTCTTGTGCGAGTACTCTTGGATTATGTTGGGCTGGCTTTGCGCTGGCTTATTTGGCAGGCGTCGATAAGAAAGTTTTTGATAAGAAATTATTTGGGGTATTCCCTTTAAGAAGTCTTGTTCCTGGACACCCTCTGATGGGTACACAAGATGATGAATTTATTTGTCCTCAAAGTAGATTTGCTGGATTACCTGATTTGGAAATGGAGAAAGCCCAAAAAGAAGGGAAATTGAATTTGTTGGCTTATGGAGAAAACGTTGGATATACAATATTTGAATCTAATGATCAAAAACAACTTATGCATTTAGGTCATCCTGAATATACAGTGCATAGAATTATTAGTGAAATTGAAAGAGACAAAGAAAAGGGAGATGTTCCTGCTCCTAAAAATTTTGATCCAAATGGTTCAAAAACCGCTTGGAGGTCTCATAGGAATTTGCTTTTTCAACAATGGCTTTGGTTCTGTTATCAAAAAGTTAGTCTTAATTAACTTTTTTAATGAGCGCTTTCCATACCACCTAGTCTTT
>CACCZQ010000017.1 GCA_902550485.1 uncultured Prochlorococcus sp.
AACTATTACCTTCTTTTATGTCAACTCAGAAAAATTCAAATTTTCTTAAATACTGCATTTTTACATCTACAACTGCATTAGTTCTAATTTTTATCTCTTTATTACCTATTTCAATGAAATCACTCTACTGGAATCAATGCCTAAAAAAAACATATCAATGGCTAGATAAATTTGAAGATGGATTAAAAGATTGGGACAAAGCATCAAAAGAAAGCATTGCTGTCGCAGTCTGTAATGGGGCTGTTTATGAACCTACACTTAAAGCAAATTAATTTAATTGAAAGTAGATGTAAAATTTTTGGTAATTAGAAATTGTTTTTTTAGAAACTTATTTTTATTTGTTTAGAATATGAAGCTTTTAACCTGGAAAAAATAAAAGCTAGTTAAGCCTTAACAAAAATTCAAGTTTTAGAATTTAAATAAAAAATGATAAAGGATAAACAAAGATATAAAAATGCAGTTTAAGTTTTCTAATTGGCAAGGTTCTGAGCTACTTATACACTTTCTCTAGGATGTATATAGCAGAACGATATTTTTTAATTCAGTAACGCATACTTATTTTTTCCTGTAAATATTTTTCTGGATAAAAATTCAAGAAAAATATTAGATAAGGTCAGAGAATATAACAATGCATGATTTCAAAACATTATCTCAAAATAAAACAAGATAGAAAATACTTAAATGCTAAATATTATTGAAACATTATTATTTCCAGATAAGAACTATGACTATATATTAAGTCTGTCAAATCTTACTAAATCAAATTGGAGATTTCAAACTTAAGTAATCATTAACTTTTATTTTATGAAAATATTAAATGCAATTAAGGTGTTGTATGAAAAAAACCAAGAGCTTCAATATAATATTGATAATACTTCTGATCAAAGAATATCAAAAAACCCGCTCTAGGCGGGCTTTCTTATTGGTGGCGGGGGGGAGATTTGAACTTCCGACCTTCGGGTTATGAGCCCGACGAGCTACCAGACTGCTCTACCCCGCGTCATATACATAGCATACATCTGAAAGGGGTCCTTTTTAATCTTTCTTTAGGATTCTTGGAATTTTAATTGACCTTGAACTTCTATTCGCACTCCTTCTGAAAAATTAAAAACCTTTTCTTCAATATCTTGAATTCTTAATTCAGATATCCACTCTAATTGTTTTAGTAAGTGAAGACTTACAGCATGCTTGGCTCTTCTTGAACCATCTTCTACTTTTAAAGCTATTCCTATCCCCTCATTTACCTTAGATAGACACTGTATTCCCTCGGCACCCCCTTTACCAATAACATTCCCATGAGAAGCTTTAATTATTTCTGTATCAAATTTATTGTGGTCACTTATCATTGTTGGGTTTGTTGTCATAGCTCTGCTGATTTGTTCTAATTCAGCATTTTCGGAACTGCTTAGAAGTGAATATAGCCTAGACATTTCTAATAGTTTTAGATAAAGAGTGGGGGCACCACAATCATCACGTTCTGCGTTTATTTCAGATGATGGGATTTCAAGCAATTCAGAAACAAGTCTGAATATTTCGATTTGAAGTGGATGATCTCCTTTTAAGTAACTATCTAATGGCCAATTCATTTTTTTGCATGTAGCTAAAAAAGCAGCATGTTTACCGGAACAATTATGTTCTAATGGACTTGTATTGAATTTTGGACATTTTAAATTATTAATGTCAATGTCATATTCCCATAAAATTTTGAAGGCTTCCCTTGAATGAATTTTTGATCCACTATGTGAACCGCATGCTAAAGCAATTGATTTTGATTCATTATTGATTTTTGATGCCGCTCCACTACTAACGAAGGGTATTGCTTGAAAAGGTTTTAGAGCTGACCTTATGAAACTTCTATATTCTGGATTTCCTGCGCACATTAAAACCCTCCCTTTTTTGTCAGTAATAACAGCATGAATTTTATGGATTGACTCAATATTTGATCCTCTCATTAAGGTTGCTTGCAAAGGAGGATTGTTAGAAGTGTAGAGGTTTTTGAAATTAAAAGTCATTTAAAATTTATTATATTGAAAAATCAAAATGCCAGACAAAGCTAAGACAGAAATAATAGATAAAATTTGAATTAAATTTTTTAAAATTGGCTTTACCTCAATTGATGCAATAAGTGACTCTTTTTCTTTTAAAGCTAATGGCTTTTTCCATACTTGACCGTCATACCAACCGGATTCCTCGTATTCAATTTTTTCAGAAATTAATCTTTTAAATATATGATTCCAACCTAAATATAACTTTATTGAAATTAAAAGAGGTATTGATAAACTGCTAAAAAAACTTAAAACTATATATCTTAAAATGGATGTTTTGAAATAAACACTTCCTGAAGAAATGACAAGAAATACAATAAAAGCTCCTACCCAGAATTTTATCAATACAAGAATTAGTGACTTTTTTGTTTTAGGCCAAGAAAAGATTTTGGATTTTGATAATTCTATGAATTCATTTGTGGGTTGTTGCTCTCTAGGTACAGGACATTTTGATTCGTTCATAAAATAGATTATGGAAATATAAGATTATCTCCATTACTCCAGAATGATTCAAGGTCATAATATTTTCTTATTTCTGGTTGAAAAATATTTACTATAAAATCACCATAATCGAGTAAAGCCCATTTCGCTTCGTTAATCCCTTCTTTTCGTATCGGTTCAATTTTTGCCTTATCTCTAAGCTCTCCCTCTACAGAGTTAGTTATTGATCTAACTTGTACATCAGATAATCCTTCTGCAATCAAAATCCATTCACTTATAAATGATACTTTTTTAATTTTTATAAGTTTTATATCTTTTGCCTTTTTTTCATCACATGCTTTAGCTGCCATTAAAACCAAACTTTTATTGTCCATAAACATTTTCGCTTGAAACTGATTTTTCTGAACCTTCTTGCTGAGATAATTCTGATCTCGCTTTTTCTGCACTTTTTCTTAAGGCGTCTAATCTATCTTCAAAGAAACTTCTTTTTTTCTTTTTTCGTGTCTTATCTATTAACTCCTTTAATGCTCCTCCAAGGCTTTTATAAGCATTTGGAATGCTGTATCCAAATCTACAAGCAATATCTATAGCTCTTTCATCTGCATAGATAGCATCTTGAAGTTTTTTTTCAGAATTATTTTTTAAATATAATCTATATCCTGCAAAACTTGATAAACCAAGAGCAAGTAATAAGAGTAACCCATCTTGTACCCATAACTCTCCTATAGCTCCTCCAAGTCCTATGGCTAGAGCTGCCATTTCCCATCCATCTCTGGGAATAGCGTCATTTTGAATTTTCCCAACCTCATGCCAAAATAATAGATTTCTGTGGTCAATAGCAAAGTTATCCCACTCATCTAGATCTATTTGAATTTCTACTTCGTCACGACCGATTTCCTCAAGTGTTATGAGTGGCGGGTCTATTGCTGCAGCAGCTTCAACAAATACCCAACTTTCATTCTCTGGAGGCAACAAACTTTTAAGTCGCTGAAGTTCGCTCATAAAAAATTGATTTCTTTCAATACTATAGAAACAAATGTTGCTTTTCAAGTAACTTGATTAACATCTGATGATTTATAAGTAGCATGAAATAAATGAAGGTTTAAATTATGCCTCAAAGAGGTGATCTTAAGAAAATTCTTATTCTAGGTTCGGGGCCAATAGTTATAGGACAAGCATGCGAATTTGATTACTCTGGCACTCAAGCTTGCAAAGCTTTAAGAAATGCTGGTTATGAAATTGTCTTGATAAATTCAAATCCAGCATCAATAATGACTGATCCTGAAATCGCAAACAAGACATATATTGAACCATTGACTCCTGATATTGTTTCTCAGATCATTTTAAGAGAAAAACCTGATGCAATTCTTCCCACTATGGGAGGTCAAACGGCTTTGAATCTTGCTGTTAAATTATCAGAGTCAGATTTTTTAAAACAAAATAATATTGAATTAATTGGTGCTGATTTAAGAGCTATTAATAAAGCTGAAGATAGAAAATTGTTTAAAGAATCGATGGAGAAAATAAATGTAAATGTGTGCCCATCTGGGATTGCATCTAACTTGGATGAAGCTATAGATGTATCAAAAATAATTAGTTCTTATCCACTTATAATAAGACCTGCATTTACATTAGGTGGCGTAGGAGGTGGAATTGCTTTTAACCTTGAAGAATTTGTTGAGTTGTGTGAATCGGGTTTAGAGGAAAGTCCAAGTAATCAAATATTGATAGAAAAATCACTTATTGGATGGAAGGAGTTTGAACTAGAGGTAATGAGAGATACTGCTGACAATGTAGTAATAGTTTGCAGTATTGAAAATCTAGACCCAATGGGTGTCCACACTGGAGATTCTATTACTGTAGCTCCTGCACAGACATTAACAGATAAGGAGTATCAAAGATTGAGGGATTTGTCATTGAAAATCATTAGAGAGGTAGGAGTTGAAACAGGGGGGAGTAATATTCAATTTGCAATAAATCCATCTAATGGAGAAGTAATTGTCATAGAAATGAATCCCCGTGTGAGTAGATCCTCTGCTTTGGCAAGTAAAGCTACTGGATTCCCAATAGCTAAGATTGCAGCTTTATTATCTGTTGGCTATACACTCGATGAAATTATTAATGATATTACAAAAAAAACACCTGCATGTTTTGAGCCATCTATAGATTATGTAGTCACTAAGATTCCAAGATTTGCATTTGAAAAGTTTAAAGGCTCTTCAAATACTCTAAGTACTGCCATGAAATCCGTTGGTGAGTCAATGGCAATAGGCCGTTCTTTTGAAGAATCATTTCAGAAAGCATTAAGGTCATTAGAAGTAGGTGTTTTTGGATGGGAATGTGATTCAATAGATGAATTTAAAAACGAGAGTCACATTAAAAATAGTTTAAGAAACCCCACATCTGAAAGAATTCTCCTTGTTAAAAAAGCTATGCAGCTTGGGAAAAGTAATTCTTTTATTCAAGAAATTACAAATATAGATTTATGGTTTATCGAAAAATTACGTAATATTTTTAATTTTGAAAATGATTTTTTAAAAGAAAAGGAACTTTATGCTCTTGATAGGGATTTGATGTTGCATGCTAAACAATTAGGCTTTTCAGATCAACAGATAGCAAAGTTAACTAATTCTGAGTTTTTTGAAGTGAGAAGATATAGAAAAAAACTTAATGTAATACCAATCTATAAAACTGTTGATACTTGTTCAGCAGAATTCTCATCCTCAACTCCCTATCATTATTCAACTTACGAAGAATCTTTCATTAATTTTAATTCTCAAATTTTTGATAGTGAGATTTCATCAAATTGTAAATCAAAAAAAATTATGATTTTAGGAGGAGGTCCAAACAGAATTGGTCAGGGAATAGAATTTGATTACTGTTGTTGTCATGCATCATATCAAGCCTCTACAAATGGTTATAAAACAATAATGGTTAATAGTAACCCTGAAACTGTATCAACAGATTATGATACTAGCGATATTTTATATTTTGAGCCTGTAACTTTGGAAGATGTGCTCAACATAATAGAAGCTGAAAATCCTTATGGTTTGATAGTTCAATTTGGAGGTCAAACTCCACTAAAATTATCATTACCTTTATTTGAATGGCTTAAATCTAATGATGGGGTAAGAACTGGATCAAAAATTCTTGGGACTTCTCCAATATCTATCGATTTGGCAGAAGATAGAGAGGAATTTACAAAAATACTTGAAGAATTGGGGATTAGACAACCTTTAAATGGTATTGCACGTAATCAAAATGAAGCAGAAATAGTAGCAAAAAATATAGGCTTCCCCTTGGTTGTAAGACCTTCTTATGTTTTAGGAGGTAGGGCAATGGAAATTGTTAAAGATGAGAATGAATTATCTAGATACATTTCTGAAGCAGTTAAGGTATCGCCTGATCTGCCAATCCTTCTTGATCAATATTTGAATAATGCTATAGAGATAGATGTTGATGCTTTATGCGATTCAGAGGGTTCGGTTGTAATTGCTGGACTAATGGAACATGTTGAACCTGCAGGAATTCATTCAGGAGATTCGGCTTGCTGTTTACCATCCATTTCACTTTCATCGTCCACAATAGAAAATGTAAGGAACTGGACTAAATTAATTGCTCAAAGATTAAATGTTGTTGGATTAATTAATTTGCAATTTGCTGTAACAAATACAAATAATAAAGAAAATAAATTATTTATTCTTGAAGCAAATCCAAGAGCATCAAGGACTATCCCATTTGTTTCAAAAGCCATAGGTAAACCAGTCGCAAAATTAGCTACTTTGTTAATGCAAGGTTTTACATTAGAAGATATTAATTTCATAAAAGAAATTTATCCAAAATATCAAGCAGTAAAAGAGGCTGTTTTACCTTTCAAAAGATTTCCTGGATCTGATACATTACTTGGCCCTGAAATGAGATCTACTGGAGAAGTAATGGGTTTAGCTAAAGATTTTGGAATTGCTTATGCCAAGTCAGAATTGTCAGCAGGAAATGGCGTTCCTCTAGAAGGAGTAGCTTTTTTGTCTACAAATGATTTAGATAAAAAAAATCTTGAGGATGTTGCTAGAGAACTTTTGATTTTAGGATTTAAATTAATCGCAACAAAAGGTACGGCTTCATATTTGATAAATTTAGGCATTAAAGTTGAAGAGGTGCTAAAAGTTCATGAAGGTAGACCAAATATTGAGGACCTAATTCGTTCTGGACTTGTTCAATTAATAATCAATACTCCGATCGGTTCTCAGGCTCTTCATGATGATGCTTACTTAAGACGTGCTGCTTTAGAATATAATATTCCTACTTTTACAACTATTCCAGGAGCAAAGGCAGCTATTAAAGCAATAAAAGCTTTGCAATGTAATAAAATTGATACTTATTCTCTACAAGAAATCCATAATTATTAAAATTTTACTCTAAGGTTTTTAGTTTTTCTCTTAATTGGTTAGCTAAATAGTTTCTGCTAATAGAAAGTAATTTGAGAGTATCTTGATGCATCTTAAGTTGTGTCTCCGCTATTTGTAATGCTTTTATTGATTCTTTTATTTCATTAGAAAATTCATTTATTAAATATTTTTTCCCTTCAAAGGTTAAAACTGGATTAGTAGAATCATTTTTGTTTTCGATCATTAATTTACCATTTAATTTATAAAATAATATTATAAGTTTTTTATCAATTGTTTTTCACACAATTCTTTATAAATGCCGGGTTTATTTATTAAATCAATATGTTTCCCAACTTCAATAATTTCACCTTTATTGAAAACAACTATTTTATTTGCCTCTTGAGTAGTGGCTAATCTATGAGCAATTACAATAACTGTTCTACCTTTCATAGCTCTATTAAGTCCTTCTTGGACTTCAGATTCTGATTCTGCATCGAGTGCACTTGTGGCCTCATCTAAAAGAAGAATAGACGGGTTCCCTAGTATCGCTCTAGCAATTGCTATCCTCTGGATCTGACCTCCTGAGAAATTTGATCCCCTTTCAGTTATCTTAGTTTCATATTTCTGAGGAAGTTTTTGAATAAAGTTGTGAGCATTAGCTTTTTTTGCTGATTCAATAACTTCTTCTTTGGTATAACTCCTACCCATTCTTATTACATCAATAATTTTTCCCGAAAATAAAAAAGGCTGTTGTTGTACTAACGCAATATTTTTTCTTATATCTTTTGTATTTAATAATTTGAGGTTTTTATCATCAATAAATATGTCTCCAATATTTGGAGTTATAAATTTCAATATCAAGGCCATCATTGTACTTTTCCCAGCCCCTGAAGCTCCAACGAAAGCTGTAACTTCCCCTTTTTTAATTTCTAAATTGATATTTTTAAGAACTTGATTATCTTTTTTGTATGCGAAATTAACTTTCTTGAAACTTATTTTGCCTTCAATATTGGAGATTCTTATTAAATTTTCTTTATCATTTTCGATAGATTCTTGATTTATGTTTTTTAACCTTTTTATTGATGCTTCTGCCTGTTTATAGTCATTAAAATTAGTACTTAAATGGCTTATTGGATCAATAAGCATCAATATTGCAGCAAAGAAACTACTAAATTCTTCGCTTGTTAGAAGGCCTAGATTGATTCTTGCAGCCCCTAAACCTAATATTGCTAATATTCCAAATGCTTCTACAAATCCTACAACTGGATGTTGAAATGCAAGTAATTTTAATGTTTTATATTTTGCTTTTTTATTTGCACTTAATCTTTTATAAAATCTATCCTTGATCCAATTTTCTGCAGCAAAAGCCCTTATTGTCGACATTCCATTTATAGATTCACCTATTAACCCTGCTAAATTACTTGTGGATTCTTGACTTTTCTCAGATGCTATTAAAACTCTTCTTCCAAAACTATTAACAGAAAAAATAATCAATGGTGTTAAAACAAAAGTTGATAATGTTAGTGACCAATCTAAATAAAACATATAAATTATTACCGCTAATAACTGTAAAGTGCATGGAATAGTATCTTGAGCTGTTTTATAAATAACTTCGCTTACCCTGTCGGCATCTTCTGTAAGTCTATATGTGATATCTCCTGCTGAAATCTTTTCAACAGAATTCATCTCTATTTTTTGAATTTTGCTAAATAAATTTCCTCTCATTACTTCACTAATTTCTAAAGAAGGTTTTGCAATGAATATATCTTGTCCAAATTGAGCAGTTTTCTGAACTAAAAATACAAATAAAGACTTAATTATTATGCTAGAAACTTTTGAAAGATCACCAGACCCAATTGCTGGGATTAAGTTTCCAGCTAAATAAGCTAACAAAGGCCAACAAGCTACGTAAATAAGCATGCATATAAAGCCCTTTATAAATCTATTTGAATATGGTATGACTGGTGGTATTAGTCTCAAGATATTATATTTAATTATTTATCCTACTTTATCAATATCTTTGGGTACAAAAACAATGAAATTGGATCAATTCTTAAAATGGAAAAATTTGGTCTCTTCTGGTGGCGAAGCAAAAATCTTTATTAAATCCGGTTCTGTCAAAGTTAATGGTGTATTAGAAACTAGGAGGGGAAGAAAATTAAACAAGGGGGATAAAATTATATTTCTAAAAAATGAATTAATTTTTGAATAATTAGCCTATTCAACTCACTTTGTATTAATATATTTTTCTTGGAGATAGTATTTTGAGAAAATCTGTAATTGCTGGTAATTGGAAAATGCACATGACTTGTGCTCAGGCTAAGTCTTATTTAGAAGAGTTTCTACCTTTAATAAAAAAAATAAAGGATGATCGTAAAGTTGTTATTGCGCCTCCTTTTACAGCTATTTCAACCTTTTCTGATCATTCTGATTTTGATTATTTAGATATTTCTAGTCAAAATATTCATTGGGAAGATGAAGGAGCATTTACTGCAGAAATATCTCCAAAAATGCTTCTTGAACATGGTGTCTCATATGCAATCGTTGGACACAGTGAACCAAGGAAATATTTTAGTGAAAGTGATGAACAAATTAATAAAAGGGCAGTTTTTGCTCAATCTAGTGGACTTACTCCAATAGTTTGTGTTGGAGAAACATTAGAACAAAGAGAGAGAGGAGAAGCTGACAGAGTTATAACTAGACAAGTTGAACAAGGATTAGAAAATACAGATCCCTCAAATTTAATTGTTGCCTATGAACCAATATGGGCTATTGGGACAGGTAAAACATGTGAGGCTAAAGACGCTAATAAGATATGTTCTTTGATTCGGAAATTAATAGGTTTTGAAGATGTGATTATTCAATATGGAGGATCTGTTAAACCAAATAATATTGACGAAATAATGTCAATGAGTGATATAGATGGGGTGTTAGTTGGAGGGGCTTCATTAGATCCGAATAGTTTTGCAAGAATTGCAAATTATAAATAAGAAAAACCCATGGCCAAAAGGCTGGGGAAAACAAACCTCAATTATGGGGGTTATTAATTTAACTCCTGATTCATTTAGTGATGGTGGAGAGTTAAACTCTTCAAAAAAAGTTTTGGATCAGGTTAATAATTTTTTGCGTAATGGTGTGGATGTTATCGATCTTGGTGCTCAGAGTACAAGGCCTGGGGCTGAAGAAGTCGGCTCTTGCATAGAAATAAAAAGATTGATCCCATATCTGAAATTAATAAAATCAGAATATCCAGATGTTTTAATTTCTGTTGACACTTTTCATTCTGAGGTGGCTTTTGAAGCTCTTTTAAATGGTGCTAATTGGATAAATGATGTTACTGGAGGAAGAAGAGATATTAAAATTTTGGATGTTGTATCAAAATTCAACTGCCCATTCGTCATAACTCATAGTCGTGGAAATAGTCAAAATATGAATGAACTTTCTAAATACGATAATGTATTGGGTGAAGTTAAGTGCTCTCTTGAGACTTTGATAAACAATGCCTTAGAGAAGAACGTATCAAAAAAAAATATAATTGTAGATCCTGGAATTGGTTTTTCAAAGGATATTACTCATAATTTGGAAATCTTGAGAAATTTAGATGTATTTAAAAAATTGAATTTGCCAATTTTGATCGGAGCATCAAGAAAAAGATTTATAGGAGAAATTTTGAATGAGAAAAATCCAAAAGAAAGGGACGTTGGAACACTAGCAATAAGTTGCCTTTGTTCACAATTTAATATTGATATTGTAAGAGTTCACAACGTAAAGCTAAATTATCAAATACTTAAAGTTGCTGATAGGATATACAGAAAAAAATAAGATTATTCTGTAACACCCTCG
>CACCZQ010000018.1 GCA_902550485.1 uncultured Prochlorococcus sp.
ATTTGGAGGATTTGATTCAGTAATAAATTGTTCTGGAGTATTATCAAAAGTTCCTTTCCTATACAAAGATAGTGATGAAGAAGACATTTTAAATACATTAAATATCAATTTTTTGGCAATTTGGAATTTATGTAGGCTTTCTTGGGATCATTTATGTACCTCTGGCAGAGGAAGAATAATTGTTTTAGTTTCAATGAGTGGGAAAAGATCCAAAGGTGATCTAGCCGCTTATTCTTCTTCAAAGTTTGCTTTGATGGGATTATGCCAAACCATGAAAAATAAAGGTTGGGATAAAAATATAAGGGTTTCAGCAATTTGCCCAAGCTGGGTTAATACAAAAATGGCCCAAAATATTTCTTCCTTAGACAAATCAAGCATGACACAACCTGAAGATATTGCTGAAATATGCTCAACTATTCTTAAGTTACCTACCCAATCAGTTCCATTTGAAATAGCCTTAAATTGTAATTATGAAATTTAACCTAAATTGAAAATTAAGTAAGCCATTGAAAGCATTGCGATTGCTATAAATAAACCTTTTATTCGATTAGTTAACAATGAAAAAAGAGATAAATCTTCAGAAAAGTATCCGCCAAAACTACCTGTAATAAATAATATAACCATTGGCAGAGATGCTATGCCGAAAGAATAAGATATAGATTTTACAAATCCAAAATTTAAATAATTAAAAATCAAAAAACTTAATGAAAACACTAAAAAAGATGCAAATAGAGTTATGGAAACTTCAGCATCTAAAGTGTGAGGTAAGCTACCCTTTAATTCAAATTGCTTTTTACATTCTCTAATTTGTTTTTTAGAAAGCTTTAAATAACCAGTTTCAGGAATTCTTTGCGACTTATATTTTCTTAGTAATCTTGCTTCAAGGGTTTCTGGCTCCTTTGTCATAATTGATGTTAATAATTCATCTGGCTTTAATTTCTTAATTTTCTTTTCAAGATTATCCGTTTTCCCAATCCTATAAAGGTCTCCTACTCTAATAAGGTAAACATATCCCGACATTTGCGTTGTAAAATTAATACTGTTCCTAATTAAATAATACTAAAAGAATTAATTAAATTAAAAGTTTTTACAATATGAAAAACGATATTTTATATTCATTTCGAAGATGTCCATATGCAATTCGTGCAAGATGGGCCCTTTTAATTTGTGAAATAAAAGTAGAGATAAGAGAAATTGATTTAAAAAATAAACCTATAGATTTTTTAAATAATTCAAAGACGAAAACGGTTCCGATACTTATAAAAAAAAATAGTGAAGTTATAGAAGAAAGTCTTGAAATCATCTTGTGGGCTCTCTCAAAGTCAAAAAAGGAAAACATTAAATTAATTTATTTTCCTGAGAACAAAAAGAAAGATATTTTTGAAATAATTAATGAAAACGATAACGAGTTCAAATATCATTTAGATCGATTTAAATATTCCACAAGATATAAGAATAGTGATGAAGAATTTCATTTCACAAATGCGATTAAATTTATAAAGAGATGGAACGAACTTCTTGCAGAAAACAAATACTTTTTTGGAGATAGCCCCACAATCGCTGATTGGTCTATTTGGCCGTTTGTAAGACAATTTAGAATCGCTTGTGAAAGTCAAAAAAGAACCAATTATTTTGAATCCTCAATAAAAAACTGGTTAGATTCATTTGAGAAAAATAGAGAATTTAAATCCTTAATGTATAAATACGAATTATGGGAACCATATTCTAGAAAGAATTATTTCCCATCTTATTAACTTTCCAACAACTTCCTTTTTTCAATTATTCTTGCTAACTCCAAAAAATATCCTGCAGTCCTAAATTTGCCTATATTTTTCTCCTTAAAATCAAGATCGCTTCTAATTTCTGCAGTCTCCGCCATAAGTAAATCTAAATCATTTGATCCAAGACTATACAATTCACCAAGTTCGATTTCCCTTCCGAGTAAATGACTCCTAAACCACTTTCCTTTATTTTCTTGAGGTGGAATATCGTAGGGAGTAAATGACATAAAATAAAATTAAGGCTTCTACCATTCTAGGGTTCTTATTGAAACTTTTTAATCTCTACTTTATTAAAAATAAATGCAATAAAAAGAATTGCGAATGTAATTAAGGCACAAATTTCTGTCCAATAATCTAACCCAATTTTAGAAATCATTAATGGTGCAAGAACTGTGAATAGTCCCCCAGAAAGAATTAACTGAGCGAATAGCTGTTTTGACGTAAAAATTGGTAAAGTCTTAGAAATATTTTTAGGATCTGCAAGCCTTAAAAGGAGTAACCCAGAAGCTACTACACCTGTTGAATTTCCAAACTCTATCAAACTTTTTTCAAACCAATAATCATCAAAAATAAAGTAAGCGAAATAAGCAATGCAGATTAAATTCCAAAATAAACCGAATAAAGTAAAAACTAAAATAAGTATCCAATTATCAAACACAACTGCAATATCTAAACTCGCCATAGCTGTAAAAATCAATAAGTCAGTGGATAAAATACCAATCTCCCTTTGCAGAATATTTGAAATAAATTCTGTATTTTTGGTTTTCTCTAAAATATATCGAATAAGGAGCGAACCTATAAGGATAAAAGGGAATACTGGTAATGAAAAAATAATTTCCTTCGAAAAATCACCAAAAAAAAGTGAAATATACCTTAAAAATTTAAGTAGCAAAACACCAAAGGAAATTGCCAAACCAGAGAATCCAAGATTTATTATAAAAATTCTTAAATCCGCAAAAACTCCTATCTTATTTTTTTCCTTTAGAGTATCTTTCTGTTCAAGAATTTCCTCAGTATCTGAAAGACCAAAAGTTCTACCAAGAAAAATAAATATGCTACCCAATATTGAAGAGGATAAAAGACCCATTGTTGCCATAGCCAATCCAAGATCTAAACCATTTGGGAAACCTAGCTTATTAAAACTTTCACCGATTATTGATGCAGCTCCATGACCACCCTCAAAACCTACCTCTATTAAACAACCCATTAGAGGATTTGTATCCATAGATGGAGACAGAAAATATTTAACAACAAGACCACCGACAAAAAATTGTCCGAAACCTAGTGAAAGAGCTAATAGAAATTGATTAAAAATTGGTTTAACTAAACCATTTATATTCGGGATCGGTCTTCCTATCATTAACGTTGCGAAGACTAATGATAAAAGAGGAGTAGGAAAATTACTCCAAACATTGATTGTTTCTTTTGGTAAAAAGTGTATCGCTCCAAATGGGCCTATGGATATACCTAAAATTCCTGATATAACTGCTATCGGTAATCCAAACCTCTCAAGTTGAACAGCCAGTTTAAATTTTCTACCAAAAATCAACAAAAAAAATATAATTAATAATCCCAAAAAACTTATCAATAGAGAATTTGAAAAAATATCTTTATTCAGTATCGAAAAAATATTCAATGATTTCAAAAACATATAATTCTAAATCTAAATTAATAAATAAATTTTTTCAAATAAAAAAGGCCCCTGAAAAAGGAGCCTTTTGATATTGGTAATAAAATTTGAAATTAATCTTTAAGAGTAACTGTTGCACTATCAATATTACTGATAGCATTTGTAACTCTTTTGAAATCAAAGCCTAGAGCTCTTAAAGCGTGCCATAGATGACCTTGAATAAAGAAGAATCCAAAATAGTAATGAACATTAGCTAACCATGCCCTTGAAGTGTACTCACCATCAGGAAGGTCGACAGTATCTACCCAATAAGGAGAAATACTAAACTTCAATTCAAGTGGTTCACCAAAGAATTCAGTTGGATAAACTGTTGTATTAGCTGCACTCCAGAAGGCTGCAATAATAGCCATCCAGCCTATTCCAGCTAGAGACCATGAGAGAACAGCTTCTGCAGAAAGAAGTCCTTTACCTTTAAATTTGGTATATTCACCTACTTGCTTAGTAGCAATATGCCAAGCACCACCTGTAATCTCAACGAAAGCAAGAAAGGCATGGCCTCCCATTACTTCTTCAAGGCTATCAATAGTTAAAAAGTCTGTTTGGTGATTCCAAATTTTGGCTAAATTTAATTCATACTCAACCTGTCTTACAGAACCAATAGCTGGATCATAAATTCCATGAACCCTTGCCCATTCAACAAAAGCGATAACTGCGAAACCAAGAATAATTAGATGGTGACCAAGAATAAATGTCAATTTGTCTGGATTATCCCATTCAATATTGAATTTTCTAGCTCTTGCTATATCAGAATCTTCTAGATTTCCAGGAAGAAGTAAAGAGTGTAAAAGTCCCCCTGCGGCTAAAACCATAGAAGAAACTAAGTGAACTATTGCTATCGCTAGAACAGGTTTAGTATCTCCCATCGCAACGCCATTAGCATCAAACCCTATTCCAAGAGTTGCTAAATGAGGAAGGACGATTAGAGGTTGATGACCCATTGGGACAGTGGGGTCAAATCGTGAAAGTTCAAAAAGGGTGAATGCACCCGCCCAGAAAACAATTAATCCTGCATGAGCTACATGAGCAGCAATGAATTTTCCTGAGCGATTTGCTACACCTGAATTACCAGCCCACCATCCATAGGTAGTATCTGGATTTCCATAGGTTTGCATTTAGGAATTGATTAGCTTAAACGTTTTGAGAATACTTTATATTTCACCAAACAGTTGAATTCATAACAAAATTGTAAAGGTTAGTAATCCTAACTATTACTAAACAAGAAATCTTTATAAGGCAATCAAATAGCAAAAAAGGTAGATTTAATGAAGAAAAATTATTCTTAGTGATATAAGTTCTTAGAAATAAACCAGTATTTTTAGATTCGAATAAGTTAATTAAATTTTATTTTGCTGACATTAATCGATATTTTGTTTCATTAAACCATCCTTTTTATTGCCTCATTCTCAAACAATTATTAAATATGGGATAAGACATTTAATATTATGACTACTTCTCAAGAGTCTTCTAGAAAATTTTCACTAGAAATGAAATCGGAAGTGCATTACAAAAAGGCTGCGAAATCATACAGAAAATCGAAACAATATATAAATATGATTAACTTATATCCAACTTTGCAAAATACTCTAATTGAGTGTAAGGATGAGAATCTAATAGAATAAAGTTTTTATATATTTTTCCAAATCAATAAAAAAATATTTTTCTTAAGCTGCAATATTATAGTTTTCTTCAAAATAAAATTTATCAATTATTTTTTTGCACTTTTTAATATTATAGAGAGCTTTGGGTTTCCAAGGCTTTTTCTGACCGAGTGGAGAGCTTTTCCAATGAATCCCAGGCTTAAGTATTCCATTTTCACGCAAAAAAGAAAGTTTAATTTCAGTTATTCCTAGTTGTTCCGCGGTCAACTCAGATGAGCTCCATATATCCCCTAACATTGGATTAAGTAAATATTATTAATCCTTGATAACGTTAATCTTATTTTTTTGAAAGGGGTAAAAATTTTAAATAATTATTAAGTAACAAAAACCTAGTATTTATAAAGAGAAGAGATTTAAAAAATTTTTTTTTTAAATTAAGAAATATTAAATAAAGAATCTTCATTAATAAATATCTCATCGATACTTTCTCCTTTTTTGAGGGATTTATAGTCAACATATTCTTCAGTTATCGATTGAAGCTTTGGGAGATTGATCCAACCCTTATGCCAATTTCCACTATTTATTAGTTCTTCATAAGTAGTTTCTATATTAATTTCAGAATCAACTACAGAAACCATTAAAAAAGTAATATTTCCTTTTTCTTTAGTCTCATTTACTAAAACAAAATGTCTCAATCCACTTATCGATTTATTAGAAGTCCAGAAATTTTCCACAATTATTTTTTCTTGATATTTTCCTCAGAATTTTCTCTAGATATCTTTTTATATTCATTTCTAATTTCATCTAATAAAAGTTTTCTTCTGTCCATGTAGTTAAAAGAATCTTGTTTTGATAAGTTATATCTTTCTTTTTTAGTTAAATTCATCCAATTATTTAGATTTTTCTTATTAAATGTTGTTAATTTTTTTGCCTTTAAAACTTTTTGTTTTCTATTTAATTTAAAAAAATTCCTTAATTTCAAAAAAATAAATACAAAAAGAAAAATTATTACTAACTTTAAGAGCATCATTTTGCAAGTAAGTTATTATTTATCCACTTTTCTAAGTCAAAATCATTTTCTAAAGAAATAACCTCTTCTTTATTTTCATTACCTGATTGATTAAAGAGCCTTATAATAAACTCCCTTTTAGTCGCTTCATCATCACCAATAACAATAATACTTTTAGATTTTAGTTTATTAGCCTTTTTAAATTGTTTAGAGAATGAAGATCCACTCAAATCCAACTCAACTAACAAATCATAATTTCTTAATTTTCTTGATAGATCCATAGCTAATGGTTCAGCAATGATGCCCTGATTAATAATGTAAATATCAGTATTTCTTGGGACTTCGAGCTCTTTTCCCGCTAGTAAAATTAATCTTTCTAAACCAATAGCGAAACCAATTGCAGGGGTATTTGGCCCTCCCATTTGTTTTATTAAATTGTCGTATCTTCCTCCTCCGCAAACTGTAGCTTGAGAGCCTAGAGCGCCACTAGTAATTTCAAAGGCTGTATGGGTGTAATAATCTAAACCTCTCACTAGATTAAAATTTTCCACGTAAGGAATTTTTAAAACCTCTAATTGTTTTTTAAAGTCTGAATATCTTTTATGACTTTTTTCAGACAAAAAATTAAATAATCTTGGAGCATTTTTAAGAGCTTTTTTTGTTTGAATATCTTTAGAGTCCAAAATCCTTAAGGGATTTTTAGTAATTCTATTCTGAGAATCTAAATCTAGAGAATTTTTATTTATTTCTAGCCATTTTAAAAAGGATTTCTGAAAATTTAATCTATCACTTACATCACCTAATGTATTTATTTCAAGATTAAGTTCTTTTATTCCTAATTTACTTAAGACATCCCAAGCTAAAGAAACAATTTCAACATCACTTCTAACTGAATCGTATCCTATAAACTCAACACCTAACTGATGAAATTGTCTTTGCCTGCCTGCTTGAGGTCTTTCATATCGAAACATAGGGCCCATGTACCACAGTTTCTGAAGAGGATTAGACGATATTCCATTTTGTATTAACGCTCGAGCAACGGAAGCGGTTCCTTCAGGTCTTAGAGTGCAGGATCTCTCCCCCCTATCAAGAAATGTATACATTTCCTTACTGACAACATCTGTTCCTTCACCAATCCCTCTTATAAATAATTCGGTCATTTCCAATATTGGTGTTCTTATTTCTTTGATGGAAGCTCTAGAAAGCTGTTCTAATAAAATTTTTTCAACATTTTGCCACTTTATTAATTGATCAGGAAATAGGTCTACTGTTCCTCTTAGGTTTTTTAAGTTATTCAAAGTTCTAAAAAATAATTCAAAATTTTTAATTCATCTAGAAATTAATCTTTGATTGGTTATTTTGTGAGACAATTTTAATTTAACATTTAGAAAAACTATTGGGAATTAATAAAAGTAAAGAGAATCAACATTGCGGTACAAAACCAAAAAAAATTGCTTTTGGAATAGCACCTCTTGGTATAGTTTCAATAGGAATAGTGCCAATGGGAGTATTAAGTATAGGGGTAGTCCCAATGGGCGTATTTTCTTTTGGTGCAGTCGCTATGGGAATAGTCAATTTATCAGTAGTCGGAATGGGAATTATCTCTGCCGGTGTTACTACTATGGGGATATGGGAGTATTCACCTAATTCTCATAAAAATCATCATAATCATTCCAAACAAATTTCAAATTCAAATAAGGAAAATATGATGTCAGATCTATTTAACACTAAGCAAGAAGCTGAAAAGGCTGCTTCAAAATACGGATGTATTGGAGCACATAAAATGGGTAATAAATGGATGCCTTGTAAGATGCACTAAATATTTTCTTAGTCAAAAATTAAATAAATATTAATTCAAAATCTCAACTCTAAAATCAAGATTTTTTGCCTCATCAGAAGTTAATTTTCTTGACCAAGCTCCTTGCACAGGACTATTCCATCTAAACCCAGCATTTTTAGCTAAAGACCTATCTTCATAACTAACCAAAGCCTTGTATAAAAACCTCGGTTCAGTAGCTTTAAGTAAAAGTTCCTCTAAGTTGTCGCATTTTTTGAAGACCTCAGATATGTAAAAGCAATCAGATAAAGCTCTATGTAAATTCCAAACTGGTATTGAAAAAGATAAGGCTAGATCAGTTACTGAAGGTCTTGTTTTTAGTGATTTTTGAAAAGACCAATTAATATCCTCT
Source organism: uncultured Prochlorococcus sp. (assembly GCA_902550485.1). Classification (GTDB taxonomy): domain Bacteria; phylum Cyanobacteriota; class Cyanobacteriia; order PCC-6307; family Cyanobiaceae; genus Prochlorococcus_A. The sequence continues at coordinate 8,268 of CACCZQ010000018.1, forward strand.
AAACTACATATCCATTTCTTATTAAGCTTAGGCAATCTTCCCTTTCCAAACCATTTCTTATCAAAATCCACATTATGAGCAACGATGAAATCTGAAGAGTCAACAAGTTTTAGAAAGAAGTTCAATCCATCTTCCCATGGTTGAGAGATATTAGTTACTTCTGCAGATATACCATTTACATGTTCGGCTTCATTATTATTAACTGGAAATAAAAAAGAAACTTGTGAAAGTACACATTTAAAAGATACATCAAATAAAATACAACCTATTTCTATCACTTCATCTTTATTTTCGTCTAAACCTGTTGTTTCAGTATCAAGAATTAAAATTTTTTCAATTTTTTTATTTTTATTCATTACTCTCTCTTGAGAGGGATTGGTGTTAATTTGATCATGAAGAAAATCCAATTGATTCAATTCTTTTTTGTTAAATAATTCCAATTAACTCAAAATACTTTCATTTATCTTGACGCATTTAATAAATATTTCTTTTAAATTAATATAAATTAAAAAACACGCTAGAAAATATTTTTTGAAACATTATTATATTGGCCTTCAAATCCAAAAAAAATTGTTGAATTTATTGGTGGAAGTTATTTAGCTTCTAAGCCAGATTTAACTTATAGAAGATTCATAGAGAGTTTAATTAATAAAAATTATGCAGTACATGCATATAAATACACCCCACAATTTGATCACCAACAACTTGCTATCAAAGCATGGAAAGATTTTAAGAATTGCCGAATATCTTTATCCAAGAGAATAGGGGAGTCAATTCCTTCAATAAGAATTGGTCATAGCCTAGGCTGTAAACTTCATTTAATTTCTCCTGATGGCGGAAGAAATTGCGAAAAATTTATATCTATTAGTTTTAATAATTTTAGTGCTAACAAATCAATTCCATTATTGAAACAACTTTCTCAAAAATTAGAATTCAACAGTGAATTTAGCCCAAGTCCCGAAAGAACTTTGCGATTAATTGAAAAAACATATAGTCAAAAAAATAACTTCCTAATAAAATTCAACTCAGACAAATTAGATCAAACAGATAAATTATTTTCTTGTCTAAAAGCAAGAAAAGAGGACGATTCTAAGGGGATAATGCTAAAAGGTACACATACCATAATTGCAAGCGCAGGACTAAGAGAAAATTTTTTGGGAGACTGGGCCGATGATGAATTCAAAAGAAATACTATAAAAAAAATTTCTAACTTAATTGATGAATCTTAATTAGGATAATTCTTTCAATTTTTCCAAAACAGAACTATCTTCGAGAGTGCTTATATCCCCACTAATTTTTTCTCCAGCAGCCAAAGATCTCAAAATTCTCCTCATAATTTTTCCACTACGTGTTTTGGGAAGAGAGTCAGAAATTATAATTTTTTCAGGCTTTGCGATAATTCCAATTTCATTAACAACATGTTCCTTTAGATTCTCTACTAATTCTGAAGAACCTTTCACGTCTTTCTCGAGAGATACAAAAGCAACTATAACTTCACCTTTTAAATCATCTTTTTTGCCAACTACTGCAGACTCTGCAACTGATTGATGACTTACCAAAGCAGATTCTATTTCCATTGTTCCTAACCGATGTCCTGAAACACTTATGACATCATCAACTCTTCCCATAATCCATATATATCCATCTTCATCAATACGTGCTCCATCTCCAGCAAAATAAACATTTATTTCCCCTTTAAAGGAAATATATTCCCAATAACTCTCCAAATATCTCTCTGAGTTGCCATGAATTGTTCTCATCATTCCTGGCCATGGTTTCTTAATAATTAAATAGCCACCCTCATTCTCCTTAACCTTATTTCCATTCTTATCGACGATTTCAACTTCGATTCCTGGTAGAGGAAAAGTAGCTGAACCTGGCTTAGTAGCAACGACTCCAGGCAAGGGACTTATCATTACACCGCCAGTCTCAGTTTGCCACCAAGTATCAACAATAGGACATTTATTTTTACCAATAACATCTTTGTACCACATCCATGCTTCAGGATTAATTGGTTCACCAACTGTACCCAAAAGTCTAAGACTCTCCAAATCATATTCATCAGGTATTTCACGCCCAGACTTCATAAATGCTCTTATTGCAGTTGGTGCAGTATAAAAAATAGAAACCTTATATTTTTGAACAATTTCCCAAAAAGCCCCTAAATTTGAGGGTCTTGGCACTCCCTCATACATTAA
>CACCZQ010000019.1 GCA_902550485.1 uncultured Prochlorococcus sp.
GTTATCAAAAGAAAAATTAAATTCAGGAATTGAAGGAGTAAGAAAAGTTGGAGAATTAACTGATCCTGTAAATCAAGTTCAAATTAAAAGAGAGCTTTCAAAAGGTTTGATCTTAGAGAGAAAAACTGTGCCAATTGGAGTCTTAGGGGTTATTTTTGAATCAAGACCAGATGCTGTGATGCAGATTAGTTCTTTAGCAATAAGATCAGGTAATGGAGTAATTCTAAAAGGCGGAAGTGAAGCAAATTTAACAAATACTGCAATAGTCAAAGCATTGCAAGAAGGTTTAAATGAATCAGGTCTTGATAAAAATGCAATATGTTTACTAACAAGCAGAAAAGATAGCATGTCTATGTTAAATCTTGAGAAATATATTAATTTAATAATTCCTAGAGGAAGTAATGAATTAGTTAAATTTATTCAAGAGAATACAAGAATTCCTGTGCTAGGACATGCTGATGGAATTTGTCATTTGTACATAGATATTGATGCAAATCTAGAGATGGCTTTATCAGTCGCTTTGGACAGTAAAATTCAATACCCTGCAGCATGCAATGCTATTGAAACTTTATTAGTCCATAAAGATATCGCACCAGCTTTTTTAAAAAAGGCCATCCCTTTATTTAAATCTAATGATGTTAAATTAATTGGAGATAAGAGATCAGTTGAATTAGGGGTAAAGTATGAGGCTAGTCTAGAAGATTGGAAAACTGAATATTTGGATTTAATTTTATCGATAAAAATTGTTGATGATCTCGAGGAGGCAATCAAACATATTCAAAAATATAGTTCAAAACATACAGATGGAATAATTACTGAAAATTCTTATACTGCTAATAAATTTATGAATGTAGTTGATAGTGCAGGTGTTTTTCATAATTGCTCTACTAGGTTTGCAGATGGCTTTAGATATGGATTCGGAGCTGAAGTTGGTATATCCACTCAAACTCTTCCACCAAGGGGACCTGTAGGTCTAGAAGGTTTGGTAACTTATAAATATTTCCTAAAGGGTGATGGGAATATAGTTGATGATTTTTCATCAGGAAAGGCTTTCTATACACATAAAGATCTTTAAAACTTTTAAAGATGGAAACTTTTTTAAAAATTGAGAATATTAAACTTTGGGCTAGGGTTGGCGTACTTGATGAAGAAAGGGAATTAGGACAGCTATTTATTTTAGATATATTTTTGTGGACTGATTTTGAAAAATGTACAAAAAATGATGATATAAAAAAAACAGTTGACTATTCAAAATTAGTTGAAATTTTAAAAGATCAATCAAAGAAAATATATTGTCATACAATCGAAAAATATTCCAACGCAATTTTAGAAATCATTGATCAGGAATTTAAGATTTCTAAAATTAAAATTATTTTGACAAAATGCAACCCTCCAATCACAGGTTTCGATGGGAAGGTGTCAATAGTAAGAATTCTTGAAAATAATTAAAGTATTGGAAAAAAGAAATCCAATTATATTGATTCATGGTCTTTGGAATACTGCAAGTATTTTTTCTTCTATTACGCCAAAACTTGATGATATAGGCATAGAATATTTTGCCCCAACACTCAAGCATTCATTTGGAATGACTTCAATTCTGGATTTGACTAATAAATTAAACGCATTAATTTTAGAGAAATATGGTTTAGAAAAAGAAATAGATATTTTAGGATTTTCTATGGGAGGAATAATTGGTAGATACTGGCTTCAAAAATTTAATGGATGTAAAAGAACAAGGAGATTAATATCTATAGGTTCCCCTCACAAAGGAACTTTAATGGCTCAATTAATACCTAAATATCCTTTTAGAGGAATATCAGAAATGAAAATAAATAGTAAGTTTTTAAGGGAGCTCGCAAATAATGATTTTTTACTTGATGATATTGAGTGTATAAATTTCTTTACTTATTGGGATATGATGGTTTTTCCTGGCTGGTGGACAAATTTAAAATTTGGGAAAAAAATATCAGTAAAAGTATATAAACATAGAAATCTGGTAAGAAACAAATCAGTCGTTGACAAAATAATCGATGAAATTATTATGTAGCTCCAGATAGCCCCAAGTGTCTTATCAAAGAATCTGTTTGTGGCTCTCTTCCCCTAAATAATTTAAATATGTCCAATGGAGGTAAGCTTCCACCCAGACTTAGTATTGTATCTTTAAATTTCTTTCCTATTAATTTTAAATCTTCAGAGTTTTCTAAATCAGCCTCTTCAAACATTGAAAATGCATCAGCACTTAGAACTTCAGCCCATTTATATGAGTAATATCCTGCAGAATATCCTCCTGCGAATATATGACTAAAACAACAAAGAAATTGATCTTCTTGAATTGGTTCAATAACAGTAGTTTGTTTTGCAATTTCTCTTCTTATTTCATCTGCTGTTTTACCTTCGTTTTTATCAATACTACTGTGTAATCTGAGGTCTGTTATTGCGAAATGTAGTTGTCTAAGAGTCGCCATTCCACAATTGAAAGTTCTATTCTTTAGGAGCTTCTCAAAATTTTCATCGGATAATTTTTCTCCTGTTTTATAGTGCTTAGCAATATTCAAAAGTGTGTTTTTGTGGAAACACCAGTTTTCCATGAATTGACTTGGAAGTTCGACTGCATCCCATTCAACATTATTGATACCAGCTGCTTGAGGAAGATTTACAGTGGTAAGCATGTGTTGAAGACCATGACCAAATTCATGGAACAGAGTCTGAACTTCTTCAAAACTCATCAAACTGGGTTTATCTTTTGATGGTGGAGTCTGATTACAAACGAGATAAGCTACAGGAAGGGTCTTTTTGCCAATATTGTTTTTATTTAAACATTCATCCATCCAAGCCCCTCCTCTCTTTGATTCAGGCCTCGAATATGGATCGAGGTAAAAGGATGCTATTTTCTTATCTTCTTTATTAAGGATATTAAAAAATAAAACGTCATCATTCCAAAGAGGCGCCTCATCAGTTGCCTCGACAACTTTAATTTCAAAAAGCTTCTCGCTTAATTTAAATAAACCTTTCAAAACATCATTTAGTGGGAACCAGGGTCTCAATGACTCTTGATCCAAATTGAGCTTTTCCTTTCTAAGAAGTTCTGACCAATAACTAATATCCCATGGCTCGATATTCTGTGATTCTGAAAACCCATTAGCTTTAGAAAACTTATCGAGCATTTCTAATTCGCTTTTTGCGGTTTTGAATGCTGGTGCTCTCAATTCTTCTAAAAGCTTTTCAACATTTTTAATTTCTTTCGCCATTTTTGTTGACAAACTTAGTTCCGCCCAACTTTTATAACCGAGTAGATTAGCCTGTTTAGTTCTAAGAGATAAAATCTCTTCAATTATTTGAGAATTATTATTTTCTCCTTGAGATGCCCTACCAACGAATGCCTTATATAGTTTCTCTCTAAGATTACGGTCGGTGGCATACGTCATAAATGAAGTATAAGTTGGTATATCTAGACTTAATTTCCAAGGACCATTTTTGATATTGACTTCTTCATCTTTTTTTAAGTGGTTGTGTGCAGAAATTGCCATTAATTCAAGTACTCGTTCAGGAAGACCATCGACTTCAGATTTCTTATTTAATATTAAAAACCATTTGTTAGTCGCATCAAGAACATTATTGCTGAAGTTTGTTGATAGCTTTCCGAGCTTTTCTGAAATTTTGTTGAATTCTTCTTGATCATCTTTTTGTAGTGAAATTCCTCTATGTTGCATCTCAAGAATTTCTTTATCCAAAATTCTGTTTTTAATTTGATCAAAGTTATTTGTCTTTTTAAGCTTGACTAAAGAATTGTAAATTACTTTACTTTGTCCGAATTTATTACTCAAGCTAATAATCTCAGGAAGAAATTTTGAATAAATGTCTCTTAGACTTTCAGTATTATTTACTGCATTTAGGTGACTTATTACTCCCCAACTCCATCTAAGAATTTCATTTACTTCGTTTAAGGGATTTATTACCTTATCCCAATTTAAATCATTTTGAAGTAAATAATTAGATAAATTTATTTCTATTTTTTTAAAATCTTCAGCTATCTTTTCTAGAACTACTGGGAATTGTTTACTTATGCTTTCGGGAGTAAATTTTTTAAATTCTGGTAATTCTCCATATTTAAAAATTGAGGTATCCATTTATTAAAGTGATTTAATTAACCAAAGTTGGTATTAATCCAACTAATTTAGCTAGAGTAAGCTGCTGACTGAGAGCATTGGTTGAAGATTCGTATAAATTTATTGCGATTTTTGGCCAAAAACCTATCACCAAAGTAGGCAACAATAAGCTGAAACCAATTGTCAATTCTCGACCATTCATCTCTTTGACTGTAGCTAGAGCGGGAATTCTAGGGCCAAAAAATACTCTTCTACACATTGATAGTAGATATATTGGTGTAAGAACTAAACCTATAGCTGCAATAAGAATAGTGATCGATCTAAAGATAGAGCTGAAGCCTTCTTGACTTGTGATACCTAAAAATACAGTTATTTCACTTATAAAACCGCTCATGCCAGGTAGTGCTAGAGAGGCTAGTGAGCTTGCTAAGAAAAAAGCAAAAGTTATTGGCAAGACCTTTGCTAAGCCACCCATATTTGGTATGGAAAGAGTATTTGTTCTTTCATAGAATGAGCCAGTAACAAAGAACATAGCTGCGGCTATAAGTCCGTGACTGATCATTTGAAGCATTGCTCCGCTTATTCCAAGAGCATCTACCGCTCCAATTCCTAATAGAACAAAACCCATATGACTTACAGAGCTACATGCAATTCTCCTTTTAACGTTATCTTGTGCAAATGCATTTAGTGCTCCGTAAATTATATTAATGATTCCAAGAATAATTAAAGCAGGTGCTATTTGTAGATGTACTTCAGGTAGTATTTGAACATTGAATCTTAAGAGAGCATAACCTCCCATTTTTAAAAGTATTCCTGCGAGTAACATTGAAACTGGTGCATTAGCCTCTCCATGTGCATCGGGTAACCAAGTATGTAATGGAAAGATGGGGAGCTTTACACCAAAACCAATTAAAAATCCTAAATAAGACAATAAAGCAAGGCTGCCTGTTACATGTTTATTGGTTAAATCAGTAATATTCAAAGTAAAAGTATCACCACTCAAAGCAAGTGCTAGACCACTAATGAGAATTAATAAAGAAGCTAAAGCTGTATAAAGAATAAATTTTGTGGCCGCATATAATTTCTTTTTCCCTCCCCAAATAGCAATAAGAAGATATACCGGAACCAATTCAAGTTCCCATGCTAGAAAAAATAATAGGAAATCTTGAGAAAGAAAAACTAATGCTTGTGCTGAGGCTTGCACTAATAAAAGGGCAAAATATAAGTTAGATTTTTTCTTAATTTTCCAACTTGCAGCAGCCGATAAAAATGTAATTAACCCACTCAAAGCTACTAGAGGAGCAGATAATCCATCTACACCAAGAGACCACTCTAAGCCTATTGAGGGTAACCAAGAAGCCCTTTCTACCAGTTGCAAAGAGCTATCTGAAGGATTAAATTTTTGAAAAAGAACGCCAATTATTAATAAAAAATCTAAAAATAAAAAACTTAATGAGATATTTCTAGGTAGTGTATTATCTTCTCCCTCTTTCGAACTCAAGAAAGGCATTATTAATGCCCCAATTAAAGGCAGTAAAACAACAGATGATAGCCAAGGAAAAGATTCTAAATTCATTTATGGAATGAATAATTTTTTTATTCTAGTTGAAGTTGTACTAGCTTGAGACTATAACATTAAAAATGCCTAAGTAAAACTACTTACTAGAAATAGTGCTAAATTGGCTGCCTATTGTTTGAACGTTTAAGAATGGCGCTCTGCTAGCTACACCTGACTTTTCCCATGCTTTTACCATTGCTTGGCTGACGTTTTTACCATTTTCTTTTTTACATAAAGCTAAGATGCTTGGTCCTGCCCCACTAATTGCGCATCCTAGAGCACCTGCTTGTAGCGCGGCTTCTTTGACTTCAAGTCCACCTTTAATAAGTTTCCATCTATAGGGTTCATGAAGCTTATCAAACATTCCCTCTTTTATTAGTTCCTCATTTCCGGCTTTTAGGCCATTTAGTAACAAAGTAAGTGCCCCCATATTTGTCACTGCATCAGATATAGGTACATTCTTGGGCATAACTTTTCTTGCTTCAGTTGTACTTAGACGAATCGCAGGTATTGCTACAACAGCTTTAATGGAATCGTGCCAATCACATCTAATGATTCTCCATCTTTGAGAAGAAGACCTAGCTGTTAAACATAGACCACCAAGAAGAGAGGGAACTACATTATCAGGATGACCCTCTATATCAATAGCAAGTTCAAGGAGCTTTTCCTTGGACAAAGGAGAGTTCATTATTGCATTTGCTCCTATTAGTCCTGCAACTATTGCTGTAGCACTACTTCCAAGTCCGCGTGCAGGTGGCACTGCTAATTTAACTCTTGCTTCAAGTGCAAAAGGATCCATATTTGCGGTCTCCCATACTTTCTGAGCTGCTCTAAAAACTAAGTTTTCAGGTCCTCCTCTTAAGTGATTACCATCTGTACTTTCCATTATTAAATCAAATCTATCTCCACCACCTTCAATTCTTGTAAAAATAAATTCATTATATAAATCTAATGCTGCACCAAGACAATCGAATCCTGGCCCTAAATTGGCGGTTGTAGAAGGCACTGTAACCCTTATTTTTTTACCTACTTCAGGAATAAACATTTTTTGTTGTTAAGTTTTTAAAAGCATTTTTGCTCTGCATGCTGCACTAAAAAGTCCAAACTCTTCATCTAAAATTACTTTCATAGGTATTGTTTTAAGAATATCTTTTAATCTTCCCTTGTCGAAAAATTGTTTCATAAATGGATCTGATTTAAAGTTTTTGAAATGTTTTGATGCGGTTCCTCCAGAAATCCATAACCCGCCAAAGCATAATTCTTGAAGAGCAATATCTCCCAGTAAAGAGGCATAAGCACCTAACCAAATCCTTTCAACTTCAATCATTAGCTGATCCCCTTCTTTGGAGAGATTGCAAATTTTTTCAGGAAGTTCTTTCCTTGCATCATCAAAAATTTTAATTTTTTTTACATATTTTTGTAGAGGATGGTTTTGAGCATCAGGTTTGCTTAGTCTCCATTCGGCAATTCTTGATAAACCAGTGCCGCTAATAATCCTTTCGCAAGATATTCTCTTTACTTTTAGATAATCCTTGAGCCAAATTTTTAATTCCCATTCTAATTTTGACTTAGGGGAATATTCCACATGACCACCTTCACTAGCTAAAACTTTTACCTTTTTCCCTGATATTAGGCCTCTTGCTATGCCCAAACCAGTCCCTGCTCCAACAATGGCATGCAAATCATTATTGGCACCTTCAGAATGTGATCCATCCTGGATAGTTGAATATTGACTTTTTTTTAAGAAAGGAATTCCATAAATTTGCACTGCAAAATCATTTATTAGCTCGCATTGTTCAAATTTAAATTTATTTTTTAATTTATTTCCCGAAATATTCCATGACAAGTTCATGATTTTTGCGTTGTTGTTGGATAAAGGACCAGCTACAGCGAAACATGCAGAAGAAGGATGGATAATATTTTTGCATTCATTTTTAAGAAAATCTTCTAATATCAGTTCAAAAGAATTCCATTCAGAAGATATATATTTCTTTTTGAATAACAAACTAGGCGAATCATCATTTAATGCTCTTTCGAATATTCCCAATAGAACCTTGGTACCTCCTAAATCACAAGCCAGAAAATTCATCTATTCGAAATTATTCTGTTCTCCCTTTTTTTTCTATTAATTCATCCATTAATTTGTATAGGTTAGGTAGTTCGAAAATTCCTAAATTTGTTCCATCTAAAGCTCTCAAAGCGACTGAATCAATTTCCTCTTCTTTATCTCCAATAACTGCAATTAAAGGAACTCTCCCTAGAGTTGCCTCTCTTATTTTATATCCTATTTTTTCATTCCTAGTATCAACTTTTGATCGGTATCCATTATTATTTATTAATTTATTAAACTTTAAACACTTTTCAATATTTCTATCAGTAATGCTCAATAAAATTATTTGATAAGGTGCAAGCCAAATTGGAAATTTTGCCTCATATTGTTCAATTAAGATTCCAATAAATCTCTCAAAAGATCCTAAAATTGCTCTGTGAAGCATAACTGGATTTCTTTTCTCATTATCAATATCTACATAAGTTGCATCCAATCTAATAGGCATTGAGAAATCAACTTGAATAGTGCCGCATTGCCAGACTCTGTTAAGACAATCTTTTAAGGAGAATTCTATTTTTGGACCATAAAAAGCCCCTTCTCCTGGTTGGAGTTCCCATTTTAGGTTCTTATTATCGAGAGCTTTGGTAAGAGCCTCCTCTGATTTATCCCAAATCTCTTCACTACCTACCCTTTTTTCTGGACGAGTTGATAATTTGATAATGATTTCATCAAAACCAAAAGTTTTATAAACCTCAAAAACAAGATCTATAAAAGTAGATACTTCTTCTTGAATTTGCTCTTCTGTGCAGAATATGTGTGCATCATCTTGAGTAAAGTTTCTTACTCTCATTAAGCCGTGTAGTGCACCAGAAGGCTCGTTTCTGTGACAAGAGCCAAATTCAGCAAGACGAATAGGTAAATCTTTATAACTTTTTAAACCTTGATTAAATACTTGAATATGGCATGGACAATTCATTGGTTTAATTGCATATGTTCGATTTTCTGATGCAGTAGTGAACATATCGTCTCTAAATTTTTCCCAATGACCAGATTTTTCCCAAAGAGATTTATCTACTGCTTGTGGGGTTTTAATTTCTAAATAATCATTTTTATTAAGTATTTCTCTTATGTACTTTTCCAGTACTTGGTAGATTGTCCATCCATTTGGATGCCAAAAAATCATTCCTGGAGATTCTTCTTGTATGTGAAATAGTGAATGTTTTTTACCAAGTTTTCTGTGATCTCTTTTTTCCGCTTCTTCAATTCTCGTTAAGTAGTCATTGAGTTCTTTTTCTTTTGCCCATGCAGTTCCATAGATTCTCTGTAATGATTCATTCTCACTATTACCTCTCCAATATGAACCTGATAATTTAAGTAATTTAAAGTGTCTCAAATGTCTAGTGTTAGGAACGTGAGGCCCTCTGCACATGTCGATATATTCTTCGTGCTTGTATAAATTTATGAGACCTTCTTCAGGAATTTCATCAATTATTCTCAATT
>CACCZQ010000020.1 GCA_902550485.1 uncultured Prochlorococcus sp.
CCAAGGACCATATTTGATCAGGAATTAATTCTCTGAAAATTGTTTTCTTTTTTCCATAAGGATATAAGGGGAATAATGGCCACCAATTCCATTTTTTATTTAAAGTTTCTTCCACCACTATCATTTATACCCAGCAAATAATTTCTTTAACTTAAATATTCCGTATCTTGGAGCGAATAAAAAGGCAAATAAAAATATAAAAGTTTGTGCTAAGACAATTGATCCACCTGTTTCAAGATCAAACCAAAAACTAACATAGATTCCTATTAAGCTTGAGATAATTGCACTTAATACTGAAATTACTGTCATATTATCGAATTTATCCGTCAGTAAATATGCTGTAGCCCCTGGTGTAATCAACATTGCAACTACTAAAATAATTCCAACAGACTGTAAGCCCACAACAGCTGCTAAAGATAAACATGTGAGCAGTAAATAATGAAGAAAAAACACGTTTATCCCAACTGTTTTTGCATGCCTAGGATCAAAACAATAAAGCATTAAATCTTTTCTAAAAATTGATAAAAGGATTACTACCAACAAAGAAATGAATATGGTTTGTTTTACATCTGAAAGTGATATTCCTAATGGACTACCAAAAAGAATAGAATGCAGATCAATATTACTTTTAATCTTAGAAACCAATACGATTCCAAGAGCGAAAAATCCAGTAAATACCAACCCAATAACAGTATCTTCCTTAACTCTAGATTTCTGCTTAATAAACCCTATCAATGCTACAGAACCAACCCCAAAAATAAATGCCCCTAATGAGAAAGGAAGACCTAATGCATAAGCAACCACAACACCAGGCATTACAGAATGTGACACTGCATCTCCCATTAAAGCCCATCCTTTAAGAGTCAAATAACTTGATAGAAAACCACAAACAGCTGCAACTAATGAACTCATAAGAAGTGCTTTTCTCATAAAGTCATGAGTTAATGGATCTGTAATGATTGAATCTAAAGTTAAAAAAGAACAGAGCTCCATACAATTTAAAATTTATGATTCAGGTCCAAACAAGAAATCAGGTGAGATTCCTCCAAAAGTGGTTGTAATATTTTCAGGGGTAAAAACTTCAGAGGTCTCGCCGTAAGCTACAACAGTTTTATTTATTAAAAGAACCAAATCACAAAATTCACGGACATGAATCATATCGTGTGTTGATAGTAATATAGTTTTGCCCTCATTTTTAAATTGAATAAATAATTCCGAGATAAGTTTCTCAGTTCTTATATCAACACCTGAAAAAGGCTCATCAAGAAGTAATATTGAGGCTCTTTGGGCAATTGCTCTAGCTAAAAAAGTTCTTTTTCGCTGACCGCCAGATAAGTTCCCAATAGGTGTAGATAAATGATCAGTAAGATCAACTCTCTCAATTGCATCTTTAACCGCCTGAACATCAGACTCTCTAGGACACCTAAAAATATTCATCGAACCATATCTTCCCATCATCACTACATCCCAAACACTTATAGGAAATTGACTATCAATTCCCTCATTTTGAGGAACATAAGCAATTGTCTGATCTTTTTGAGCAGATCTTACAGACTCTCCATTTATTCTAATTTTTCCCTTTGAAATATTTACAAAGCCAGTTAAAGCATTAAAAAAAGTTGTTTTACCAGCCCCGTTCATCCCTACTAAACCACAAATCTGGCCAGGTTTTAATCTTAAATTGGCATCATATAAAGCCACCTTACCGTTGTAATCTACACAAATATTCTCTGCATCAATCCTAAAGTTTTGATAATTGATTGTTTCCATAATTCAAAAAAGCCCTTTTTTAATCAAATCCAAATTATGCTCAAGCATTTTTATATAAGAACTAGCAGGCCCACTATCACCAGATAATGAATCAACAAAAAGATCTCCTCCAAAATTAGCCCCAGTTTCGTTTGCAACAACCATTTGAGACTCGTTACTTACAGTACTTTCGCAAAATACAGATGGGACATTTTTTTCTTTAACTAGTGAGATTGTTCTTGTCATTCTTTTGGGAGTAATTTGACTCTCAGCATTAACTGGCCACAAATAAACTTCCTCTAATCCGTAATCATTTGTTAAATATGAAAAAGCACCTTCACAACTTACTAGATACCTCCTGTCTTTACTTAAGTTATTAATAAAAAGAGAGAATTCTTTATCTATTTTAGAGAGTTTATCTTTATAAATTTTTCCATTTTCTTCAAATAATTTCCTTTTGGATGGCCTCAATTCTGATAAAGCATCCACGAGAATATCTACGTATAGGATCCCTCTTTTTGGAGAAATCCAGGCATGAGGATTGGGTTTCCCTTTATAAAAATCTTCACTGATAAAAATAGGATCTAAATCTTCAGCGACAGTAATTCTTTTAACTTTTAAATTAGAAACAAATTTTTCAGCCCATAATTCAAATCCAAATCCATTATCAATAAAAACAAAAGCACTTGAGGCATTTACTAAATCGCTTGGAGTTGGTTGGTAGCCATGAACTTCAACCCCTGGTTTCGTTATTGATCTAACAATAAAATCATCTTTAGCAACATTGCTAATTATGTCCGCCAAAACAGTGAAACTTGCCAGTATTACTTCTTTACTTTCATTTTTATTTGATGTTCTCCTACATGATCCTGAAGCAAGAGAAAGCAGAAGTAACAAACTTAAAACAAGAATATTTTTTCTCATATTTAATATTCATCCTTAAATTATGAACTAAAAGATAGTTTCATAAGTGGTTTTCTAAGATCAGAAATAAATCCTTTCCAATTTATTTTTTCTTTTTCAAAAGCTTTTTCAACAATTTTCTCAGAATTTTTCTTTATAAATTCCAAATCAGGTTCTTCTACTCCTTTTGTTATTGCCATAAAATCAGCCAACGAACTTGATACTACTCTTGTTAAATAAGCAGCACTGACAGCCTGAAATGTTCCAGAGACAAGCCAATTTGGGCCATGTAATTTTGTTATACCAATAAGAGTCTGTCCACTCCATTCAATAACTCCCTGAGCAATTGCAGTTTTTAAAATCTCTTTGGATACTTTATCTAAAATTTCAGGAGACCAATTACATCCCCATATAGACTTAATTTCTTTAATCATTAATGAATTTAGTACTGTCATTGCCATAACATCAATTGATGGGATAGGAGATAAGAAAACAGTTGTCGCGACAAGTATTTGATTTTTTCTTTGTATACCTTTTAACTGCATTCTTCTTATACCTTCAATTTCAGATTGCCAGGCAACATGAAGTTCTTTCAAAAGCCTTTTTTTTGTATTTTCAATATTTTTAGATGAACTTATGAAAAACTTTCTAAACGAAAAAGGTATATTTGTTATTTCATTCTTATTCACATCAAAAGTAATAATTTTGTTTATAAAATCACTTGAAATTTGAGACTTTAGGTCTCCTATCTGATTTTTGACTTCTATTTCGCTAGAGGTTAAAGCCACCAACCAGATTGGCATATTTTTAGGAAACTTTTCCAGCCACAAAAAATCATTTGCCGACAAAGGCAAGTTTATAAAATACAAGATTGCATCACTATTCAAAGCTTCTTCTGGAATAATTTCAGAAGAATTGTATTTAGGCAGTGTTTCAAATAAATCAAAGTCAAACTTATCTGCTTTAAAATGCCCTTTCAAAACAGAAAGACAACTTTGGTAATGTTTTTGTCCAATGCAACTTATTTTTTCTTTTTCACATCTATTAAGAATCGATTCAAGGATTTTTTGTCTTTTTGAATTCAGTTTTTCTAATTTATTTGTTGTTTCAAGTTCTTCAAAAAAATTTAAATCTTCATTACATAGATTTATCCAACCATCTAAATTATTTGGCTCATTAAATTTAGGCTTATCATTCTTCAAGTAAAAATATCCCCCCCAAACACAACGCAAAAAATCCTATTGAGCCTCCTGCAAAATGAATTAAGTCACTGACAAACCATTCCCCAAAACCTAACAAAAGTAAAATAATAAGAAGATTTTTTTTTGGAAACTTTATGAAATCCTTTAAAAGGTTGTCTTTACTAATATCAAACACAATACTTTTTTTTTCTATTTTTATTTTAATGCAAGTTGTGAATGAGAAAAGCGAAATTTCATAAGTCGTTAATCAAAAGATAAAATTTTAACCCATTTAAAAAGACTTATTGCATAACAAGATGCTAAGTTAATAGACTATTTAAATAACTTAAGAAACATCAAGATGTCTAATTCAAATTTCAGCAATAATCCTGTACAAGAAAATTACAGAGGTCGTTCTAATAATAAAAGATCTAATTTCAGAGATAGATCGGGCGGCAGAAGAGATGGAGGAGGATTTCGCATAAGATTGAGTGATAACGAAATGAAAGCTGTTAAATCAATACAAGAGACCTTTCAATTAAGATCTACCGTTGCAGTTCTGGGTTTCTCTATTAGAACACTTAGCGAAATGATCAAAGACGAAAAATTGATTGAATCAATCGCAGAATATGCAAAAAATAATAAAAACTCTGCTCCGAGTAGACCATCACAAAATCCTTATGAAGAAAAGACAAAAACAGCGCCTGACCCTTTTGCAAGACCTGTAAAAAGTACATCAACTGAAGAGATCCAATCTAGCGAAGTAGAAGAGGATGGCAAATAAAAAAAGAATTCTATCGGGAGTTCAACCAACTGGTGATTTACATATTGGGAATTGGCTTGGAGCCATAAATAATTGGGTTACTCTTCAAGAGCAATATGAAACATTTCTATGTGTAGTTGATTTACACGCAATAACAGCCTCATATAATCCCAAAGAATTATCTAAAAACACAATCTCTACTGCAGCTTTGTACGTCGCTTGTGGAATAGATCCCAATATATGCTCAATTTTTGTCCAAAGTCAGATTTCAGCGCATTCAGAACTTTGTTGGATATTAAATTGCATGACCCCAATAAATTGGATGGAGAGAATGATTCAATTCAAAGAAAAATCCACACAACAAGGTAATAATGTATCTATTGGATTATTTGACTATCCAATACTTATGGCTGCAGACATCCTTCTTTATGATGCTGACTTCGTACCAGTAGGGGAGGATCAAAAACAACATCTTGAACTTGCAAGAGATATTGCACAACAGAGAATTAATGCCAGATTTAGTAAGGATAGAAATATTTTAAAGATCCCTCAACCAATCATCATGAAGAATGGTTCAAAAATAATGAGTTTAATTGATGGTTCAAAAAAGATGAGCAAAAGCGATCCTAATGAGGGCAGTCGTATTAACTTATTAGATCCTCCTGAGATAATCACAAAAAAAATTAAAAGAGCAAAAAGTGACAGTTCTATTGGAATTGAATTTAACAATCCTGAAAGACCAGAATCTAAAAATCTTTTGATGATTTATTCAATATTATCTGGCAAAGAAATTTCTCAATGTGAAAATGAATTCTTAGAGACTGGATGGGGGACATTTAAAAAATTAATTACTGAACAACTTATTGAATCACTAGAACCTATTCAGAAAAAATATAAATTATTAATTAATGATCCCTATCAACTAAATAAAATCCTTGATGAAGGTAAGGAAAAGGCTGAAGATTTAGCAAATCAGACTTTAAAAAGAGTTAAATCAAAATTAGGATTCTTTGAAATGGAGAAATAAATTATGCCAATAATTACCTTGCCTGATGGTTCAAAAAAAGTTTTCGAAAAATCTGTAACTATTCTAGAAATTGCCCAGAGTATAGGCGCTGGATTAGCCAAAGCAACAATTGCTGGGAAAGTAAATGATGTTCTTCTTGATGCAACAATTCCTATAAATAAAGATTCCAAAGTTGTAATTATTACATCAAAAGATAAAGAAGGAATCGAAATAATAAGACATTCCTTTGCTCACCTTATTGGACATGCAGTTAAACAAATTTACTCTGA
>CACCZQ010000021.1 GCA_902550485.1 uncultured Prochlorococcus sp.
TAGATAATATTTTCTCTATTTAAAAGAAAGAGGATAAGAAAAATACAAGAAGGTATAAGAAAAAAATCTAAAGACATAATTTTTTGGATCCTATCTTTTATTTAGCAACTAATTGTATCTTTGACATTCACTTAATGATTAAATGAGTTTAAGCAAAATATAAAGTTTTATCTGATTGTTTAGTATATTATCTTGCTTTTAAAGTTGAAAGAGCCTGCAAGTATCCCACTGGCAAGCTCATGACGACTAAGTTAATTCAGGTTTTCTGATTTAACCAGCTAAGCACTTCCTAAATGCTTAGTGATAGTTTACTAAGTAAAATTACTTACTGTGAGTATAAATGCTCATTTTATTAATTTATCTGCAAGTTTGATAATAAAAATTGGTTTAATTGAAAAAAAATTGCGCGCCGTTAATTTTTTAAACAGAAATGTCACAGATTGATCTATAACATAAATACTTGGTGGCAATTTAAGAGAGACTTTGGTTTACATAAGTTAATATTTATGTTACTTTAGTTAACAATTAATATATTTCTTAATGACAAAATCAGGAATTACTACAGAATCAGGTGGGAGACAGAATATGTTCCCATCTGAAACTAGGCCTTATATTGACGAAAGTGTATCTTACGATGGGTATCCTCAAAATGCAGAAAAAGTAAATGGTAGATGGGCTATGGTTGGTTTCGTTGCACTTTTAGGTGCCTACGTCACAACAGGCCAGATCATTCCAGGAATTTTTTAGTACCTCAATCACTTTTCCTATAAAATTTGTTAGAGCTTTATTATTAAAGTCTCTTAGGTAGAAGTTTTTAATTTTATTTTACATATTTGAAAATAATACTTATATCAATAATTTATTTATTTTAAATTTGAAAATAAGAAAAACCAAATAAAAGTTATTGCATTTAGGCTAAATATTATTCCTAGAAATAAATAAGCAAATTTTTTTCCAATAAATGCAGTCTCTGGCTCAAGCTTTACTCTCATTTGATCCTTGAATTATATCGATCAAGATAGCATTAATTAAGGAATAAATTTGAGTTTTAAAGAAGAAAAAAAATCAAATTAATATTTCTTTTTAGCATCTAGTTTTAATATTAATCATTTTCATTCTTCAAAATAACTTGTTCCGACCATGTGGATTATAAAGTCATCAAAAAAAGCCTAATTTGTATTTAAATCAGGCTATTAAAAAATGAAAAATCTATATTAGATAAAACCTGGAATGATTTGACCTGTAGTTAAATATGCCCCAACTAGAGCAACAAATCCTAACATTGCAAATCTACCATTAAGTTTTTCAGCAACGATTTTTTCTTTTTCTACAATTTTTGGTTCGTTATTTTTCATTAGAACCAGCCTGGGATGATCTGGCCTGTTGTGACGTATGCGCCAACTGCCGCAACGAAACCTAACATTGCTGCCCAACCGTTAAAACGTTCTGCTTCTGGAGTCATTTTTTATTAATGTAATTGTTAACAAATTTAACACATTTATTTACTTATGTAAAGAAAATCAATGATTATTGCTTATTTGGTAAGGAAAATTTTAAGTGTGCTACATATATGTGTCGAAATATACATTATCGATGTTTTTATTTTTGTTCTGATTTTTTAGAGGTATATCCTCATTTAGAGGTAATTTAAATTAATATAAAATAAGAGTCAGCTAGTAGGGATACAGGCTGACTCTTTTTTTTGAGAATTTTTGGTTTTTGACTAAAAGTGGTTTTTAGAATTCAAATAATTGCTATTAATAAATTAGATATATATGTGAATTTATGTCATTCTCGACTTACTACATGCATTTAATTTTTGGAAGGATTCCTTCTCTAATGAGTTCTGATTTAATACTTTATATCTTGCCTGCTCTTACAATTTCAATATTATTCTTTAGCCTTAAAATAATGTTTTTCAAGACTCCTAAATTGAGAAAGGTTAAATAATCAAGGATTTTAAAATTATTATTTTTACTGAGGCGCCAATTTTTTTTTAATTTTGGATAATAGACTTTTTTTCGGAAACTCTTAGAAATAGAGACCGCATTGGTGATGTACTATCCCGAATTATAAAAAAAGTTCAGTATTGGGAATCGGGAGTGGAAGTAGTGAACATGGAGTGTTTTTTCAAAAACGATTTCCTGGAATAATTTGGCAAACGAGTGATCAAGAGTTAGTGCATAGAAAAGTATAAGTTCTTGGATTGAGTATGAAGACTTATCTAAGAAAATGCCCCAGCTTCTTGAAATTGATGTAGAAAAAATTCCTTGGAAAATTCCATTGATATTAGCTAATTCTTTGCAAGGAATAGTCTCTATAAATATGATTCATGTAGCAGTGTGGTCTGTAGCACTCTTTAGAGAGTTAGGAAAATTACTGAATAAGGGATAATTCTTGATTTTGTATGAGCCATTTAAAATTTGTAATAAGCATACAAGTGAAAGTAATTATTTTTTCGATAATTCATTAAAAATGCAAAATGATCTTTGGGGTATTAAAAATTTTGAGGAAGTTTGTGATGAAAGTAAGAAAAATGGTTTTTCTCAAGAGGATATTATTAGGATGCCTGCAAATAATTTTTCAATAATTTACAGAAAAGTTTCTTGATAAGGCAAATACAAATATCAATAAGTTTTTAAAATTCATCTTATTAGATGATCAACCTAATAGTTTTTTGCTCCATTCTTTATGCTTTTGATCTAAATCTGAAATTTTTTCGCCTAAACTCAACTGTCTTTCTAATAATTCAACTTTTGTAAGTGTTATTTTTTCCGAATAAAATTTAATAGGCTGTTTACCATGTAAATTGTCGCCACTCATAGAATTTTATAAACTTAGTACTATTTTTAAGATAAAAAATTTGTTATTGCTAATTCTTTTATATTTTTTTCAGATTTGCGTAAATTAAAGTGATAAAGAATTGATGATTATTGTGTTTTTAATCCACCATTTTTGTATGAAGATTGCCATATATATCTTCTGCTCTTTATGTCTGGCTCAACAGCAACGCAATTGCAAGCAATATTCCATAAAGCTTTGTGTATTGGATCAGGATTAAAAAGATATGCTTTTTTAAAGGCTTTTTTAATTAAGACAGTTGCCTTTTTTGCATGATAATGAGGGATCGTTGGACATACATGATGAACGACATGGCTAGAACCTATATTATGGTGAAGAAAATTAAGGACTCTACCGTAAGGCCTGTCAATAGATAGAAATGCTCCTCTCATAAAAGAAAATTCAGTGTTTGAAAGATGAGGGACATCTGAATCTGTATGATGAAGCCATGTATAAACTACTAGCCAACAATTAACCACTAATAAAGGGCCAAAATACAGAGTAATTACTGGAAATAATCCATACTTGAAAACTAAATAAACAATGCCCACTAATGTCAAACCTACGCCAATATCTGATATCCAAACTTTCTTGACCCATACTGATGGCCATAATGTTTTAGAAAATGGTTTAATTGGCCAAAAATGATTTGAAGTGCCATATTTAACACCTCCTGTACTTCCAGTAAGTAAATAAG
The DNA here is from genome assembly GCA_902550485.1 of uncultured Prochlorococcus sp. GTDB lineage: Bacteria > Cyanobacteriota > Cyanobacteriia > PCC-6307 > Cyanobiaceae > Prochlorococcus_A. Next base: position 3,539 of record CACCZQ010000021.1, read on the forward strand.
CAGGCCAGCCAAATATTAGATGTAAAACAAGTTGAAGAATTCCATAATTTTTCTTACCTAAGGAATTTGAAAAAAGTAATTCTTTTTCTCCGCCAACTTTTTCTGTAACTCCGTTCCCTTTTATGACTAAAGGGACGTGAGTTTCTCCATTAGTTATGTTATTTGTGAATCGATGATGAACTGCATGAGAACGCTGCCAAGAAAAATAAGGAACCAGAAGTAATGAATGTAGTAAATAACCAGTTACAGATTCCAATGTTTTGTTTTTAGAGAATGCTCCATGCCCACATTCATGGGCAATTACCCAGAATCCCATTGCAGTGGTACCTGATATTAATGCGTAAATTATCCAAATTGGGATCATTTTTGGGGTAAATGGAATAGATAACCCTATTGCGACTACTATTGATTGAATGAAAGCTGATTGTAAAAGATACCTCAAAGAAGTTTTGGTATTGCACCTAAAGTAGTGATCCGGGATAACATCCTGAAATTTTTTTATGCTTGGAATATCTTTATCCTTTATTACAAGCGCTTGGCCTTTAAGACCAGAAAATTTTATATTACTCAAATTTTTGTTGGTTAAGAATTTTGTTAAATAAAAGTGAATTTATATACTCTATTATCCATCACAGGATCTCATAATGAAAATAATTTATAAATTTTTTTCGATAAAGTTTTCACAATTTAAACTATATAATCAAATAAATTAATTTGAGCCATACATTTTATTTTTTATCGCCATCTCTTTTTTATTTATCTAATCAATTATTTTTTTTATTCTGTTTGTCTATGCTTTTCGTTAAAGTTTTTAAATTTAAAGACCGCGTATATACTTCTTGGTTAGACCAGATTGTTTGCGAGGTTTTACTAAAATAGGTAAGACAATAACTCCTGCTGTAAAAACACATATTGGAGCAACTACCATCAATATAGATTCTAGAGACATGAATAATTTTGAATTTATTAATAAATAGCAGGATTTTTTTTAAAAGTCATGCGTATTTATATCTATTTAGTGCGAATAGATTAATACTTTCTATAAATTATTAAGTAAAAAAGAAGAAAAGATTAAAAAACAACAATTTTTTCATTTTCCGTCTTACTTAGTTAATTACATATATTAAAAATGATTATTACTTATGGATCAAGATAAAAATTGGATGCTTATGACTTACTATTGTCCAACTTATGGCCATTCAGGTTTAGTACAACCTATTCAAGCAACAAAAAAAAGAATAAGTAAGACATTAATAAAAAAAAAGAAGGAGTTCTAAAAATTAATTTTTAGAATAAAAACCTAAGATACTATGAGAATGTTTTAAATCTTCATTAATATCTTATTAATTAAATATTGATACCTTAAGTAATCCACTTAGCTGCTTTTTATCAACAGCATTGATCAAAAATTTAAAAAATAAATTTTTAACTCTAGTCTGAATTAAGATTATTAAAAATTCAATCTAATAGGAATATTTTAATTTTAAAAGTAATTTCTAAAAATTTTTTCTTGGATATTAGAGTCAAACTTTTTTGCCTAATAAATAATTTGACAAGTTCTAGAAATATTAATTTTTAAACTTGATCAGAATCGCATGTTAATTCACATTGATTAAGATTATTAGACGATAATTTTTCTAAAATTCTTAACATATCAATTTCAGAAAGCTCTCCATTCGGGTTCCATTTTAAAGTTGTTTTCCTTTGCGGCGAATTTTTTTTATTCATTTTGATCATCCCCCTTTAGATGAATTTCCAAACAACGAGTAATACATTCTTGATGACCATCAACAATACTGCATTCAGTAATACACTCAAAATATGAATTAATAGAATCTATTTCTGTATTCTGGTTGGTAGAAAAAATGAATCATTCATAATATTATTGTATTTATCTGGAATAGAGATATAGCATGAAATTATCTTCAATAATTTAATTTATTAAGTGAATTAGAAAAAATAAGTATTATTTACTAAATATATATTGCACTTGGTTTACCTTTAAAAAGCAAGTAATATAGCTCTTTTAAAAGATAAAAGGAAACAATAATTTTGATAATTTATATTATTTTTATAAGCCAATCTTTCAAAAAAATCAGCATAAAGACTGATTTACTTTTCTGTAATTTAGTTAGAAAATAAAAAAGTACACTTTTAGATTTTCAAATGAAATCATTAATTAATTGGCTTTCGAAA
>CACCZQ010000022.1 GCA_902550485.1 uncultured Prochlorococcus sp.
CTTTATATGCGGGGGTTAGAGATTCATTTGATTGGTTAAATTGGTTGCATTTTGATAAAACGTTTAATGTTCAAGTGACTGGGAGAACATCTTCTTTAAGTCATACTCATTTCACTGCTCTTGAAGTAAAAAATTCTATAACTGATTTGCAACAGGCAGTTTGGAATAAAAGATCAAATATTTCTCTAGCTAATCCTGATTTTATAATTCATCTGCATTTAAATAATAATAAAGCAATTCTCAGTCTTCAAAGCAGCCTTGAAAGCTTACACAAAAGAGGCTATAGACCCGCAATTGGAAATGCTCCATTAAAAGAAAATTTAGCTTCTGGATTGATAAATATGACTCAATGGAATGGTAAAGTTCCATTAATAGATTTTATGTGCGGCTCGGGAACTTTTTTAATTGAGGCAGTCAACCAATATCTTGGAGTTCCCATAAATATTGATCAAGTATATCTTTTTGAGAATTGGTTGGACTTTAGGAAAGATATTTATCTTAATGAAAAAAATAAGGCAAAAAATAAAATTATAAATTATGAAAAATTGCCAACAATAATAGGATGTGAAATTAATAAAAAGGTTTTTGAGCAGGCGAATGTAAACATATCATTAGCTGGACTAGAAAATTATATTGAGCTTATAAATAATGATTTTTTAGCACTCCAATTAAGTTGCACACCTGGGATAATCATATGTAATCCTCCATACGGCAAAAAATTAGGCGTTGAAAATGAATTGATTTATTTATATGAACAAATGGGAGTCTTTCTAAAGAATAATTTTTCAGGTTGGGAATTTTGGCTGCTAAGTGGAAATCCAAAACTAACAAAATATTTGAAAATGAAATCCTCATTGAAAATTCCTGTTAGTAATGGGGGAATAGATTGTAGATGGATAAAGTATTTAATAAGGTAATTTATTTTTTGCCTAAAACGGCTTTTGTTGTCTTGCCTAAACCCTCTAATGTTTGAGGAAGATATGGTCCTTTGGCTAATTTTCCTCCAAGTTTTAAACTTAAGCCTGCAAGCACTAAATCGATAAATATTATGAGTAATAGATTATATTCAATATTCCAGTTATTATATTTTGTTAGAAAAAGATAGAAAATAATATGGATGCAAATTAGTACTAATAATAATAATGTGCTGCCAATTGCCAAAAATATTCCACCACTAATTAATCTTCTTTTTTCTCTATCTACTTCTTGAAGAGCTATTCTTACATGCAAATCCATAACTGAACTTGCAATCGCTGAAATTCTGGAGGCGGTATTTGCAAAGTTTTTATTTTTTGGTTTTTCCATATTATTTTCTACCACTGTTTAGGAGCGTTCCTATTAGTAAACCAATACCAGCCGCAATAGCAATAGATAATAATGGTTTTTTTCTAATAGGACTTTCTATTTTTGGTCTTAGTGTATTGTTAAGTTCTTCTAATAATTCTTCTAATTGACTTTCTATAGGCTCAATTTTTTCTGATATTTCCCAATTATTTTCTCTTATTGAATCAATTATTTCAAATAGTTGGCTTTTTATTCTAATTGCTGAAGTTCCACTATGGCTTGCTATTACTTCAACTAAATCGTCAATACTCCCTTTTGTGGCTTCAAGGGTTTGTTGTGCGATGTTAGGCCATTTTTCTTTTATTAAAGGTATCAAACTGTCAATTTTTTCTAGTAACCATTTTTCCGAGAGAACCTCTCTTTCAGGAAGATTAGAGTTATCTTCTTTATCTTCTAATTCTTTGGGAGGATGGTAAGTCTCCATTATCCAAACTTATTTATTTTAAGATTAGACCCTATTTTCTTAATTTGGAACCCTTATCTAAATAATTGTGGGATTTATATAGAATAAAAACATATAAAAGTTTATTTACATTTTATTTATCTACTCTGTTCTGCAAGAAGCTTTTGTTAAGCTATTACTGGAATTATTAAATGAGTTTAAATTTCATCATGGATATTACATTTGCATCATTAATTTTTGCATCTCGCACAATCCCTACAGATTTTGGATTAGTAGCTGCCGCTATCGCTGGAGCTGGAAGTTTGCTATTCATTGCTTTAAGATTTGTTCCTGATGCAGGTAATTAAATAAAAGGGACCATCTTTAAGAAAAAATATCTTTATCTAAACTTTGTTTTGCAAAAAGATTTAATTTATTTATCAACTACATAATGGATAAATGGGTTTTGCTGGAACATGAAGTTTATAATGCTAAGTCTAAAGATATTCATTATGATTTTCTTGTTGAAAATGGAATAGATTGTTTAACTTGGAAATTTTTAAAACTACCTTTATTAAATCAAACTTCTATAGAAATTTCTAAGCAGCCAAATCATAGACTTATATGGCTATCCAGGATAGAACATGAACTTTCTGATAATAGAGGTTTTGTAAAAAGAATTGATCATGGAATATTTAAAAACGTTTCTACAGACTTGGACTCTGAAAATTATCGATTCATTTTGGATGGTGAACTTCTTTCTGGTTTGTTTGAAATTTCCGGAAATTCTTGTAGATTGATCAAAACTTATTAATATCCCTTTATAAATAAACGTAATATTTCTATTGAGAATTTTTTCAAATTAGTTATTCTTATTTAGCTATTGAGACTTAAGATTGGTACATATCAATCAGGTCGAGTTTGAAAATTTTAAATCTTTTGGGGGAAATGTAAAAATTCCTCTTGAAGAAGGTTTTACGGTGGTGACGGGTCCTAACGGTTCTGGGAAAAGTAATATTTTAGATGGAATTTTATTCTGTTTAGGTCTAGCTAATAGTAGAGGTATGAGGGCTGAAAGATTACCAGATCTAATAAACAACTCCAAAGTTAAAGAGGGTAAGTCATCTGAAACATCAGTATCAGTCAAATTTAATATTCAAGATTGGTCTCCCAGTGAGGACCTTCCGCCTTTGGAGCTAGAAGAAGATGAAATTGCCCTTAATAAAGGTCAAAAAGAATGGGTAGTTTCTAGAAAATTAAGACTTATGCCAGGTGGTTCTTATGCTTCTACTTATACTTCTGATGGAAAACAATGTACCTTGCAACAAATACAGAGAATATTAAGAGATATTAGTGTTGATCCTGAGGGTAGCAATGTTGTTATGCAGGGCGATGTAACAAGAATAGTATCAATGAATAATAAGGAGAGGAGAAATCTTATTGATGAATTAGCAGGAGTCGCACTTTTTGATACAAGAATAGAACAAACTAATATAAAATTGAATGACGTTTATGAAAGACAAGAAAGATGTGAAATTTTAGAAAATGAATTGCAATCTAGTAAGAAGAAGCTTGAAAAAGAATGTGAAAAAGCAAAGCGATATAAAGAGTTAAAGGCAAAATTACTACAAATAATGGAATTAGAGAAAGTTCTTATTTTTGAAAAACAAGTTAAGTATGTTGAATTAATAGAAAAAAAAGAAATTGAAATTGAAAAAAATAAAATATTATTTAATGAACAAAAAGAATCTATTAGTAAAGAAATATCAGTCTTGGAAGATGCTTTGAAAATACTGGTTGATGAGCTTAAGGAGAAAGGAGAGGATAAATTGATAAAAGTTAATTCTGATATTGGAAGTATTAATTCTAGCTTGAGAGAACTTGATAGGATATCAAGTCTGAATAAAGAAGAAGGTATTAAATTACAAAAGCAGAGAGATGAAATTGCAATTGCTAAGAGGAATATCGAGTCAGAAAAGATGAGACAAGAAAATTTCGATGATAATTTTTTAAATCAATTGAACTCGCAAGTTGATGATCTAACTTTAAAACACAAACTATCCAGAAAAAAACTTTCTGATGCGGCTGGAGAATCTGGAGAATTTTCAAAACAAAGTATCAAATTAAATGCTGAGCTTGAAAGTATAAAAAATCAAATTAATCCTTTGGAAATAAAAAAAAGGAAAATTGAAGAAGAAACTATTCAAAATAATATTCAAAAAGATGAGATATTGTCTCAGATTGACTTGTTAGATTTAGAAAAGCAAAAACTTTTTGAGGGAAATCAAAGAAAAAAAGAGACATCCGATACAAATAATAAAAACTTGGCAAGTAATAGCGCAGAAATTAATTCTTTGAAAAATGAAATTGATTTATTAATAAAAACCAAATCAAGGTTAAATAACGAGCAATTAAGACTTGAAAAGGATTTATCTAGATTCGAGAGCAGGAAGGAAGCTTTAAACGAATCTAGAGGTTCATATGCTCTCAGAATTCTCTTAGAAGCAGGTTTAGAGGGTATACATGGTTATGTAGCTCAACTTGGAGAGGTAAGTGAGAAAAATAGATATGCATTAGAAATTGCTGCTGGAAATAGATTAGGACAAATTGTTGTTGATAATGATCATATTGCCGCTAAAGCAATTGAAATCCTTAAAAAGAAGAAAGCGGGAAGATTAACTTTCTTACCTTTAAATAGAATTAAAAGTCAAAAAAAGAATTATGCAATTTCAAGATTTGAAAATAACAGGGAGAATGGATTTATTGATAAAGCTATTAATCTAATTACTTTTGATGAAGTCTATTCAGATGTTTTTCGATATGTTTTTGGAGATACTTTGGTTTTTTCAGATTTATCCTCAGCTAGGTTATCTACACAAAAAAATAGGTTGGTTACCTTAAGTGGCGAATTATTAGAAGCAAGTGGCGCTATTACAGGAGGCAGTAAGTTAAATAAAGATTTGGCTTATAGGTTTGGAATTAACAATGATATTGATGATTCCAGTCCTATAAAAGAAAGATTATTAGTTATCGAAGAAGCTTTAAAACAGTCAAATAATGATTTGGTAATAAAAAATAATAGACTCAGTAAATTAAATTCTAACCGCAGTCAAATAATTGAGGATTGTGCCTCATTTAATAAAGAAATTGAAGTAAATCAAGATTCTCTTAAGGCTGTCTCGCAAAGAATCGAAGATTGTAAATTGAGATTAAATAAACTTGATAATGCTAATAATTTATTAGTCAACGAGTTGGATTATTTAAAAAATGAATTGAGGCCTTATCATGATAAGTTTGATCAATTACAAGCCATTCAAAAGGAAAATTATGAAAAAAATCAAAAATCATCATTAATAGCTTTTAGCAATGATTTTAATAA
>CACCZQ010000023.1 GCA_902550485.1 uncultured Prochlorococcus sp.
GAATATTAATTTAATTAATGTTTTACCAGATTCATTTCAAGGAGATAAGAAAATAAAAAATACGGGATTTAAATTCTTAGATGAACCTAATTGCTCTGAATTATCTGTAGAGCCAATCAATAGTAATGATGATTCTTTGTTTAGATTTGGTTTTTTAATTGGTACAGAAACTGGTAGGTTCTTAACTTATGGACAACCATCTTCAGGGAATAAAGATTCTTTAGATATGTGTTATTCATGGGCTGGGAGTAATTGTAATAATCCTAAGGAAATTAAAGACTTTAAGAATGTTGAAAAATTAGAAAAGAAAAAAACTAAATGTATAAATAACTTTCTAGCTACCAGAAATAACGGAACCAATGGTGAATTAGTTACCTGGGATGAAAATTCCAATAGTTGTTCAAAACCCATATATATTGTAGATGGCTATATTTATGAATCTGAAGAAGAATTTGATGAAATGAATTCTCAACTCTCTTGCCTGAAATGGTTAAGTAATAAAGAGAAAAATAAATTTACTGGAAAGGCAAAATTTAACGATTGTGGTTCAAATACTTATTTCTTTTACGATGGAATTGATGTTGGTTCTAAGGTAAATCTAGATTATGCAATCCTTCAAAATAATATAAAAATATGTGAAACAGCAATAGAAAGGAAGAGAAATAGTAATTTTTCTGGACCATTTTTTTTTAAAAATGGCAATGCTCCAAAAGGTTGTGAGAAAGTTTGGATATGCAAAAAGGTAATCTATAAAACTGAAGATGATTTTAATAATTCAAGTTGCGGAGGTTGATTAATTAAATGTCAAAAAACTCAATTGCGTCTGTAAGATCTTTAGTTGATAAGTATTTTTCTTTGCAATGGTGCAGAGAAAATTTTGTAGTACCAATTTCTTTAACTCCTTCTTTACCTCCAAATGCCACTATTATAAATATTGCAGTTGCCAATATCGAATATCTTGGAACTATTGGTAAAACAATAAAAAACAGATTATCTGATGCTGGCTATGAAGTAAGATATGTTGAAAAGAATGCTGATGAAATTAAGCTTCTTCTAGATCAAGCTTCAGAAGAAAGGCTTATAGAAGGGGATAATATTGATTTAACTGAATTTACAGAAGAAGCAGTAATAAATGCTCTTCAATTAAATAATGATAACGAGATTAACAATAATGAATTTGAAATAGAATTTGATGATTTCGAGGAAGAAGAAATTGAAGAAGAGGAAGAGGATCTTAGCACCGAAATGTTAAGTAGCCCAATACAAAAAGCAGCTGGAATTATTTTGATAAGTAACGTAAGAAATGGCGTCTCAGATATACATATTGAGCCAAAAGAAAAAAACTGCAAAATACGTATCAGAAAAGATGGAGTGATGCAAAACTATTTATCTTTTCCCTCCAAAGTGGGAAGACAAGTATTAGCTTGTCTAAAAAATATGGCAAAAATGGATGTTGCGGAACGAAGAGCGGCACAGGATGGAAAGATCCTAAGGAGATTTGAAAATCAAAAACTTGAATTTAGATGTTCTACTTCTAATGGTAAATATGGAGAAGGAATGGTTTTGAGAATTTTAAATAGTGACTCAAGCATTCTTGACTTAGATAAATTAATTTATATTGAATCTGTGAGAAATAACTTTCGAAAGATAATAAAATCTACTAACGGAATTGTTATAGTTTCTGGACCAACAGGCTCAGGTAAATCAACTACTTTAGCTTCCGCTTTGCAAGAAAAAGATAATGGTGAACTAAAAATAATTACAGCTGAAGATCCAATTGAATATGATATGGGGGGAGATATCATTCAACATCAAGTTAATCGAGCAAAAAAACAGACATTTTCAAATTTATTGAGAACTTTTTTAAGACAAGATCCAGATGTCATACTTATAGGCGAAACTCGGGACCCTGAAACTGCTGAATCATCAATGGATGCCGCTGAAACTGGACACTTAGTATTCACTACTTTGCATGCTAACTCTTCTTCAAGCTCTCTTACAAGATTGCTTGATATGAATGTGCCTAAATATAAATTGAATGCTTCTGTAAGAGCTATTTTAGCTCAACGTTTGCTTAGAAAAGTATGTCCTGACTGTAGTACTGTAAGGCCCATTTCAGAACAAGAAGCCAAAAAACTAAATATTAGATTTGGAACACCAATCAGATGTGCTACAAACTTAAGTAGCTCAGAAAAAGAAATCAGAAAGAAAGAAAAGACTCTATGTATTAGGTGTAATGGCACTGGTTATAATGGAAGGGTTGGTACTTACGAGCTTTTGATATTAAAAAGAAACATACAGGCTCACATAATCGAAAATAAAAGTACTCAGGAAATAGAAGAGTTGGCGAAAGAGAATGGAATGTTAACTTTATTTGAATATGGTGCAAAACTTGTTGAAGATCAACTAACAACTGTTCCTGAATTGTTGAGAATATGTAAAAATGAAGAACAATAAATTTTTCTAATATGTCTATTATTAGTCAAATAGTTACTAATGCAATAGAAGCTGGTTCTTCAGATATCCATTTGGAAGAGGGTGTAGAAATAGCAGTAAGGATTAATTCTGATATTCGAATAAGTGATCAAAAACTATCTGCAGGAAATTTTGATGAAATCCTTAATGAATTACTAACAAAGGATGAAATTAGAGATTATTTAAATAAATGTGATTTAGATACTTCAATAAGTATTGAAGGTTTGGCAAGACTAAGAGTTAATGCATATTTTTCTAATAAAAGAAGATGTTTAACTTTAAGAATTCTCAATGACAATATTCCTACTTGGAAAGATATTGGTTTGCCTCAATCTTTTATAAACCTTGCAAGATTTCATAAGGGTTTAATTTTATGTACTGGACCAACAGGCTCTGGAAAATCTACTACGTTGGCTTCTTTTATAAATTACATTTTAAATAATCAGAAACGACATATTATTACAATAGAAGATCCAGTAGAATATCTTTTTGAAAATACAAAAAACTCTATTATTCACCAACGAGAGGTTAACAGAGATACAAAAAATTTCTCAACTGCATTAAGAGCTGCTTTAAGAGAAGATCCAGATGTTATTTATATTGGAGAAATGAGAGACTTAGAAACGATAAGTTTGGCAATGACAGCAGCTGAAACCGGACATCTGGTTTTAGGAACATTACATACTTCTTCAGCCTCTAAAACTGTTGAGAGGATAGTAGATGTTTTCCCTGGTGATCAACAAGAGCAAGCTCGCTTGCAAGCTTCTACTTCAATAGTGGGTATAATGTCACAGACCTTATGTAAAAATAATTATGGTAAACGTTCATTAGCCTATGAATTAATGATTACAAATAATGCAATATCAAATTTAATTAGGGAAAAACAGATAAACCAAATCTTTTCACAAATTCAAACCGGTCATAAAGATGGAATGCAAACATTAGACCAGTGCTTAAATAATTTAGTTAAAGAAAATATTATTTCTACTGAAGAAGCTCTTGATAAAGCTTTTAATAAGAAAAGTATTATTACTCAATAACTATAATGACTAGTTCTTACTATACGCCAAAAAATAAAAACAAAATCAAAGAAAAATCACAAGTAAGTCCTTTAAATAAATTAAGCTTTTTTGAGGATTCATTGCATAAAAAAACAAAAGTTAAACAGAAAGATTTACTTATATTTTTCAAGCAACTCTCAGTAATTATTAAAAGTGGAGTTCCTTTAGCTGAAGGCTTAAAATTATTATCTGAAAATATGACTAATAAAGAATTTGCTAAATGTATAATGATAATTTCTAATAAGCTAGCCTCTGGAGATGACCTTTCAAGTGCGTTTAAAATATATGATCGTATTTTTAATCCGATAACTATTGGTTTAATAGAAGCTGGAGAAGCTGGGGGGATCTTATCAGAAGTTCTTGAAAGAATAGCATCATTGTTAGAGGCCAACGCGAAAATTAAATCCGAAATCAAGAGTTCTCTAATTTATCCAGTAATAATTTTTGTTTTGGCCATAACAGTAAGTCTTGCACTTCTTATATTTATAGTGCCAACTTTTGAAGAAATGTTTGCCGGCATGGGTGCCACTTTACCCGCGCTTACAAGGTTTATGTTGTCATTATCTAGATTTGTAACTTCTTCTACATTTGTTGTCGCAGCCCCTTTAATAATTTTTTCATTGATTTATTTATTCAATGTTTCTTATAGGACTTATAAAGGAAGATTGTTTATAGATCAATTAATTCTAAAAATTCCATTATTTGGTAACCTTGTGCTCATGGGTGAATTAGCATCATTATGCGATACGCTTTGTACATTATTAAAAGCTGGCATACCACTAGTGGAAGGTTTAGAAAAATGTATTAACTCTTCTGGTAATCAATCGATTAAAAATTCATTGATTAAGTCAATAAGCGTAATAAAAAATGGTAATGAACTAAGTTATTCTTTTAGCCTATCAAAAGTAATACCAAAATTGATTATTTCTATGGTGAAGATAGGAGAGGAAAGCGGAGAATTGGTTTTTATGTTGAATAATATGGCAATTTTTTATAAAAGAGAACTTGAAGAATCAGTAAATGTTTTAACTAAGGCTATGGAGCCAGCTGTTATTTTTGTTGTAGCAGGTATTGTTGGTACTATTGTGATATCCTTATATCTTCCAATGTTTGATATGATTAACCAAGTGGGAGGATCATAAAACAGGACTGATTTTTTTATTCTAAGAATTTCTTATCGAATTTAAATTCATTATCATCTTTGATATTTTTTTTTGAACTTTTCTTTGTATTAGTGTCATCTTTGATTAAGGAACTTTTTTCTTTTTCTTTTTCTTTTTTAAAATTATTTATAGACTTATCTTCAAGTATTGAATCTTTGCTATTTAAAAAATTATTTTCCTTTTTTGAAACCTTCA
>CACCZQ010000024.1 GCA_902550485.1 uncultured Prochlorococcus sp.
AGTTTTTCAATATCTGATCTACCTGTAATTGGAAGTCTATATTTTGCCCAATATCTGTAAACCAGTCTCAATAATGGAGATAAAAGCTTAATCTTCAAGGGATAATAAACCCAACCTAAACCAACTAATTCATAAGAATATGCAAGTACATCTAGTCCCCTAATAATTTCACCATTTTCCATAATCCCATGCAGGTTTGACATTGCTTCTGAATATGAGATGTTACTAAAAAGACTTTGATCATAATTCTTACTATTAATATCTATAAATGCAATTTGATTTAAGATATCTCTTTTTTTTAGAAAATTTGTTTCTCTCAAACAAAGTGGACATCCACCATCGAATAAAAAGGTTAATTTACTTTTCATATTTTTATTTAAATATAGAAATTAAATAACTTTTTTGTGGAATAAAAATTTTTTTTAGAGTACAAGCTTTATAAAGCCTTTATAATTTCCAGTTCTAATTTGTTGAAAATATATTATCTTGTAGATTAATAAGCCATTGATTAAGGGATACATCAATGGTTTAAAACTATTTATCATCATTCATCTAGAAGATGAACTCCTTCGCCTACGTCAGGAGTAAATTTACAATATTTTTCAAATATAAGTCCAACACCTCTCATTTTTTCTCCTAATTCATCGTTAAATTTATTCCATTCTTCAGATTCACGCTCAGGCAAATCCCACCCTTGTTTTTCTACCATACTTGTTATCACTGTATAGTCCCATTCTATGTATGCCATTGAGATAATTCAAACTACCAAAATATTATAAACCAATAGATTTAATAGGTAATCAATATTTTTTGAATATAATTTAGAAGTGTGAAAAAATTATAAATGTCAATTTTGCCAAGAAGGTTTGAACGAATCAAAAGTGTTTTAGATTGCAGAATGAAAAACTTGACTGTTTTAGTTGAGGATGTCAATAAACCACATAATTTATCTGCGATATTAAGGACATGTGATGCGGCAGGAGTTTTAGAAGCAAATTTTATTAGCAAAACTAATGCCGTTAAAACTTTTAATAGTACTGCTCAAGGAAGTCAAAAATGGGTAAAACTAAATAATCATAAAAACACAATCACAGCAATATCTGATTTAAAGAATAAGGGTTTTAAATTATATGGAACAACTCTTAATAGTGAATCATTAGATTATAGAAATTTTGATTATTCTCAAAACACATGTTTTGTTTTAGGAGCAGAAAAATGGGGACTAAGTAATGAACTTATATCAATGGTTGATCAATCAATTTTTATACCTATGAGAGGTATGGTTCAATCCCTAAATGTTTCAGTTGCTGCTTCCATATTATTATTTGAAGCTATTCGCCAAAGAAAAAATAAAGGTATATTACCCGCTAATGGAGAAGGTTTAAATACAGATGAATATCAAAAAACACTTTTTGAATGGTGTTACCCAGAATTAGCTGCGGTGTACAAAAAATCAGCTAAAGAATATCCAAAGTTGAATGATCAAGGAGAACTTTATCCTATTACAGATTACTAAATTTTTTCAGAATTTTGACTATCAAAAATTTCTTCAAGATCCTCTCCTATAAAAGAAAGACCTAAAACTAAAAAAAACATTGCCAAACCTGGGAACAAAGCCGTCCACCAGATACCTGTAGGTAAAGCGGCAAGAGCCAGATTTAAATCACTTCCCCACTCTGGGACATCTGCAGGAACACCGAGGCCTAAAAATCCTAAACTTCCTAATACCAAAACAGCATCTGCAGCATTTAGGGTAAGCAGAATAGGCAATGGTGTTATTACATTTGGGAGAATATATTTAAAAATAATTTTTTTAACATCAGCTCCTGCAACTTGAGCTGCCTCCACATAAGTTTCGGATTTAACCAATATTGTCTGATTTCTGATTAATCTAAAATATTGAGGAGAGTAAACAATACACAATGCCAAAGCCGCATTAAGGATACCCTTACCCAATACAAAAGCCACAACAACTGAAAGCAAAATTACAGGTATTGAAAAAATAGTATCCATTATTAGTGACAAGCATTTATCAAAAAAACCACCAAAATATCCACTTAATAATCCCAATGGCAAACCCAAACTTAATGAAAAAAGAATAGCTAAGAATACAACTTCTATAGCTAATGATGAACCTTGCAAAGTTCTTAAGCAAACATCTCTTCCTAATCTATCTGTGCCACAAAAATGATTAAGAGAAGGAGGGGCAAAGATATCATTGCTTAACATTGAAAATGAATAGCCAAAAAAATTATTAGCCTCTAAAAATTTCATTATTACAACAACAAGAAGATAAAAAAGTACAATTAAAAATCCAGCTTTTCTGATATTTGCGCCGACACGATTAAATGAGTTAATATCCAAATCTTTTTTTACAGATATAAATGAAATATACCCAATTCTTTTAAAAATAAATAGCTATAAATTTTAAATTAAAAGAATTTACTGGTTCAATTTCAAGACTGCCATAAAAGCTTCTTGAGGGACTTCAACTTTTCCCATTGCCTTCATCCTCTTTTTACCTTTGGCTTGTTTCTTTAAAAGTTTCTTTTTCCTAGAAATATCCCCTCCATAACATTTAGATAAAACATCTTTTCGCAAAGCACTTATGCTTTCACTTGCAATAATCCTGCTACCGATTGATGCTTGAATAGGTATTTTAAATTGTTGTTTTGGAATAAGTTCTTTTAATTTCTCAACTAAACTTCTGCCAATTCCATAAGCCTTATCTTTATGAACAATAGAAGTTAATGGATCTGCTCTTTCTGAATTTATTAGAACATCTAATCTAACAAGGTCATTTTTTTTATAGCCAATCAAATGATATTCCATTGATGCATAACCTTGGGTTCTACTTTTCATTTGATCAAAGAAATCCGTAACAACTTCTGCTAATGGAATTTCATAAATCAAGGTAACTCGATCTGTTGTTATGTATTTCATATCTATAAATACTCCCCTTCTTTCCTGACATAAACCCATTAATGTTCCATTAAATTCATTTGGAGCATAAATTTCCATTTTCACATAAGGCTCTTCTATTGATTCTCTAAGTTGTGGATCAGGAATTGTAGAAGGATTATCAATAAAGATATGTTCCTGCTGATTTAAATTAACTTTATAAATAACTGATGGTGCCGTTACGATGAGATCCAAGTCATACTCTCTTTCTAATCTTTCTTGAACAATCTCCATATGAAGAAGTCCTAGGAATCCGCACCTAAATCCGAAGCCCATTGCGCTACTGGTTTCGGGCTCATATTTTAAAGCTGCATCAGACAATTGTAATTTTTCTAGTGATACTCTTAAATCTGGGAATTGATCAGCATCAGTCGGGAATAAGCCACAAAAAACCATAGGATTTGCTGTTTTATATCCAGGCAAAGGATCATTGGCAGGTGAATTTAAAAGAGTAATAGTATCTCCCACTCTCGCATCAGCAACTGATTTTATAGAAGCAGCTAAATAACCAACTTCTCCTGCATGTAATTCATCAACTTGCTGCTGATCAGGCGCCATTATTCCTATCTCATCTAGTTCATAATTTTTCTTACTTGCCATTAATAATATTTTTTCTCTCTTATTTAGAGACCCAGATATAACCCTGAAATAAACAATAACTCCCCTGTAAGGATCGTAATAAGAATCAAAAATCAGTGCCTTTGCAGGTAGTTTAATTTCATCTTTAGGAGGAGGTACTCTTCTTACGATTGCTTCCAAAATATCTTTAATACCAACTCCAGTTTTTGCTGAACAGTTTATTGCATTAGATGTATCAAGTCCAATAATTTCCTCTATTTCTTGTTTTATTTTTTCGGCATCAGCCCCTGGTAAATCAACTTTATTTAAAACAGGAATTATTTCAAGATTATTTTCTAATGCAAGGTAAACATTAGCTAAGGTTTGAGCTTCCACTCCTTGACTTGCATCAACAACAAGTAAGGCGCCTTCACAAGCTTGAAGAGATCTACTAACCTCATAAGAGAAATCAACATGCCCTGGAGTATCTATTAAGTTCAAAACATATTCTTGGGAATCTTCAGCTTTATATTTCATCCTTGCGGCCTGTAACTTGATAGTAATTCCTCTCTCTCTTTCAAGATCCATACTGTCCAAAAATTGTTCTTGCATATCCCTTTGCTGCACGGTACCAGTATCTTGAAGTAACCTATCTGCAAGGGTAGATTTACCATGGTCAATATGAGCGATTATGCAGAAATTTCTAATTTTTGAAACCGATATATCAGTCATATAGAAAGAAAAATTCTCCTCTTATTACATCTTGATTAATATTAGCTAATTAGAATTATGGATGGAAACCAAAAATGGAATTATTTCTTTTTTTAATTTCTTTTATGAAGGTACTGTAATCTTCAGAGACTGATATTTCTGGATAAATTAAATCATTTATTTTTTTCT
>CACCZQ010000025.1 GCA_902550485.1 uncultured Prochlorococcus sp.
CCTTTCTTATTATCAAGTGAATCCAATATCTCTTTTATGCGGGATATATGCCCACTGAAGGTAGATAAATTTTCTTCTAACGATTGATTATCTCCTATATCCACATATATATTTGGACAAAAAGGGATAATAGGGTTATTAGTTGAGGGTATCAATAATCCTGCTCTAGCCATAAGTAAAGACAAACCCAAACCTTTTAAAGCTGCCGTTTTACCTCCAGTATTTGGACCTGTAATAGCTACAACCTTAACATTTCTATTTATGTGAAAATCGACAGCCACTGGGTGAGGGGCTCCTTTTTTCTTATGTTCCCAAATCAATAACGGATGAGAAAAACCAATTAAAGAAATAATAGGATTTTCATCAAAGGTAGGAGTTTTGCCTCCAATCCATTTCGAATATCTTGAACGAGTTAGAGCATTTTCTAACCTCAATAAAATGGATGCCATTTCAATAAGACTTTCTGAATTATCACTAACAACTTGGGCCCATTTCTTTAGTAATTTAAATTCTTCTGCTGTAATCCTAGCCTCTAAAGAAGCAATCTTATTACCTTTAATAACTACACTTTCAGGCTCAAAATATACTGTATTTCCTGAGGATGAAGAGTCATGAATTATGCCTTTAAATTTATCTACATAATTAACTTTGACTGCTAAAACAGGCCTACCATATCGATCTCCAATAATAGTATCTTGCAAATAAGCTAAATTCTTTTGAATAAATTTCTCAACTAATATTTTTCTTTCAAGTTTCTTAGATAATAATTCTTTTCTAAGAATAGATAGTTCATTACTTGCATTGTCTGAAATCCTTCCATTAGATTCAATACCTTTTTTAAAAATCGTTTCGATATTCTGATGGTCAATTAAATTTTTTGTGAATGATGAAATATAAGGCCTTTCTTCAAAATCTAATAAGATTTTTTTTAAATTTCTTGCTGCAGCAATCGTTTTCGCTATTTCTAAAAATTCAGAAGATGAAATTACACCTCCCTTGGAACAAATTTCAATATTTCTACTAATATCAAAAACACCAGAAAAACTAATTGATTTATCTAAATTATTTTCTAGCTCATTTATTTCAACAGTTTCATTCAACAGTCTTTTAGAGGCTTCGTATTCTGAAGGAATACCAAAACTTAAAATTGCTCGTTTACCCATTTCCGTTGAGGCGAATGAAGATAAATGCGATTTTAATGAATCCCACTCTAAAAGGCTTATAGATTCTTCTTCTAAGGTGTTATCTGAATATGATTTTTTAGAATAACTTTTCTCTGGCATACAAAAAAAAAGAATCAAACATTCGATTGAATCCCTTCAGGAGGAACATAAAGCATCTCGAGCCAGTTTCCCTCAGTATCCTTCATATAAAAAGATGCTGTTCCATCTCTATGTTCATGTAAAGGACCAACTGTTACACCAGAATTCTTTAAATAATTTTGAATATTTTCCACTTCTTTTTTATTTTCAAAATGAAAAGCAAAGTGAGGTCCCGCAGCTTTGTAGCTAGGGCCTAACAACGCGAGCCCATCTTTCCCTTTACCAGCTTCTAAATAAGACCAATCTTTATCGTCCCAAACTAAGTTCATACCTAGCTTAATATAAAAAGATTTCGCCCTTTCGAGATTCTCTACTCTAAGCGCAATGTGACCAATCCTATTTACCCCTTGTGAAAACTTCAAAACAAAGCAGTTAATATATTACTTATCTAAGAATAACCAAATTTTTGTTAATAATGACTTTTTAAGTATCCTGCAACCATTGAGATGCATCACAAGCATGATAAGTAAGTATTAATTTTGCTCCTGCTCTTTTAAAACTAAGCAATGTTTCTAGAACAATATCTTTTTCGTTAATCCAGTTCTTCATGGCAGCAGACTTCACCATGGAATACTCCCCACTAACGTTGTATGCAGCAATAGGTTTATTTGAGAAAGTGCTTAATCTATAAACAATATCCAAGTATGAAATTCCTGGTTTTACCATCAAAATATCAGCACCTTCATACTGATCCAATGCAGATTCGATTAAAGCCTCTTTTGAATTGGCGGGATCCATTTGATATGTAGACTTATTGTCTGGAATTATTTTCTTACTATTTTCTCTAGGTGCCGAATCTAAAGCAGTTCTAAATGGTCCATAATAAGCAGATGAATATTTTGCTGTGTAACTAATAATACCTACATTACTAAATCCTTCACTATCAAGAGCAGCTCTAATCGCTCCAACTCTCCCATCCATCATGTCACTAGGGCCAATAAAATCTGCTCCAGCTCTTGCTTGTGTTAAAGCTTGTTTTTTTAAAATTTCGATTGTTTCGTCGTTCAATATTTTTCCAGTTTCATCAACTAATCCATCATGACCATCACAAGAGTATGGGTCCAAGGCGACATCTGTCATTATTGCCATTTCTGGGATCTCTTTTTTTAATATTCGAATAGCTTTAGGTATTAAACCCTCTTCATTAAAACATTCTGCTCCATCTTCAGTCTTTAGGCTATCGTTAATTTTTGGGAAAAGAACCACACACCTTACTCCTAATGCCCATGCCCTAGTAACCTCCTTTATTAAGCCATTAATATCCCATCTAAAAGTTCCGGGCATTGCTAAAATTTCTTCTTTAAAATCTTTTTCATGAATAAATAATGGGTATATAAAGTCAGATGGTATGAGATGGTTTTCTCTAACCATTTCTCTAATTGCTTCAGTTCTTCTTAATCTTCTAGGACGAATAATCGAATTCATTTGAATATTATTTAAATTGAAAAAATATTTATCTAATACATTAATCGCTCACCTCACACATAAATCAATCAGAGACTAATTTTGTTCAGGAAAATTAACTAAAATTTATTTAGTAAGAGCAAAAAAAGTTACAAAAATATTTTGGACAATCTTCATTTTTCACAAATTTACGTCATTAAGAGATAATATCTTCTAGTTAAGTGTTTATTTTAAGGAGATCATCTTTGAAAATAATTAATGGATTTCATCTGAAAAATGTAAGAGGGGATATTCTTGGAGGCATAACAGCTGCAGTAGTTGCTTTACCTCTCGCTCTTGCTTTTGGTAATGCTGCGTTAGGGCCTGGCGGAGCAATTTATGGACTATACGGAGCAGTAGTAGTTGGTTTTTTAGCAGCATTATTCGGCGGAACACCTGCTCAAGTTAGTGGGCCTACTGGTCCCATGAGTGTAACTGTTGCAGGGGTAGTGGCAGGCTTAGCAGCAGTAGGGGTTCCAAGAGATCTTTCTGCAGGACAAATTTTACCTTTAGTTATGGCAGCGGTAGTCATTGGCGGCTTACTGCAAATATTATTCGGGATTCTCAAACTAGGTAAATACATTACTTTAGTTCCATATTCAGTTGTTTCCGGATTCATGTCTGGCATAGGAGTAATAATCATTGCGCTTCAGATTGGACCATTACTTGGAATTAGCACTCGAGGTGGAGTAGTTGAATCTTTAACTACTGTATTTTCAAATTTCCAACCAAATGGTGCTGCTATTGGAGTAGCAATAATGACATTAGGTATAGTATTTCTTACTCCTAGAAAAATAAGTCAGTGGGTGCCTTCTCCTCTCTTGGCCCTATTGATAGTTACCCCAATATCAATATTGATTTTTGGAGATGGAGCTATTGATAGAATTGGAGAAATTCCAAGGGGAGTTCCATCTTTAAATTTCCCAAGTTTTAATCAATATTTCCCAATTATTTTCAAAGCAGGATTAGTCCTAGCAGTACTTGGCGCAATTGACTCTTTACTGACATCTCTAGTAGCAGACAATATCTCTCAAACAAAACATAATTCCGATAGAGAACTTATTGGTCAAGGAATAGGAAATGCTGTTGCAGGTCTGTTTTCAGGTTTACCTGGAGCAGGAGCAACCATGAGAACAGTTATAAATGTTAAATCTGGAGGATCAACTCCCATTTCTGGAATGGTTCACTCGGTTGTGTTGTTGATAGTTTTAGTTGGCGCTGGACCTTTAGCTGAGCAAATACCAACTGCGTTGCTTGCAGGAATTCTTATAAAAGTTGGTCTAGATATTATTGATTGGGGATTCTTGAGGAGGGCTCACAAATTATCTTTAAAAACTTCAGTTGTTATGTATGGAGTACTCCTAATGACTGTTTTTTGGGATTTAATTTGGGCAGTTTTAGTAGGTGTATTCATAGCAAATATGCTAACTATCGATTCTATAACAGAAACTCAACTAGAAGGTATGGATGAGGATAATCCTTTATCAAATGATGATCAAGCCAAAAATGCATTACCTGCTGATGAAAAAGCACTACTAGATAGATGCTCAGGAGA
>CACCZQ010000026.1 GCA_902550485.1 uncultured Prochlorococcus sp.
ATAGTCAATAAAACATTTATAGGAAGTAACTAATTTATTCATTGATAATTTTTGGAACTTTCAAATATTTATCTTCTTTAGATGGAGCTAATCCTAAAATCTCTTCATTGCAATCAGAATTTTTCTTTTCATCCTTTCTAAATACATTTATAACTTCTATAGCTCTCGTTGTACACGGGACATTATCTGTATCAATTTTTTCAAGTTGTCTTATATATTCCAATATCTTTTCTAATTGTTCTGCATGATTATTAATTTCATTCTCATTAAGTTCTAGTCTCGCTAAGTGAGCAACTTTTTCTACTTCTTCTTTGGTTATTTTTGTCATACCTTTAATGTTTTTCTTCTTAAATAATAGTTTATAAAGAACATCATAATTTATATATCCTTTGAATTTCAAATAAATAAAAAATAATCACATCTTTTTGAAAATCAATATCAATTAATGGCCTTAATTATTTTTCTCAGCTTAATATGTTATTAGATAAATATTGAAAAATAGAAGAAAAATTATTGCCAAAAAATTTTTTTTATCGGCACTCTAAACTTGTTGCCCCTGATTTAATAGGCTGTTACCTCATAAAAAAAAATAATGAGATAGATCAAATAAAGGGGGTAATTGTTGAAACTGAAGCTTATTCACAGGAAGAAGAGGCCTGTCATGGCTACAACAAAATGACAGAATCAAATAAATCATTATTTGGCAAACCTGGAACGTTTTATATTTACAAATCTTATGGCATTCATCATTGTTTAAACATAGTTACTGATAAAGAAAATTTTGCGAGTGGTGTATTAATAAGATCAGTTTTTATCTCTAAAGAAAATGAAAGATTAGCTTCTGGACCTGGTCTAGTTACAAAGACATTCAGTCTGGACATTTCATTTAACTCACTTGAAGTTCTTAATAACAAATCTTTATGGATTTCTCCAAGAGAATCCACTTTAGAAGAAAAAGATCTTATTCAAACTACGAGAATTGGCATATCAAAGGCAAAAAATATAAAATGGCGTTGGTATCTCAAAAATAGTAGGAGTGTAAGTAAAAGATTAAAAGGTGACAGAACACCTAAATTTCAATAATCATTTATCTTTTTAAGCGTAATGCAAATTTGGCCTCATAAACATATCCACACACTAGCTAATTTTTCAATTAAAGATTATGAGTCAGTATTTGAATTAGCCAATAGATTTGATGCACTAAATAATGCAGGAACGAAAAAGATACCGGCCTTACAAGGGACTTTGGTAACGTCTTTATTTTTTGAAGCTAGTACAAGAACAAAAAATAGTTTTGAGCTTGCAGCAAAAAGGCTTTCTGCTGATGTCCAAACGTTTGCCCCATCCTCTAGTTCTTTAACAAAAGGGGAAACAATAATTGATACAGCCATAACTTATTCTGCCATGGGTGCGGATACATTAGTTATAAGACATTCATCAAGTTACATAACCTATGAGATAGCTAAAAAGCTTGATGCAATTAATTCTAAGACTTCTATTCTTAATGCGGGAGATGGATTACATAGTCACCCGAGCCAAGGATTGCTTGACATTTATACATTGATAAAATTCTTTTCCAAAAAAGCACTTAATCCAGAGGTTTTGAATTCCAAAAAAATTTTAATAATAGGAGACGTAAATCATTCAAGGGTTGCCAGATCAAATCTTTGGGCTTTGAGTGCATTCGGCTCAGATATAATATTGTGTGGTCCAAAAACATTAATACCTGATGAATTTACCAATTTTTTAAAAACCCCTGCGCCAAATCAAATAAAAGATCCTGTCAAATCAAGAGGTTCCATAACAATTTCTAGATCATTGGAAGAATCAATAAAAATTGCTGATGCGATTATTGTTTTAAGACTCCAAAAAGAGAGAATGATGGAGAATTTACTAAGTAGCATTGATTCATATAGTTTGGATTATGGCTTAACCCCAGAGAAGTTATCTTTGAATAATAAAGAAATTCCAATTCTCCATCCTGGTCCCATTAACAGAGATATTGAAATAAGTAGTAAAGTAGTAGACCGATATCCCAATTGCTTAATTAACAATCAAGTTGCAAATGGTATCCCTATAAGAATGGCTTTACTTTATCTCTTACAAAAATACAAATAGTAAATTTACAGCAACTTAAGACTTTCAGTAAAGAAACCATAAAATAATCCTAATCTTAAAGAATCTAAAAAAAGTACTAAAAATTTCTTGTTCCTTTCAAATCTAAAATTTCGTCTTAGAACTATTAAAATCTCGATAAAAACAACTGATAATAAAGCAGCTACAGGATCCATGAGTTCCACAACGGCACTTACCATACCGAGAGAACTTCCAAAAAAGTAGCCCACTAAAAGTGTAATCAATAATATTGAATATCTTCGCCATGGATTATTAGCCCAAATACTTAATGTCTGAATATTTTCCACAATTTTTAACTGAAATTTTGTTCTTTGAGGTTTAATAACCATTTTGCATTAAACTAAGCAGCTTCAGAGTTTGATTGAATTTTAGTATTTCCTTCTATTAATTCAAGTAATGCTTCCAACTGAGCCATTAATCCTCTTATTTCGCCTGATTCAGGGAAAAGATCATCTTCTTTAATACCTAAATGCATTTCTCTGAGTTCTTGTCTTAAATAGCGGATGTGACTAATGACTTGCTCTCTTTTAGTTTGCGACATGATTTAAATTTTTGGAATACTATTCTAAAAGAGAATATTTTCGAAAAGGAGAGTTAGCATATTTATGATTGAGAATGAAGATAAATAAATGACATAGCGAAAATTTGAAAAGGTTACGTATATTGAAATTATGTACTTAATATTTATAGCAATTTTAAATAATTACTTGAGGCTTTATTATTAGATGATATTGGCTTTACTCAATATGAAATTCGTTTCTGAAAATAAAATCAGTGAGGAACTAGTAAATTCTTTTGATGAAGAAATGACCCATGAGCTCGCTAAAAGGCTAGAGGAAGATAACTACAATACTCCATTTGATGGATTAAAAGATTGGCACTTATTAAGAGCTCTTGCAATCAATAGACCTGAATTAACAACTAATTATATCCATCTCCTCGACCAGGAACCTTTCGATGAAAACTAAATCTACGGACTCTAAAATAAAGGTTCTTTTATTAATAACGGGGAGTATTGCAGCTGTAAGAATTCCATTATTAGTTAGCCAATTAAAGAAAGAAAATTATGAGATAAAATGCGTTTTATCTAAAAATGCAGAAAAATTTATAAAGCCGCTTTCTCTTTCCATCTTAAGTAGAAACCCTTGTATTTTAGAGGATGATCAATGGTCTAATAGTCAATCAACACCTCTTCACATAAAACTAAGTGATTGGGCTGATATTTTAATCATTGCCCCTTTAACAGCGACAACATTAGCAAAATGGGTAACTGGAAATGCAGCGGGATTGGTTCCAAGCATTTTAATAGCAAATATAAAGCCAATTATTGTTGCACCAGCAATGAATACAAAAATGTGGCTTAATAAAGCTGTCCAAAAAAATTATGAGAATTTACAGAATTACGAAAATGTTTTGTCTTTGCAACCAAGTGATGGCCTCTTAGCGTGTGATGCTACTGGCATCGGCAAGATACCTCCAAATGATCTAATTCAATTAGCTCTTGAATTTATAGCTTCATACAAACAAAATTCATATTGCAAAGATTTACTTTATAAAAAAATTTTGATAACTGGAGGTTGCACATTAGAGAAAATTGACGCGGCAAGACACATTACTAACAAAAGTTCTGGAGCTATGGGCTTACTTCTTTCCCAAGTAGCAAGGTTCAGAGGAGCGCAAGTAAAATATGTCCATGGGCCTCTGAAAATCGATAAGAATCTTACTGATGGAATAAAAAGATATGAAATTGAAACTAGTGTTGATTTAATTAGGACACTTAATAATGAGATCTCAAATTGTGATTATTTTTTCATGAATGCAGCGGTATCTGATTTTAAGTTAACCTCTCATACTTCAGCTAAAATACCCAAAAATAAAATAAATGATCATTTAAATAAAAA
>CACCZQ010000027.1 GCA_902550485.1 uncultured Prochlorococcus sp.
AATCATATATAAATTTAACAATAAAAATTTCAGAAAAAAAATAAAATATCTATGGTTAAAAGTATATTGGGAGAACTATGGACATTTTGGTATTTCAAATAATAAGGATTGTTTGTTAATTAATTTAGATGGTCAAAAACAAAGGCCTAAAGAAGTTTTTGAAATTCCAATAAATAATAAATATAAAGCTTTTGCTATTAAAACTGATTTACTTGGTTGCTTTGATAACCCAGTAAATACTGTGATTGAATACTGCAAAGGAATTGTGAAAAAAAATGATATTTTAACAATCGGTGAGAGTCCTCTATCGATTATGCAAAATAGATATATTTCCCCTCAAAATTTAGAATATAGTTTATTTTCGAAAGCTTTATGTTATTTTTTTCACCCTACAAGCAGCCTTGCAACAGCTTGCGGCATGCAATTGTTAATAAATAGAATCGGAGTCACAAGAATAACCTTTGCACTATTTGTTGGATTTCTCTTCAAATTAGTTGGTATTAAGGGTATGTTTTATAGGTTAACTGGTTCAGAATCATCCCTCATTGATGATATAAGCGGTACAGTTAAACCTTACGACAAGAGTATAGTTATGGGGCCTCTAAATGCGGATTTATTTTGTAAGGAGGTCTCGAACTATCTAAATATAGATGTTGCTGTTGTCGATGTTAATGATCTTGGAGGTGTGAAAGTCTTAGCTAGTTCAAATAA
Organism: uncultured Prochlorococcus sp.; assembly: GCA_902550485.1. Classification (GTDB taxonomy): domain Bacteria; phylum Cyanobacteriota; class Cyanobacteriia; order PCC-6307; family Cyanobiaceae; genus Prochlorococcus_A. The sequence continues at coordinate 712 of CACCZQ010000027.1, forward strand.
AAAAGTAAATAAAATACTCAAAAGAAACTTAATATCTAATCCAGCTGGCAATGGAGATGAAAAAACCCCTATAGTATTAATAAGAGAAAAAAAGTAAATGAAAAAAGATACCTCTTATTCTTTTCAATCTAAAAAAGGAATGGAAGTAACTTTTGAAGAACTCCATATAAGGCACATTAATCTTTTAATAGATATTAAAAATAAGGAATTGAATAATTGGTTTTTAAAGATGGCAATTATAAATACCTTTGATGACTTAAAAATTTTTTTAAATAATCTTAAGAAAAATAAAAATAAATGCATAATTGCTATATGTGGAAACGAAATTATTGGTTATTTGAATATTTTTCCTTTAAACAAAAAAGAGACTTGCTTAAAAATATCAAAGCCCAAGTTGATTAACAACAAGTGTTCTTTAACAGATAAACAATTAACTTTAGGATTGATAAAAAAATCTATCTCAATAAAAGACATCAAAACTTCAAGTTGGATAATTAACGCTGATATAAATAATGTTGACCTCATATCAACCTCAAGAGAATTAGGCTTTCAACCTTTAGGAGAGATAATCCTTTGGGATGGTTCTGTTCTAAATAAATCTATAAATCAAAATACCAATGCATATTCATTAATTAATGAATTCCAAAACATTAATAAAGAAAATATATTAAAAATAGTTAATTTCATAAGATCAAATCAATCTCCCTTAATAAGAAATATTTTAGATTTTGATCAAGAGGACATTCTTAAAAGAAATAACTCCAAGAGTGGAGCTTTAATATATGAAAATTCAGTTTTATGTACAATTTTAAAAGATATTAATTATCAAAATGAAGAAATTTATACTTTAACTATAAGTAGATATTGGGATAATAGATTCAATTCTATTTTAAAAGAATTTGTAAAAAGATTTTTTGAAAAATCACCTCTTTCATATTTAAAAACCTATAAAGAAAATTCTCAATTAAATGTTTTTCTCGAAGAGTGTAATATCAAAGAAAAAAATCAAGAAATAATTCTTATTAGGAACACAATAATTAAGAATGAAGCCAAACAAGTAAATATAATAAATCAATCTTTGGAATCAATCTTTGAAAAATTAAGTCCACAAGGTAATCCATATCCATCTCCTTTTCCATTAAAAACAAAGTGAAATTTTGCAAACCCAAACCCAAGTCGATTTTGAGTTTGGATATAGGTACCAAAAGAATAGGATTAGCTTATTGTGATCCCCTCTGCATAACATCAAATATACTTCCAGCAGTAAAACGATTTGAAAATAATCAAGAGATTAAAATCATTAGAAACTATATAAATGAATTTAATTTGACTGGTTTTATTGTGGGTATACCGCTTGATGAGAAAGGTCAAATGACTACTCAAGCTATTGACTGTAAAAATTACGGTCAATTACTTTCAAATGAATTAAAGCTTCCATTTTCTTATGTCAACGAACATAGTTCAACTTGGGAATCTTCAGAAAGATTTGGAATAAAAAAAGATAAATCCGGATTGATTGATAGTTTTTCAGCAAAAATAATACTTGAACAATGGATCGAAGAAGGTCCTGAATTAGAAGAAATAGCTGGTAAATGTCAGATAAAATATTAGTATTAAAAAGGATAGATAATTTTTAAATGAAAGTAGCTAATTCAAATGATAATTATGATGCACAGACTCTTTTATTAAATGACTCAAATGGAAATGAGCTATTTTGTTATCTTGAACAATTAGTAAGTGTTGAAGGCCAAGAATATGCTTTATTAACGCCAGTTGATACACCAGTAAGTCTTTTTAAGATAAATGAAAAAGACGAACCTGAACTAATTGAGAAAATAGATAAAAATGAACAAATACTAAAAAATGCTGAAGCAGTCCTTCAAGAACATGATTTAAGACTTATCAGATCAGCAGTTACATTAACAGTATCAGGAGAACTTGAAGAACCAATTTACGATGAATTAGAAGAAGATTACGTCGATGATGATAGTGAGAGTTATGAATTGCTCGTTAACTTTAATCTTTTTGACCAAGAATATGGCTTATATATACCACTAGATCCTTTTTTTATTGTTGGTAAACTAAAAGAAAATGGTGCCTTATTAGTTGAAGATGATGAGTTCGATAAAATTCAACCTTTGATTGAAACTGAGCTTGAAAAAAGTAGTTCTTAAAATAAATGAGATCTATCCTAAATATCAATTGGGATTCAAACTTACCAATTTATAATATTTCTCAATCTGAGTTGCAAAAAAAAGGGATTAATTCTTTATTGCTAGACGTGGATGGGACTCTAGTAAATAGAAAATCAAATATGATCCCAAAAGCTGTAAAAAATTGGATCATAGAATCTAAAAAACTTTTCTCCTTATATCTAAAGTAATTTTCCCTACTGTTTGAATTGCATGTGAAAGCCAACTTTTTTTGTTTCCAATAGGTTTTTCTACTGGATAAAATAAAGTTCCAATTTTATTATCATTAAATATTTCAATTAAGTTTTTTTTATTAGTTCCATCAACTAGTTGGACTTCGACTCCTCCTTTTGTTGCTATTTCTGCAGAAATTAATTTTGTAGAAATTCCTCCTGTTCCCCATTCATTATTTGAGTTTTGAATATTTTTATCTTTAATTTCCTTTAATTCACTATTATGAACTTCTTTAATAGGTTTGGCATCTTTATTATTACGAGGATCTTTTGAGTATAGATTTTCAATATCGGTTAATAAAATAAGCTTGTTAGCATTTATAGCCAAGGCAACTAAAGCAGAGAGGGTATCATTATCTCCATATTTAAGCTCTTCATTTGCTACGGTATCATTTTCATTTACTATTGGAATAACATTCAAATCGATTAATCTTTTTAAAGTTTTAGAAGCGTTATTAAATGATTCTCGTGAATTGAAATCAGCTTTAGTTATTAAAATTTGAGCAATATTAAGACCTAATTTATTAAATACTTTATCGTATATGGACATTAAATTAACTTGACCTACTGCTGCAGTAGCTTGAAGGGTACTTAAATCATTTGGTCTTGTTTTAATATTTAACTTTTGGCAACCT
>CACCZQ010000028.1 GCA_902550485.1 uncultured Prochlorococcus sp.
AGGAAAGAGAAATTACCAGAAAAATAATATTTTTTACTTGTTTTTTATTTTTTGGCTTGACATTAATAATTCTTTAATCTCTGACTTAATGTAAAAAATACTCATGTTAATAAAAATCAAATTAAATAAAATTACCCTATAAACACTCAAAACAATGAAAACATTAAAGAAAAAAAGACTCGGCACATTGGAAGTTTATGTTATTTTTTTAAGCTGCATTTATGCAGGCTTTATAGGTTATAAATCTCTATTAAATGTTTTATTTACTTGGAATTAATTAATTCTTTCTAATGATTTAATCAACTTACCTCCATCTTGGTCATCATCATCATTGGAAGCGAAAAATAAAAAAAATATTCCTAAAGAAGCTATAGATAGCGAAATTGACAATACAGAAAGCTCATCCATAAATTAGAAATTTTTTATATAATAAGCGAAAAAAAATAAAAGACAGTAAAGAAATACACATTCTCGAAAATAAATATTTCTTTTATTTGTAAAATGAAAAAAAACATCCGAATTATTTCGTGAAAGTTCTAATAACTTCCCCCTGTAGTGCAAGCGTAATAATTCAGTATGGAATAAAAAGTTGGCCTATTTGGGAATGTGAGCCAAGCAAATTTCAATGGAATTACGATGAAAAGGAAATTTGCTTAATTATTGAAGGTCAAGCGAAAATAAGTACCCAAAACGGTGACATTTACCTGATTAAAGCTGGAGATTTAGTTGAGTTTCCTGCTGGACTTAACTGCGAATGGGAAGTAACCAAAAGTATTAAAAAACATTATCGATTGGGTAGCTAAATGTAAGAAAAAAGATTTTTTCTTCTTTACTGTTAAGTCAATCTAGATAAAATATGGTTAATAAATAATTTTCAAGAAGGAAGCTAATATTATGCCTTTTACTGATCAAGAATATTTTGAGGTTATTGAAAAAAACGAAATAGTAAAAAAGGCCTTTGAAAATATTAAGCAAATTTGCATTGATTTACAAAAACAAACTAATTGTCCTGAAGAGGATCTAAAAGATTTTCTTGAATTTATTTCTAAACAATGGAATAAGTAATAATTAACAAGCCTTTTAAAATAATAAATTTAAAATTTCAATTTAGTTTTCTGACAGATTAAGTTCTAATCTAATTCCTTTTTTGGTTTTGTATTAATACTGGAAGTTCCCTTAGCCGCAGAAACGAAGAAAAAGAAGCCTACAATTCCTGATATACCAAATATCGCCGCCAAAGGATCAAAAGTGAAAGAAAACATAGAATTTATAAAATCAAGATAAATAATAGTTTTTGAATCAAAATTGTACAATTATTGTTAAGTATAAAATATAACAATTACGCGATTCATTAAGTCATTATTAGTTTCTCGGTAGGCTATGTAATTATTATTCAAATTCATATTGAAGAATAAAAATATAAATACATACCAAAAATCTATTCGTGCGAAAGATAAAAGTTTTTAAAAAATACTTATAGAAATATTGAATAAAACACTACCCAGAGGATCCACAATTGTTGTTTCTTTAGATTAATATCATTATATGACAGAATTTTACTCGGTTTCTTCCTCAGTAAGTCCTTTTACAGCAATATTATGGTGCCTTTATCCTGTAGCTATACTTGTAATTATTGAATTACTTCTGGGGGGTGGGTTTGATGATGATAATAATGACGATCAAGATGGTGGAATGCTAATACCCGCTTACTCTAGATCAGACATATGAATTTTCAAATTAAGGACCCATAAATAATTTAATTAAATTGGCCAACAATCTTGATACAACTCATATTTCTCTGATTACACTTACCATCCTTATGATTTCCTCTCTAACCTTGCTCGTCTTAAGAACCCTTAAGGAAGGTAGAAAAGCTTTAACAGAAATAAATAAAGATAGATCCTGAAATATAATAAACATTTAAAAATGTAGTATTTGATTAGATTTATAAGTTTTACTTAATAAATGGATACATTCCAAAAATTTAAAAACTTTTCCTTCTCAAAGTTTGGGGAAAGCATAAAAAACTTGAATAAATACTAGAATTTGTTTGATTGCTAAGTCAAAAAATTACCAATCTGTTGAAATCCCATTTTTATGAAAGGCCCTCTTTGTTATTACTTTAAAAAATAAAAATGCATCTAAATTCTTTACTTTATATTTGTTCTATATCTTTATTCATTTATATAATGGCTTTGTTTTGGAGAGACTTACCAAATCAAAAAAAGTAAATAAATAATTAATATTAAATTTATTGCTTATCAAAATAAATTGAGTTATTAATTTAATATTGGATTTAATTTTTTTACATAAATGCTGAAAGAATCTTCAAATAACAATAACAAAAATATTTTCTCAGAGACTACAAGTATTGAAAAAGAAAAGATGATTTGCAAAGACGGATTCTGTTCATTACCAAATCGAGATGAGCTCCCAAAACAAGATTCAAATGATATGAATTTATTTGATCCTATTAAGTAAATAAAAAACATTTTGAGAAATTGAAGATAAAGTTGATAGTATTAAATTCTTTGTATTTTTGATATATGCTTAATAACTTTTTTAATGCATATAAAGAGTTTTGGATTAAAGCTACAGAATTCAAAGGATTCACATCTCGATCAGACTGGTGGTTAGTTCAATTAGCGAATCTTATAATTTCTTTACTAACTATCCCAATATTTTTCAAAATGTTTGGTTTCAATACTTATGGATTAGTTTGTGTCATTCCTCAAATAGCTATTGATATAAGAAGAATCAGAGACTTTGGAAAAGATTGGAAATGGATCTTTATTAATTTAATACCTATCTTCGGATGGATCTTGTGGTTCATCTGGCTAGGCTTTGGTAAGACTGGTAATGGGAAAAATAAACTTATATAGAAATTAACTCCTCATTTTTTTCTTTTTTTAAAATCTACAAATCTTACCTTGTTTCTTAACTCTATTTTTTTTTCAAGAATTCTAAAAACATGCATCTCGCATTCGGTTAATTTTAGAAACTGATCGAGAGTATCTTTATCTTCTTCATCAAAATTCTCGAAAACTTCTGAAATAGCAGTACTATTTCTAGAAATAAAATCCTCTGCTACATCTTTTGGATTCTTGCCTAATTCGAAATCCTGAAAAGCTTCATAAGAATTAAGTTCTCTTGTTAACCATTTAAACCATGGTTCATTTTTATTACGTTTTTTATTTATGATTTTCTTCATGAAAAAATTTTTACTAGTTTAATCATTATTAGTTATTCATTCTTTGACAGCTGTACAAATACTTATTTTAAAAACCCAATTAAAGATTAACCTTATTTATTTTTTACAAAATAACTAGCATAATTACCATAAAGCTTTTTAAAGAATAAGTATTTATTACTCATTTTTTTGTTTATGAGATA
>CACCZQ010000029.1 GCA_902550485.1 uncultured Prochlorococcus sp.
TTAAAAAAGTACATTAAAAAGATAAATTAAATTAAAAAAGAAAGTTATTTTTGTTGGTAAATTTCATAAATCATGTTTATAAATCATCATTTATTGTCAAGTGCTTATCTAGCGTAATTCTATAGATTTTCAAGCCTCTAATTATTTGATTGTTTTTTGTATGTTTGCTTGTAGGAGTATTGATTATTTTGCCTTTCTTGTGCCACCGTAGGAATAATTATTTTGGTTAGAAATTACATTCCAACATTCTTTACAACAAAAAATCCATTCTTTATGACTTATTGATTTAACTCTGTAATGAATTTTATCTGGCTTATGACATAAATCACATTTTTTCATTCATACTTAATTTTGCTAAATAAATTTTAAATAATAAAAATTATGATTTAAAACATTCACGAAAAGTTTTTTATCGTGTCATCATAAAATGCACTCCTAATATACTGAAGCAAAGCAGTGGTTTTGTTGAGTGCAAATATTTTGTATTGATTATTAAATATTTTCTCATTTCCACTTTTAATTCTGAAGATATCATTATTTTTTATATTAAATTTATAAAGTATTTTTTTGAGATTTAACTAAAAATAAACATTCGATTATACATCTAAATTAGAAATTTAAAAAGAAACTCACGACTCATATTTAATTAATTTTATTATGGTTTTAATAATTTTAATAGCATGAACGTTTACCTATTCTGGATATTATTTTTAGCTCTATGGGCAATTGTTCCTTTAATGATTATTAAAGGTAGAGTGGACGAAGATCCTAAGATTCAAACTGCACCAAAAGTTAAAACAAAGAAAAAAGGTTGGTTCAATTAAGTAAATCTCTGAATTAATAAAATAATCTGCAATTCGATTTTTGATAACATAATATAACTGTATAAATAATAAATTTTATTTATTAAAAGTGAAACAATTAGAAAATAATTTTCTTTATTTGATAGTGCTTGGAGGAAGAGCAAAAAAAGCTAACATTGAGCTACATGATGTACGATGGGTTATTGGGTCTAGCATTGAGGATACTTACAATACTTTAAGAAAGGATTGGTTTGGATCTCCAAAAGGTTTGCATATTGATAGCTATAAAAAAATAAGATATATAGATGGCTATAAGATTAATTTAATAAATTTAGAAAAGGATAAAATAGATAAAAAAAAATTTGTTAAAGAAAATAAGGCCAAAAAAAATTTATGGTTTGTCAATATTGGAGGATATAATCCAAATTCTATGCAGGAAAAACATGAGTTTGGATTGGTTACAGCCTCAACTAAATTAGAAGCAAAAAAAATAGCAAAAACAAAATGGCTTATCGGCTGCAAAAAGAAGCATAAAGATGATATTGCTTCTATAGAAATGTTATTAAGTTGTGATGATTGTGAACTAATAAAAAAAATAGGTAAATGGGAAATAGAATTAACTCCAGATAATAATTTTATTGAAGAAAACAATTATCCCGATTGGTATGGTTATCAAAAAATCAATGGGATTTAAGGATCTAAAAACTCAAGATTTGCAAAAAATTTTGTTAATACTTATATTTTTATTTGACTAAAATCTTAAAAAGAACTGGATTTTCTTAATAAATAAATTCCACCTGACAGTGAAATTAAGACAGGTAACCAGGCAGCTAAAATAGGAGGTAGGATCCCTTTAACTCCAAATGAACTAAATATAAATGACATTACATAATAAATTAATATAAGAATTACGCTTAATCCAAATCCCTGACTCTTTGAAGATCTTAAATTAGATTTAGATCCTAAGCTGCTTCCTATTAAACCAAAGACCAAGCATGCAAAAGGTAGAGTAAATTTTTCTTGAATACGGACTTTGATTCTTCTTAACTCCTTTAAGTTTCCAGTTTTTTTATAAATCTTTTCTGCTTTTATAGCCTGCTTTAAAGTCATTTCATTAGCATCTTTTGGCACTTTTGCTAATTCCAAGGGGCCTTCTACAAATGGGTAAATGTATTGTTTAAATTGAATATTTGCTGTTTGACCATTTCGATTAATAGTTACCATGCTTCCATTTATAAAATTCCAAGAAGAATTTTTTTTATCGAATGTTGCACTTTCCGCTTTTAAGATTTGTTGTAGATCTTCTCTAGAGAAATCTAAAACAGTAACTCCTTCCATAATATTATTATCAAACAATGATGCATAAAATATATGGGTAAGGTAGTTGTTATTTTTTGTTGGTTTATTAGTCGAGGGATCAATTCTAGAGCCATATCTTGAAAACATAATGTTATCTTTTCCTGTTTCACTATTAAATGAACTACCAATTCCTGCTCTTAATGTTGACTCTGCCAACTTGTTACTTGCTGGGACTAAATTATCATTGAAATAGAAAGTTAAACCCGTCATAAATATTGAAAGAGCAATTGCTGGAGAAATGATTCTGGAGGTTTTTATTCCTAAAGATTTCAACGCTAATAATTCCGAATTGCTTGATAATTTCCCATAGGCCAATAATGTAGAAAGTAAAACTGCCATTGGGAATGATAAAACTAAAAAGCTTGGCAAACTAAAAAAAAGAACTTTTAAGGCTACGAATATAGGTAAACCAAATTCGACAATTTTTCTTATGAGATCGAACATTACCCCAACAGATAATGAAATAACAGTAAAAGCAGAAATCGCAAATACCATAGGAGGTATGATTTGACCTAATAACCATCTATCTATTAAGGGTATTGAATACCAGGGAGTAATTATTTTATTGAAAGTTTTTTTAATTAGTAATTGATTTGAAAGTTTCAAAAGGAGTTTATTTAATTTGTAATATCATTTTTTGCATTATAAAATATCAATGATTTAGAAACCAATATAAAATTTGTATAATTTCGAATATTTTAATTTATAAATTCTCCAATTAAAAAAG
>CACCZQ010000030.1 GCA_902550485.1 uncultured Prochlorococcus sp.
TTCAATTCTTTGTAAAAAGTCAATCATATTATCATAACTGCCAGTTAATTCAATTCTTGTAATTTGTTTAAAAGTAGCTGGGGTAATTAAAGGGTCATTAGTATTTGATATATCTTCCTCATCATAAGTATCGTTGTTTTCTTGATCTTGGTTTTTGTTCTGAAAATTAATTATTTTAATTGGTTGGATTTTTTCTATTTTGATAGAAGTATCAAGTGCTAAAGAATTTATCTTTGCAAAAAATGTTTTTAAGTCGGTATTTCCAGCAATTATGTTTATTAAATTATATTGTGTTTGATATGCTTCCCTAAGTTCAAATTTTGCCTTTTTATAATCATTTAATATTAAATCTAATTCAGATGACTTTGTTCTGTACTCTTCTAATTCTTCAGATATATCTTTAACTTTATTATTTACAGGAAATAAACTTAAAAATAATAAAGTAGATGAGGATATAACTCCAAGTAATATAGGCACAATAGCAGAAGCTAGTTTTGGAGTAAGTTTCAATTCTTTTATTATCTTCATAGGGAACTTTATTTTTTCTCAATAAGCCTATTTTCTTTCATAAGAAATAGTTTTTGATAAAATCCTTTTTTATTTCTATCTTCCAAATTCTCTAAATTTAAATTTGTCATATCTTTAGTAAATATTGCATTTATTAAAAAATTAAAAGTATCTGTGGAATCTACATACTTTATATCTCTAAGTTTCACGGAATCATCAACAAATAAAGGGGATTTTATTAACTCTAAAATAAATGCATTTATTATTTTGACACCCATACTATTTTTTACATTTCCATCAAAAATAACTTTATCATCTAATATATTCAAGCTTTCGAGATAAAGATCTCTTGGTATTATTTTTTTTAGTTCATTCATTATGTTTAAATTTGATCTCAGTGCTAATATGGAATTTCTTATTTTGTCATTATCCTTCTCTATATTTTTAAATTCTTTTTTGAGATATTGAATTTTGAGTACTGTTTCATCATAAGTAATTACATCATTTAAATAAATCCTTTTTCTATAATCAAGGAAAAATCCTTTTATAATTATTGATAATAAGATCAAAAACGATAGCGTTAAAAATCCAGATCCAATCAATATTCCCTTATTACGTTCTTGGATATAAGATAAAAGAATTTCATTACTTTCATCTTCGCCATTCCTACTATTAAGTAAATTTAGATAAGTCAATCTAACTCCCTAAATATTTATTAATCTTATGATATGACTTGGCATATTCAATAACTATATTAATAGAATTTGTACAAAGATTTTGCATATATTTTTCACTAATTTTAAATAGTTTCATCATTGATAATTTTAGGTGAAACCATTATTACTAATTCAGAATTATCTGCAATCGTGCTTTTACTGGAAAACAAATTTCCTATTATTGGTATATATCCTAGGATAGGAAACTTTGTTTCTCTATTTGTATCTGTATTAGATAAAACTCCAGAAAGTATAAGAGTTTGCCCATCCTTTACTCTTACTCCTCCAGTATCTAATCTTCTAATACTCAATGTTTTTATAATACCGCAATTTGGTATTAATGTCGTGTCAGTCACTGATGCTAATTCTGGACTTAAACTAAAAGTGACATAACCATTATCATCAATTTTATGTACTTTCGCTCCAAAGGTAATACCTTCAGTGCCAAATATTGCCTCACATGTGGGAGACCCTCCACCTTCACTTTGTGTGACGGTATAGTTAGTTATAACTTTATTACCAACAGTAATAAATGATTCATTTGCAAATGGTCTTCCAATTGTTGCAGTTGACAGATCAGATGCGGTAGATGAAGACCCACCACTTATTGAGTCTTTATTTTCACTAAGTATCAAAGTTGGATTTGCCACTACATTTGTTTTACTTGATACTATTCTTGAATTAAACCAATTAAGAAATTCGCCGTCTTTTATGTTCGAAATATTTTTTGTGCCTAATACTGATAAATTTGAGAGATCTTTGCCATAAATGATGTCTGCTATTCCTTTGCTATTAACAATATAAAGACTTTTTGTTCTGAAAAAATTACTATTATCATAACCTTCCCTATCTTTAAGGGTAATATCAAGAATTTTTACTTCTAAAGCAACTTGTCTTTGTCTACGATCAAGTTGTTTAATATATTTATCAGCAATTGAGATTAGCTTTGGGTCACCTATTAAAGTAATAGTCTGTAATCTAGAATCACTAGTCCCAATAAGACCTTTAAGAGGCCCCTCGCTTGATCCATATGACTCTATTTTTGATACTTTCGTATTTTGTTGAGTTGCAATTTTATTGGAAGTTGTCAATTTTATTGAACTATTAAGACTTAAAATATTAATTGATGCACCAAGACTCCCAAGATATTCTGCTGCGGATTCAGATGAAACCTGATTTAACCTATAAACTTTTGAGATATTTGGCCCGAAACTTTTATCTAGTACGTTTTTACCTATTATAAGTATTCCATTTTCTAATTTTCCCTGTAAAGAAGAAGCTAATAAAATACTATTTATAGCCCTTTCATAAGATTCATTTTTTAGAGATAAAGTGACAAGGTTTTTATCTCCCTCTTCGTCTGAAGATGGGATAAATACTAATCCATAGTTACCCACATTAGCCAAGCTCAAGAGAAGATCCTTTGCATCTGCATCTTTAACTGTTAAGTTGATTTTTGGTCCTTTTATTTTGACATAACCTTTTGTATTAAATAATTGACTTTTAGTTTTAATTTCCCCCGACATAAGAGGTACTAAATTTGGGATTGAATTTGTTTTAATTAAATAGTTTCTATGTTGAATTGGATTTGATAATGTATTGTTTATTTTTTGATTAAATTCATTTTCAGGATCAGAAGCAAATGTAATATTTGA
>CACCZQ010000031.1 GCA_902550485.1 uncultured Prochlorococcus sp.
TTTCATATGAAATATACTAACTAGACAATTTCTTTTCTTGCTCTAGATGTGAAAAATCTATTCATCATAATTTCCATAATCTGCATTAACAGCAATTGACAAAGCAAGTGCAGCTAGAAGTGGGACTATATTCGCGTTTTTTAATGTAAAAATATGACCACTCCAATTCTGGCTAGATAGTGGTCAAATTTTATTGACAGTCAATCTACAATAATAATCAATAAGCTCCTCTTCTTATGAAGTTAAAAAATATTTTAAAAACTACTGGAACGCTGCATATTTTGTTGGGATTGTTAATTATTTCCATACTCATCTTTTCAGTGGAAACTATTGCAGGCGATGCCTCAAGTGAAACATTACTTCTTGTTAGAGGAACTGCAGATGTTGTAGCAGCTAGTAATTTAGGAATTGGCTGCTTATTGATTATTTGTAGTTCTATCAAAGATAAAGCCTCTCTAAGAAAAGTTTTATCAGGTGAATTAGCTTTGATGTTTTGTTTTTTAGGAGTAGCTCTATTCAATACTTTTAACGCCGGGACAATTGTTGATGGAGGCCCTCCTCCTCCTTTTTGGTTCGTTTTAATAGTGAATCCTCTTTTATGTATTTATGGATTAGTTAACAATAAAAATTGATGCTTACTAGTTGCACCACTTTTAAATAAGCCACTCTAAGATGAGTTGCAATAAGTCTTTAATTGATGTTGTTTCTAATTTCTTACAAATTTACTGATGCAAATGCCCAAGACAAGGGAGCGAAAATGCTAAAGGAATGGTACGACAAAGGAGGACCACAAAATAGACCTGAGGGTTATGAAGTTAAATCTTGGATTTTCTTACCTCAACATGGCAATGGTTACTCTGTTGTAGATGCTGATTCTTTAGAAACTATTTGGAAACAGTGGAGTCCTTGGAGAGAATTATTGGAATTTACTATTGAACCTTGTGCAGATTTAGATCAAACAGTAGCTCTATATTGTTAATGAAACGCTTACTACCTGCACCGCTTCTTTATTTGCAAATTGCAATTAAGGATTAAGCAAGAAACCCTTCCAGAAATTCCAACTACTGAAAGGGTTATTAAATCGACTCGCAACTATATAGAATCAATTTATGTCTTGCAGCAAACGTAAAGTGTGCCGACGAGGTTTGGCCTCAATTAATTTATAGCAAAAATTTTATAAATAACTAATTCTCTATAACACCCGCTACTTTTTGTTTCGCTAGTCTTTTTTTAAGAATCGAATAATTTTGTGTAGCCCATTTTCGAGAAATATCAAATTCAGTATCTAACTTCTCTCTAACTAATTTACCCATTTTAAATACTTCTACGAAGCCTAGATAAATTATTACCAGCACCTTAGTTATGTTTACTGCAACAGTTGCTATATTTTCAATTCTTTGATCTTGCATTTGAATTTATCCTATTCCACTAAAATTAACAGAGGTAAGAAATTATGCAAATGCAATGGCCTAATGAATAATATTGACAGTCGATCTACAATGAGGGGCAGTAAGTTTTATTATTTATGTCAATTGAAACAACTGTTTTAGATTTCAAATTAAGCAATACTTTTGAGGAATATGCGGCTCACATGAATGCTCCTGAACAACAAGCCATGTTTAAAGAGATGGGAGTAAAAACCTTTTATATTGGTAAATCATTAGAAGACCCTAAAAGAGCGACCGTTATGTTTCAAGGACCAGTAAATACTTGTTACGACATCTTTATTAACCCAGAAACAAAACCAATAGTTGAAGCGTCTGGTCATATTTATGAAACGACAATAATTAATCGCTGGATTTCTTAATAATTTTGAAACGCTTCTTACTTGCATAAATATAAAGAGCAATGGCTGAGCCCCTTCAGAAATTGGTCAAATAGTGGTCAAATATTTCTTAAATTGCCCCGGCAAATCACGTGGAATCAAGTAAAAATATTGCTACAGCTTGAAAACCTAGTGCTCCCAAAGCACCCGCAACAACAAGGCTATAATTGAGACTTATTGCTATAACATGACCTTTGAAGGAAATTTTGGGGTCTAGTTCGGACTAATATTTCAGATTATGGGCACTTTTTGGGCACTCTCTTATTATGGGTATTTGATGCAGATAAGAGGAATTATTTTTTGAAATTAACTATATTTAATTTATGTTCTTGTTTGTTATGAAAAAAAAATTTAAATACTTGGTATTTTTTAATGCCATTAATATTTTTTTCATCAGTAAATTTTTCTGTCAAAGCAGGTAATAAAAAAAATACTGTTGATAAAGTAAATGTTGTTGAATTAGAAGATAAGGATTACCCAACTTTCTCTTTAAGTAAAAAGAGATCAAGGACAAATACTACTGGAAAAATTTCTGCATTCAATTTCGATAAATTAAAAAGAATTAATCGAAACCATAAAGATAATAGATATAAACCTAGTGTAATTCTAGAAGCTAACCAAAGTATCGTTCCTTTAAATATTGGAAGGGGTGGAGTAGATGCTCAGCATCACATAACATCTTTGGTTCAAAGTGACTCTAGACCAAAAAAAGCAACTGCAAAAGAAAGCATAACTTCCTCCAAACCATATATTGCAGTAGGAAGAATTTACAGTGTCACAAATAACATAGGAACTGATTGTTCCGGTGCACTTATTGGGAAAGCTGTAGTAGCTACTTCAGCTGAATGTGTAGCTGAATGGGGAGGATAAGATTCTCGCACAATGGATTATTAAAAATGCACAAAAGTGTTGGGAGTAGATGAAAAGCTTATTTATTTCGTCGTTTTTATTTCTATTGGCT
>CACCZQ010000032.1 GCA_902550485.1 uncultured Prochlorococcus sp.
TAAAAAAAAATTAAATCAGTTTAACCTCCCATCCAAAATTCAAAATAAACAAAATATTTTTGATACAGAAGCAAGTTCTCTACTATTTTTATTCGTTGAATGTTTATTAAATCCGAGGTCATTAAAAAATATAACTTTGCTTGCTACTTCAAAGTTTATAGAAATAAAATTAGAAGATCTACTTGATCATGGAATTAGTAATAATTTAGAAATTTTAATTAATAAATGCATTACTTGGTCCCAAGAACTAAGAGAAAAAGGTTTTTTAAATATTGTTAATGAACTACTTATAGATTACAAGTCATCCTCGATTATTCAAGATTCAGATTTAAATTCAAATTTATTTCAACTTTCAGAAATTGTTGAAATAGAATTAATAAATAATGATTTTGATCTCAATATAGTTTTCAACTGGTATAAAAATCAGTTAGATCATATTTTAAGAATTTCTACTGGAGAAGATTTTTTCACTAAAGATTATAATCTTCAAAATGGAATAAATCTTTCTACCATTCATAGTAGTAAGGGCCTCGAATTTGAAATAGTCCTATGTCCATATCTCTCAATTATTTCAAATAAGTCAAATAAAATTAAAGGGCCTCTTTGGAAATCAAATATTGATAGAAATATATACGTTAATATTTCTAATAATTACACGAAGGTTGAAAAATTTAAATTAATAGAAGAAGAAGATTTATTTAAAGAGAGTGAGAGGTTAATTTATGTAGCACTTACAAGGAGCAAATATAAACTTATTGTTTTTAATGATTTAGAGGATACAAATAATATTTTAAATAATGATTTACTTAATAATTTGGAAAATATCAATATTTATAAGTCTACTTATGAAGTCAGGATAGAAAAAGAGAAAATAAAAGAAATTTTTTCTAAGTTCCAAACCAACCGATTGAATAATAATCTTTGGAAAATCTATAACGTAAATAAAAAAATATCTAATGTATTTAATTCTAATCAATTTATTTCTTATTCAAGTTATTCTTCTTGGATACGTAAAGATAAAAATAGTGATGCAGTCATTAATGAATATAGGGATTATGAAGATAATATATCAATTATCAAAGATTCAAATTTTAAGAATTCAAAGAATTATCCTAACTATTTTTCTTATCCAAATCCTTTAAGTGAATTTCCAAAAGGAAATATTGCTGGAACTTGCCTGCACAAAATAATAGAAAGATTTGAATTTAGAAACGATAATAATCAAGAATTAATTGATTTAATTATTGAGGAATTGAACTTTCATCAAATAGATACTTCTTTGGCTTTTAACGTAAAAGATGCGATTTTAAGAATCATAAATATATCTTTAGGAAGAGAATTACAAAATAAGAAACTAGTTGATATTCCAAATGAATACTTAATTAAGGAACTCAAATATGATTTAACCCTATCTTATGAAGGTAGAAATATTAATTCTAATGATATATCAAATTGCTTTTTTTTAGATCAGGAATATGAATTTGGTGAAGAATATGCAAATAAAATAAATGATCTTCAAATTATGAATAAAGGCTTTCATTCAGGATGTATTGATTGTGTTTTCCCTGTAGGAAATACATTAGAAGATAGTAAATGGTGGGTAATTGATTGGAAAAGTAATTTGATTTCTGGTAGTGATAATAGTGATTGTTTACCAATAAACTATAACTATGAAAACATGAGAAATGAAATGATTAAACATCATTATCCATTGCAATCTCATCTTTATTTATTAGCATTGCATAGATTATTAAAGTGGCGACTTAAAAATTATCAACCGCATAAACATCTAGGAGGATATATTTATTTGTTTTTAAAGGGATTGCCAGATTTTGAATTATTTGAAAAATCTAAGTCTGAAGATATATCTCCAGGTATTTTTATTAGCAAAGCACCTTTAAAGAGAATTAATTATTTAGATAACCTTTTTTAGAATGAATAAAACTACTGCAGATATTGAAAAGTTCCAATACGATCATATATTTAATTTAATCTTAGCTATTTTCAAATTTAGTGAAAAAAAATATGGAAATTTCGTAAAAGATGTAATAAGAATTTTATTAGAGTTTGAAAAAAATGGAGAAACTATTATTGATGTTGATAATAGTTTAATAATCTTTGAATTATTAGAAGATGGCTGGCCCAAAAAACATATAGATGTTCTAAACAATATAGGTTTGATTGGTTCCCTTCATTCTCCATTCGTATTAGTAAATAGAAAATTATCCTTATCAAAATGGTCAAAAAAGATAGAAAGAGTTATTTATTCATTTTTGAAAAAAATAGATACCGATAATTTAATGAACTCAATAATTTATAAAGATGATAATAAAATTGATCAAATTAAAAATATATTTAAATATTCAAACTTAGTTTTCCTTCAAGGAGGACCAGGTACGGGTAAAACCACATTAATAATAAAGTTAATACTAGAACTCCTTCAAATGGATAACTTTTTAAATATTGGTTTGTCTGCTCCAACTGGTAAAGCTACAGCTCGTTTAAAAGAAGCTCTTAATGATAAAAAAAATATTTCCTTTAGAAAATTTCTAGACCAAATAGAATTTCAAACTTTACATAGATGGATTTTAAATTCTCAAAATAAATCTCTTGCGTTGAAATTTAAACTTAAAGAGCTTGATATTTTCATAATTGATGAAATGTCAATGGTTAATATCGATTTGATTGAATCAGTTTTAAATTTGCTAGCAAAGGACTG
>CACCZQ010000033.1 GCA_902550485.1 uncultured Prochlorococcus sp.
GAGGAGCAAGAGTACTTCCTATCTTCTGTGGGGGTCTAGATTTTTCTAAACCAGTTAATGAATTTTATTATGATTCAATAAATAAAGATCAGCCTATAGTAGACGGAATTGTATCTCTAACTGGATTTGCACTAGTTGGTGGACCAGCAAGACAAGATCATCCTAGAGCAATTGAAGCTCTTAAAAGGCTAAACAGACCATATATGGTTGCACTTCCATTAGTCTTCCAAACAACGCAAGAATGGGAAGATAGTGATCTAGGTTTACACCCAGTTCAGGTAGCACTTCAAATTGCAATTCCAGAGCTTGATGGTGCTATTGAACCTATTATTCTCTCAGGTCGTGATGATGCTACAGGAAAGGCTCATACACTCCAAGATCGAGTTGATGTAATAGCTGAAAGAGCAATAAAATGGTCAACTTTAAGGGTTAAGCAAAGAAAGGACAAAAAATTAGCTATTACAGTATTTAGCTTTCCTCCAGACAAAGGAAATGTTGGTACGGCAGCATATTTGAATGTTTTTGGTTCAATTTATAGAGTGCTTCTTGAAATGAAATCGAAAGGATATCAAATAGATGAACTTCCAAGTAATTCAAAAGAATTAATGGAAAAAGTAATTAACAACCCTGAAGCAATGGATGGCTCTCCAGAATTAAATATTGCTCATAAGATGTCTGTAAAAGAATACGAAGAGTTCACACCATATTCACAAAGACTTGAAGAGAATTGGGGTAAACCTCCTGGTAACCTAAACAGTGACGGACAAAATCTTCTTATCTATGGAAAACATTTTGGGAATGTTTTTATAGGAGTTCAACCTACATTCGGTTATGAAGGTGATCCAATGAGATTACTATATTCGAGAAGTGCCAGTCCTCATCACGGTTTTGCTGCTTATTACACGTATGTAGAAAAAATCTGGGGAGCTGATGCTGTTCTTCATTTTGGAACTCACGGCTCACTTGAATTTATGCCCGGGAAACAGATGGGCATGAGTGAAACTTGCTATCCAGATTCCCTCATTGGATCATTGCCTAATTTGTATTACTATGCCGCAAATAATCCTTCTGAAGCAACAATTGCGAAGAGAAGAGGATATGCTTCAACTATTAGTTATCTGACTCCTCCAGCGGAAAATGCAGGACTCTACAAAGGACTTAAAGAACTAAGTGAACTCGTTGGTTCTTATCAGCAATTAAGGGAAAATAGTAGAGGTATTCAAATTGTTAATGCAATAGTTGAGACTTCTAAACAATGTAACCTTGACAAAGATGTAGAACTACCTTCAAAAGACGTAGAAGAACTTTCAATAGATGAAAGAGATTTTTTTGTAGGTAATGTCTATAAACAGTTGATGGAAATTGAAAGTAGATTATTACCTTGCGGTCTTCATACTATTGGAGAAGCTCCAACTGCAGAAGAAGCAGTTGCAACACTTGTAAATATTGCATCTTTAGAGAGGGAACAAGAGGGATTAAGATCTCTGCCTGGATTACTCGCAGAATCCATGGGTCTAACTATTGAACAAATTTATGATGGTAATAATAAGGGTGAACTTAAATTTGTAGAGTTGAATGAAAAAATCATAAAAACTGCAAGAGAGTCGATTTTTGCGATGGTTAACTCTTTAAAAATTGTTGATGGCAGAGTTTACTTAGAAAAATCACTTCTTTCCAAACTTTTCGACTTACTTAAAGTTTTTGGGATAAATCTACCTACCCCTTGGCTAAGAATCTGCAGATTAAATGGATTTAATGAAGTAAATCAGAAGGAATTAAATAAATTATTTGATTACTTACTTTTCTGTCTGGAACAGGTCTGCGCAGACAAAGAAATGGATAGTCTCATTAAAGCACTAGATGGAAATTATGTTTTACCTGGACCAGGTGGAGATCCCATAAGAAATCCAGGTGTTTTGCCCAGCGGAAAAAATATCCATGCACTTGATCCTCAATCAATCCCAACTACAGCAGCAGTAGCTGCAGCAAAGTCTGTTGTTGACAAATTAATTGAAAGGCAAAAGGAAGAGCAAGGGACCTGGCCTGAAACAATAGCTTGTGTTTTATGGGGTACTGATAATATCAAAACTTATGGAGAGTCACTGGCACAAATCTTATGGTTTGTTGGAGTAAAACCAAAACCAGATTCTGTTGGAAGAATTAACAAACTAGAATTAATCCCTTTAGAAGAATTAGGTAGGCCAAGAATAGATGTAGTCGTTAACTGCTCAGGAGTATTTAGAGATCTATTTATTAATCAAATGGCATTAATAGATCAGGCGGTCAAATTAGCGGCTGAGGCTGATGAACCATTGGAATCTAATTTTGTAAGAAAACATTCACTAGATCAAGCAGAAAAAGAAGGTACCTCTATCAGAGAAGCTTCAGCAAGAGTATTCTCTAATGCAAGTGGAAGTTACAGTTCAAATGTTAATTTGGCTGTAGAAAATTCAACATGGGAGGAAGAAAATGAATTACAAGAAATGTATTTATCACGCAAAACATATGCTTTTAATGCTGATAATCCAGGTGAGATGAATCAGAAAAGAGAGGTATTTGAGTCAGTAATGAAAACAGCAGATGTTACTTTTCAAAACCTTGACTCCTCAGAGATTTCATTAACAGATGT
>CACCZQ010000034.1 GCA_902550485.1 uncultured Prochlorococcus sp.
TCCTAACTTAGAGAGAGAGAAACTATACTCAGAAAATTATGCTTGTCCTGTTCATGGCTCTATTGTAGAGGAACTTTCACCAAGATTATTTTCTTTTAATAGCCCATATGGGGCTTGTCCAGATTGTCATGGAATTGGTTATTTAAAAAAATTTACTGCTGATAGAGTTATACCAGATACAACCTTACCCGTTTATGCTGCAATAGCTCCTTGGAGTGAAAAAGATAATACTTATTATTTTTCTTTACTATATTCTGTAGGGCAAGCGTATGGTTTTGAATTAAAAACTCCTTGGAAAGATTTAAGTGATTTGCAAAAAAAAGTTCTTCTTTTAGGATCAGATAAGCCAATACTAATTCAAGCTGATAGTCGCTTTAAAACCTCTAGTGGGTTTGAAAGACCTTTTGAGGGAATCTTACCAATATTAGAAAGGCAATTAAGTGAAGCTACTGGAGAATCAGTTAAACAAAAATTAGAAAAATACTTAGAATTAGTGCCCTGTAAGACATGTTCTGGAAAAAGATTAAGACCTGAGGCGTTGGCAGTTAAACTTGGTCCATATAATATTACTGACTTAACTTCTATAAGCGTTTCAGAAACCCTAAACCATGTAGAGCGCATCATGGGTTTAGGTAAGACAAAGAAGGAAAATATATCTTTATCAGAAAAACAAAAGCAGATAGGTGAATTAGTTTTAAAAGAGATTCGTTTACGTTTGAAGTTTTTAATTAATGTAGGTTTAGATTATTTGACTTTAGATAGGCCAGCTATGACGTTGTCTGGTGGTGAGGCTCAGCGTATTAGATTGGCTACACAAATAGGTGCAGGCCTTACTGGTGTTTTATATGTACTAGATGAACCAAGTATTGGTTTGCATCAGAGAGACAATGACAGATTATTAGAAACATTAAAAAGCCTAAGAGACTTGGGAAATACTTTGGTTGTGGTTGAGCATGATGAAGATACTATGAAATCTGCAGATTATTTAGTAGATATTGGTCCAGGTGCAGGTGTTTATGGCGGGGAAATCATTGCTAAAGGATCCTATCAAGATGTCTTAAATTCAGAAAAGTCATTAACTGGAGCTTATCTTAGTGGCAGGAAGTCGATTCCTACTCCAAAAGAACGTAGATCATCCGTAAAAAAAAGTTTAATTTTAAGTAATTGT
This sequence comes from uncultured Prochlorococcus sp., assembly GCA_902550485.1. Taxonomy (GTDB): domain Bacteria; phylum Cyanobacteriota; class Cyanobacteriia; order PCC-6307; family Cyanobiaceae; genus Prochlorococcus_A. The sequence continues at coordinate 1,169 of CACCZQ010000034.1, forward strand.
TCTAAAAATAATTTAAAAAATATTTCTGTGGAATTTCCTTTAGGAAGATTAGTTTCTGTAACTGGTGTGAGTGGAAGTGGGAAGAGCACTTTGATAAACGAATTACTTCATCCAGCATTGTGTCATTCTCTGGGATTAAAAGTGCCTTTTCCTCAAGGTGTAAAAGAGTTAAAGGGTATAAAGGCAATTGATAAAGTTATTGTTATTGATCAATCTCCAATAGGAAGAACTCCAAGATCAAATCCTGCTACATATACCGGTGCTTTTGATCCTATAAGGCAGATATTTACTGCCACAGTAGAAGCAAAAGCAAGAGGTTATCAGGCTGGTCAATTTAGCTTTAACGTGAAAGGTGGAAGATGCGAAGCCTGTAAAGGCCAGGGAGTTAATGTTATTGAAATGAATTTTTTACCTGATGTGTATGTTCAATGTGAGGTATGTAAAGGAGCTCGCTTTAACAGGGAAACTCTTCAAGTTAAATATAAAGGTTTTAATATATCCGATGTTTTAGAGATGACTGTGGAACAAGCTGCAGAAACTTTCTCTGCTATACCTCAAGCTGCTGATAGATTATCTACATTGGTGGATGTCGGATTAGGATATGTCAAATTAGGCCAACCAGCTCCTACATTATCTGGTGGGGAGGCTCAAAGAGTTAAGTTAGCTACGGAACTATCAAAAAGGGCTACTGGAAAAACTTTATATTTGATTGATGAACCGACTACAGGTTTAAGTTTTTATGATGTTCATAAATTAATGGATGTGATACAACGTTTGGTAGATAAAGGTAATTCAGTAATTGTTATTGAACATAATTTAGATGTTATTAGATGTTCAGATTGGATAATCGATTTAGGACCTGATGGAGGGGATAAAGGAGGAGAAATTATTGCGGAAGGAATTCCAGAGGATGTAGCTAAAAATCCTACAAGTCATACAGCAAAATATCTCAAAAAGGTTCTAAAATAAGAAAATCATTGTTGTATTTCTTTGTAATTTAATTATTTCAGCAAAATTAAAGTCTTTTTTAGACGGGCA
>CACCZQ010000035.1 GCA_902550485.1 uncultured Prochlorococcus sp.
TATTCATATATTTAATCAGTTTGTTAATAATTACAGCCTTATGTACAACAATTCTCTATTATTATCAACTAATTACAACAATTCAAATAATCAAAAAATAGATAAAGAGTTTTTTTTATTAATAAATCAATTAAATAATGAAAATAGTTTTAATGATTTAAACGACAATAATATTTGCTCTAAGATTTTAGGAAAAATTCGCGAAAAGAAAGGAAATCCTAAAGAATATTTAAACAGATTTAAAATAGCATCAAAAACTAAATCGTTACACTATAAATTTATAAATTCATGTGCTTTAAGTGATGGCAACTATAGATTAGTTTTCATAAATAATAAACTTTATGAATCAATACCTACTTTTTTTTCTTGTAAAACTGCTACTAGTAGCTATTGTAAATTTGAAATTGAAAGCTCTTTTTAGATGATTTCAAATATTTATGGACTTCTAATTTTATCTGTAATTACAACAGCTTTACTTACCTCTGTTCAAATAGCTAATACAAAACTTAACTATAAAAATAAATATTCGATAACAAATGAAGAAAAGATATATCTTAAACAGCTGGGCTTTAACGAATCAGATTTCTCAAAATTAGAAAATGATTTAAAAACAATTTATAAATAAATTTATATTATGAATGATTCAGAATTCAAGAATAAAATAACTGCAAATAAAGGTATAGCTTTAACTGAATTAGTATTTAGTTTGATATTTCTTGTTTCTTTTGGTTTAATTATCGCATCTACTTCATCATTATTAAACAAACTTTTAAGATCAAATAATTATAATTTAAAGAGAAATGACTATCAAACGGAAATTTATTTTGTTAAAAAAAGAATGGAAGAATGGGCAAACATAATCTCACAGCCATCTTATTCCAAAGAAGAAATAAATAAAATGAGCTGTAGCTATTTGCCTAAATTCCCAAAAACAATATGGAATATACCTCATAAACCAGTTGAATTTCCATCAAGAACATATCAATTTTGCGTATCCAGTACATCTATTGTTGAAAGTGAACTTAAGGAATTAATATCTGGGAATAAAAATTCAAATCCTGGTGTATATATTTTATATGCAAAACCAGATAAAAAATTTTCCTATTACCCATTTATTCGGATAATATTCTGTAGACCTAGAGTTTTTTGTAAGGCTTAAAATTATGGAAAATTCAAAATTAAATTTAAATATTAATGACATTTTTCTATTCTTTAAAAAGATAAAAAAGCAGATATCTAAACGTTGCGTAATTCTTGAGTTTAGTGATCAAAATCTAAAATTAGTTGAGGCTAAATTAGTAAACAAAAGAATAAGTTTTAGAGCATTCAGGAACATAACGTTACCAATTGAAGCCACTAGTAAAGGCGTACCAAATGATCCTGAAAAGATGTCTAAATCTCTTTTGCAATTAATGGATGAAGAAAACATAAATACAAAATCTGCTTGTGTAGTTTTAAATTCAGAATCTATTTTTATAAAAAATATTTATGTACCAAATGATCTTACAAAAACACAAGCAATCCAATTTATAATGAGTCCATCAAATCAACAATTGCCAATTCCCATAAGTCAACTAGATTTTGATCTAGTCGAAACATCAATAAAACAGTCAAATAAATTAAAAAAAGAATTTATTTTAATAGCAATTCCAAAAAAACTTACTAATCTTATTTCAGATACTCTCAAGCTTGCAGGTTTAGATCTTAAATTACTTGATTATAATTGTATTAGTAATGTAAGACTTTTATATAAGGAACAATTAGATTTAAAACTTAGAGAATATATTTTGCTTTTAGATTTTAGAAATGAAGCTACTTTTCTAACTCTTATAGATACAAATGGACCACTGCTAATAGAGAGAATTTCTTCTATTCGAGAATATCCACACAATTTCACTGGAAGTATTTCTAATAAAAAAGATTATTTAGAAATAAGTAATTTAGATTTAAAAATAATAGAAAAAGACATAAGTAAAATTTTAAAAAATTATTTTGAGAATACGCCAGATCATGAAAATTATAAGGTTTTCATAATGGGGCCAAATAGTGCTCATCCAAATCTAGTCAAAATTTTAGGAGGTCTATTAAATAAAAATGTGTATTTAAT